>NZ_CP172950.1:222500-830000 GCF_050546165.1 Enterococcus sp. AZ120 | reverse complement strand
TCGCAGTCTGACTCCCGGATATAAATGAATGGCATTCGGAGTTTATCTGAATTCGGTAACCCGAGATGGGCCCCTAGTCCAAACAGTGCTCTACCTCCATCATTCTCAATTCCGAGGCTAGCCCTAAAGCTATTTCGGAGAGAACCAGCTATCTCCAAGTTCGTTTGGAATTTCTCCGCTACCCACACCTCATCCCCGCACTTTTCAACGTACGTGGGTTCGGTCCTCCAGTGCGTTTTACCGCACCTTCAACCTGGACATGGGTAGATCACATGGTTTCGGGTCTACGACTACATACTCATTCGCCCTATTCAGACTCGCTTTCGCTGCGGCTCCGTCTCTTCGACTTAACCTCGCATGCAATCGTAACTCGCCGGTTCATTCTACAAAAGGCACGCCATCACTCATTAACGAGCTTTGACTTGTTGTAGGCACACGGTTTCAGGATCTATTTCACTCCCCTTCCGGGGTGCTTTTCACCTTTCCCTCACGGTACTGGTTCACTATCGGTCACTAGGGAGTATTTAGCCTTGCGGGATGGTCCCCGCGGATTCCGACGGAATTTCTCGTGTTCCGCCGTACTCAGGATCCTCCTAGGTGTTGTCAGCATTTCGTCTACGGGGCTTTCACCCTCTTTAGCGGAATTTTCCAAATCCTTCAACTATACTAACAGACTACCATATTGGAGTCCTACAACCCCAACAAGCAAGCTTGTTGGTTTGGGCTCTTCCCGTTTCGCTCGCCGCTACTCAGGGAATCGAATTTTCTTTCTCTTCCTGCAGGTACTAAGATGTTTCAGTTCTCTGCGTCTACCTCTAATCAGCTATGTATTCACTGAAAAGTAATATCCTATAAAAGATATTGGGTTCCCCCATTCGGAAATCTCTGGATCATAGCTTACTTACAGCTCCCCAAAGCATATCGGTGTTAGTCCCGTCCTTCATCGGCTCCTAGTGCCAAGGCATCCACCGTGCGCCCTTATTCACTTAACCTTATCAACCTTACGGTTGGGTCTTGATCACTTCTTCTAGCGATAGAAGGTTAATCAATAAATAAGCAATTGAACTTATTAAAAAACTCATTCAACGCGGTGTTCTCGGTTTGTTTTGATTCTTTTTACTTCAATATCCAGTTTTCAATGAACGAATCTGATAGCAAAAGCTATCAATGGAGCCTAGCGGGATCGAACCGCTGACCTCCTGCGTGCAAAGCAGGCGCTCTCCCAGCTGAGCTAAGGCCCCGAATTTATTTGATTGAGAGTAGACCTCTCAAAACTGAACAAAGTAAAGACGAAATGTGTATTTCCGTAATATTCCTTAGAAAGGAGGTGATCCAGCCGCACCTTCCGATACGGCTACCTTGTTACGACTTCACCCCAATCATCTATCCCACCTTAGGCGGCTGGCTCCAAAAAGGTTACCTCACCGACTTCGGGTGTTACAAACTCTCGTGGTGTGACGGGCGGTGTGTACAAGGCCCGGGAACGTATTCACCGCGGCGTGCTGATCCGCGATTACTAGCGATTCCGGCTTCATGCAGGCGAGTTGCAGCCTGCAATCCGAACTGAGAGAAGCTTTAAGAGATTTGCATGACCTCGCGGTCTAGCGACTCGTTGTACTTCCCATTGTAGCACGTGTGTAGCCCAGGTCATAAGGGGCATGATGATTTGACGTCATCCCCACCTTCCTCCGGTTTGTCACCGGCAGTCTCGCTAGAGTGCCCAACTAAATGATGGCAACTAACAATAAGGGTTGCGCTCGTTGCGGGACTTAACCCAACATCTCACGACACGAGCTGACGACAACCATGCACCACCTGTCACTTTGTCCCCGAAGGGAAAGCTCTATCTCTAGAGTGGTCAAAGGATGTCAAGACCTGGTAAGGTTCTTCGCGTTGCTTCGAATTAAACCACATGCTCCACCGCTTGTGCGGGCCCCCGTCAATTCCTTTGAGTTTCAACCTTGCGGTCGTACTCCCCAGGCGGAGTGCTTAATGCGTTTGCTGCAGCACTGAAGGGCGGAAACCCTCCAACACTTAGCACTCATCGTTTACGGCGTGGACTACCAGGGTATCTAATCCTGTTTGCTCCCCACGCTTTCGAGCCTCAGCGTCAGTTACAGACCAGAGAGCCGCCTTCGCCACTGGTGTTCCTCCATATATCTACGCATTTCACCGCTACACATGGAATTCCACTCTCCTCTTCTGCACTCAAGTCTCCCAGTTTCCAATGACCCTCCCCGGTTGAGCCGGGGGCTTTCACATCAGACTTAAGAAACCGCCTGCGCTCGCTTTACGCCCAATAAATCCGGACAACGCTTGCCACCTACGTATTACCGCGGCTGCTGGCACGTAGTTAGCCGTGGCTTTCTGGTTAGATACCGTCAGGGGACGTTCAGTTACTAACGTCCTTGTTCTTCTCTAACAACAGAGTTTTACGATCCGAAAACCTTCTTCACTCACGCGGCGTTGCTCGGTCAGACTTTCGTCCATTGCCGAAGATTCCCTACTGCTGCCTCCCGTAGGAGTCTGGGCCGTGTCTCAGTCCCAGTGTGGCCGATCACCCTCTCAGGTCGGCTATGCATCGTGGCCTTGGTGAGCCGTTACCTCACCAACTAGCTAATGCACCGCGGGTCCATCCATCAGCGACACCCGAAAGCGCCTTTCACTCTTATGCCATGCGGCATAAACTGTTATGCGGTATTAGCACCTGTTTCCAAGTGTTATCCCCCTCTGATGGGTAGGTTACCCACGTGTTACTCACCCGTCCGCCACTCCTCTTTCCAATTGAGTGCAAGCACTCGGGAGGAAAGAAGCGTTCGACTTGCATGTATTAGGCACGCCGCCAGCGTTCGTCCTGAGCCAGGATCAAACTCTCATAATAAAAGTTAGAACAATCTTGCGATTGTTAAGCTCAATTTGTTTGCTAGCATATTGCTTGCTTATTAAAAATGTTTGTTGTCTTGAATTGAATCAAGACGCCCTACACATTTGGTTCGTCTATTCTTTGTTCAGTTTTCAAAGGTCTACGTTACCTCGCAGCAACTTTTATATCATAACAAACTTTCGTTTGAATGTCAAGAACTTTTTTGAAAAAGTTTTTTAAGTTGTTTTGCTCGGTCGTTGCCGTCTGTTGTGACAACTTCTATATCTTATCATTATCTCAGTTGTTTGTCAACAACTTTTTAAAACTTTTTTGTTATTTTATAACAAGTTTTTTTGATCAAACGATTGATTTAAAAGCAATCTCTTTAACGACTTTGTTATTCTAACATGTTATTTATCTTTTCGTCAAGAAAAATTTTTAACTTTTTAAAACTTTTTTCTTAACGAACTGTTTGTCAGAACAGATATTAATATACCAAGGATTTTTCTAAAACGCAACTATTATTTTGCAGAAAAATAACATTTTTTTCAATTTCGAACGATGAATATTTTCTGCAAAGAAAACATTCGTTTCTTTATCTTATAATCCCTTTTCTCTTACTGAAATGTTCGTTAATCATTCGTAAAAAAAGCAACGTACTTTATTGTACGTTGCTCTCTTCTTTTATTCCAGCGATTGGAATAAAAATTCTAAAGATCGTTCCTTGATGCACTACGCTTTCTGCATCAATACGTCCTTTATAGTTTTCGACTAATTGTTTTGCAATCGATAGACCTAAGCCATTACCACCTTTATTTCTTGCACGGGCTTTATCTACTCGATAGAATCGATCAAATATTTTCTCCAAGTCTTCTTCAGTGATTCCTTCACCAAAATCTTGCACAGCTATTTCAAATTCATTCATCGTTCGAGAAATGGAAATATGCACTTCTTTTCGATCTGTTGAATATTTAATCGCATTATCTAATAGAATAATTAGCAATTGTTCAAAGTGATTACGATAGATTTTCAGTTCAACTTCGGTTGGTAAATCGTCATCTAATGTGATATGAAACTCAGGATAAACCAATTGGAAGTTATTAAATACTTGGTAGACTACTTGTTTAGCATCTGTTCGTTCATTTGCATATTGGGTGTCCACTTGTTCAGCGCGTGAAAGGTCAAGCATTTCTTGGACCAAACTCTTCATACGACTAATTTCTTGTAAACTGGCCTTTAATGATTCATCTAAAATTTCAGGATCGTCTTTCCCCCAACGATTTAAAAGGTTTAAATGGCCTTCCATAATCGCAACGGGCGTTCTTAATTCATGGGAAACATCTTCAACAAACTGCTCTTGTTGTTCGATATAGCGTCTCATACGATCTAACATTTCATTAAAGATTTCCGAGATATCTGCTAACTCATCTCTCGTATTAATCTCCGGCATGTGGACATCTGATTGCGGGTCTTTGCGGATTGTATCCATCGTGTCTCTCAATACTTTTAATGGTTTTAAGAAATAAGAAGAGAGGATAAAGCCTAAGACACTACTTACAATCAGAGAAATCACTTCTAAAACTACAAGTGTTAATAATAAATGATTACGAATTTCATAAAAAGAAGAAAGTTCATAAAACGCTTGAATATAGCCAATCTTTTCTCGTGTTTCTTTTGAAAAAATAGGTTCCACGGAATAAAAACCGGTTTTATCAAAAACAGTTCGAACAACAGGTAATTGTCGATCCAATTGTAATAACTTATCATATTCATTTTGTGTTTTAAAAACTAGCTTTTGGTTTGTGTCATACACAGATAAATAAAGTTCTGGTTGTCCTAGTTCAGATATGAAACTGTCCATTTCCATAAACGAACCTTCTACTGCTGTATGCTTATTATAGTAGTTTTCATCTCTTTCACTCGGCGTTTTTAAATAGTCAAAAACGTCTGTTACCGTTAAATTTTCATTGGCATTAGCTAATCGATTTGTTACTTCTGCAATCGTTGCTTCGACATTTTCCTTTTCTTTGGCAACAATAAGACTGACAGAAGACTTATAGGTAATCACCGCAAAAATGGTAAAAACTACAAATATAAAGAAAGAACTTGCGAAAGCCCACTTTATAGTTAAAGATGGGCCTTCCAGTTCTTTTTTAATCGTTCTTTTCATTAATTAGTTCTCACGAACGCATAACGTAGCCAGTTCCACGGACAGTTTGGATGTAGCTTTCTTCTCCAGGTACGTCAATTTTATTTCGTAAGTAGCGGATATACACATCCACAACGTTTGTTTCTACTTCTGTTTCATAGCCCCAAACTTTATTTAGTAACACATCACGTGCCAAGACAACATTCACGTTTTCCATTAGCGTTAATAGTAATTCGTATTCGCGTTTTGTTAATTCAATCATTTCAGAATTACGACGAACGACACGATTTTCTTTTTCAATTGTTAAGTCACGATATGTAATCGTTGTTTGTTTTGCAACGTTTTTATCGCCCTCAATATCAATACGACGAAGTAACGCACGTAAACGAGCTAACAATTCTTCAATTGCAAATGGTTTAACAATATAATCATCCGCTCCATGGTCTAAGCCAGAAACACGGTCAATTACTGAATCACGCGCAGTCATCATAATAATTGGTGTATTTTTCACTTGGCGAACACGGCGACATACTTCTAATCCATTTAATTCTGGTAACATCAAATCAAGAAGGATAGCATCCCATTCGTTGTTAAGAGCGGCTTCCAATCCTGTACGACCATTGTAGTGTACTTCTGTCGTATACCCCTCATGTTTTAATTCAAGCTCAACGAATCTCGCTAAGTTCTTTTCATCTTCAATAATTAAAATGTTGCTCATTTGATTAATTGTCCTTTCTCTTTAAAAGCTATACTCAAGCTCAACCTTTTTATTCCTTACTACTTATTAGAGAATTACTACTCAATCTATCTGGTTCTTTTTTAAGCCACAGTAAAACCATGAGCATGGTGAGCCACACTCATGGTCTCCAGCGTGTTTATTCTTCGTTGTACCAGCTGTAATGGTAGATTCCTTCTTTGTCTGTGCGTTCGTACGTATGAGCACCGAAGTAATCACGTTGTGCTTGAATTAAATTCGCTGGTAAGCGATCTGAACGATAAGAATCGTAATAAGCAATTGCAGATGAGAATGTTGGTACAGGAACACCTGCTTGAACAGCAATCGCAACAACTTCACGAACGGCTTGTTGATATTTTTTCGTAATTTCTACAAAGTATTCATCTAACAACAAGTTTTCAAGTGCTGGATTTTTTTCATATGCATCGGTAATTTTTTGTAAGAATTGTGCACGGATAATACAACCTGCTCGCCAGATTTTTGCAATTTCACCAAATGGTAAATCCCATCCGTATTCTTCAGAAGCTGCACGGAGTTGTGCAAAACCTTGCGCATAACTCATTAATTTACTAAAGTATAATGCTTCGCGAATTTTTTCAATCAATTCTTTTTTATCGCCTGCAAAGTTAAAGGCTGCAGGTTTTGATAAAATGCCACTTGCTTTTACGCGTTCTTCTTTGTAAGCCGAAATAAAACGTGCAAATACTGATTCTGTAATTAATGGTAATGGTACACCAAGATCTAACGCACTTTGGCTTGTCCATTTACCTGTTCCTTTGTTGCCTGCTGCATCAAGAATAACATCAACGATTGGTTGGTCGGTTCCTTCATCATCTTTACGTGTCAAAATGTCAGCCGTGATCTCGATAAGGTAACTGTCTAATTCGCCTTCGTTCCATTCTTTGAAAATCTCTGCCATTTCATCAACAGATAAACCTAAGATTTGTTTCATTAAATCGTAGGATTCAGCAATTAATTGCATGTCCCCATATTCAATCCCATTATGAACCATTTTTACATAATGTCCAGCACCATTTGGGCCAATGTAAGTCACACATGGTTCACCGTCTTCTGCTTTAGCTGAAATTTTTTCAAGAATTGGCGCAACTAACTCATACGCTTCTTTTTGTCCGCCAGGCATGATAGATGGTCCTTTCAAGGCTCCTTCTTCTCCGCCAGAAACGCCAGTACCAATAAAGTTAATTCCTGAGTTTGCTAGTTCTTCATTACGTCGCATTGTGTCTTTGAAGAACGTATTACCGCCATCAATTAAGATGTCGCCTTTATCAAGGTGTGGTAACAATTCTTGGATTGTCGCATCTGTTGCAGGTCCAGCTTTAACCATCAACATAATTCGACGAGGTTTTTCAATTGCATTCACAAATTCCTCAATTGAGTATGTTGCTTGAAAGTTTTTGTCAGGATGTTCTTCAACCACTTCTGTTGTTTTTGATCCTGTACGGTTATACAGCGCAACTGTATAGCCTCTGCTTTCAATGTTTAAAGCAAGATTTTTCCCCATGACAGCCATGCCGACTACGCCAAATTGTTGTTTTGTCATTTTATGACCTCCTATATTATAATCAACGAAAATTCTATGAGCATTCTCTTATAATCCTCACTATTATAACGCACTATCTTTCATATGAAAACAATATAGTGCCAATAAATTTCCAATTTCTTCATATTTTCTTAAAAAAATACAAATCCCCTAGGCTCCATGGTTAGCCTAGGGGATTCAACATTTCAAAAAATGTTTTTATGCTTATGCTTCTTTAGACATTACGTCTTTTCCATCGTAGTGACCACATGCTGGACATACGTGATGGCTTTTTTTCATTTCACCACAGTTTGAGCATGCATTTAAGCCTTTGATTGTTAATTTGTAGTGTGTGCGACGTTTTGCTTTTTTCGCTTTAGAAGTTCTTCTAGCTGGTACTGCCATTGTTGTTCCACCTCCTTGTAAAGATGCGTGTATTTACATACACAATATATTCCAACCTAGCTGTTATCTTCCTCTTCAGCATTATCGCTGAGTAATTCTGATAGTTTAGCCAGACGAGGATCCACTGTTTGTTCTGCTGCTTTCTGCTTACTTTCCAAATATGCTTCTTCTGAAATCACTTCCCAGTCATTGCCACTTGGCATTTCTTGACTGTTTTGTTCTTCTTCTGTAAGCACTTGAATTGGAATGGACAATAGAATGTTGTCTTCGACAGATTCATCTAAATCAATTGTTGGCTTGTCCAATAAAATAATCTCTTCAGCTGCAAATCGTTCATCTCTTGTATCCATTTGTTCTTTTGTCATAAAGACTTCATCGACCGTGATTTGCATTGGCAAAGCTACAGGTTCTAAAGAACGGGATGAAGGAACGGTTACAGTTACCTGAATAGTGTAATGAAGTAAATATTCTGATTTATTGACTGCTAATAAGCCTTCTACTTTGATTGGACTTACATCCAACAAGGTATCATCTCGTTGAAGAAGCTCTTCTTTAAGATGCAATGTTTCTGAAAACACTAGCGGCTCTTCTTTGTATTTATTTAATTCTAACAAAGACCACTTCATAATTATCACTCCTAAGCAACAAAAGCTATTATACAGGGGTATGAAAGCTTTGTCAATGAAATTTTCTTGACAGCCCTTTCTTATTTCCTGTTTTTCTTTCGTTTTTTTTATAATTGTTTTTCTGTTGAAGATAACTTAGCGCTTATTCAATTAAATAACAAAATTTTTGTGTGAAATAACATAGATAATTTAAAACTAAGACATAATTTTACTATTTGCGCCCAACTCTTTATTTACTGAATACGTGTTTTCTGAACATTTCGTACTACTGTCTTCTTTGTAAAAAAAGCTGAGACAAACTGACGAATCGGTTTGTCCCAGCTTTGCGTCCGAGTACATATTGCTTAAAATCAAATGATTGAATTAATTAGACTTAGATAGCTGTTGTTGCTCCGCGGTAAACAATACCACGACGAGGATCAACAGTAATCACTTCGTCATTATTAATTAATGATGTTGCATCTGCAGCACCTACGATAACTGGAATATTTTGCGCAATCGCTACAACAGCTGCATGAGAAGTTAAACCACCTTCTTCAACAACTAATGCTGATGCTTTTTCAATTGCAGGCATGTATTCTTTATCTGTTGTTTTTGTAACTAAAATAGCTCCTTCAGTCGCTTTAGCAACTGCTTCTTCAGCAGTTCCTGCAACAACGGCTTTTGCAATAATTGCTTCTTCGCCGACACCTTGACCTTGAACTAATTTAGAACCGATCATTTGAATTTTCATTAAGTTTGTTGTGCCTTTTTCGCCAACTGGAACACCAGCAGTGATAATGATTAAATCACCTTCTGAAGCATAACCTTCTTCTTGTGATACTTTTGAAGCTAAATTAAACATTTCATCTGTGCTTGATGGTTTGTCAGCAACTGTTGCGTAAACACCCCATGATAATGATAAGCTACGTGCTTTTTGTTCTGAGAACGTAATTGCAACGATATGTGCTTTTGGACGGTATTTAGAGATCATACGTGCTGTGTGGCCTGATTCTGTTGCCGCAACGATTGTTTGGATACCCAAGTTACGTGCTGTATGGCCAACAGATTGTCCGATTGCTTCAGTCATATCTGTTTTGCTATATAATTTCAATGCGAATGAATCTTGGTTAACTAATGTTTCTTCTGTACGAACTGCAATACGAGCCATTGTTTGAACAGCTTCTAATGGGTAATCCCCTGCTGCAGTTTCGCCTGATAACATTACTGCATCTGTTCCATCGTAGATTGCGTTTGCTACGTCATTTGCTTCCGCACGTGTTGGACGTGGGTTACGTTGCATTGAATCTAACATTTGTGTTGCAGTGATAACTGGTTTACCTAAAGCATTACATTTTTTAATTAAAGCTTTTTGGACAACTGGAACATCTTCTGTTGGAATTTCAACACCCATGTCACCACGAGCAACCATTAAACCATCAGAAACTTTTAAGATTTCATCGATATTATCGATACCTTCTTGGTTTTCGATTTTAGGAATGATTTGGATGTGTGTTGCGTTTTCTTCTTCTAAAATTTTAGTGATTTCTAAAACGTCAGAAGCACGACGAACGAAGCTAGCTGCGATAAAGTCAATTCCTTGACCAATTCCGAAACGGATATCGTTAGCATCTTTTTCAGTGATCCCTGGTAAGTTTACAGAAACGCCTGGTACGTTAACGCCTTTTTTGTTTTTCAAGACGCCTTCGTTTTTAACAACTGTTACGATTTCGTTTGCATCACGGTCGATATCAGTTACTTCTAAATCGATTAAACCATCATCTAAAAGAATGTGTGAACCTACGTTTACATCATTGATTAATTCTGGATAAGTGATTGAGAATTTTTCATTTGTTCCTAAAACTTCTGTCATAGAAATACGTACTGAGTCACCAATTTTCATTGTGATTGCGCCATTTTCCATGTCATTTGTGCGGATTTCAGGACCTTTTGTATCTAGTAAGATCGCTACGCGTTTCCCTGTAATTTTTACAGCTTCACGAATGTTTTTAATACGAGCACCATGCTCTTCGTAGTCACCATGTGAAAAGTTCAAACGGCAAACATTCATACCTGCATTAATTAAGTTTACTAGCATATCAACGGATTCACTAGCTGGTCCAATCGTACATACGATTTTCGTTTTTTTCATTACTAAAACGCTCCTATTCCAAATTTGTTTATACAAAGCTAATAAGATTAGCTAATATACAAGATTAAAAAGAAATTTCATGATTTAACTCATAAAGAGATAAATCTGGTTTGTGTTTATTGTTTTCTAACGTGTCAATAATATCAGCTGCAACTACTTGGTTATCTAACATACCGATACATAAACCGCCTTTGCCTTCTTTTAGAAGTTCAACAGCATATGACCCAAATTTACTTGCTAATACACGGTCACGAGCACTTGGCGAGCCCCCACGAACCACGTGTCCTAAAATTGATACACGCGTATGGAAATCACCGTATTCAGAAAGTTTATCAGCAAATTCATTTCCGCCCATTACGCCTTCTGCTAAAATGATTAAGCAATGTTTTTTCCCGCGGTCGCGGCCTTCTTGAATACGTTTGGCAACGTTTTTCATATCAAAATCATGTTCAGGAATAATGATTTCATCTGCTCCGCCTGCCACGCCTGACCACAATGCGATATCACCAGCGTTACGTCCCATTACTTCGATAACGAATGTACGAACATGAGAAGTCGCTGTATCACGAATTCGGTCAATTGATTCCAAAACAGTGTTAATCGCTGTATCAAAACCGATTGTGAAATCTGTTCCAGGAATATCATTATCAATCGTTCCAGGAATTCCAACAGCGGGGAAACCACGTTTTGTCAAAGCCATTGCGCCATGATAAGAACCGTCTCCACCAATAACAACTAAGCCTTCAATACCGAATTTTTTCAATTGTTCGATTCCTTTTAATTGCCCTTCTTCAGTAGCAAATTCAGGATAACGAGCAGAGTACAAGAATGTTCCACCACGTTGAATCTTATCGCCAACGTCAGCAACATCTAAACGACGGATGTCGCCTGCGACTAAACCGGCAAATCCATAGTTAATACCGTAAACTTCGATTCCATCAAAAATACTTTTGCGTACGACTGCACGAATTGCAGCGTTCATTCCAGGGGCATCTCCCCCGCTGGTTAAAATACCAATGCGTTTCATTCGCTATTTCACCTCATATAATATACTTTCAACTGCCAAAAGAAACCTTTTCGCAAAAATTGATATACAAAAATATTACGTCATTCATTTTACCATTAAAGAACCAAAATGTCTTGAGTTAAGAAGAAAAAAATGAAAAAAGTTGAAAACAACTAGTATTTTTTACCGTAAATCATTTGAAAATGACGTTTTGCTCACCTAAAACGTAAGCTAATTGTTGCTGACTAGCGCTTGTATGAGCGACCCAATTTTCTTCATTTAATACTATTTTCTTTCCTGTTTTTTCAAAATAGACAATCACTGGAATGTGTCCAGCATGACGACTGAGTACCTCTTTCATTTTCTGAAAAACGTCCGTTTGTTCGACATCTTTTGTAATTCTGATAAAACACGTTTCGTCACTAATTGATGTTTCTACTTGTTGCGCTTTTTCTATTCGTTGAACCAATATTTGCAATTCTTGATTGTACGTACTGCGTTCCACTTTTCCTTCCACATAATAAACTTGCCCTTTCTCGACACTCTGTCTTAACTGGCGAAAAACGGTTGGGAACAACGTTAGTGAAATACTTCCTGTTGTATCATCCCCATCAACAAAGGCCATTTGTTCTCCCTTTTTGGTCCGAATCGTCCGAATGTTTTTGACATAAATCAATAATTTCGTGGGCTGATTTTCAACAAGTTCATGAACAAGTTGCGTTTGCTTGGCTAAGCGTGTTTTTTTGAACTCTTCTGTCGGATGTCCTGATAAATAGACCCCTAAATATTGTTCTTCTTGTTCTAGTCGCTCTTCTAGCGGATAATCGGCAATTTCTTCTTCCTTTGGCTTCAATGTTTCTAACAAATCCATACTACCACCGCTGAGAAGAATACTTTGGATATTACTCTCTAAACCTACCGCTAATTGACGGCGATTAGGCGCAATTTCGTCAAATGCACCGATGGCAATCAATGGTTCGATATTTTCAACTTTCAACCACTTACGGTCAATTCGCAAAAGAAACTCATCGAACGTTTTGTACGGTCCATTTTCTCGGCGTTCATTTAAAATATTTTGAATGAAGTCTCGGCGGATTCCTTTTAAAGAACTAAAACCAAATAAAATTTGCTGTTGCTGATTTAGGTAAAAGCTGTAGTGACTTTGGTTAATTGACGGCTGCAAAATCGTCTGCTTGTTTTTTCTAGCTTCGCCAATATATTCTTTAATTTTTGTTGGATTATGACGAACAGAATGCAACAATGCGACATAAAAAGCACTCGGATAATGAACCTTCAAGTAAGCCATTTGAAAACCAATAAAGGAATAGGCAAATGCATGCGAGCGGTTAAAGCCATAATTAGCAAAGCGCTCTATATAATCGTACACTTGGTTAGCTGTCTCTTGAGGATAGCCTTGTTGTAGCGCACCATTAACAAAATGATTTCGTTCTTCATCTAGCACATCTTTTTTCTTTTTACTAATGGCCCGACGTAAAATGTCAGCTTGCCCTAAAGAGAAGCCTGCCATTTTCGCAGCAACTTGCATAATCTGCTCTTGGTAAACAATAATTCCGTACGTATTTTCCAAAATGGGGGCGAGACTAGGCTCTGGATAACTAATTTGTTCCAAGCCTTTTTTCCGGCGGATGAAAACATCAATATTTTGCATCGGACCAGGACGATACAAGGCATTGACAGCAGCAATATCTTCAATGCTAGTTGGCCCTAATTTTCTTAATACATTCCGAATTCCAGCAGATTCAAACTGGAAAACACCACTTGTTTCCCCTTTTCTAAATAAAGCCAGCGTTGTTTCGTCATCTAATGGAATCTGATTTAAACGAATGGTTCGATTATAGACGCGTTTAACAGCTGTGAGGGTATCATCAATGATGGATAAATTTCTTAAGCCCAAGAAATCCATTTTCAGAAGACCAATTTTTTCAACATCATTCATAGTAAATTGGGTCAATAAAATTTCATTCGATCCTGGTTGTAACGGAACCAAATTCAAAAGATTTTCATCACTAATTACCACACCTGCTGCGTGCGTAGAAACATGGCGAGGCAATCCTTCTAGCTGAACAGCTGTTTTATAGAGCAATTGATTATTTGGTGAAAAATTGACCAATTCTTGCATCCGTTTCGACTCTTGGTACGCTTCTTCTAACGTAATTTTCAGCTTGTTGGGGACAGCTGCCGACCAACGATTCGCTTCACTCTGGGACAACCCGAAAACACGTGCAACGTCCCGTAAAACCATTTTCGCAGCCATCGTACCAAACGTGGCAATTTGCGCCATGTGATAATGACCATATTTTTGACTGACATAAGCTAAAACTTCCTCCCGCCGATTATCAGGAATATCTAAATCAATATCGGGCATCGTGTAGCGTTCTGGATTCAAAAAACGTTCAAAAAGCAAATCATATTTGATTGGATCTACATCTGTAATTGATAACACATAGGACACTAAAGAGCCTGCAGCTGAACCTCGGCCAGCGCCTGTAACAATTTGATTGTTATGACAGAAGTCCATCACATCCCAAACGATTAAAAAGTAATCATCAAAGCCCATATTGTGAATGATGGTTAACTCTTTTTCTAATCGTTTTTGGTAAACTTCATTTAGATGAGGCACTCTTTCTGGTAATTTTTCTAAACACAATGTGCGTAAATAAGAACCTGCCGTTTGATTATCAGGCACAGGAAAATGCGGTAATAATTTTTGATGTAAAGGAATGTCAACTCGGCAATTTCCAGCTAGCTGAATCGTATTCTGGACCACTTCTGCACCAGCTATTTGAAGCATTTGTTCCATCGTCGTCTCTGCTTCACGCAAGTAATTCAGACCTTCTATTTCCGGTGTTTGGCTTGTAATATTCAATTGATTATTTTCTTTGATGCTCTCAAGAACAGTTACGGCAAAGCCTTCTTCCCTTGTTAAATGACGTACCTCTTGCAAAGCCACGCCAGGTAATTGTTCTCTTTGGTAAAAAGAAAAGAGCGCTGGATTGCGTTGTTGATTCATTGAAAAAGAATGTTCAACAAATAACGACTGGGGATCAAAATATGAAGCAAGTTGTTGGAAAGCGTGAACCGCTTGTTGTTCATCTTCAAAAAATGTTTGGGCGACTTCTCCTTTGGCTGACAAAGTCACGGCAAATAAATCACTTAATAAGGATTGATGTTCCGCTAAGTAAAAGGGACCCTCTGTCGTCATTTTGCTGCTAGATAGTTGCATTAATTGCTGATACCCTTTTAAATTTTTAGCAAATAAAAGCAACTCGGAATGCCCTTCTTTTTCTGCTGGGGTATATTCTAATCTTAAACCGATAATTGGTTGAATTCCCGCTTCTTGGCATGCTTCATAAAATTCAACCGCCCCATGCAAGACATTGATATCGGTAATCGCTAATGTTTGATAACCTAACGCTTTCGCTTGTTTTACATAGGAACGAATCCTAACCGTACTAGATAAAAGCGAATAGGAAGTAACGGTATGTAATTGTGGAAATGACATTGGACAGCTCCTTTTTGAATCCTTGCTATTTTTTGCCTCTTCTCTTATTTTCCTATCGCGGATTCTTTACTTTTAAAGAAAATATGCTAAACTAAGAGCTAGAAAAGAGGTGCTCATATGCGTTATCTTGTTGTATTTTTCTGGACCTTCGCATTAGGCCAAGTCGTTGGATATATCGGCGGTGCATTATCTGGTGGTTCATACGACTTTAAAATGACAACGATTCTATCGTTGGCAACAGCCGTTATTATTTTATTAATTGCACACTTTGCAGTACCGAAAGAAACCAAACCTGTTAAATAAGAAAAAACCAGTTACTAAAGTTATTGTAACTGGTTTTTTTATCTTTTCAACTGTTTAGAGCTTTTTATTTAAAACTTTTCGGAAATTAAAGAAGGACAACCCAATGTTTCCTAAAACGAAACAAGCGGTTACCAGAAAAACAGAAGAATAGCCAAAACCATGGGCAACTGTTGACCCTACCATCGGTCCTAAAACTTGACCGAAATTACTACACATCTGATTGTAACTATAAACTCTACTTACGCCCTCCGTTGGCGTTATTTTACTAATTAACGTATTAATTGATGGCATTAATGCGCCTGTTGAAAAACCTAAAAGGAATCGTAAAACACCTAACTGAAAAGGTGTTTGCACAAACGCCATGGGAATGTAACAAATAAAAGAAAGAATTAATCCGCCTAATAAAACTTTTTGGTTCCCAATGCGGTCCCCAATTTTTCCCAAAGTTGGAGAAGAAATAATTGCTGAAACGCCGGCAATCGAAACAATCAAACCACTAACAAATAATACATTCTCTGTATCGCCACTTAAAGATCGAATATATAGCGTTAAGATTGGGCTGATACTTGTAATTCCTAATTGTAAAATTAACGTAGTCACAAACAAACCAATCAATACTGAAACATGATCCATCTTACTAAAAATTTCTTTCGTCGTTAATAAATCCTTTTTCTCAACTGGTTGAAAATCTTCTTTAACTAAAAAGATAGTCAACAACGTTGTAATGAATAAAATAACGCCGGTAATAATAAAGACATTTTCCATTCCAAACCACTGTGCCAACGCACCGCCAATCGATGGCGCAATTAACGTCCCAGCAATTGCACCTGTTGATAATGTTCCTAGAGCCCAGCCATTTTTCTCTTTTGGCGCTTGCGACGCAATCATCGCTGTTGCGTTAGGAATATAGCCGGATAAAATCCCGTTCATAAAACGCATAATCAACAGCCAGTATACATTAGGGACAAACGCTAACGCCCCCATTGTGATCGTCATTCCTGCTGCAGCCCGAATCATCATAATTTTCCGACCTTTTCGATCAGCTAAATTTCCCCAAATCGGTGCAACAATCGCAGCAGCAAATGCCGTGACAGAAATTGCCAATCCAGAAAACAACTCTACTTGACTCTTAGGCGTCCCTAATTGTTCAACGTATACTGGAATAAACGGCATAACTAAGCTAATACTCGCCCCTGTAAAAAAGCAACCAATCCATGCGACTAACAAATTCTGCTTCCATTTTATTTTCATACTTTTATCCACCTTATCACCTCTTCACCTACCACTATACTCTAAAAGAGTGAATCTCTCAAAAGAAAATTCTTTTAAAAAAAAGTCTGACAGACCGGTCAAAACGACCAATCTGCCAGACTTCTTAACACTTGGGCTTAAGATAAACAGCTGAATAAATGCAACACCTTCAAAGCTAACCGCTGTTATCTTAGCCTCACTTCTGTTTACTATAAAATAGCTAAGATTACAAAGTTTAAGATAAACAACGCATCAATGACCCAAATAATTGGTGAAACTTCTTTGGCTTTTCCTTTGACTACTTTCACCACTGCATAAAAGATGAACCCAGCAGCAATCCCATAAGAGATGCTATAACATAATCCCATGAAAATTGAAGCAAAAAATGCTGGAATCGCATCTTCTAAATCCGTCCAATTGATGTCTTTGAAAGAAGCTAACATCATAATTCCCACTAAAATTAACGCTGGAGCCGTAGCTTGTGCTGGTACAATAGCAATAAGTGGTGAAAAAAGACTACTTAGGGCAAATAGAATTGCTACCACTACCGATGTCAAACCTGTTCGACCACCCGCACCGATTCCTGCTGCACTTTCTACATAAGTTGTCGTATTCGATGTACCAAAAATCGCACCGATAGATGTTGCAATAGCATCTGCAAATAGAGCTTTGTCCATTTTAGTGCTGAAGCCCTTACTATCTTCTAAAGCTAATTCATCTTCTTTAGAGAAAATCCCTGTTCGACGTCCCGTACCGATAAATGTTCCAATTGTATCAAACGTATCTGATAAACTGAAGGCAATAATGGTCATTAAAACTTGAGGAATTTTTGAAGAATCACTAAACAATGACTGTAAGCCCTCAGCACCAAAAGCAGCGCCAAAAGTTGTACCTAATTCTTTAAATGAATTGCCCAACGAATTAGCATGCCAATCAACCGAAGCAGTGTCTACCACCCCCATTGGAATTGCGACTAACGTAGTAACCACAATGCCAATTAAAATAGCCCCACGAACATTCGTGACAACTAAAATCGTTGTTAAAACTAACCCAATTACCGCCAAAATAATGGCTGGATTATCAAAATTTCCTAAAGCGGGCACGATACTCGAACCATTTACAACACCATTTTGAGGTTCTGCTTGTACTGTGAAACTTAGTAAGCCAGCATTTTTCAACCCTACATAAGCGACAAAAATTCCAATCCCACCACCAATAGCATGTTGTAAACTCTCTGGAATTGCTTTAATAATCATTTTGCGAATTTTTGTCACTGTAATCAAAATGTTAATCAAACCACAAATAAAAACCATTGCTAATGCTTGTTGCCATGTATACCCCATCCCAAAAACGACCGTAAACGTGAAGAAAGCATTGAGTCCCATCCCCGGTGCTTGAGCGTAAGGTACATTAGCAAACAGCCCCATAATTAATGTACCGATGATTGAAGCAATAATGGTCGCTAAAAAAACAGCCTGAAAAGGCATCCCTGTTTCTGAAAGAATGGACGGATTAACAAATAAAATATAACTCATTGCAAAAAAGGTCGTGACCCCCGCCATTATTTCAGTTGATACCGTTGTCTTGTTTTCCTTTAATTTGAAAAACGTATTCATAATTGCACTTCTCTCCCTTAAAATCCATGTTTTCGAATAATTACTCTTTGATTATAAGAGAATCGCTATCTTTTTACAACAAAATATTAACTATTATATATATTTTTCTATATAATGTTCGTGTTTTACAGATATAAAAAAAGAAAAAGCTTTACATTGCTTCTTCTTTTCCTAATAATTGGATTAGCCCAAACAATAGCATCTGTAGAAACATCATTAATAAAATAAACATTAATTTTTGAAGGGACCAGTCAAAAAAGATAATTTTCACTGTTTCAATTGGACTCATAAAAAGATAGACACTGTGTAATCGATCAAAACGTCCAACATAAATCGCCAAAGCAGACAAGAAATGAAGGCTGGCTTGAAAGACTACAATTGTTCTATAGCCGCAATAACTTTGCAATTTCCGGCTAACAGTTGTTACTGTTTTCATCCCTAAAAGCCCATATATAACAATCCCGCTAGTTAAGCAAACAAACGCCCACCAATCACCAATTTGGTTTGCAAAAATCGTATTAAAGCCTCGATAAATAGATAGCGTTTCTAAATGAAAAAAATCCGTAAATAGGTACGGCGCATTAGGATAAAAAATTAACCAAGCAAAACCTATCAACCAATCCCTTTTACGTTTTTCTGCGCTTAAAAGATAACTAAGTTCAATTGGAATATAGGCTAACAACACGTTCAACGCCATAAAATGAAAATGCGTAGCAAATAACCACATATAGATACAATAGATTAAGGTGATCACTCGTAAATAATTTCTAGAATTTTTCAAGATGCTCTGCGCTCCTTTTTCAAACGGTTTATTTTAGTGTAGCATACTTCTTAAGCTTTTTTTTAAACCTTATAAATGAACATGCTTCTCCCCTTGATAATCTTCGGTTTTATGCTAGACTGAGTAAAAGGCATTTAGGAGGAATTTTTACTTGAAAAAATTAATTGCTATTGATTTAGACGGCACAACATTAAATGCACAGTCTTTAATCAGTCCAAAAACCGAACAAACACTAAAAAAAGCGATTGACAACGGTCATTACGTCAGTATTGCCACTGGACGTCCCTATAGAATGAGTCATCAATTTTACCAACAACTTGGCCTAACGACCCCTATGGTTAACTTTAACGGCGCTTTAGTCCACATTCCAGAGAAAAAATGGGACTTGGAAAGCGAAGCCAATATTGAGCGTGACCTAGTCTTTGACATTTTGGCACAGAAAAAAGAATTACAATTAGATTTTGTTGCTGCTGAAAACAAAGAAACATTTTATATCGATACGTTAGATGGGTTCGATCCGAAATTTTTTGCTTCCAAAGCAACCTTAGATAATTTACTTACTGCTAAAAATTTACGAACAAATCCTACCTCAATGATGGTTCGGACCACACCAAACCAAGCTGAAAAAGTTGCTGATACATTGACAAAACAATATGGTGATTATATTGATGTCCGCACTTGGGGCGGTCCAATGCCTATTTTAGAAATGGTCGCAAAAGGAATTCAAAAGGCCCATGGCGTTGATCAAGTGGCGAACTTTTTATCTGTCAAACCAGCTGATATCATTGCTTTTGGCGATGAACATAATGACGAAGAAATGTTAAGTTATGCTGGTTGGGGTGTTGCTATGAACAATGCCACGGATAAAATTAAATCCGTAGCCAACGATGTCACTGAAAAAACAAATGATCAAGATGGTTTAGCAGATTACTTAGAAAATTATTTAGATCTATAAAAGGCTAAAATAAAAGTATTTCTTTAAAAAGAACTCACTTTGGTTTAGCTGATAATCTTAAGATTACAAAAGTAGGGCATAAGTCGAAACGACTTATGCCCCACTTCCGTTTTTTTATTCCTTCAATGAATTTTGAAACGTGCTGATTTTTTCAGCCAATCTTTGATAAGTAGTAAAAGACGGATGCTGTAGCTCTTGTTCTTCGTTAACGGATAAAGTTTGTTGTGTCGTAATGGCCTTTGTTAGTGCATCTACAAAATGAATAAAAGAATTGTTGGTTTGTTTATTGTATCCTGGTGAATAATATTTCGATTGACGATAAAAAGGCCGCAGGGCTGTTTCTGTGATTTTTTCCTGTTCATCTGAAAAGTATTCATCATAGCTGACATGTTTTATTTTCTGCTCTTCTGTTATCACTTGAAGTCGAGCGATTAGGCCATTGCCTAAATCTTCTGCGTAACCGATATACGTTTCTTTCGATGGCTCTTTTAGCCAAGTGTCCATCTCTGCTGCTAAAGGCATTAATCCTTCACGCGCAGAAGTTGATGAACCGCGTACCGTATAAAAATTACCTGTGACACGATTTTCGTCACGCATTTGTTTTTCTACATAAGTAATACCATTAACAACGGTGACTAACGTATCGTCTGTGCGCGTGTTGCTTGCTTGAAATTCAGGATAATCTGACAGGCGTTTGTTTACACCCGAATAGCGTGTATCATAATAAGGATCACTAGCAAACTCTGTAAACTCAACATTCAGAATCCTTTGCGTTTCAGGTTCCGTAATAATCTCTACAATGCCGTAATTTCCCCCAGTAAATACACCTTCATTTTTATAATAGTTACCCGTCATTAATCCCAAAGGCGGTTGATTGGACCAAAACATTTTTTCCTTTTTTTCTTCTGGTGTATATTTTGATGGTGGGGTTGTCCCAAATGTCGTTTGTGTGGCCCCTGTAACCACTTCGTACGTGTATTCATGAGAATCAAAAGTCAATTGATTAGCAATCAGTTCTTCATTTTTAGTCGGCGCTTGTTTTTCCGCCGCAGAAGTCGTTTGATTGGTGACGGTAACTTGCTTCACTTGCTTTGTCTCTTGCGGACCACTTGTTGTTTGTTTCGTTGGCTCTTGATCTGGCGTACAACCGACCAAAACAAATAATCCGATAAAAACCAACATTCCTTTAATATGTTTCATTCACTTCTCTCCTTTTTATAAACGCTTAATTTCCTCTTATCTCCAGTGTAGCAAACATTTATAAACCAAAACTGACGGAAAAATGAATAAATAATAAACAAAAACGCTAAGTCTCCTGCAGCTTAAGAGACTTAGCGTTTTTTTATTTAATTGCTTGGCGCTTTTGGCGCAACCACTCTTCTTTAATGTGTTCAGATAGGCGAATCATTCGTTTACCAACTTCACTATATTGGTTAGTAGCTAAATTGGCTAAAGAAATTCGAACTGACCATTTGTCACTCCCGAAAGCATCCGCTTTTAAAAGCATTAATTTTTCTTTTTCTGCTAACGAAGTTAATACTTTTGTGATCGTCCACGATTTCGTTAAATAACTTGAAAATTCTGGGCCATAACGTTTTTCTGTCCAATCTCTAAAGTTAATTTCACAATAGTATGCTGTATTTAAACTTGCTAAAGGCTCTTCAATGCCTAAGGTGCGGAACAAGAGCTTTTCACGCGTATGACAAATATCCATCACTTCGTCTTTATATGCTTGACCGTCTTTTAACAAAGCATACAAACTAAATAAAGCCATCATTGCTTGCTGAATAGAAGAAAGTCCCGCTGCATGGTTCAACGCAATATCGCGGCTGTCTGCGACTAAGCGGCTGATAAAGTTAATTTGGCTTGTGTCTGCATTCAATGTAGCATAACGTGCCTGTAATTCCATTTTTCGAGCCACTGGCAATTCTTTTAATAATTGGTCAAAGATGTTCTCTTGGCTGACCGCAATGGTCCCCACACGCCAACCGGTAGCGCCAAAGTATTTAGAATAAGAATAGATACAGGCTGTATTGTAAGGTAACTCCGTAAATAGTGAACGGAAAGCTGGCACAAAAGTTCCGTAAACGTCATCTGTTAAAATCATTAGCTTAGGGTTATCCACTGCAACGATTTGTTTGATTTGTTCAATGGTAGGTTTTCCCATAGCATTGGCAGTTGGATTGCTGGGATTTACGACAAAAACCGCTTTGATGGACGGGTCTTTTAGTTTATCAATTTCCTTGTTTGAGTATTGATACGTCGTTTTTCCATCAATGATCATTTGCTCTGCTTTGATTTTAACCACGTCAAAATCATAACGTGGTAGTTCTGGAATTTCTAGATAAGGAGCAAACGTTGGTAATAACAACGCAATACGATCACCTTTTTCTAGTAAATAATTATTTGCCAACGTATCAAACAAGTAACAAATCCCTGCTGTACCACCTTCAACGGCAAAAATATCAAACGGTTGTGCTTCGCTGGAAAATAATTCTTGATTTAAATATGCTTTAATCGGTTGTTCACACGCCTTCAAGCAACGAACAGGATTCGGATAATTATCCCCAATCACATAGTCTAACATGGCATCTAACCACATTTCCTTATCCATCCCAAAATAGTTATGCTCTGCTGTCCAAATTTCTTGTAAGAAGGTTGCCCCTTTACTAGGATTTTCTGCTAAAAAGTTTAAGAAGCGTTGCGTTCTACCAAAACTTGGCTGAATCATACCAGCCGTTTGTTCGCTCCCCTCTCTTAACGTTTCTTTTGTAGCAAATTGACCTAATAAAAAAAAGGCTTCCCTTGGTGTTGGCGCCGTCCAATTAGGATTGCCTCGCCCTGCATTTAACAATGTTTCTAAATTATGATTTTCTTCATGTAATTTCTTCTCTAAAAATAGACTTAATTCAAACGGACTAAGGTTTTCTGTCAATTCATCACTTGTTATCATTTTATCCTCCTGAAGCACACACAGTCATTTAGTATGTAGTCTATACTACTCTTCTACCTCCAGATGTCAACCATTTAAGCGGAATATTCTGACAATTAATAAAAAAGAAACAATCCTTTATAAAAAATAAAGGATTGTTTCTTTTTTGCTGATTAACCAAAGAACCGTTGCATCTCAATTTTTGCTGATTGAACAGAATCAGAAGCATGGATTAAATTTTTGGTGACAGACAACCCATAATCCGCTCGTAAGGTGCCACTTTCAGCATCTAACGGATTCGTTGCTCCAACTAATTTACGCACTTTTTTAACCACATTGTCCCCTACAACGACCATCACAACCACTGGGCCACTTGTCATATAGGCTAATAATTCAGGGAAAAATAGTTCATCTTTTAAATGCTCATAATGTTCCTTCACTGTTTCTACTGTTAGTCGTTCGAATTTAAGGTGCAATAAGTCAATACCTTTATCTTCAAAACGTTGAATGATTTTGCCAACTAACTTTCGTTCAACGCCATCTGGCTTAATAATTACTAAACTTGTTTCCTTCATTTTTTCCATCCCTTTCAAAACTTCCTTTTGCCCTTTCCCAAGGGGTAGCTACAGAATAAAATGAAAGCGGATACTTTGTCAATGATAAATTTTCTTTTCCTTTTGATTAAATAAAAAATTAAAGATTATTCACAAGGTTTGTGAATTGTTCTTTCAGTTCTGTATTGCTTGTTTCTTTTAAAAACAAATAAGGTTGCTCCTCTACTGGCTGTTCTTTACTCACATAAACTTTGGCTTCACCATTCACTAAAGTAAATAAATAGACATGCTTCTGGGCAACTTGTGTCGCACTGTCAGAGTATACTGCCACCAGACAATAACCCCCTTCGCTGCCTGTTTCTGACCAATTTAACCAAATGGGATTGTTCCCAATAGCTGGTTGTATTTTAGGTTCATAACTCAATAAATCATCAGGCACTTGAATCGTGTAAAAAGCTACAGAGTGACCTGGTTGGTACGCTTGATAGTTCTGATTGCGTTCTTGACCCCAGGTTTCCATGTATTGTCCTAACTGTTTTGCTTTTTGCTGATTCCAAATCGTCCCTTCTTCTGTAACTAATTCAATTAATTCTTGTGTTTGCGTTGTTTGCTCTAATTCCAACGCCGTGGTTTGACTAACTTCGGTTGCTGAAATTGCTCTTGTTTCTTCAGTATTTACATTGTTTGTTTGTACGGTTTGTACTTTCTGTGATTCCTCTTTCGATTTTTGCCAACCACAGCTAGATAAAACGCTTCCAACAATCGCTATCATAATAATCCCGTTTAGTTTCATTCCTTAAACTCCTGTTTTTATTTTTATTCTATCGAAATAAACCTAAAATCTCAATCCCTTTCTTTGGATAGTTGAAAACCATTTGGGAACTAGTAATTCTCCACAATTATAGTCCTCTAGTAATTGTTGGTATTGCTGTTCCATAGTCCTGATTTCTTTTTCACCAAAGCTCAGTGCCCAAACTAAAGAATAGAGTCCTGCGTGAAAAGTATAAAGCTTTTGAAACTGCCAAAATAAGGTAGGAACTTTCCCAGCAAAATAACCTTGTAATTGACCATAAGCAAACAATGGCGAAACATTTCTTGAAAAAAATTGTAACTTGTAAAATTCTTCATAAGGATCCCCAAAATCCCATCGATTAAAATCAATCACACCGACCTGCCTAGTTGGCAAGTAAATAAAATTTCCCACATGGAAATCTCCATGCTGATAAACCACAGGCCGTTGTTGCAATAACGGTAATTGTTTTTCTAAATATGAAATTATTGGCTGCTGGTACGGCATACAAAATTGAGATTCCTTATACTTATTTAGTTGGCTCTGCTTTTTTTCGTATAAATTTTGCGCAAGCTCTCTTTGACTAATCCTTTCAGGCAACAAAAGCTTATGGATTTTGTTTAAATAGCGGCCCGCCTCTACGCCTAAGTTCAGTTGTCTTTTGGGAGAAAGAGCGGGTAAAACATCGCTTAAGTCTTCACCTTCTAGATACGTTAATAACATGTATCCTTGTTCACTTTCAGGAATAGGTGCACATAAAAAAGGTTTAGAACTGGGAAATCCTAACGCCGCTACTTTTTTGATAAATTGATATTCTTGTTGTTTAGCTAATAACTCTTCTTGTTGAAAAATTCGCAATAAAAAGGTTTCTTGATTTTTGGTAACTTTAAACTTTAAATCAGTTGACCAACCACGGTGAATAGCTTCAACTTTTTGCCATTGCTGAAACGCTGGAATCTTCTCAAACGCCCTCATTACTTTCGCCTCCATTTCCCTATTGGTTTTAGTATACCAAAGAAAAAAGGCGAGCCTGGGACAAAAATCACTTTGAATTTTTGTTCCAGGCTTAAAAATTGATAAACGGCGGGAACAGAAGCAACTCCTTCGGAAATAAGCCGAAATTCTCCAAAAATTAAAGAACAATTTTCGGAAATTCCTTCTTATTTCTCGGAGTTAAACACTTCTGTCCCGACCTCGTCACTGGTTATCGTTTTCTAGTTTTCCTTATATAAATCGTTCCACTCGTTACTAAGAAAGCTCCTCCTAAAACAATCCAGAAAGTACTAGGTACTTCTGCACCTGCTTTTGGTAATACTTTTTTGGGAAGCTGTTCTTGTTTCCCAATCATACTTTTATTAGAAAAAGCATGCGTACTTTCTGTTGATTTGGTTCCCTGATTTGCTGATGAATTCAGCGAATTATCTAAGGATGACTCACTAGTAGTTTTTCCAGATTTGTCTGGGTTTTGGTTTTGGTTTTGGTTTTGGTTTTGGTTTTGGTTTTGGTTTTGGTTTTGGTTTTGGTTTTGGTTTTGGTTTTGGTTTTGGTTTTGGTTTTGGTTTTGGTTTTGGTTTTGGTTTTGGTTTTGGTTTTGGTTTTGGTTTTGGTTTTGGTTTTGGTTTTGGTTTTGGTTTTGGTTTTGGTTTTGGTTTTGGTTTTGGTTTTGGTTTTGGTTTTGGTTTTGATCTTTTCCTTCGATTGGTCCTTCACTTGTTTTTGTTTCTTTGTCTTTATCTGGTTTGCCACTTGCATCTGAGTCTTTATCTTTTTCTGGTTCGCCACTTGCATCTGGCTCTTTGTCTTTTTCTGGTTCGCCACTTGCATCTGGCTCTTTGTCTTTTTCTGGTTCGCCACTTGCATCTGGTTCTTTGTCTTTATCTGGTTCGCCGCTTGCATTTGGCTCTTTGTCTTTGTCTGGTTCTTCTACATGTGGTTGATTTATCTTGTGGTTATTTTCAAATAAAGCACCTAATTGTAGCAACGTTCGGTCTTCATTTAATGCACTATTAAATTGAATCCCCAAAGGCAGTCCTTCTTTTGAAACGTAAGTTGGTACACTTAATGCTGGATGTCCAAATAAATTTGCTTGTTGTGTAAACGGTGTATATGTGAACGCCGTCAGCCATTGGTCATAAATCAATTGTTTTTGTTCTGCTGGTGACAATTGATCAATTTTTTCCATCTGTGCTGCATGTTCTGGTTTTAGTAACAGATTATCAATACTAGGTGCCGTGGCAGCTGTCGTTGGTGTTAATAAGATAGGATACTGTTGATAAAATTCGTCCATCGCTTGTGCTTGTAAAGCAATATCTGTCCAAGCCGCAGTTGTCTCTTCACTCGTTATATTTTTTCCTGTTTGAAAAAGCGCCCATGTTAACAGTTCTACATCATTTCGTTCAAGCGGTCTTTTTAATTTCTGCCGCGCCATAAAATCGGCAATTCCTGCTGAGCCAGCAGCTACAGTATAATAATTTTTCATTAGACGTTCCCCATCAACAGGGTGCTTCACTTCAACCAATGTGTACCCTTGGTCTTTTAAAAAAGCAACAGCTTCAGCGACCGCCTCTTTTGCTTCGGCACTTACAGGCGTTCCGGCAGGGGATTCTGTTGTATAAGCAATGGGTTGCGCTTGACTTAAATGTCCCGCAGGAAGATCTTTTTTGGTTAATAAGGTTTCAAATAATGCATTTGTATCCGCCACGGTTCGACTTAAACCAAAGTGAACAGTTTGACCTTTTGCACTATTAGAATTACCAATGATTACTCCTCTAGAAGGTTTCAAGCCTACGGTGCCTGTCCAAGAAGCAGGGATGCGGATAGAGCCACCAGCATCACTTCCAGAAGCAATGGGAACAAATGCCGCGGCGACACTAGCACCCGCTCCGCCTGAAGAACCACCTGAATAATGGTTAGGATTCCATGGATTGACGGAAACGCCATATAACTTTGAATCTGAAATATTCTTCCAACCTAATTCTGGATAATTCGTTTGACCAATGATTATGAATCCGGCATTTTGTAGTGCTTTGACAAAGGTCGATGTCCCACCAGCTACTTGATCTCGGAGAAAACCAAAACCGTTCGTGTTGCTTTCACCTTTCAAGGATTGTCCTAACCCTTTTAGTAAGAGCGGCACACCTAGAAATGGTTGACCTGTATCTTGTAAAGCTTTTGCTTCTGTCAAAGCCGCTTCTTCTCGTAAAGTAATGACCGCATTTAATGTAGGATTTTCACGTTTAGTGATGGCCAACGCAATTTTTACTAATTCTTCGCTCGTCACCTTTTTTTCTCTTACTAAAGTTGCTAACTCCAGTGCAGTTGCTTGTTTATAATCTGCTTCTGAAAAAGCATTCTCTGCAGAAACAGCTTTTCCATCTGTATCACTATTTTGTATCTCATTTGTGGTTTCAGTGGTTACTGCAACCACATTTCGGCTACTGCTTTCGGCGATTGCCGAAGAGGATTCTTTTTCCTGCATCACCGTTTGGCTAGTAGTTTCAGATTCCAAGTTAGCTACAGTCTGACTGGTTTCTGTTGTTACTGATTCCGTCTCTGTTTGAACGGTTGTTTCTAGTATACTTTCTTGTGCCAACATTGGTACCCCTACCAGTGTTTGGCTAATTAATAAAATAATCCCTAACTTTTTGAACAAAATCGACTTCTTCATAAGTCACATCCTTTATCTATTAATACAGATAAAAAATCTGTATTACTTATAGCATAAATGAAAGCGATTAAAAAGTAAAGTTCTCTTGAAAATTCCAATGTTCAACTTTTAGGCTAGGTTCTTTTTATATGCTAAAATAGAATAGAAACGGAGGTTTTTTAATGGAATGGATTGAAATTAAGCACGCAACACAAAATAATTTGAAGAATGTCTCTGTCAATATCCCTAAAAAGCAACTAACTGTTGTTACTGGACTTTCGGGTTCAGGAAAGTCCTCCTTAGTATTTGACACATTAGCCGCTGAATCACGTCGTGAACTAAATGATACATTTAGTTCGTTTGTTCAAAATTACTTACCCAAATATGGTCGTCCAGAAGTTGAAAAAATCGAGAATCTTCCTGTTGCAATTGTCATTGACCAGAAAAAAGTAGCAGGTAATTCTCGTTCGACAGTGGGAACGTACACAGATATTTATACGTTTTTACGTTTGCTGTTTTCACGAGCAGGTTCTCCATTTGTTGGTTATTCAGATACTTTTTCGTTTAATCATCCGGATGGAAAATGTCCAACATGCGATGGCTTAGGAAAGATTACCGAAATCAATCTTCATCAGCTAGTTGATTATGACAAATCATTAAACGAAGGGCCTATCGATTTCCCCACATTTACAGTTGGCAACTGGCGGTGGAAGCGTTATGCCCATAGTGGTCTATTTGATTTGGATAAAAAAATCAAGGACTATTCCCCTGAAGAGTTAGCATTATTTTTATATGCTCCACAACAAAAACTAGCTAATCCACCCAAAGAGTGGCCTCATACAGCTTTGTATGAAGGAATCGTCCCGCGCATGCAACGTAGCATATTGCATACAGACGAAGGCAAACGTCATCAAAAATACCTTAATCACTTTGTTACCGTAAAAAGATGTCCTGATTGTTTAGGAAGTAGAGTCAATGAACGTGTTCGTAGCTGCAAAATTAATCAGAAAAGTATTGCTGATGCTGTTGACATGCCACTCACTGAATTACATTCTTTTATTCGTTCAATGGACCTTTCCTTAATAAAAAATATTCAAGAAGAGCTACTTGTACGTCTAGAAGCATTAATTAATATCGGTCTCTCCTACCTCACATTAGGACGAGCAACTGAAACACTTTCTGGTGGTGAAGCACAGCGGATTAAAATTGCTAAGTATGTAAACAGCGCCTTAAACGATATTATGTATATTTTAGATGAACCAAGTGCTGGCTTACATCCAAAGGACATCGAACGGATCAGTCGTGCATTGCTCAATTTAAAAAATAAAGGAAACACCGTGGTTCTCGTGGAACATAATCCACAATTAATTAGAGAAGCTGATTTTATCATCGATATAGGACCTTTCGCAGGCGAAAATGGTGGCCATGTCCAGTTTTCAGGAACGTATGACGCATTTTTAGCCTCCAAAACCTTGACTAGTCAAGCCCTTCAAGAGCCGCTCCCTTTAAACGACCAACCAAGAAAAGCAAGGAAGTCTTTATCAATCGAACATGCGACACTGCATAATTTAAACAATCTATCTGTCGAAGTTCCGTTAGGAGTTTTGACTGTTATTTGTGGGGTCGCTGGTTCAGGTAAATCATCATTAGCGGAAGAAATTTATCAAAAAGCCCAGGCTGATAACCAAGAAATTATTCATCTTTCACAAAAAAGCATTACCGCAAATTTACGATCCACACCAATGACCTATCTCAATATTTTTGATAAGGTCCGCAAACTGTTTGCGGAAGAAAATCATGTTAGTCCAGCTTTATTTAGCTATAATTCCAAAGGCGCCTGTCCTACTTGCAAGGGGAAAGGAATAATTGTCTCCGATATGTCTTTTATGGAGGATGTTACTAGTATTTGCGAAACCTGTCACGGAACGCGTTACAAAGAAGAGGTGCTTCATTATCTGTATAACGGAAAAAATATCGTTGAAGTACTAGCTTTAAGCGTTAAAGATGGCTATGATTTTTTCAAAGACCAGCCTTTTGCTCTTTCATTAAAAAATTTACTGGAAGTTGGCTTAGGCTACCTTAAACTCAATCAATCGCTCTCAACATTATCTGGTGGCGAATTGCAAAGGGTAAAATTAGCAGACACACTTCACCAAAAAAAAGCTATCTATTTAATGGATGAACCTACAGATGGTTTACACTTAATTGATATCCAACAAAGTCTTCAACTTTTCAATCGAATGGTAGAAGAAGGAAACAGCTTGATTTTATTAGAACATCACATTGATGTGATTAAAAGTGCCGACTGGTTGATTGAACTAGGTCCCGAAGGTGGAGAAAATGGCGGACAGCTTCTTTTTACAGGAACCCCAGCAAATATGCTAAATTCCACTCACTCTATTACTAAAGGCTATCTATAAAATAAAAAGTACAAACGGTGCAAGCAATGAGCACCGTTTGTACTTTTTCTATTTCAATCCAACTTCCATCTTCACAGGTTGGTGATCTGTATATTTAAATTGTTCGTCCTTTGTTTTCACGCTATGAACAGCCACATTATCAGAAACAATAAAACCATCAATTACATACACTTGAGATGTTTCATAAGAGCCAGTGTAAGGCTTATTAAGCACCCGCACAGTCGGTTGTTGATCATCATAAGCAAGTGAAAAATGTTTAGGTAAGTCTGCAGGATCAATTTCTCCTGGTGCCCAACCAGCTTCACCTAGGTTAGGATATCGATGACTGCCTTTGAAAACTTGATTAAAGTCACCTCCAGCAATTACATAGTTTCCTTTAGCGTATTCTTGGGATAATACGTCAGCTAACTTTTTGCTTTGAGCAATCTTCCCTTCCCCATTGTCATAGGCTTCCAAATGTAAGTTAAAAACCACTAATTCTTTGTCTGTGCCTTTAATTGGAAAGCGCGTTTCTAGAAGCGCTCGTTTTAAGTTACTAATGCTAACGGGCCAACGAAAGGGATTGGGTAAAGCAATGCGTTTAGCCTCTGTTATTTTTTCATTTGATAATGTTAATAAACCACTTTCTACTCGTCCAATCGGCGGCCAAGGAATGGGCACATAATCTACCTTAAAATTATAAGCAAATGCGCTGTTCAGCTGTAGCTGTTTTTGTAATTCTTCCTCTTGATTGACTTCATAAGAACGTTGCGAGCGACGATCGACTTCTTGGAATAAGTAAATCATCGCTGGTAATTCTTTTAAGGTTTCTTCAATGCCTGTTAAATTCTGTTGGACCATTGCCTTATTAACTGGTTGGACAGTTTTGCCACCGTCCATAAAAAAATCTTCTGTTTGTCCTAGGCCGGCATAGCCTATGTTATACGTGACTAAAGAAATGGATTGCTGTTTTTCGATGGTTTGCTCTGAAAATTGTTTATTTATAGCAACTGGTTCAACCGCTCGTGGTCGAAACTCTCGGAAGGTTAAATATCCTATCAAAATTAAAGCTATGCTTAAAAGAAGGACCATCAAGCTACCGAGATATTTAAAAAACTTTTTCATTGATTCCGATGTTCCTTTCACATTATGTCAAACCAAAAGTAGTAATTATCTTCGTTGCTACTTCTTCTGGTGTCATGTTCGAATTATTTATTTTCGTTATTTTTACATTTGGAAATGTACTTTCTAGTTCACCTTCGTGGCTTACTAATCGATGTTCTTTAAAGGTATTGAGTAATTCTTTTCGAGAAAAGTCGACATCGCGTTTTGAAGGTTTTGCCTCTAGCCGTTCTGGATGAACATTTCGTTCTAGGCGGATTGCTGTTGAAGAGACGAGTTCGACGAAATAGACGGCTTCATGTTTACTAAGAAAAATTTCTGATATTTCTTCTAAAAATTGAAAATCTTGTTCTTGATCAAAAGCAATCACCACTGTAAAAATAATGTTTTTTGTTGTATTTGTGGCTGGATTTTCGACAAAGGCATGAAAAAGTTCCTTTCTAACGGAATCAGACAATTGAAATGCACGTTCCGTATACCCAAGATAGTTTGCAAATAAGTCAATGGTTTGATGATTAAATAGTAATTTAGCATCTAACTGCTTTTCTAAAGCCTTGCCAACGGTCATTTTCCCGACAGCTTGGGCACCAATTAAAACGATTAAAGACATCAACTTTCCCTCCTCTAGTCTAATTTTTAGGTGGCTATCTTCTACTATATCACACTATATTACAACACCTTACAAAACTGTTCGGAAAATTTTCTGTTTTTTATTACAAAAAAAAGACAAAAGACTCTATAATGAGAGAGGACTCGATTGATTATAGATGAGATAGGTGACGGAGAATGGCAATAGAAAAATATTTTCAAACAATAGATGGCAGTCAAATTTTTTATCAAATTTTTGGCAAAGAAACAAATTACCCCCTTGTGTTACTTCATGGTAATGGCAATGATCATACTTTTTTTAATTATCAAATTTCTTATTTCTCCAAGGAGTATCAAGTTATTGCGGTGGATACCCGCGGACATGGACGTTCCACCAATACACAAAGTCAATTAACTTTTCCGCTTTTGGCAGAAGATTTAGCTGGTATTATTCAACAAGAACACTTAACAAAAATTAATTTATTGGGCTTTAGTGACGGAGCAAATATTGCCATGGTTTTTACCCATTTATATCCTGATTTCGTCAACAAACTCGTCTTAAATTCTGGAAATGTCACCATGTCTGGTCTGAAAAAATATGTAACGATTGCCACTTATTTTCAATATTGGTTTTGTCGTATTGGCGCTTTTTTTTCAAAAAAATTGCGCGCACAGCTCCCTATCGTGGCTCTGTTATTTGAAGATACTGGACTGACAAAACAAGATTTAGAACACATCCCCTGTCCTACTCTTGTTATTACTGGCAGTCGAGATTTAATTGCGCTTTCCCATTCACGGGCGATTGCTGATGCCATTCCTGATGGTAAATTGGTCTTGGTAAATAAACAGGGTCATTTATTTGCCAAAAACTCACCAGATATTTTTAATAAAACAATCGAAAAATTCTTAAAGGAAATGAAGGTGTCTAAATGAAACAAATTATTCATTGGATCAAAACGCATACAGGATTACTAAAAACACTGTTTGTTATTGCGGTCTCAATTATTGTTGTTGCCCAACTTTTATCAATTGGTAAAACGATCTCATTTGAACAGTTAAAACAGATTTTTGATGAGATTCCGCTATGGAAATTGTTATTGATGATGGTTATCGGTTTAGTTTCCGTTACTCCGATGCTAAATTATGACTTAACATTAAATCGCATTTTAAACTTGAAAGTCTCAAAACGGGAACTCCTTGAATCTAGCTGGATTGTCAATACAATCAATAATATTGGTGGATTCGGTGGTTTGGTCAGCATGGGACTTCGTTCTGAATTTTATGGAAATAAAACAGAGGAAAAGAAAATTTTACCTGCGTTAACCCATATTTTACTTTTTGTGTTATCCGGTCTATCTATTTATAGTATTCTTTGCTTTTTCCTTGTTCAGTTTGATCCAAAGATGGCTTATTTACAGCAATATTGGATTTGGTTATTAGGTGGCGGTCTTTATTTCCCGTTACTTTATCTTATTTTACATTTCCAAAAAAATAGTTCCTTTGGTAACCTCGATGCAAAAAATCGCTTATCTTTAGTTGTTTCTTCGTTTTTAGAATGGACAGGTGTTTTAATTACCTTTATCAGTATTGGTTACTTATTAGATGTACCGATTCCTTTAATTGATATTGTTCCTTTATATGTAGCAGCTTCGATTATTGGGATTGCTTCGATGATTCCAGGGGCTTTAGGTAGTTTTGATGTCATGATGATTTTAGGACTGAGCAACTTAGGTGTCGATCGTGAAATTATTGTTTTGTGGTTATTGCTCTATCGTTTATTCTATTATATTATTCCTTTCTTAATTGGCTGTTTGTTCTTTACAAAACACTTAAGCCAAAAGTTGGATACTCATTATCGTCAACTGCTAAAACAAATTACTTTGGAAATTGCCCACAAGCTGGAAGTGGTTTTACTTTATTTTTCAGGAATTATGATGGTGCTCCTAGCCACTATTCCAGAAGCCTTCACTCAAGTGCATTGGTTAAGAGATATTAACCCCTTCCGTTCTCATATTATTATTCAAATTCCGAGTATTGTCTTAGGCTTTGCATTATTAATTATGGGACGTGGGATTGCTGATCGTGTTAAAAGAGCCTATTATCCAACGATTATTTTATTAATTGGTGCTATCTTGTATTCATTTGTTGTTGACTTTAGTATGTTTTCCATTTTCTATTTAGCTATTTTATTATTTATCGTTATTTTTTCAAAATCAGAATTGTACCGTGAACAACTGGTTTACTCTTGGGAGTGGATGACGATTGATGGGTTTATCTTTGGCTTGTTGACCTTATTATACCTAGTAATTGGTGTTTATAATTTACCGAACTTCCCACACCATCGTCATCATTTTGTGGAATTTTTCTTGTTCCCTTCCGAACGGATCTGGTTGTCAGGATTTATCGCTATCCTCTTAGTTATGAGTTTTAACTTTCTATTTGTTCGCTACCTCCAAGGGAAAAAACACCAAGTTGGTGAGTTTCCAGAAGATAGTATCTTGCATAATATCTTAACAACTTATGGCGGGAATATTGACAGTGAACTTGTCTTTCTTCATGATAAACAGGTTTTCTTATATCCCAAAGAAGAACCGACTGTCTTTTTACAATTCAACACCATTAATAATAAATGCGTTGTGATGGGCAACCCTTCTGGGAACAAAGAAGATTTTCCTGCGGCGATTGATGCATTCCTTAAAGAAACAGATCGTTTCGGCTATGTACCCGTCTTTTACGAAACCAATGAGGACAGCGTGATGTTACTACACGAATATGGCTACGAATTTATCAAAATGGGCGAAGAAGCCTTAGTTAATCTAGAAACATTTACGATGTCTGGGAAAAAATTCAAAGGTACCCGCGCAGTGTTTAATAAAATTACCAAAGCCGGCTATTCATTTGACGTACTCCAACCTCCTTTTAGTGCCGAACAAATGCACGAATTAAAAGCTATTTCGGATAGTTGGTTAGACAATCGAAAAGAAAAAGGCTTTTCACTAGGATTTTTCGATGAAGCGTATCTTCAAAGAAACCCAATTGCTGTTGTCCGAAATGCCGAAGGAGAAATGGTCTCTTTCGCTAATATCATTCCTAGTTACACAAATGAAGTTGGTACCATCGACTTGATGCGTCACCATAAAGAAAAAGCCCCTTCTGGAAGTATGGATTTCCTATTTATTCATTTATTTGAATATATGAAAACAGAAAATATTCATTATTTCAATTTAGGGATGGCTCCGTTAGCCAACGTTGGTCAATCAAGAAAAAGTTTTATTCAAGAACGGATTGCTGCGTTAATTTATGAATTTGGTTCAGAAATTTACTCCTTCCAAGGATTACGCGAATACAAGGAAAAATTTGCTAGCAAATGGCAACCACGCTATACACTTTATTCTAAAAGTAGTTGGATTGTCTACGTGATGATTGCTTTACTCATTGTCGATCAAAAAAATATTGACTAACAAAAAGAAGCCCAATTAAGTATAAAAAGCTTGGCAACTTCACTGAAATTTAGTGAGGTTGCCAAGCTTTTTAATTTCTTTCATCTAGTTTTTCTTTAATTAAAAAGGCTGTTTCTTCGACAGATTTTGTGGTTACATCAATCACTGGGATACCATACTTCGCAAAAATTTCTTCGGCATAAGCTAATTCTTGTTCAATCCGTTCAACATTGGTATAACTGGTCTCATTACCTAAACCTAAGGAAGCCAACCGACTGCTACGAATCTGTCCTAATGTTTCTGGCGAACAAACTAAACCAATCATTTTTTGTGGATCCATTTCTTCCAAAATTGGCGGCAATGGAACTTCTGGAATTAATGGTAAGTTAGAAACGCGGTAGCCTTGATTCGCTAAATACATACTGACTGGCGTTTTTGAGGTCCGCGAAACGCCTAACAACAATATATCAGAATCAAGAAACCCTTGAGGATTTTTGCCATCATCATATTTTACAGCAAATTCAATCGCTGAGATTTTATCAAAATAGGCACGATCTAGTTGGTGGCGTCGTCCAGGCTCTTCAATAGGATCTACTCCGGCTTTCGCTTGAATTAATTCAAAAAATGGCGCCATTAAATCTAAATATAACAACCCTGTTCGTTCACTAAATTCTTTCGCCGCTGTGATTAGTTGTTTACTGACTAATGTACTGACAACTAAGGCTTTATCTTTTAAGGCATCTTTTAAAATCTCTAATAATTCTTCTTCTGTTGTGACAAAAGAAAAATTGTATCGATTAAGAAAAGAAATATCTGGATATTGTGCGCTTGCTGCAGCTAACAATTTTTGTGATGTTTCTCCAAGTGAATCGGAAATAGTATAAACAATGATCTCTTTTTTCATAATTAAGCTCCCTTATCTGTTTTGTGCGGCTTCTTTCGCTTGTTGCGTAATATAGGTTAAAATTTTCGTTTTCGTAATTTTTCCAATAACTTTTTTAGGATTTTCTTTTTCAACGACTGGCAAAGAATCCACTTCGTATTTTTGCAAAGTGTCAGCAGCTTCAAGAATAGTAAATTCTGGTGTGCAGGTTTTCACATGTGGCACTCTTGTCATACAAACAGCAACAGGTGTGCCATCAATATTTGTATTTAAAGAGGCCCGTAATAAATCTTTTCGTGACAAAACCCCTAATAATTCTTTTGCTTCATCCATGACATAAAGAGAACCGACATCATACATAAATAAGTTGGTAATCGCATCTCGAATTGAGGTGTCTTGGGCAACCATCAATGGTGGACTCATGATCTCCTGAACTTTTGTTTGAAAAACATCAAAAAAGAAAAAAGCTTCCATATTATCACTTTCGTAAGTATACCCAACTTTCGGACTTGCTTTTAAAATTCCTGAAAGTGTTAAAAAAGACAAATCAGAACGCAATGTCGCACGTGAAACGGCTAGTATGTCCGAAATGCGTTCACCACTAACTGGCTGATGCTCTTTTACAACAGCGATAATTTGCTCTTGTCGTTTACTTAATTTCATCATTTCCTCCTCAATTCCTCTTAAACAAATTGTGCATTCGCTTACAATTATACACATATTTATTGTTTTTTCAACATATTGACAAAAAACTTTTTCTATTGACAAACTTATTTCCGTCTATTATGATGTTTATTGAACATATAAGACACATATTAAACGGAGGTCACGCATGAAAAAGTTTATTTATTCTTTTAACGAAACACACAATGAAGGTAAAGAGACTCTTGGTGGTAAAGGGGCGAACTTGGCAGAAATGACACGCTTAGGTTTGCCGATTCCACAAGGATTCACGATTACAACCCGTTGCTGTATGGACTATTTGGCAGATGCTACTTTCTTTGAAGAACACTTACAATCAGAAATTTTGAAAGCGGTTAAAAATCTAGAAACTGAAACAGGCAAATCTTTTACCGCGGACAATGAGATTCTCTTAGTTTCCGTTCGCAGCGGTGCTGCCTTCTCGATGCCTGGTATGATGGATACTATTTTAAATTTAGGTTTAAATGATCAACGTGTGAAAAAATTTGCGACCTTAACCTCTCCTGGTTTTGCTTTTGACTGTTATCGCCGACTTATTCAAATGTTTGGAGACGTCGTCTATCACATTCCCAAAGAATTATTTGACCAACAAAAAGAGCGCTTGGAACAAGAGCTAAACAAAAAAATTACCGCTTTTCAAGAAGCAGATCATTTCGCCTTGATTGTCCGCTACCAAGAAGTTTTTGAACAACATCAGGTGGTCTTCCCGCAAGACCCTGTCGCACAACTTTTTGAAGCAATCAAAGCTGTTTTTGATTCATGGAATAATCAACGTGCGGTGGTTTATCGGAACTTACATCATATTGCACATGATTTAGGTACAGCTGTCAACATTCAAGAAATGGTTTTCGGCAATCGTGGACTAGACAGTGGCACTGGCGTTGTTTTCACTAGAAATCCGGTCACAGGGGAAAATCAACTGTTTGGAGAGTTTCTTTTGAACGCGCAAGGAGAAGATGTAGTGGCTGGTATTCGGACGCCAGAACCCATTCGTCGTTTACGTTTAACTATGCCAAAAGTTTATCAAGATTTTCGCCATTACGCAGAACTTTTAGAATATCATTATCGTGACATGCAAGATATTGAATTTACCATTGAAAATGAAAAATTATATATTTTACAAACAAGAAACGGGAAACGAACCGCCGCAGCTACGGTTAAAATTGCTTTAGACTTAGCCAAAGAAAATCGCATTACTAAACAAGAAGCACTGTTGCGTGTGACACCTGATACGATTGATCAATTAATTCATCCCGTGTTTGATCAAGAGAAACGACAACACATGGAACGTTTAGCTATGGGACTTCCTGCTAGTCCTGGTGCAGCAAGTGGCCAAATTGTTTTTACAGCAGAAAAAGCCAAAGAACTGACCAATCTAGGAAAGAAAGTCATTCTTGTTCGTCAAGAAACTTCACCAGAAGATATTGAAGGCATGGTTGTAAGCGAAGCAATTGTGACCAGTCGTGGCGGAATGACTTCTCATGCCGCTGTGGTCGCACGAGGAATGGGAACTTGCTGTGTGACTGGTTGTGAAAGTTTAACCGTCAATGAAGAAACCAAACAACTACACTGCGGGCCACAGGTCATCTTAGAAGGAACAATCATTTCCGTCGATGGCTCAACGGGGGAAATTTATCTTGGCGAAATTCCTACAATTTCTGCTGATAATAACGATGACCTTCAAGAGCTCTTGTCTTGGGCAGATGCATATGCTGATTTAACTGTTCGTGCCAATGCAGAAACTACACAAGATTTAGAGACTGCTATCCGTTTTGGCGCAGCGGGGATTGGTTTAGCGCGAACAGAGCATATGTTTTTCGGTGAAGAGCGTGTCTTGGAAATGCGTCGCCTGATTTTAGCAGAGTCTGAAAAGGAAGCAACCTATGCGTTGGAGCAACTTCTTCATTTTCAACAGGAAGACTTTTATCAAATGCTGAAAGTAGTTCAAGACAAGCCCATGGTGGTCCGCTTGTTAGATCCGCCGATGCATGAGTTTTTGCCTCATGAAAAGAATGATATTCAATTATTGGCGAAGCAACTACAACGGTTCCCAGTGACCATCGCCAAACAAATTGAACGGTTACAAGAAACCAATCCAATGTTGGGCCATCGTGGTTGTCGCTTAGGTGTGACCCAACCACAAATATACAAAATGCAAGTTACAGCCTTATTTACTAGTGCCATTCGATTAGTCAAAGAAGGAATTACTGTTTATCCAGAAGTGATGATTCCTCTAATCGCCGAAAAAGAAGAACTTCTCTATCTCAAACGCATTTTAAAAGAAACGATTGACGGTCTCTTTGAAGAACATAAAATGACTCCTTTCCCTTACGAAATCGGGACAATGATTGAACTACCTAGAGCTTGTCTGATTGCGGATCAGTTAGCAGAAGAAGCAGACTTTTTCAGCTTTGGAACAAATGATTTAACACAAATGACCTATGGTTTTTCTCGTGATGATATCGGTAAATTCATTAATACGTATCGGGAAAAGAAAATCATTACCCAAGATCCGTTTCAATCACTAGATCAAACAGGTGTTGGTCAACTGATTCAATTAGCTGTAGAGAAAGCGCGTCGTACTAAACCAAACATGAGTATTGGCGTATGTGGAGAAGTCGGTGGTGATCCGCAATCCATCACGTTTTTCCAAACACTTGGCCTAAACTACATCTCTTGCTCACCTTATCGGGTACCTATTGCGAAACTCGCAGCTGCCCAAGCCAAAATTTTAACCGAACCGGCTGTGACTGAAGAGCAAATGGTCCTTCTTTAATTTAACGTGTGTAACAAATGATTCATCCTTACAAGATAAAAAGTGCTAGGAACATCAGTCGAAACGGCTGATATTCCTAGCACTAAATTTTAAGATCAATGATTGCACTCTAGTTATTTTCTTATAAACGCGGCATCTTTTGTCAAGGGGTCTGTTACATCTGATACATATCTTTCTACTTTCATATGCAAATCATATTTTTCTCTAAGTTCCATAATACGGGTCATCATTGGAGAAGCGTGGTGTTTGTCTAATGCTTCCTGATCTGTCCAACTATCAATCAGCAGAACTGTTTCTTCATCGTCCATTGGAAAAAAGTATTCATAGCGACTATTCCCTTTTTCTGCACGAATTGCCTCTACAATTCCGCTGGCAATCATTTCTTTGGCAAATTCTCTTGCACCTCCATTTGTCCCACTATAATAAATATTTATAGTAATCGCCATCTGTCTTCCCCCCCTAAATTTACTTGCCTTTTTACGTTCCCAACTAAGGTTATTCAGCATTTTACTGTGTTTTTCTGTGTTCGAAATCACTATAATATAGCAATTCTGTTTTGTAAAGAAAAATAGAATTCTAAAATTTTTGGCACATTTTTGGCACAAATAAAACAAAACACCTATCAAATAAACATTTGGAAGGTGTTTTTTACGTTCCCGACTGGAATTGAACCAGCGACCTACCGCTTAGGAGGCGGTTGCTCTATCCTACTGAGCTACGAGAACAATCTGTTTTAATTTTAGAAGTCTTCACTACATCTGTCAATAGACAAAAAGAAAGTATCCCGCATAAACAATTATGCGAGATACTTTCTTTCAGTGAAACACGTCGTTCTTTTATCTATTATTTTTTTTGCCGCCGATCAAGAATCATTTTTCCTAAATAATAAAGTCCTGTCGCAATAGCTATATATTGCCCAATTTTATTATTGCGTGCAACTTTTTCTTGTTTCTTTTTCGCCATTGTCCCCATCACCTTTCTAAAATAATTCTTTTTACATTTTTATTATAGTAGGTTCTGTCATTTTTTGCGAATAAACACACTTTTAAAAATAATCTTCTAAAATTGGCATGCCTTTGACTAAACGTTGGCCTAAACGTTGAACTGTCGTTGCATCTCCTTGCAAGCGTTCATAAAAAGATAACGTTTCTGCTGAACGATAGCCCAAGAATAGTTGCGTCCACGTTTGGATATCTGCTTTCAAAGCAGCAGTCCCTTCTTTTTCCACAGCACCTTTAGTCACTGTTGCTTTTCCTTGTTCGTCAATTGTGATTGTCCAAATGCCTTCATTCCATGGCCCATAGGAATCTTCAATCTCTAAAGAATACGTTTCTTTTTCTCCTGATTGAAATGGATACTTTTCCAGAAATGTTTGTAACTCAACGATTCGTGCCATCATGTAAGGTAAAATTTTTACAGAAGCTGCTGGCGTTGGCATTAAATCATTTAAATCTTTTCCAGCAAAACCATTAATCCAATGGAACGATTGAACGGAACCACTATGTGAGCCAATAAACCCAGCTAAAGCTTTAAAAGCTGTATTAGTTAAATAGTTCCATTCTACGATTTCAAAGGTGCCAGCAGCTATCCGATAAATCACATAGCCTTCCGCTTTCCCTTCTGACGAATAATAAATCGCTTGATTATTTGGTTTACTTGCACGATTCAGCGTATAATCCAGCCACCAAGTTTCACGGATCACACCACCAGAGTGCGCTCTTTGATTTTCAAGGTATACGTCTTTAATGACCTCTTTACCGTCAGCCCAAGAAACTCGTTTAATGGTACCCGGAACTCGTTTAACACGTGGCCAATCTTCCGTTTTAATTGTATACTCTGCTTGTTCAAATGTTTGTTCATAGCCATATTGACGATAAAATGGATATGAAAACGGTGCTAAGTAAGAAAGGGCAACCTTTTGTTTCGCTAAATCAGCCAACATTTCTTTCATAATAGCAGAGATGCCGCCTTCACCACGATATTCTGGATAAGAAGCCACATAGCCAATTCCAGCCATGGGATAGCGGACACCATGGAAATTCACTTGAAAAGGTGTCGCCATCACTTGACTTGTTAATTGCTCATCAATTAGGAAGCCATAGCTTTGCGTATGTGACAACAATTTTTCAAAACGTTCTTGGCGTTCCGCCGTGGGTTCCTGATTAAAAGCATAGATAACAAGATCAAACATCTCTTTCATTTCTTCTTTGCCCATTTTTTTGACTCTTTTAGTTGTCATTTTCTTTCCTCCTCGCACATTGTATCAATTCATTTTATCACAGAAACGGTTCTCTTTCTAAAAGCCGTTATTTGCTGTCATTTCTTTGAACCAACGACCGCTTTTCTTAATGGTCCGTTTCGCGTCATCATCTAAATCCACAGCGATGAAGCCATAACGATTTTTATAGGCATTGAGCCAAGACCAGTTATCCATACACGTCCACATATGATATCCTTGAACATTACTACCTTCTTGAATCGCTTGGTGCACCCATTTCAAGTGATCTTGCACGAATTCAATCCGATAATCATCTTCAATGACTCCTTGTTCATTGACAAAGCGTTCTTCTCCTTCTACGCCCATGCCATTTTCTGAAATGTAGCAGCGAATGTTGCCATAATTTTCTTTTAAATTCATTAATGTATCATAAATACCTTTTTCGTAGATTTCCCAGCCACGGTAAGGATTCATTTTTTTGCCAGGCATATCGTAGACATCATAAAAATCTTCTGGAAGTAAGCCTTCTGGTCGTGTTTCAACAGGTGTTTCTTTTGCTTTGGCACGACGTGGTTGATAGTAGTTTACTCCTAATAAGTCCACAGTATTTTCAGCAATTATTGCTAAATCTTCTGGCGTTGTTTCTGGCAATAAGTCATTTGCTTTCGCCCAAGCAACCATATCTTCTGGAAAATGACCTTTAACAGCCGGGTCTAAAAACGAACGGTTAAAGAAACCATCGACAAATTTAGCCGCATTTACATCGGCTTCGTTGTGCTCATCACGAGGATAAGTCGGCGTTAAGTTTAAAATAATGCCAATTTCACCTGATAAGTTCATAGAGTGATAGACGGCAATCGCTTTGGCACTAGCTAAAGCTTCATGATAGAGTACTTGAATCCCTTCTTTTAGATTCACTTTATCAGGATAATGCCAGCCATAGAGATAACCACCTTCAACTGGTACAATTGGTTCATTGTGCGTAAACCATTTTTTCACGCGATCGCCAAACAATTCAAAACAGGTTTTGGCAAAGTCAACATACAAATCAACCACTTCACGGCTTTCCCAACCGCCTTTTTCTTGAAGTACCATCGGCATATCAAAATGATACAAGTTCATAAAGGGCTCAATCCCGTGTTCTAATAAATCATCAATGACTTGATTATAAAAATCAACTGCTGTTTGATTGACTTTTCCTGTTGTAGGATCTGGAATTAAACGGCTCCATTGAATGGATGTTCGAAAAGAGTTATGTCCCGTTTCTTTCATTAACCGAATATCTTCTTGGTATTTTTTATAAAATTGTGAGGTCTTATCTGGACCGACTTGTTGAAAAAATTTTTCTGGCGCTTCTTGATACCAAAAATCCCAAATATTTTGACCTTTACCATCACCTTCAAAAACGCCTTCTGTTTGAGGACCGCTGGCTGCAGAACCCCACCAAAAATTTTCTGGAAATTGATATTTCATGTTGTTTGCTCCTTTACGATTTAATCATTAAAAAAAGGATTGAACCCTCCGTAAGAGTCCGGACGATTCAATCCTTCGATTTTTTACTCAGCTGCTTCTGCGGCTGCTTCTTGTTTCAAGTATTGATCTGTTGCTACTTTTACGAAAGGCATGTAGATCAAAATAGAAATCAATAAGTTAACAGCTGCTAAAACTCCGCCGGCGATACTCTTCGTTGCTAAAAATCCGCCAATAATTGGTGGTGTTACCCAAGGTGGCATAAAGGTTGCAGCTGGTACTAAACCAGTTGCTGTCGCCACATACGCAACAGTTACAAGAACCATTGGGACTAAAATGAATGGGATAAACATAATTGGGTTTAAAACAATTGGTAAACCGAACATGACTGGTTCATTAATATTAAATAGTCCTGGTGCTAAACTTAAGTTTGTAATGACTTTGTATGGTTTGTTACGACGACCAACGATAAAGATAGCAATTAACAGACCTAATGTTGCTCCTGTTCCACCTAAGTTTACAAATGAATCAAAGAAAGGTTTGTTTACAATATAAGGAATTGCTTTACCTGCTTCTAAAGCTTTAATGTTCGCATCAATCGCTGGTACGTTGATTGTTTGCATTAATGGGTCAACCATGTTGGCACCATGTAAACCAAAGAACCATAAGAATGGTGTAATGAAAGCTAACAATAATGCTGATGGGTAGCTGTTTGCAAGTCCCATAAATGGTTGTTGAACTGCTTCATAGAATGAAATAACGATATTGTCAATTCCTAAAGCAAATAGAATTGATGTAATTAAACTAAATAAACTGATTGTAATCATTGCTGGTAATAATGCCGCAAATGATTTTGCTACTGCTGGTGGTACACCATCAGGCATTTTGATAACTAATTTAGGATTGCCAGATAAACGTTGGAATAGTTCTCCTGAAATAAGTGCAATAATCAAAGCAATAAATAATCCAGTTGCGCCCATGCCTTCTAAGCCGCCAACTGCGAAGAATGAAGCTACAGAAACTGTACCGGCTGCAATGCCGTCTTTTCCATAAGATTTAACTAAATTGTGTGCTACTAAAAAGGCTACTAAAACGGCAAAGATTGCGAATGTACCGTTCCAAATGTTACCACCAAAGCTTTTCCAAATTGGTGCATCGTTATACATCATTGGGAAAATTTTGTTTAAAAAGTCCTCATATCCTGGAATTGGAATATTATTAATTAATACCGCCAAAGCCCCTAAAATCATTAATGGCATCGTTACGACAAACGCGTCACGAATTGCTACCAAGTGCCGTTGCGCTGCGATAACTGACGCTTTCGGCATAAAGTGTTTCTCCATCCATTGAACAAATCCGTCCATTGTTATTCCTCCTAATTAACGCTTTCTCAAGCGCGTTTTTCTTATAAGACGCATTGACAACGAGATTACTCGTTATCAATACGGCGATAAAGATCGATAATTTCTTTTGCTAAATCTGTAAATGCAATCGCAGTCATTAAATGATCTTGACTGTGCACTGTTAACAATGTTACTTGCATGTTATTGCCTTTTGCTTCTTCTGTTAACATTCCTGTTTGCGAATGATGTGCATGTACAAGTGATTCTTCTGCATCTGCAATTTTTTTGTCTGCTAATTCAAAATCCCCCGATTTTGCTGCGGCAATCGCTTCCATTGCATCGCTTTTAGCATTTCCGCCATACATGATTAAACCCATGATTGCTTCTAAGTTCTGTTGTCCGTCCATTACCTCTACCCCATTTTCTGCTCTAGTTTGATGATCCCATTAATGAAATTGCTTGATCTAAAACTTTTTCGCCATTCATCATGCCATAGTCCGCCATGTTAATGACATCTAAAGGAATCCCTTTTGGTTGTAATTTTTGTTCAAATTGCCCTTTCATGAAACGAACTTGTGGGCCTAATAATAAAACATTTACCTCTTTATTTTCCAAGTTTGTATCTGCTTCAGAAGCCGATACTGCAAAGATGTCTGCTTCCATGCCACGATCTTCTGCTGCTTTTTGCATTTTTGTTACTAATAAACTTGTGCTCATTCCTGCGGAACAAACTAACATAATTGTTTTTTTTGCCATTTTCCTTCATCTCCTAAATTCTCTTTGTTTTGCTTTACACCTTTATATAAGCAAGAAGCGTGCCAAGTTTTAACACATTGAAAACCTTGATATGACAACGTTTTTCAACATGGAAAGCGTGTACACACTAAAAATAAAACGATTACACACAGCTTTTTTGTGTGCGTTTCCAAAATAATAGGGCAACAAAAAAAAGTGAGCGATAAGTCGAAACGACTCATCGCTCACTTTCTAAAGCTGAAGAGAATCAACTGGACAAAAGCCGCTTTTTCCCTTTAAGCAGTTTCCATCATTTTAAGCATTTTATAAAACTGTTTCTTTTTAAAATAACTTAAAAAGATACCTAATACTGCATCATTCAGTTTTTGTAACGCCCCATAAGAAACCATTGTTTCTGTATAACGCAGTTCACAGCTTTTTTCATCAATTGGCTGGAGCTCATACCGCACCGAGAAATCATTTTTAGTTGTGGATGTTCGAAATTGATAGGTCTTATTTTCTACAGCTTCTTCAATAACTATTTTCGCGCGACTATTTTTACTATATTCTTTGATGTATTCAAACTTACGCAACTGCTTTCTTGTAAGAGTTTTGCCTGTTTGCTTACGGATATCAAAAATAACAGAATTCATTAATTGCGTGTAAAATTCATCTGCTGAAATAGTTAATGTTTTCGTAATTTCCATTACCGTTTCACCTCATCCTTTGTCGCCTCTTCTTCAGCAACTTTTTTTCCTTTAAAAAACAGGTAACCACCAAGTCCAATGAAAAAAATCCCCGTTGTCAGACTTAATAAATCATAGTTTAAGGAGCTGGGATTCAACGAATACAAAACAATCAAGAAGCCAATACTACATAAAAATAATCCATTTCTAATCATTTTCATCCATCCTATCTTTTTAGACTACCGTTGCTTGGAAGTATAAAACGCCTCCCCAAGGTTGTTCCTTAATCAGCTGTTTTGCAACTTGTGCAGCAGTTTCAGGGTCTCCTTCAACTTCAAAAAATAACTTAATACCATTCTTTTCTTTAAAAGTAAATGTTTCATTTTCCCCTTGATATGCCTCTAATAAAGTAATAATTTCCTCTTGCTTCATTGCACTTGCAATCGAAATCATGCCGCTTGCTCCTTTCTATACAAGTAATTGCTGTTTTTATTGCTTATTGCTCTCTTTCGCCTAATGCAGGATCCATTTTGTTAGCAGCGATAACAAACGGTGTCCAAATCAAGAAAGTGACTACCATACATACCAACGCTACGATTGGTGCGCGCCAGTCGGCACCTGTCGCTAAGAAAGATAATAGCAACGGCGGTGTCACCCATGCGACTTGTTGAGAAACTGGGGCGACTAGCCCAAGATACGTTGCAACCCAGCCAATTGTAGTAGCAACTAATGGCGCAATTACAAATGGAATAAACATAATTGGATTCAGAACAACTGGTAAACCAAACATAATCGGTTCATTGATATTAAAGATCCCAGGTCCTAATGATAATTTACCAACTGTTAAATAATCTGCTCGTTTGGAGAATAACAAGATTGCAATAATTAGGACAATTGTACCGCCTGAACCACCAAACCAAGCAAAAGCATCAAACGAACCACGGACCCACATGTAGGCTTTACCGTCGTCAATAGCGGCTAAAACCGCAGCTGTTCCTGTTTTTCCTTCATAACCTTTTTGGAAAATATCAATATTGATTAATTGTGCTTGTCCCCAAATTCCTTCAAGAACTGGTGCCAAAACGTTTGGACCGTGAATACCAAAGAACCAGAAAATTTGAACAAAAACCGTTACGATTAACACAGCGCCTAGTCCTTGTGATAACCCAAGGAACGGTTCCGCGATATATTTTTGAATTAAGTCAATTAATAATTGACCGCCTGAAAGTTTTGACACCGTAAAGTTAATAATTGCTACGACATACAATGCGATTGTTGCTGGTAAAATTGCCGCAAACGCTTTTGAAACTGCTGGTGGTACAGAATCAGGCATTTTTATTGTTAAATCCGCTTGCATTAATTTACAAAAAATAATGGTTGATAAAGCGCCCATAATCATCACCGTAAAGAAAGCGTTACCATTTAAATGGTTGAGATTTAACCAACCCCATGGATTGACAGTCAATTGATTATTAGCAATTGACGCACCAATTTCTGCCCCATTAATTGCGTTGGCAATCTTTTCTGGCACTTTCACAGCTAATTCAGCTGTGTTATTTGGTGCAAAAGCAACACCTGAAATTAAGGTAGCTAAACTGACAATCCCACCAGCTAGCTCATTCACATTGTATGCTTTCGCTAAGTTATAGCCCCAAGAAAAAGCGAAAATCAAACCAGCGATAGCCAATGTACCATTCCAAACAAAACCATTAATCCCAATGATGACATTCAATACTGCAAAAATACCTTTGTCTGCTTCCAAACTTGCCGCATAAGTTGAGACAAACTCTTGGGGAAGATCTCGAATAATTGCGTTAATCATTACGGCGACTGATCCAGCCATTGTCGCAGGTAATGTACCAATAAAAGCATCCCTTAGTGCCACCAGATGTTTCTGTGCACCAATTTTTGCGGCAGTTGGTAAGATATATTTTTCCATCCATGCCATTAATCCGTTCATTTTTATTCCTCCTGTATCCATTTATATTTATTAAAAAGGCAGTAGCCTCATTAAACGAATGAATCGAGCGTACAAAATAAAACCTTTGGTAACATGCACTATCCTTGTTTGCTATTCACTTTTCTTAAACGTTTTAATTCCTTATCCCATTAATGAGATTGCTTGATCTAAAACTTTTTCGCCATTCATCATGCCATAATCTGCCATGTTAATTACATCTAAAGGAATCCCTTTTGGTTGTAATTTTTGTTCAAATTGCCCTTTCATGAAACGAACTTGTGGACCTAAAAGTAAAACATTCACCTCTTTATTTTCCAAGTTTGTATCTGCTTCAGAAGCCGATACTGCAAAGATGTCTGCTTCCATGCCACGATCTTCTGCTGCTTTTTGCATTTTTGTTACTAATAAACTCGTGCTCATTCCTGCGGAACAAACTAACATAATTGTTTTTTTTGTCATTTTTTCTTCATCTCCTTAAAAATTATGACGTTATACACTTTATTTATAGCAATAATTGTGCCAAGTTTTTTCCTCATTAAAATGCTGATATAACAGCTTTCACCATCAAAAAAAGCGTGCACACACTAAAAGAAAACGCTTACACACATGAAATTGTGTGTAACTTACAAAAAGAAAACATCAAGAAAAAAGAGAGCGTTTTCTCATTTCTTGATGTTTTTTTATTTATTATTGTTTACTTTTAATTTCATTTTCTAAGAACATTTGGGTAACATGCGCAACTTCCGCTTCTGGAATCGTCACACGATACGCCCGTTCAATTAACATAAAATTCGTGCGTACGACATCGATTTCTAAACGATGTGTTTTAACATATTCCGCTAAGTTTGGAAAAGTTCTTGCTTCTTCTCCTTTAATTAAAGCATCTACCAGAAAAGCCAAATGAATCATGATTCCGGCATCCACCCCTGGTTCAACAATAATATGCATGTCTGTTTGTATTTGATGAACTGTTTTTTGTAACATGAGAATTAATTTTTGTAAGGAGTCCACAGAAGTAATGACGCCACTTAGTGAATGAACAATTGTATCAATTGCCACTTCATCACTAGCAATCCGTTTCAATACATTTAATTTTTCATCATCAAAAATATCATAGACGGAAAAGAAGGGAATATTTTGATATTCAACATCCACAGTTCCCGCAATGGCCTTAATTTCATATTCTTCCATCAAGTTGTCGATATGTTTTTTAAACGTTTCTCGTTCAATAAATTGCATTTGAATCAGTTCCACTTTTGTTTCATCAATAACGGGTAAGATTCGTTGGTATAGTTTTGCGGCAACCCCTTCTCCTGTAAAGCACGTCACGATTACTGCTTTTTTTACGTTTTGACGTTTTTGCAGACTAGAACGAAATTGTTCTCTCACAACGCTTTCAAAAGAAAGTTGAATATTTTGGTAAATGTCCTCTAAACTTCGTCCCACGCTTGCCATTCGAATAGCTTCTAAGACAATCATTGTGCTCGTCATTGTAATCGCCTTCGTTCGGATACCTGTTTCTTCAAACAACATATTTCCAAACGAATTTAATGAACCCATATCCGTCAGTAATAAAATCCCATTGTTTAACGATTCTTTTTGCGTAATTACTTGGTTTCGTAATTGTTCATACATTGTTTGAACTTCCATCGTTAACGGCATATTCATCGCTGTTCCGATTGACGTTCCTAAAAGTTCTTGGGCGGTTTTCAACATACTTGAGGCAGTAGAATCCCCATGCATTAAGACGAACACACCAACATTATTTTCTGGAGTTCTTTCTTCTTTACCGACATTAATAGATAAAAACATACTAATAAAGCCAATTTCATCGAAAGGAATCTCTATGTTGTTCTCTTCTTCAATAATAGAAGATAAATCTAAGGCTACTTGAAATTCTTTTTTCATATTTTTACGGACATTATTTAAATCAGGATGGACAATCACGTGACCTTCTTTGACACGTTCAATCGTACTTTGTAAATGAAGCGCAAAGGCAAAGCGTGCTGTTTCATTGTACGTGTGTTCCAAACGCTCTTCTGCGATATCATAAAGACGATTCGTTAAGTCCCAAATAGCTTCTGGTAATAACTCCTTATGTAAAGAATGTTGGGTTAATTCTTCGACATAATTTTTAAAATACGCATTCATATCTTTAGAAATCAATTCTTCTAAATCAACATTTTCTAAGTCAGCTTCAGACAAGTCAGCGACTTTTTCTTCGATTTCATTGTAAACTTGCATGTCTCTAGCTGGATCTTGCGACCAAACAATTTTGTTGGTACCTGGTTGGAAAGATAAATAATTACTTTTACTGTCGACAAATTGATCCAAGCGCTCAGGTACTTCTTTAATTTTTAATAATCCTTTTTGGACAGGTAACGACAAATCCCGTTTACGGATAACCAAATGTTCTAAATTGTGCGTCCGATAATAAAGAAATGACTTAGCACAAACTAATTTTAAGTCCCGCTTCACCTGACCAATATTTCCTTCTGCATCGTATAACATAAAAGCCAAAACTGCTTCGCGTTCGATATCAATTTGCTGGCCCAAACGTGTTGCCTCTTGCTGAATAAATAACGAAATGATGGCATAACGCTCATCTAGCGTCCGTGCATCTAAAGATGGTAATGTAATCGACATCGGAATCCGCCGATTAAAAGTGGTTAAAAAGTTTTCTGAGGATTCCGTTGTCGCACCAATAATTTGAACAGAGGCTTCATAGGTTTGGCCACTTTCTCCTAATGGACGGTACACGCCTTTATCAATAAACGTAAAGAGCATTTCTTGACCTTCTGGCGGTAAGCGATGAATTTCATCTAAAAAGAGAATCCCGCCATCTGCTTTTGCCATTAAGCCTGGACTATCTTCATTCGCACCAGTATAGGCACCTTTTTTTACGCCAAAGATATGACCAAATAATAATTGTGGGTTTTGTGCATAATCAGCACAATTAAAAGAGACAAAAGGGGCATCTTCATCTAAGGTTTTTGAATCAATGGCAAAACGGTACATACATTCAGCAAAAAGAGATTTCCCTGTTCCTGTTTTCCCAAAAATAATCGTATGCAAACCTCTTGGTGGATATAAAATAGCCGCCTTGGCCTGCTGAATACTCACTTTTAAAGAATCATTGGCACCTACTAATGTGTCAAAACTAACAGAGGTGGACTCATCTACATGGACTTGTTCTCCTTCATTGATTGTTGGCACTGAATAGATAACAGGACGTCCAGTACTTCTAGTAATTTTCTTTTCTTTGAATAATTCATTTAAATAACGGCTGGCATTACTGCGATCAATCATTAACTGTTCTGCTACCGCTCCTGCCGTTAAGCCAGTTTCATTTTTTTGAAGTAACGCTAAGATTTCTTCCTTCCGAGATTTCATGGAATCCTCCTCGATACAACGTTCTGCTTGAAGCTCGTAAAGCGTTATTTCTTCGCTTTACGAGCTCCTTTATTTTTCGTGTTTTTCTTTTTGTTTTTCTTCTTTTTGCGTGTTTCTTGTGGTTCTTTGACAACAGAATTTACTGTTTCTGGTTTTCTTTCTTTCGTACTCTTTTTTTCTGAAGACGTATCTTTGACTACGTTCTTTTTTTCTAGTTCATCTTTGGCTTTTGGCTGCTCATGAAGTGCACCATCATATAAAAAGATTTCCTGATAAGGAATGGCCAATTGTTTCATCAAACGTTGATAATCCCTTTTGGTGCCATCGTTGATAAACGTAATCACTGCCCCTTGTGCACCCATCCGGCCAACGCGACCAGAACGATGAATATAGCTCTCTTCGGTTAAAGGAACATCTACGTTTACGACGTAAGGGACCCCAGTGAAATCTAAGCCCCGTGCCGCAATATCCGTGGTTAATAACAACTTCACTCGTTCTGCTTTAAATTGATCGATCGCCAATTTACGCAACTGTTTACTTTGATCTGAAGCCAGACCAATAGCCGGAACATTCTCATAAACTAATTTTTCTTCTGCTGCACCTAAATCAGCAACTTGATTGAAAAAGACCATGCTTCTGAATGCTTCTGTATGGGCCAAACGACGTAAGTAATCAGCTTTTTTTCTTGGTGCTAACCGAATAAAGTAGTGGGCGACTTGACCTGCTGAAGTATCTTCTTCCGTCACATCAATCACCTGTAATTTTTGACTTAAAGATTGCGCTTGATTCACGACACGATCAGCAGTCGCTGAATAAAAGACAAGTTGGTATTCGGTTGGTGTGTGTGTCAAAATTTGTTTGGTTAAACTTAGCTCTTCCTCTTGGAAAAGTTGATCAACTTCATCCATTACAATTGTTTTTAACAACTGAGCTTTGACTTTTTTGTTCTTCATTAACTCTAAAATCCGACCTGGCGTTCCGATTAACACTTCGGGACGTTTTTTTAACTTGTCAATCTGGCGTGAAACATTTGCCCCGCCGATTAACGTTTGAACCGTTAATTGAAGTGGTTTAGCCCAAGTCCGAGCAACTTCAGCAATTTGCATAGCTAATTCTTGAGACGGAGCAATAATCAACAATTGATTTCCCTGTCCTTTTTCAACAGTTAAGAGTAAAGGCAGCATGTAAGCAAGTGTTTTTCCAGTTCCTGTCGGCGAAATTCCTAAAACATTTTCTCCTTCGCGAAGGGGCGTAAAACTTTTTTCTTGAATTGTTGATGGTTCGTTAAAGCCAGAAGCTTGCCACTGTTCTTGCCAAGCCTCTGGAAGTTGTTCTAAAAATCTCATATTGTTCCTTTCCTATCGCTTAATTCTTATTTATCAGCATCAAAAATAATGCCGGCACTATGACGTAAATCAGTGACTACTTTATTGACATTTCGAGCAAGCTCAACCCATTCTTCATACTTGGTGCCCCAATACTTATCTGTTGGGTTATTTAAAACTGCTGCAAAATCACGGGCTTCTTCAATCATTGGATTATCGGCTACTTGAATATCTAAGACATCACGTTCTTCATGTGCGCGATCATGGTACTCAGCCGAAGAAATAGCATTGACACTATCTAAAATCAAGGTCCCGTTTTCAAAGTAAATTTCGGATGGCGCAAAAGAATCACTAATTTTCCCAGTGTTTAACGTCACGTCAAACTGATCATATCGTAAAATAATTGTTCCTAAGCCATCGACACCTGTCGCAATTTTACTAGCAAAATAATGGCTTTCGTTTGGTACGCCAAACCAGCCCAAGGCTGCATAAACTAAATAAACGCCTAAATCTGCTAAGGCTCCCCCAGAAAAATGAGGAGAAAAAATATTTGGCTCTTTGCCTTCTAATACTTGATCATAGCGAGAAGAATATTTCATATACGTAAAATTCGCACCTAAAATTTGGTTTTTTAATGGCAATAATTCAGCAATTTTTTGGAAACTTTGCTCATGAATATTACGGGCCGCTTCAAAGAAATACACACGATTTTTATTCGCTAATTCAATAATTTCTGCCATCTCATCAGGCGTTGAAAAAGCTGGTTTTTCAACAATTACATTTTTTTTCGCTAAAATTGCTTGTTTCGCTTGTTCAAAATGTAATGAATTTGGTGAGGCAATATAAACCGTATCCATATGTGCAATACCAAAAAACGTCTCTAAATCAATTGCATATTCCACATCCCCATAGCGAGAGCCAAATTCTTGTGCCGTTGCTAGTTTCCGAGAATAAACAGCCGTTAAATCATACGCACCCGTTTCTAAAGCTGCTGCAACAAATTGATGACTAATCCAATTGGTACCAATTACGCCTAAATGTATCATAATCAAAAACCTCCATTTTTTGTTTATTTACTCTCTTTATAATAGTAATCTCTCGTACAAAAGTCACGTAATTACCCTGCCTTAAAGCGCTAGGAGTTCTTCAAGTTATTTATTAGGATCATCAAATGCCTGTAATAAATCAAAGGTTACCTGTGACTTAAGTTCAATCGTTGCTGGTGTTACGTGGCAATTGTAAGCAAGGACTTGCACACCTTGATCAATTGCAGCACCCAGATTTTCAGCAAAGGCAGGTTGCATCTCTTGGTGAATCGTTGCTTGCTTAATTTCTTCAAATTGGACCACAAACAAAATGTAACAGCGGTAACCCGCTTTAGTTGCAGCCATTAGTTCAGTGACATGCTTCAAGCCACGAAGTGTTGGCGCGTCAGGAAAAGCACCGATGCCTTTATTTTCTAAAGTCATGCCTTTCACTTCGACAAAAGCTTGTTCGTCCGCATCCGTTTCCACTAGAAAATCAAATTTTGAATGTGCAAATCGTTGCTCACGTTTAACAGTTTGGATCGTACCAACTAAACCAGGAAACACAATTTGACCATTTTTTAACGCTTCATTGACTAATGTATTCGGTACTTGGCTATCAATATTAATCCAAAAAGAACCTTTTTTTACTGCAATCAAATCGTAATCTGTTTTTCTTTTAGGCGATGGTTGATAACTAAGCGCCACAACAGCACCTGGTAAAAAAACTTCTTTCCCTCTGCCAGTATTTTTGACATGTGTGATTACTTCTTCATTCGTTTCCATTAAACGACAGTGTGCAATAAACCGATTGGGTCGTTCGATAAAATAAGCAAGTTGGACATTCGGGTACTTCATACACAGACTTCCTTTCTTACACACTATACCATAAAAAAACAAGGAAAAGTATAGACCAAAACCAACAATTTTACTATCTTGTGTCAATCATTAAATATTTGTCAATTCTCAGCGATTTAGTCGAATATTTTAGACAAGTTCTATATAATAAAGGTAACGAAGACGAATAAATGAAAATGAAGGTTAGGAGGAATTTCTTTGAAAAAACATTGGACTTTCTTGGTTGGCGCATCTTTACTTACTGGATTAGCAGGCTCTATCCTCTGGAAAAAAAATAAACAGCTCCCTTCCCCACAGGAGCTTCAACACAATTATACTGGGCATTGGTGGTTTGTAGACGTGAAGAAAGCCACGCAACACACCTTAGAAATCACCTCATCTTTCAATGTTTTCATTGATGGCAAACAAATGCATGCCTTGCTTGTTGAATTAACCCCTAAACGCTTAGTTATCTTAGACAAGTTAGGTTACCATTTAATCATTCAATGTGAAAATGGTGTCCCTGCGACGCTTTACGATGAAGCCGACGACGAAACCTACACACTAGAACGGGCTATTTACAATTAATAAATCACCCACGACACATAAAATGAAGTATGTGCGGTGGGTGATTTATTTTTTTACATCCCTTGCAAAAGCATTCAGAAAGTTTTCTTACAACTTGAATATTATTAAATAGTCAAATGCGCCTTTTTCTGATAAACTTAGGATGATGTTTTTTTGAAAGGATGAGCCCCTATGACACCAAATCGCGAAGACTATTTAAAATTAATTTTTGAATTAGGTGGCGACGAAGTTAAAGTGAATAATAAACAAATTGTTTCTGGACTCGATGTTTCGGCAGCTTCGGTTAGTGAGATGATTTCAAAGTTAGTAAAAGAAGATTTGGTTGAGCATTCTCCTTATCAAGGGGTACAATTAACTGAAAAAGGCTTAAAAAAAGCGAGTACGTTAATTCGCAAACACCGAATCTGGGAAGTCTTTTTAGTAGAGCACTTAAATTACACTTGGAATGATGTGCACGAAGAGGCAGAAGTTTTAGAACATGTTACTTCACAGACGCTTGTGAACCGTTTAGCGGATTATTTAAATCATCCAGAATTTTGTCCACACGGTGGTGTTATTCCCGAAGATAATCAACCCATTCATGAGGAGAAACGCCAAACGTTAACAGACTACCCTGTTGGCACAAAAATTCGGATTGCACGTGTCTTAGACGAAAAAGAATTACTGGATTATTTAGTTTCCATTGATTTAAATATTCAAGAAGAATATACGATTAAAGAAATTGCTGCATATGAAGGACCGATCACCATTTATAATGAAAACAAAGAATTATCCGTCAGCTTTAAAGCAGCAAACACAATTTTTGTTGAGCCGTTGATTAGAGAAAGTGAGGAAAACTAATGAATGAAAAAGTAGCATTATTTACTATTTTCGGGGGGACAGGTGATCTTGCCAAACGTAAATTGTATCCTTCCCTGTTCCGCTTATATAAAAAAGGATTATTAGCTGAGCGTTTTGCGGTGATTGGTACCGCACGTCGGGAATGGACAGACGAATACTATCGTGAAATCGTTCGTGAAACCATTCAAGACTTAAATCCCACGGCCGAAGAGGCAACTGAATTTTCTAGTCATTTCTATTACCAATCACATAATGTGAATGATACGGAACATTATAATACCTTAAAAGAATTATCTGATCGCCTAAATGAACAATACCACTTAGAAGGCAATCATGTTTACTATCTAGCTATGGCTCCTCAATTCTTTGGAACCATTGTTAATCACTTGAAATCACAACATATTATTTCGGAAGAAGGCTTTGATCGTCTAATTATCGAAAAGCCATTTGGTTCTGATTATGAATCTGCCTACGAATTAAATGAAGAAATTCGTGCTGCATTTCCTGAACAAGATATTTTCCGAATTGACCATTACTTAGGCAAAGAAATGATCCAAAATATTTCAGCCATTCGTTTTGCCAATAATATTTTTGAATCACAATGGAACAATCGTTACATTGATAATGTCCAAATCACCTTCGCTGAAAGCTTAGGTGTCGAGGATCGTGGCGGCTATTATGACCACAGTGGTGCACTAAAAGATATGGTTCAAAATCATATTTTACAAGTCGTTGCTTTGCTTTCTATGGAGCCTCCTGTTGCCTTTTCTGAAAAAGAAATTCGGACTGAAAAAGTAAAAGCTTTACGTGCCATCCGCCTTTATTCTGAAGAAGAAGCCCTTCAAAATTTCGTGCGTGGACAATACGGCGAAGGTCAGCTAGCTGATCAAACATTTGCAGCCTATCGTGATGAACCGAATGTGGCAGAAACTTCATCCACTGAAACTTTTGTTGCTGGTAAATTTTTAATTGATAATTTCCGTTGGTCTGGCGTCCCTTTCTATGTTCGCACAGGTAAACGATTAACTGAAAAAGGCACACGCATTAACATCGTCTTTAAACAAGTACCTATTAATGTCTTCAAAGATGATACGTGTGAAGAATGCGATAAAACCGATTTACCACCGAATGTTTTAACTATCTATATCCAACCAACTGAAGGATTTTCATTAACCTTAAATGGAAAAGAAATCGGTCAAGGGTTCAATACAACTCCAGTGAAACTTGATTTCCGTCAAAGTGCTGAAATGACTGAAAATAGTCCAGAAGCATACGAAAAACTTCTATTAGACTGCCTAAATGGCGATAGTACAAACTTCTCTCATTGGGACGAAGTTGCCCAATCTTGGCGCATTGTTGACATTATTCGACATGCTTGGAATAAAACAGACGTTTCTTTCCCTAATTATGCCGCTGGCACAATGGGCCCGCAAGCTGCCTTCGACTTATTAGAAAAAGATGGCTTTACTTGGGAATGGCAACCAGATAACTGGTACCGTGACCGCGGTCAACTTGATCAATAAATAAGCCAAAAAAGATCCGCTAGTTAACAACTAGCGGATCTTTTTTTAGTGTAAATAAGTGAGCAATATAACCATTAGATTCCAAGTAAAATGAGCACTAATGGAATACCAAATATTTTGATAATAGCCATATAAGACACCATATAAAATCCCTGCACTAAAATAAGGTAATAACAAAATAAGTTGACCATCGATTCCATTGACTTCTGCATGCATATATGCAAAGACAAAACTACTGATGACAATCATAAGATACTTAAGAAAACCTTTTTTTGGCGGAATCAAACAATATCTATAGACTAGTTCTTCTATGATTGGTGCAAAGATAAGTACTTCAAAAGCCCTAGAAAACGAAGGAATCCATTCATCAAAACAGATTTTGGATAATGAATGATTCAATGTACTATTTAAGCCAAGATAAATCATGCCCTCACCAATTAGGTAAACAATAATCAAACAAAACAATCTTTTTTTATTAATTAGTCGTAGCTGATTTAAGAGTTCTCTATAAAAAAAGAATCCAGCTACCAACAAGTAAACACAACTTTGATATACTTGGTATTGATTATCTACTAAGTAAAAGAATGGAGTCCCTAATCTTGGTAGAATAAAACTAAAATAACTGAAGAAAAAAAGATAACTGATTTTTTTATATTTTAGTTGCATAGTTAAATTAAATAGCTACATATGAAATGTAAGATGTATTAGCTACTGCTGTTCTAGTGGCTACATATCGATTATCGACCTTTCTATAAACATTATACCTCACTGTAATTCTTGCATATTGTCTATATTTTCTAAACTTGCCACTAGCCGAATAAGTAGCTTCTGCTTTAACACTCACAGGACCTACAGGAACAGTTGCACTAAGCGTTATTCCTCGTTTATGAGTTTCAGTGCCAAGATAAGTTCTAGTACCTCTTACAATACTCCAACTTGTTGCTTGAGACCATGTTCTGGCTAACGAGGGTACTTCATTCCCGCTGTCAAAAACATAATAATACTCATCATCTTCTATCTCAAATTCAGAATTTACTTGAACATTTCCATCGCTATTAATAGATTCCTCCGCTGCATGTACATTTTGACTCGACAATACTCCAACAAAACCAAACATAACAATCCCAAAAACTAATTTTTTCAAAACAATCACACTCCTTTTTAGGTTACCTAATTATAATTTAGAAGCGAAACATTGTCAAGAATATTCAGAATATTATGATTTGAAAACTGCATAAAAAATGAACGTGGGACAAAAATCACTTTGGATTTTTGCTCCACGCTCAAAAACTTATAAACGGCGGGAACAGAAGCAACTCCTTCGGAAATAAGCTGAAATTCTCCAAAAATTAAAGAACAATTTTCGGAAATTTCTTCTTATTTCTCGGAGTTAAACACTTCTGTCCCGACCTCATAAAAAGTCTAACTTTTTGGGGTCACTACATAACATGTACCACTCTTTTTTCCTTGTTTATTCGAATCCTTCAGCAACCGCTTCTGGATAATTTTCTTCAACAATGTGTGCACAACGGCCACAAAGTGTTGGTAATTTTTCATCTGAGCCGACATCTTGACGAACGGAACGACAACGGTCACACGTTTCGCCTTCTGCTTTTTCAACTAAAATAGCCATGTCTTCAAATTGAACAGCTTCACTAGGTGCTACTTCTTTTGATACTTCAAAGTCGGAAACAATTAGTAATTGAGCAATATCTGCATCAACAGCTGTCATTAATTGACGAATTTGTTCATTTGGATAAACGGTCACTTTGGCTTCTAACGATTTACCGATTAATTTAGAATGACGAGCTTCTTCCAACGCTTTTAAGACATTGTCACGGAAATCCATAAAGGCTGCCCATGTATCCATCAATTCTTCTTCATTAGTAAACGTTTCGTAACCTGGGAATTCAGCTAATTGCACATACTCTTCTTCTTCTTGTAAGAAACTCCAAATTTCTTCCGCTGTATGTGGAATAATTGGTGTCAATAATTTTGTTAACGAAACCAATGTTTGATAGAAAACAGTCTGCATACAACGACGTTGATAATCGTTTTCAGCTTCAATATAAACGACATCTTTCGCAAAGTCTAAATAGAAAGAAGATAAATCTACAGTTAAGAAGTTCATAACTGTCCGATAAATATGCATGAAATTATATTTTTCATAACCATTTTCACGGATTTCTTGAATGACTTGATTTAAACGAACCGTCATGTATTTATCTACAGAACGTAAATCGGCATAAGCTACAGTATGCTCAGCTGGATTAAAATCACTCGTATTCGCTAACAAGAAACGCATAGTATTACGGATTTTCCGGTACACTTCAGATACTTGGTTTAAGATATCCATTGAGACACGCACATCGGCTTCCGCGTCAACACTACTTACCCACAAGCGTAAGATATCTGCCCCCATTTGATTGATAACTTTTTCAGGTAAGATAGTATTGCCTAACGATTTACTCATCTTACGGCCTTCGCCATCGAGAACCATCCCTTGAGAAATAATTGATTTATAAGGCGCTACTCCATTGATAGCGACACTTGTTGTAATACTTGAGTTAAACCAACCACGATATTGGTCAGAACCTTCTAAATACATATCTGCTGGGAAAGTTAACTCTTCTCTTTCTCGTAAAACTCCTTCATGTGAAGAACCTGAGTCAAACCAAACGTCCATGATATCTGTTTCTTTGGTAAACTCGCCATTTGGTGAACCTGGATGTGTAAAGCCGGCTGGTAGTAACTCTTTTGCTTCACGCATAAACCAGATATTTGATCCATGTTCTGCAAATAAATTCGCTACATGTTCAATTGTTTCTGGCGTAATGATGGCTTCTCCATTTTCAGCATAGAAGATCGGTAATGGTACACCCCACGCTCTTTGACGAGAGATTACCCAATCACCACGGTCACGAATCATATTATACAAACGTGTTTTTCCCCAAGGAATTAGCCAGTCAACTTTCTCAACTTCATCTAAAATATCTTGACGGAATTTAGAGATTGAAGCAAACCATTGTGGCGTTGCACGGTAAATAACTGGTTTTTTGGTACGCCAGTCATGTGGATAACTATGCGTAAAGAAATCTAATTTTAATAACGCGCCTTTTTCTTCTAATAACTCAGTAATCATTGGATTCGCTTTGTCATAGAAAATTCCTTCAAAACCAGGTGCTTCATCTGTAAAGACCCCACGGCTGTCAACAGGAGAAATAACAGGTAAATCATATTTACGGCTAACGATATAGTCATCTTCCCCATGTCCTGGTGCGGTATGAACTAAGCCAGTCCCAGCATCTAGCGTCACGTGGTCGCCTAGCATAACAAGTGATGTTCGATCATAGAATGGATGTTGAGCTGTCATACGATCTAATTTTTCACCAGAAAATTCTCGCAAGACTTCTACTTCTTCCCAACCAACCGCTTCTTTAACTGTTGCTAATAAATCTTTAGCAATTACAAATTTACGACCGTCTGCCTTCACTTCAACATACGTAAAATCAGGATTAACTGAAATACCTAAGTTGGCTGGTAATGTCCAAGGGGTTGTCGTCCAGATGACGAAGGCTGTCTCGTTATCTAAAAGACCTTTACCATCGGCCACATTAAAAGCTACGTAAATAGAAGGTGATTTTACATCTTTGTATTCAATTTCTGCTTCTGCTAAAGAAGATTCACTTGAAGGAGACCAATAAATTGGTTTTAAGCCTTTATAAATATAGCCTTTTTCTGCCATCTTACCAAAAACACGAATTTCTGCTGCTTCATACTCTGGATCTAACGTAATGTATGGATGTTCCCAATCGCCTGACACACCTAAACGTTTAAAATCGTTACGTTGTTTATCGACTTGTGATAAGGCATACTCTTTACATTTTTCGCGATACTCAGCGACAGTCATTTCTTTACGTTTAACCCCTTTATTGGTTAACACTTGCTCAATTGGTAAACCATGAGTATCCCAACCAGGCACATAAGGAGAACGGAAACCAGACATTGATTTTGAACGAATAATAATATCTTTACTGATTTTATTCAAAGAATGTCCTAAATGAATATTTCCGTTTGCATACGGAGGGCCATCATGTAAAACAAAGGTTGGTTTTCCTTCGTTTAATTTTTGACGTTGTTCATATAAGCCTTTTTCTTCCCAGTCTTTTTGCCATTCTGCTTCACGGTTTGGCAAGTTCCCACGCATTGGAAAAGCTGTTTTTCCTAATTGCAATGTTTCTTTCATTTTCATATGCATTTGCCTCGCTTTCATTTTATCGATTTAATTGTGTTAGTTCATACTAAAGATGAACGATAGCTGATAAAAGTAGATAAAAAAAGAGTACTCCATCCCAAGGGACGAAGTACTCGTGTTACCACCCAAATTCAAAGTAGAGTTGCCCCTACTTTCTCTGAAATTGATAACGGTAATTATCCGGCAGTTCCTACTCAAGTGTTCAGAACTGCATCTAGGATAGAGGATCTGTTTAATGCCAGTGTCTGTCAAACTTTCACTATCATTGACTCGCTGCTAAGAATAAACATTAAACGTTCTGTTCTATCTATTTTGATTCTTCTTCAATTGTTTCTTCAGTGACTTCAATTACAGGCTTTTTTTCTACTACAGCATCTGTGTTCTCTTCAGAGTTTACAACAGTTTCATTTTCGTTGTCAAGGTCTTGTTCATCAAGAATTTCCTTAACTGCTGTATGTTTGTCTCCGACATAACTAGAAAAAGGCTTTAAAATCTCTTCCCACTCTTCACTCTTCACTTGCTCTAATTGAGTTTCAAGCATTAAGCTTAAGCGTTGATGGAAGACACGTGTTTTCTTCTTCAAGTCTTCTGTTTCCCCAGCTAATTGACGGGCACGTTCAATTGCTTCTGCTAAGATTTGTGTTGATTTCGCTTCAGCATCTGCAATCATTGCATTTGATTTACGTTCAGCTTCTACCAAGGTTTCTTTGGCTTGGTTATCTGCCGAAGTGATAATCATTTCTGATTCTTTATTGGCACTTGATTTCACTTTATCAGCGGTATCTTGTGCAACAATAATTGATTGGTTCAATGCATCTTTCAATTCATTGAAGTATTGTAATTTTTCTTCTGCGTGTTTTAATGATTTCTCAAGTTCACGATTTTTTTGTAATGCATCTTCATAATCACGTGTGACTTGATCTAAAAAGTCATCTACATCGTCTTGGTTATAGCCTCTCATTTTTGTTGAGAAGTCTTTGTTTTGAATATCTAATGGAGTTAATGCCATATTCCTTCACCTCTTTGGATTATTTTTGTAAAACCCCTTATGAACACATTCTCATACTAATCCTGAAATAGCAAATATCTTACTTTTTTTATTATACACAACTTCGTCTGAATGAACAGCCAAAATGGTTTTCTTAAACAAAAGTTCGAGATTATTTTCTCAATACCCCTAAGAGGACACGAAATTTTTCTTTCTTTGTTTTTCCTTCTAATTCTTGAATCTGAAGGCGCCCAAATCCCCGTATCGAAACAATATCTAATAAGTCTAAAGCAAAATCTGGTCGTGTCGTTTCTGTCCAATTGACTTTTACTTTACCAGATTCGATCAATTGTTTTGATCGCTGCCTTGAAATATTAAATACGGCGGAAATCACACTATCCAGCCGCAAAGAGCTCATAGTCGTTCGCTCTTCCTGCCAACCATCCTTCGGTATCAAAATTTGTGTATAATCCCGCTCTTCTAAACGAACAGTAATTTTACCAATTTTGTCGACTTGGTTAACAACGAAGCCAGCTACTTCTTGTGCTATAAAAACCTGCCACTTATCACCATCGGAAATAATATCTCCAAAGGCTTCCCTACGAACCCCAACATTCATCAAGGTGCCTAAAATTTTCCCATGAGATAATGTCGCAAATTTAGATGGATAAATAATTTCAAATAATACAACACCAAAATCTGTCTCTTCTGGTATGTAATACGCTGGATAAATCAAGCAGCGTTTTCGTTCTGCTTGCTCATAACCACCATAAAAAGTAAACGATAAATCACTGTTTTGTCGAATCAACGTTTCCAAAATATACGCCTGTCTAGGATCAAGAAAGTCTGTCAAATAAGGCGCGTATTGCATCTCCACTTGCTCTAGCCAATCCCCGACAGTGTCAATAAAAGGATGTTCATCTTTGCGGAAATGTTGATACACATTTGCGTTCATAGATAAATCATCCTTTCTAAAAGTTATTAATAAACAATAGCTCGTAAAATGACTGCTAAGCCACCCGCTGCTAGGTTAAGGACAATAATCCCTACCATTACGTTAAATCCAACCATTCCAATCCTTAAATTCAAACGGTCAAACAAACTTAAGTATGGTTCACAAATTCTAGAGAGCAAACGCCCGAAAGCAGAATCATATGCTCCTGGAAACCATGAAAGTAGCGCGTAAATCACTAGTAATCCTGAATAGATTTGAACGCCTTTGTATAATAGAGTAATCAGTGTTGCGATAATAACACCTCCCTAAGGCTTAGAAATCAAAGAATTGTTTGTTGGCTAAAGATTGTGCTGTCGCACTATCAATTTCCATATTCGCTGGTGTGCATAAGAAGATTTCATTGCCAACGCGCTGAATATCTCCGTCTAAAGCATACACAGTACCAGTTAAGAAATCAACGATGCGTCGTGCTTGGTCTTCTTCTACTAATGTAAAATTAACTAGCACAGCTTCTTCAGCAAATAAATGTTTCGCAATGCTCATTGCTTCTGAATACACACGTGGTTCAATAATAGTAATTTTATGTGTTTTTGCATTGGCGGTGCTTTCTTGTGCTCGTCTTGTATTCGTAGTCGCTGATTGATTAGAACTACGCATAGAAACCACTTTTTTCTCTGTGTAAGCAGCTTGTTGTGTGTCTCTTTCTTGATGCGCTTCAGCAGAACGATAGCGTGCAGAAGGTTTTTCAACTACAGGCTCACTTTGTTGTGTATAAGCTGGCTGACTGTAACTTTCCTGTTGTTGAACAGGGCGTTGTGGTTTAGGCCGAGCTGCACGACGCGGTGGTTCATTAACTGCTTTGCGCTCTTCATATTCTTCGTAGTTATCATAATAATCATCTTCTTCGCCAGATAAGCCAAAAAAGCTCGATAACGCATCCTTGTTAAAAATTGACATAAATTCCTCTCCTTTACGCATCTCTGAATAACGCTGTTCCGATTCGTATAAAAGTTGCACCTTCTTCAACTGCGATTGGGAAATCGTTACTCATTCCCATGCTAAGTTCTGTACAAGGAGCAAAAGATAAATGTTTCTCATTTACGGTCATTTGCAGCTCTTTTAATTCTCTAAATGTTGCATGTAATACTTCTTCACTTGCCCCAAAAGGTGCCATAGTCATTAGACCGACGATTTGAATTTTGTCCAAATCAGCAAGTTCTTGAATGAAAGGTAAGACGTCTTCTTTACGAAAGCCGTGCTTGCTTTCTTCTCCAGTTATATTCACTTCAACAAAACAACGAATAACTTTCGTTGCTCTTTTTTGAATTTCTTTGGCTAGACTCAGACTATCTAATGCATGAAAATAATCTATCTCATTAATAATTAATTTTACCTTCCTACGTTGTAAATTACCAATTAAATGCCACTGAATATCATTAAATTTTTCCAATCCAGCTTTCTTTTCTAGTAACTTATCTACTCGGTTTTCAGCTAAATTCTGGACACCAAGCTGAACAAGCTCTGCTGCTTCCTCAATTCCTACTGATTTAGTGACGCCAATCATTGTCACATCAGCAACAGAGCGCTGTGAGCTTTTGCATGCTAGCTGAAGTTGATTATTAATATTTGTTAAGTTTTCAGCTATCATTTCTAATCGATGCTCCTTATCGTTTTCTGCGGAAAAATGGTGGCGTACTTAATTCGTCATCATTGTGATTTGGTTCTTCACGGTGGAATGTGTCAAATTCTTTTTTGTCTACTTGTTCTAATGAAGATTCATCAACTTTTGGACGTGTATTTTGTTCTCTGCGAATATCCCAATCGCCAAAAGCACTTGCTTCTTCTTGTGATTTTGGTTGATCCATTTCCACAGATTGAGTTGTTTGTTGCATTGGTTGAACCGCTTGTCTTGTTTGACGGTGCGGTTTTCTATCCTTTTTTGATTCATCAATACCTGTAGCGATTACTGTTACACGAATTTCGTCGCCTAAATCTTCATTGATTGATGTACCTAAGATGATGTTCACATCACCTGAAGCAGCATTTGTAACGATATCTGAAGCATCTTGTGCTTCAAACAAGGTCATGTCTAAGCCACCAGTAATGTTTAATAAGACTTGTTCCGCACCATCGATTGATGTTTCTAACAATGGTGAAGAAATAGCTTTTTTCGTTGCTTCAATTACACGTTCTTCGCCGCTCGCTACACCAATTCCCATTAAAGCTGTTCCTTGGTTTTCCATCACTGTTTTCACGTCAGCAAAGTCCAAGTTTACGTAACCTGGTGCAGTGATTAAATCTGAAATCCCTTGAACACCTTGACGTAATACATTATCAGCTTCTCTAAATGCTTCAAGCATTGGCGTTTTCTTGTCAACGACTTCTAATAAGCGGTTATTTGAGATAATTAATAGTGTATCAACGTTTTCTTTTAATAAGGCAATTCCTTCAGCGGCAAAACGACCACGTTTTGGACCTTCAAAACTAAATGGACGAGTTACTACACCAACTGTTAAAGCGCCTAATTCTTTAGCGATTTTTGCAACTACTGGCGCAGCACCTGTACCAGTTCCGCCACCCATACCAGCAGTAATGAAAATCATATCCGCGCCTTGTAATGATTCTGAAATCACTTGTTCACTTTCTTCTGCAGCTTTTTGGCCAACTTCAGGTTGTGAACCAGCACCTAAACCACGAGTGTATTTAGGGCCTAATTGAATCACTGTTTCTGCTTTTGAATGTTTTAATGCTTGAACGTCTGTATTGGCTGTGATAAATTCCACGCCTTTAACGTTTTCTTCGATCATACGGTTTACAGCGTTTCCGCCGCCGCCACCTACACCGATAACTTTAATGACTGCACCGTTGTTAATGTTATTGTCTAATGAAAATTCCATGATATCGTATCCTCCTGTTTATGTGATTAGTCGAAAATGTTCGAGAAGAAGTCTTTGATTTTGCCTGTCACTTTTTCACCAGACTCACGTTCGTTGAATTCTTCGTATTCTTCTTGAGGCTGTTCAGCATATGTGTCATAGCGAACTTCTTGTTGGACAGCGACTGATTGTGCTGGTTTCGATTTTTCACCAGGGATTGCATATTTGGCAATGTGATAAATATCGTTTAGTTGCGCTGAATATTCCACAATGCTAATGACATTAGCAAAGACTGGGTTACGTAAGCCCATGTGATTTGGTACGTATAGTTTTACGTTGGCTTCAAAAATCTCTTGCGCCAAATCGACAATACCTGGCATACTAGCGGCGCCACCAGTTAACACAACGCCTCCAGGTAATTCAAACGCATCAATTTCATCCAGAACTTCTTTTGATTTTCTCAAAATTTGTTCCACACGCGCTTCAATAATTTCTGAAAGGTAACGTTCGTCCACTCTTACAGGCTCTGACTTACCGATAACATCAACAGGAAACTCTTCGTTTGCTGAAGTTCTTTCTGGATAAGCATCCCCATAATTAATTTTTAAGGCTTCGGCGTTGTTAAAAGAAGTATTCAATACGATTGAGATATCTTTCGTGATGAACTCACCGCCTTCTTGGTTAACATGAGTAAATTTCAATTGTTTGTCGTGGATAACAGATGTCGTTGTTTGACCGCCACCCATATCAATGACAATTGTTCCAAAGTCTTTTTCGCCATCTGTTAAAATTGTTTCCGTTAAAGCAAGCGGTGTAATCACTAATTCGTTAATTCCTAAGCCAGCTTTTTCAACACATTTACGGATGTTATGGATGATTGTTTTTGGTCCAGTATAGACAACGCCAAACATCTCCATGCGAACGCCAAGCATTCCACGTGGGTCTTTGATGCCTTCAAAGCCGTCGACGGTAAAGTCTTGCGGTAAGATTGCAACAATTTGACGTTCAGGAGGAGTTGAACGAACCAAAGCTGCAGATGCGACGTTGCGCACATCCTCATCTGTAATTTCTTTTGATTCACTGCTAACAGCTATCATTCCTTGACAGCTTTCTACTTCTAATAAATTCGCTGGTAATCCAACATTTACGCTTTTAATTTGAATGCCGGCTTTTTCTTCGGCTTGTCGAACGGCCCGTTGGATTGCTTGAACTGTTTGATCAATATCGACGACAATCCCTCGATTCAAACCGTCTGATTTTGCATTTCCAACGCCGATGATGTTCATTTGACCTTCAATATATTCAGCGACAACTACTTTGACAGAAGTTGTACCAATATCGAGGCCTACATACATTCCTGTTTTTGCCATGAACGGAATTCCTCCTCCTATTAATTCCAATATCTAAGCGGACAAAGGCGTCCGTTTAACTATCTCTTTTTTAGTATTATTCACTTCTTCCAATTTTACCATAAAAATGGGGGTTTTAGAAAGCAGATTATACGAATTTGTTCGTTAATTTTTGAAACATTTTTGTAAAAAACTTATTCTGCTTGTTGCACTTCTTGATTTTCTCCATTTGTCGGCGTACCGTTATTCGCTTCATCCGTTGCTGCGCCTGCATTTGGGTCCACAACTTCTTGATTTTCAACCGCTGAATCTTCGGAAACTTCACTGCCCGTTTCTTCACTTTCTTTTTCATACGGATAAGAAAAAATGCCGACTTCCATATCAACGATTCCAGGTTTGTCCATTTGCTCGGCTACTTGTGAATAATAAGCCATTTTTTCACTTAAATCAGAAATATTAACAATCACTCGATTTCCATCATTCATATAGACATTAATCAAGTCTTTATTGGTTTTTGATGGTGCATATTTAATTTCTGAAATTCCTTGTTTAATTTCTTGAGGTAATTTGTTGTAAGAGGCCATTAATTCAGGGATTAATTTATCCTCTTTGAAATTCTCAAAAATTGGTTTGCCACTTTCAGCAGCCTTGGTGGTTTCCGCCAAAGTTTTACCATTCTCTAAAATCGGATGATAGCCGCCTTTAGTCGCAGCAAGAGCGACAATTTGATACTCTTGAATATCAATTTTAAATGAATTAATACCATTTAACTTAATGTTCGCCTTTTTTATAATTGGAAACTTTTTCTGAATATTTGCAGAAAAATAATTTCTATTTGAATACTGCTCCCATAAGCCACTGCCCGTTTCAAGTTTTGACTGCTGAATAATCGCTTGACTCTCCACACTTTTGTTACCTGAAACTGTTACTTCACTCAATCGACTAAGAGGCGAAACAAAATACAATGCCACTAAAATGGCTGTCCCTAAACAAGTTAAAATAAAGGCTAAACGCCTATATAAGCGCTTGTTCCGTGTTTTCTTAACGTTCGGTAAACGATCTGCAAAATGCTCCTCTTCTTCCACTGTTTCTTGTGGAAGATGTTGTTGTGGCTCTTCTTGACTTTGTTCTTGTAAAGTGATGGTAACTTCTGCTTGTTCGTTTTCACCTTTTGAAGCAGCTTCTTCCGCTTGCTTCTTCAAATATTCTTGGTTTTGTTTTTGCCAAGGTGTCAGTTCAGGTTGAGACTCTTCCGATTTTTTTGGAGGTAATGGTTTTCTTTTTTTGAATATATCGTTCTCGTTACTAATCTTCCACACCTCCTATCTCAGACTAACGTTTTCACAACTTGATACAAACGATCACTTGCATCTGGGATGCCTTCCCCTTTGGACGCCGTTGCCATCTGTTGTCTTTTTTCATTGTTTAATAAAATATCATCAATTGCCGCAACTAAACGAGCGCCGGTCAATTCTGCATCTGGAATCATTTCAACAGCACCAACTTTTACTAAGCTTTGCGCGTTTTTCGTTTGATGATCATTCGTGACGTAAGGACTCGGAATTAAAATTGCTGGTAATCCTAATGCGGTGAACTCCGCAATTGAGGTTGCTCCTGCACGTCCCACCATTAAATCGGTATTAGCCATCACTTCAACCATTTTATCAATATACGGTTGCACACTTATGTTTGTCAATTTCTTTTCAGAAAGCTTTAGACTTTCTTGAAGTTCCTGATAATATCTTTCTCCTGAAGCGTATAAAACTTGATACTCTCTCTCTTCAAACAAAGGAAAGGCCTGTTCAAACGCTTGATTGATTTTCAAGGCGCCACGACTTCCGCCAAATAAAACCACCGTTTTCTTTGCTGGATCCAAGCCAAACTCTGATAAAATAGCTGACTTTTCCACCGTTACGACTTCTTGTCCCCGCGGGTTCCCTGTTAAAATTGTTTTTTCTTTCGGGAAAAAACTAGCGACATCTGGAAAACAAATCGCAATTTTATCCACATAACGACTTAAAAATTTATTTGTCATTCCGGGGATACTATTTTGTTCATGAATAATTGTCGGTATTTTCAATTGGTGGGCCGCATAAACTACTGCACCAGAAACATAACCGCCTGTACCAATGACCACATCTGGTTGAAATTCACGAATAATTTTTTTTGCTTTATTAATGCTTGTTAAAAATAAATAAATTGTTTTAAAATTTTGAGGACTTAGCGAACGCTTGAATCCTTGAATTTTAATCGTTTTAAATGGAATTTTCGCCTTTGGCACAATTTGACTTTCTAGACCATTTTCTGTTCCCACATACAAGAATTCTGTTGCAGGTGCTTCTTTTTTGACGTGTTCGACGAAGGATAACGCAGGATAGATATGCCCACCTGTGCCACCACCAGTTACTAGTATCTTCATTTTCTCACATTTCACTTTCTTTTAATTGTTGAACAGCTTGCATAAAGGCTTCCCCGCGTACTTCAAAATTCGGGTATTGATCCCAACTTGCGCAAGCAGGTGATAGTAAAATAGTATCATCTTTTTCCGAATAATCAAAGGCAATGGTAACCGCCGTTTGAACATTTTCAGCAAATAAAATTGTTTCAATGTTCGCTTTTTTAGCAGCTTCCGCCAATTTTTCTTTGGTTTCTCCAAATAAAACAATTGCTTTGAGTCCCAGCAGAGCAGGAACCAATTCATCAAATGAGTTACCGCGATCCAAGCCACCCGCAAGTAAAAGTAGCTTTTGGTTGTCAAACCCACTTAACGCCATCTCTGTAGCTAAAATATTGGTTGCTTTTGAATCGTTATAAAAACGTCTTTGCTGAACTTCGCCAACAAATTGCGTTCGATGGGGAACGCCTGAAAAGTTTGTCAAAGTTTGTCTAATCTGAGCATTCGATACATTTTTTAATTTAGCTACACAAATCGCTGCGAGTGCATTTTCAATATTGTGACTGCCAGGAATCCCTAGCTCATCGGCGGGCATAATATATTCTTCATTGAAATATAATTTCCCATCTAAAAGATAAGCCCCTTCTACTGCTTCTTTCGTTGAAAAAGGCAATACGTTGGCAGCTGTGGTTTTGGCTAACGTTTGAAGCTCTACTTGATTCCAATTTAAAATCAAGGTGTCCTCTACGATCATGTTTTTTTGAATGGCCCATTTTGCAGCAACATATTCTTTCCGCGAACCATGATAATCCAAGTGTGCTTCAAAAATATTTGTAATTACTGCAATTTGTGGGTGAAACGTCTCAATTCCCATTAACTGAAAACTAGAAAGTTCCATCACAAGATCATCCTTGGCCGTTGCTTCTTGAGCCACCGTACTCGCTGGAAAACCAATATTTCCCGCCAAACGTGCCTCACCAGCCGTTCTGTCAGCGTTTAGCAGTAAACCAATCATCGTGGTCGTGGTTGTTTTACCATTGGTGCCCGTAATGCCGACAATTGGACATTCGGCAATTTGACCTGCTAATTCCACCTCAGTTATGATAGGAATTTTCCGAGTTAGTGCTTCTGCCACAAGTGGATTTGTATAAGGAATACCAGGATTTTTAACGATTAGTTCAAATTCTTCATCCAACAATTCAATTGGATGCCCCCCTGTAACAACACGAATACCCAAGGTTAATAAATCTTGGGCGTCAGGGTTTTGATCAAATTGTTTTGCGTCATTAACGGTAACGAGCGCACCTAACTCATGTAAGAGTTTCGCTGCGCTGACACCACTTTTAGCTAGTCCTAAAACCAACACTTTTTTGTTTTGATAGGTTGTTATTTTTTTCATTGTCAATTTCCCCTTTGATAGATTAGAAAAGAATCCATAATGTGATTCCTGAACAGATTAAACCGACAGACCAAAAGACAAAATCAATTTTCCATTCAGACCAACCACACATTTCAAAATGGTGATGAATTGGTGACATTTTAAAAATCCGTCGACCAAATAATTTAAATGAAGCAACTTGTAAAATAACACTTGCTGTTTCACAAACGTAGACAAGTCCAATTAAAAGTAGCGTCCATTCTTGATGCAAAATAATTGAAATTGCTGCTAACAATCCACCTAATGCTAATGAACCAACATCACCCATGAAGATTTTTGCTGGTTTTCTATTATAAGGGAAAAAGCCAATCAGCCCACCAATTACACTTAGGCAGATAATCACAACATCAAATTGTTGTTGTTTCCAGGCAATAATTGCATAAGTACCAAATGAAATTGTTCCTAAACCAGCAACTAAGCCATCAATCCCATCTGTCAAATTCACGGCATTAGAAAAACCGACTAACCAAAAAATAATAAACACACCATAAAAAATACCTAACGGAACTTCTGCTACTCCAAACAAATCTAAGGTGTCTGAAAAGCCTTCACTTCGATAAACAAAGTAGAAAACCAACCCACCAAAAATTTGACCAATTAATTTTTGACGAGAATTCAAGCCCATGTTCCGTTTTTTAAAGACTTTAATGAAATCATCTAAATAACCTAACAAACCGTATAATACTAAAATAAATAGAATAATTAGTAGAGACGGCGTAAATTGGTGGAAAAACAACCCCATTGCTAATGAAGTAATCAAGCTGGCTACAAGGAAAACGACTCCCCCCATTGTAGGGGTACCTGTTTTCACGCTATGCCAAGTCGGGCCATCTTCACGAGTAACCTGCCCTTGTTTTTTCATTTGAAAATAGCCAATGAATAGTGGCATTACGCTCACTGTAATGGCAAAACTCACCACTATGGGAATAAAAATCTGTGTCCACTCCATGTTATCTCTCCTAATTATTCTACGTTATTATTCTGTGCCTTCTAAAGTCACGGTTAATTTTTTCTCCGTAATTTCAGTTTCAGCAGCGATACTTTGTTTCGTCACATAGCCTTCACCTTTAAACTCGACAGTCAAACCTAATAGATCACCAAACTTGGTAACATCGCTCTTCGACCAGCCGGTTAAATCAGGCATATAGTTCGTTCCATTTGTGATCAAAATCAATTTCTGATTAGGCATTAATGTTTGACCAGACGGTGTTGATTGTTTCTTGATTTTTTCACCATCACCGATAATCACAGGATCCACCCCGTTCACTTTGGCATTGGCCAACGCTTCCGCTGGTGTCATATTTTTATAATCAGCAACTGTGACTTTATCAGAAGCTACTTTCGTTGTTTCCGGATCTGTCTCTTTAATGTCTAACGCTAATTTCATTAATGGGTTTGCAATTGCCGCCATTGCTTCTGAAGGTGAACCTGTTTTTGCTTGTCTAAGTGTAATATACAAAACATATTCAGGATTATCCGCTGGGACCATTTCCACTACAGAAGACAAGACTTGACTTGCTCCATCAACGTACCCTTTACCATCTGAAATCTCGGCGGTCCCTGTTTTGGCAGCAACATGATAGCCTGGTACTTTATAAATATCATACGCAATCCCGTAAGTCGGGTCTTCAACGGTATCAATCATGTACGTACGAATCTGTTGAGCTGTTTGCGCTTTGATTGGGGTTCCTACGATTTGCGGTTCCGTAATCGTTTCTTTCCCTGTATTTTTGTCAACAAGTTTGCTGATGTAATGAGGTTGCAACATTGAACCGTCATTTGCAATAGCTGAGAAACCTTTCATCATTTGGAAATTAGTAACCGTAATTCCTTGACCAAAAGCTGAATTGGCGCGAGCCACAATATTATTATCTGGCAGCTTGCCTGTATTTTCTGAAAACAAACCCGAATGTGTACTTGAACCAAACCCAAATTTTTTCAAATACTCGACCCACTTGTCGCCACCCATTCGTTGTTCCAAGTTCACCATTCCGATATTACTGGACCAAGAAATAGCTTGACGATAAGTTAAAGACGTTTTGTCTTTTAAATTGCCGACATCATGGTCGTTAATTGTCCTATCACCAACAGTGATGCCACCTACGCGGTTAAATGATTCATTTGGATTAAACAATCCTTGCTCAATGGCCGCCGCCGACGTAAATAATTTAAGTGTTGAGCCAGGTTCATACGGACTTTCAACCAATAGGTTCTGCCACGTGCCATTATTGTCTAATCCTTGTTTCGTTTCAGGATTAAATGTTGGCCGTTGAGACATGGCAACAATTTCGCCTGTTTTTGCTTCCATTAACATGGCAGTCATAGAAACTGGTTCATATTTTTCATTAACTTGCGTCATTAAATCTTCTAAGGTATTTTGCAAGCGACTATCTAGCGTTGTGTAAATATCTTGACCATCCACTGCTTTTTTCTCTTCCGCCACAGTTCCTGGTAAGGCATTACCGTAAATATCTTTTTCAAAATACACACGGCCATCGGTTCCGCTTAAAATATCATTATAGGCCTGTTCTAGTCCCATCGCGCCTACTAAGCCTTCTTTATCATCATCTGGATTGGCTGCTTTTGTATAGCCAATAAAGTGAGAAGCAAACTGACCATTGGGATATAATCTGGCTGGATGTTCATTGAAATAAACACCTGAGATTTTTTTCTTTTTCAAATCTGCTTCAATTTTTTGGCGTGTTTCCAAGGTGATGTTTTGACCACCCGTACCAAACTCCACTTGATATTGTGTTGACCCATCTTCATGGATCCCATTATTCAAGTATTTCAATGCTGTTTTTTTGTCTAGTTTGGTATATTTCGCTAAAATTTCAGCAATATCATCGAAGTCTTTTTTCTCCGCATAGAGCTTTTCATTATTTTGTCCCGTATATTTTTTTGATAATACGACATATAACGAATAGGAAGTAGCATCTTCTGCGATTGGATTACCATATCGATCTAAAATTGATCCTCGCTTAGCTTTTACCACTTGGCTTCCTTCATATAGAGAAGCTGTTTTTTCCTTTAGCGATACACCGGCTACTTTGCCTGTTGCCACAATGTATGTCGTTCTAAAGGCAAATAAAAAGAACAATCCAATACTCGTAGCGAATAAAATGATGCCTACTTTTTTACGATTGTTCATCGGATTTAAGTTTTTCTTTTTCATGAATTGTTTAAATTTATGTCTTTTACTCATTATTTAACAGTCCTAACATTGTCGCCGTTATTTTCTAGTCCTTGTTTTTTAGCGACATCTTTGATTCGATCTGATTTAGAAAGTTCGCTTCTTTCTTGTTCCAATTTCAAAGCGTTATCTTCCTTTTCTTTAATGACTGCTTGTGTTTCTGTAATATCGTTCATGGTTTGGACAATTGTCGTTCTTACTTGAATTGTCGCAATTGCAATACCAATCGTTGCACAAACTAATACAACACCGATTAATTTTTCTAGTAAAGAGACATTTTTTAGTTTCTTTTTGGGTAATAGAGTGGGGACAGGTAGTGTTTCCTCTTGCATTTTTCTGTCTTGCTCTGTTGCCACAGTTGGCTGATCCATTTCTGGTGCTTCATAATGGAAATCATTTACTTTCTTCAATTCAGCCATGTGTCTACCCCTCTCTCTATCTAGATTTTATTTTTTCGGCAATGCGTAACTTCGCACTTCGTGAACGATTATTCTCAGATAACTCACTGTCACTTGGTAAAATTGGTTTTCTGGTAATTACTTTTAATTCTGGTTGAAATTCTTCTGGTACCACTGGAATGCCTGGTGGCAAATCTTGTACCGTACTGTATTCTTTAAACATTGTTTTAACAATACGATCTTCTAACGAATGGAACGTAATCACACTGATTCTGCCATTTTTCGCTAGCAAATCAATTGCTTGTTCTAGCGACTCTTCAACTGCCCCTAATTCATCATTAACGGCAATGCGAATTGCTTGGAAAATTCGTTTTGCAGGATGTCCACCTTTGCGTCTTGCTGGAGCTGGAATCGCCGTCTTAATAATCTCAACGAGTTCACCTGTTGTTTCAATTGGTTGCTTTTCACGAACACGTTCAATTTCTCGAGCAATCTGTTTCGAAAATTTCTCTTCCCCATAACGAAAGAAAATTTTTACTAACTCACTATAGCTATACGTATTCACCACTTCGCGAGCCGTCAAGGGTGCGTCTTGATCCATGCGCATATCTAAGGGCGCGTCTTGATGATAGCTAAAACCACGTTCTGCTTCATCTAATTGTGGTGAAGAAACACCTAAATCGTATAGAATCCCATCAACATGGAACACCCCGTGTTCTGCCAATTCTTCTTTAATATTTCTAAAATTTGATTTGATGAAGGTCACTTGACCTTTGTCTACATATTTCTGCAAACGAGTCTTAGCATGTGCCAACGCTTTTTGGTCTTGATCAAAGGCATATAAATGACCGTGCTCATTCAATTGTGTCAGTAAGCATTCACTATGTCCGGCACCACCGAGTGTGCAATCTACGTATACGCCATCCGGCTTCACTTGTAATCCATCCACTGTTTCTTTTAAAAGAACGGTGTAATGGCGAAATTCTTCAGTCATCATTTGCCTCATTCCTAAAATCCAAAATCAATCATTGTTTCTGCTAATTCATCAAAGTTTTCTTCAGCTTCATCAGAGAATGCATGCCAACGTTCGTCACTCCAAATTTCAATTCGGTTAGAGACGCCGATAACAACACAGCCTTTTTCTAAACTGGCATGTGTTCGTAAATTCGCCGGAATATTGATACGACCTTGCTTATCAATCTCACATTCTGTTGCAGCGGAATAAAAGAATCGTACAAAGGTACGTGCATCTTTCTTAGCTAAGGGCATTTCTTGAAGTTTTGCTTCAAGTTGTGACCATTCATTTAAAGGATAACCAAATAAACAGCCATCCATCCCTCTCGTTACCACAAATTTTTCACCAAGTTCCTCACGAAACTTTGATGGAACGATTAGGCGGCCTTTGGCATCGATATTATGTTGGTATTCACCCATAAGCATAGCCAATACACCCGCTTTTCCACTTGATAGAACAAGTCTACCACATCCCACCACTTTCTACCACTATAAATCTAAAAACTTCTATTTTTTAACTGTTATTTAAAATTTCTGTAATATTTACAGGGTTTTATGTAACAAGCATCACCCAACAAAAAATGTTATTATAACAAGGTTTTTACTATGTTTTTTATAAAATAACCCCACAAATAACAAAAAAACCCCACGGAGTGGGGAGTTGTGGGGGACATTTTCCCACAGCGTATTTCCCCTATTGTCTCCACGCTTTATTACAGTAGATAATGACTGATATTTAGCAAGATAAGCAACACATACAACACAAACGTTAGTAAAAACGTCAACCGCCAAAACATCTTGAAATATCGTCTATATAAAATCTCTCCATAATAATAAGCTTGAAACAGGGCAACAGCGACTCCTAATAACAAAATAGAAATCACAAAATACGGCATAATCGATTCATCATAACTATCTTTGGATAACTCATGGATCCCTATGAATAAAAACGGAATGGCCAAATCCGGTGCTTTTATTTTCCAACGTTCCGTTAGGGAAAAAGTGGACACGAGAAAATTGCATGCAAAGAGCACAATTACCGGAAAAATATACCAAAATAACATTATTGCCGAAAACGACACCATTCTCTCAACAAATCCTTTCATTCCACCTGCTATAACTATACTTCATCAACGTTACACAGATGTTTCATTTCGTTTAAATATATGTGCTAAAAGCCCTTTTTGCTTGCTTTTTCATATAAAAAACGGATTACTTATCAAACCATTTTCAAAACGAGGCCTCACCTATCGCGGCCACTTATTTTTGAATGTTTTTTATAAGCTTTTCTTCTCGTATTGTGTCATACTTCTATTATAATGGATTTAGAACAAAAAATGTTGATTCGGGGTGAATCTTTTGATTAATTATTTATTATTGAAAAATGACTATTTTGAACCTTGTTCACCAGACGATGAAGCCCTAAGTTGGATTTCGGTAGAATCTCCTACAGAAGAAGAAATCGAGCGTCTCGTCAATCAATACCACTTACCAACAGATTATCTTACCGGCGTTTTAGATGATGAAGAAAATGCTCGAGTGGAAGGTTTCCGCCACGAAAAATTACAAACGCCTACGTTACTTTTATTTCGTTATCCCAAAGCTAGTATCAGTCCTAGTGGCTATCTGCAAGTAGAAACGGTGCCGATTGCTTTAATCGCAACCGTCGATAACAAACTAATTACTGTTAGCAATGGGCCTAACGACATCGTTCATGGGATCCAAAAAGAGGCGTTCACCCATCAAGATCTTTCTATTGAGAAGGCCTTAATTTTAGCCCTTTCATGGAAGATGGCCCTTTCCTTCAATAAAAACTTACAAGCACTTATCCAACAAACCAACAAACTTGAAGGAGAGCTCCAAGTAGCCACAGAAAATAGTCAATTGTATCAGATTATGGACATTCAAAAAAGTCTAGTTTATTTCGAAGCAGCTTTAACGGATAATTTAAAAGTATTAAAACGTTTATATAGCGCTGAAATTTTTAATCATCCAGAAAAACATTTGCCATTTTTAAGGGATATTCTGATTGAACTAGAACAAGGACTGAATACGACTAAAATACAACTAAAATTAGTTGATAACATTAGTAATACTTTTTCAGCAATCGTTTCAAATAACTTAAATAATGTCATGAAAATTTTAACATCCTTAACAATTGTCCTGACCATTCCAACCATCATCGGAGGAATTTACGGCATGAATGTGAAACTCCCTTTTGCAGAGCATGAATATTCCTTTTGGATTATTTTTGCCATCACTACCTTAATCTGCATAATTAGTATTCGAATTTTAAAGAAAAAGAATCTCTTATAACTTTAGGTTGCTGTTTTCAGGAAAAGGTTGTACACTATTAGCAGAAATTAAAAAGGACGTGTCATTTATGAACGACAAAGAACAAAGTCGCTTTTCAAAAATCACGAAAGTCGTGGTTTGGCTAATGCTGATCGCAATTGTAGGTTCAACTGTTTTAACAGCGATTCTTAGTCTTTAAACTGGAGAACTTTTTCACACATTAAAAGTAAAAAAACAGCCCCTTCTATCAATTGAAGGGGCTGTTTTTTTTACTTACTCAAATAGAGCGGCTATTTTTTCGCCATCGCCAACAGCTCTTGTGCATGTTCAATGGTTAATTTCGTAATTTCACTTCCTGCGAGCATACGCGCAATTTCGTTTACTCGCTCTTTTTCAGATAAAATTCGGACGCTTGTTTCTGTCCGACCCGCCACGATTTCTTTTTCAATAAAATAATGTTCATCGGCAACGGCCGCCACTTGTGGCAAGTGCGTGATACACAACACCTGCGAATTTTCTGAAATTTGATAAATTTTATCGGCAATCGCCTGTGCTACTCGGCCACTGACTCCTGTATCTACTTCATCAAAAACAATACTAGTGATCCCTTGCGTTTGAGAAAAGATTGTTTTCATAGCCAGCATCACTCGCGAAAGTTCTCCGCCAGAAGCCACCCGAACTAACGGTTTTAATGGTTCCCCTGGGTTAGTAGTAATATAAAATTCTACTCCGTCTAAGCCATTTTCTTGTAAATGCTCAAGTTCTGTAAAGCGGACTTCAAATTCAGTTCGCTCCAAATATAGTTCTTTTAATTCGGTTAAAATTTGTTGTTCGAGCTCTTTGGCTAGGCGCTTTCGTTCTTTTCGTAAAGCTAACGCTTGTTGATGAGCCGCTTGTTGTTTCTCTGCAAGCAACGCTTCTAAGTCACCTGTACCACCTTCCAAAAAATCAGCCTCTGCTAACTCTTTGGTGATTTCTTCATAGTAAGATAAAATCGTTTCGATTGAATCGCCATATTTACGTTTCATTTGACGGATTAATTCCAAACGATTTTCTACTTCATTCAAGCGACCTTCGTCTAGTTCTAAGCCATCAATTAACCTAGAAAGATCTCCACTGGCTTCTTGTAGTAAGTAGTAAGCATTTTGAACAGTATCTGACAATGATTTATATTCTGGATCAAGGGATTCAATCGAAGCGAGTTCATTCATACTTGTTCCGATTTTATCCAAACTACTATCGTCTTCACCATTTAGCGCGGCATAACTAATCGTCAGTGCATCAGCAATCTTTTGAAAATTGTTCAGTTTATTGCGTTCTTCTAACAATTGTTCTTCTTCGCCAGCGACTAACTGTGCACTAGCAATTTCATCACTTTGAAAATGAAGCATGTCCATTCTTTGGGCAAATTCTTTTTCATTTTTTTGTCGCTTTCTGACTTTGGCTTCGAGTGCGCGATACTCTTGATACGCCTGTGTATATTTTTCTTTGACTGCTAAAAGTTTTTTCCCACCAAATTCATCTAACATATCAATATGGCGTTCACTTTGCATCAATTCTTGATGTTCGTTTTGGCCATGAATATCTACTAAATATTCCCCAATTCTTTTTAAATTAGTAATGTTGACAATCCGTCCGTTGACACGGCAAACATTTTTACCAGAAGCGGAAATATCTCGTTGAATCACTAAAGAATCTTCTTCTGTTTCAATACCTAATTCTTCTAATAATTGCTTTAATTCTTGACTTTTCGGCATTGAAAAAAGTCCTTCTAAGGTGCATTTATTTGCTCCTTGACGAATATAGTCACTGGAGCCGCGTCCGCCTGTGAGTAATCCCATTGCATCAATAATGATGGATTTCCCCGCACCCGTTTCTCCCGTTAAAACGGTCATACCCATTTGAAACTCTAATTGTAACGAAGAGATAATCGCAAAATTTTTCACGGAAAGTTCTTGTAACATCTTGTTCACCTCATTCTTTATAGATAGCTTAACAGCTCTTTATGAAGTTTTTCTGCTGCTTCCTCAGTTCGCGCAATCATGAGAACACTATCATCATCGTTGATGACGGCAAAAAGTTTCTCTTGGTAATTCTTTTCGATTAAACTACCACACGCCGCCGCATTGCCAGGAATGGTTCGTAATACGACATATTTTTCCATTTGTTCTGCAGCTACAAAGGCATCTTTTAAAAGCTTTGCAAGTTTAGCACTCGTATTAGCTTGTGTTTCTAATGGAAGGCTATACCGATAACCCCCTTCTGCAGATGGAACTTTGATCAGTTTCATATCTTTAATGTCGCGAGAAATTGTTGCTTGTGTTACAGCTACGCCCTTTTCTTGTAAGTAGTTGACAAAATCTTCTTGCTTTTGAATATTTTTTTCAGTCAATAAACGTGTAATTAAACGGTGTCTATCTTGCTTTCTCATGGCGCCGCTCTCCTTTTCAGTTTACTCTTGCCCTCATCATAGCTTATTTTTATGCATTTTAAAAGATGAATTACTAGATTTATACAAAAAAGAAGCTTTCACCCGTAGGCGTCCACTTCTTTCTTCTAACTTTTCTCATCATTCCACTAATTTTTGATGCGCATGCGCGACAACTTCTTCAATGGATTCTGTCGCTTGATAGGATCCTTCCCCATCAACAGAAACTAAATGTGCCAAAAATTCAATGTTTCCTTCGCCACCAGTGATTGGTGAAAAATCTAAGTTTTTCACATCATAACCGTTATTCATGGCAAAGCGTGTGATTTCTTCCACAACCATTTGATGGGTTTCTGGATCACGCACGATTCCTTTCTTCCCAACAAACTCTTTGCCAGCTTCGAATTGTGGCTTAATTAACGCCACCACACTACCGCCTTTTTTCAAAATATCATGAAGAGGTGGCAAAATTAAGCGTAATGAAATAAAGGAAACATCAATCGTTGCAATATCCGGCACCCCTTCGGTGAAATCTTCAGGTTTACTATAGCGAAAGTTGGTACGTTCCATTACCACCACGCGTTCATCTTGCCGAATTTTCCATGCTAGTTGGTTATAGCCAACATCTAAAGCGTAACTCAAACGAGCCCCATTTTGTAAAGCGACATCGGTAAAACCACCTGTGGAGGAACCAATATCTAGCATTGTTTTGCCTTGAACGTTGATTGCAAAAACATTTAGTGCCTTCTCTAGTTTTAAGCCCCCACGAGAAACATAAGGCATTACTTGGCCCTTAGTATGTAAGGGTGTCTCCACAGAAATTTTTTCCCCTGGTTTATCTAAACGTTCATTTTTATCATTGTAAACCAAACCAGCCATCACGCTGCGTTTTGCTTTTTCTCGTGTTTCAAATAGTCCTTGATTAAACGCCAAGACATCGACGCGTTCTTTTTTCATAAGTGCCTTCTTTCTATCTCAATTGTAACTGAGTTAACAAGTTTGCTAAATGTTCTTCTGAAAAATTGGGAACATTTGCTTTGATTTTTTCTAAAACAGCGCTACCTTCTGCTAATTGATGTGTTAGCGCATCTTTCGCGCCAGCAATCCCTAAAAGAGCTGGGTACGTACTTTTATTCAACGCTTCATCTCGGCCTACTTTTTTACCTAAATCCGCTTCTGTACTTGTGGCATCTAATAAGTCATCACGAATTTGAAAAGCCAAGCCATAGTGATGCGCAAACTGTGTCAGTAAACCAATGACTTCTTCTGTTTGATTGGCTAATACGCCCCCGGCAATTAAGGCGAATTCAATTAGCGCTCCAGTTTTCTTTTCATGAACAGCCGCTAACTCTTCTAAAGTCAAGCTGACTTTTTCTCCTTCAATATCACCCATTTGGCCGGCAACCATGCCTTGATTCCCCGCTGCCTTTGCCAGTTGTTGCATCAGTAAAACTTTTTCACTTAAGCCTAATTGACTCAAAGAAAGTAACTGAAATGCACCTGTTAATAAGCCGTCCCCTGCTAAAATGGCAGTCGCTTCACCAAACACTTTATGATTGGTTGGTTTGCCACGACGTAAATCATCATCATCCATTGCTGGTAAATCATCATGAATTAATGAATACGTATGAATCATCTCTAAAGAGGCAGCCACTTGATAGTCTTGTGTTTCCATCTCTTTTTGAAAAGCGGCCACTGTTGTTAACACTAATAATGGGCGTAATCGTTTGCCACCTGCGTGTATTGAGTAGAGCATTGCTTCTTTCAAACGCTCATTTTCAGTATATTCTGCGATAAAATCCACCATGACTTTTTCAACCAACGGTAAATGCTGTTGACTAAAATTCGTCATTACGCTTCCTCGCTCTCTTCAAAAACAATTTCTTCATTGTTTTCTGTCATCATTTTCGTTAAAGTTTTTTCCGCTTTTTCCAATGTATCTTGACATTGTTTACTTAATGCCATGCCCTCTTGAAAGGCAGCTAAGGCTTCTTCCAAAGGAACATCTCCTCGTTCTAAGCGCTGAACGATTTCTTCTAAGGCATTTAATGATTCTTCAAACGTTTTTTCTTTTGCTGGCATGTTAAAACTCCTCTTTTTTCGCTGTTATTGTTTCGACGTTTGCTTGAACTGTACCGTCAGCATAATGAATCGTTAATTGATCTGCTGGCTGTAACTCGGTAACAGTTTTAACGAGACGGTCCTCTTTTGTAGTATAACTATATCCTCGACCCATAATTTTGAGTGGGCTGAGTAAGTCTAGTTGTTGAACAGCAGACGTGAATTGCTTTTGTTTGTTTAGGAACAATTGTGTCATTTGCGTTTGCAAGTTTCGTTGTAAAAATGCCAACTGTTGCTGACTTTGTCTTAATTGTCCCTTTGGTGTCTGTTGTTGCAATTGAGCGATAATTCCTTGGGCTTGACGTTGTTTTTGGTGATGAATCGTTGTCATTGCTTGGAAAAGACGTTGCGTCATTCGATCTAATTTAATCGTTTGACCTTCATAAAGTCGCTCAGGTTGCTTAAACACATAAGAGTTTTGTAGTCGTTGGAAACGTTCTGTTCGTTGTTGCAAGAGATATAAAAAGCTTTGTTCTAAACGACTACGCCGTTCACTAATTCTTAATAGTTCTTCATTTAAAACTGGTACCGCTAGTTCCGCTGCTGCCGTTGGCGTTGCTGCACGAACATCTGCTACCATATCGGCAATTGTCACATCTGTTTCGTGACCAACCGATGAAATAATCGGTGTGGTGGCAGCATGAATGGCTCGAGCCACTTTTTCTTCATTAAATGGCCATAAATCCTCGATTGAACCACCGCCACGGCCGATGATCATCGTATCAAAATCGCCTTGCGCATCGGCTCGCTGAATGTTCCGCACAATGTCATCCGCCGCCTGCTCGCCTTGAACCAAGGTTGGAAAAAGGACCAGTTGTGCAATCGGATACCGTCTTTTGACTGTCGTAATGATATCCCGAATAACAGCACCACTAGGACTTGTAACCACAGCGATTCGTTTGGGATAACGAGGCAACTGTTGTTTAGGCCCTTCAAAAAGTCCTTCTTTTCCTAGTTTTTCTCTTAATTCTGCCAATGCTTGATAAAGTGCACCTACACCATCTGGTTCCATATGTTCAATATAAATTTGATAGGAGCCGCTGTTTTCATAAAGCGAAATCCGCCCCACCACCATGACTTTCATGCCTTCTTTTGGTTGAAACTTCAATTTTTGAAAGGCTGATTTAAACATAATTGCAGAAATCTTCGCATGATCATCTTTTAAACTGAAGTACTGATGCGCGTTCGCTCGGAAGCGAAAGTTCGAAATTTCACCTGTTAAATAGACACGTCCTAAGTAAGGGTCTGCATCAAATTTACGTTTTAAATACTTCGTTAAGGCTGTTACTGTTAAATACTGTTGCGTCATTTTTTCACCTTACTTTTGTTTTTTTGCTGCCTCGACTGTTTGATACATTAACATGGTAATCGTCATTGGGCCAACACCTTTGGGAACTGGTGTGATATAGCTTGCAATTTCAGAAACTTCATCGAATGCTACATCACCAATCAGTTTTCCTTCTTGATTGCGATTCATACCCACATCAATCACTACCGCACCTGGTTTCACGAACTCTTTGGTGACAAAATGCCCGCGTCCAATTGCTACAACTAAAATATCCGCTTCTTTTGCAACTTCTGCTAAATGTTCAGTTTTAGAATGGGCAATCGTCACGGTCGCATTTTTCATTAACAATAATTGTGCCATTGGCTTGCCAACAATATTACTTCGACCAATAACCACCGCACGTTTACCTGTTAAATCAATATCATAAGCTTCAAACATCTTCATAATTCCATACGGCGTGCAAGGAATCATTTCCGGTTTGCCTACAAACAAACGGCCTAAATTCATTGGATGGAACCCATCTACATCTTTTTTGGGATCAATCGCTAATAAAATCTTTTCTTCATCAATATGTTTTGGCAAAGGTAGTTGTACAAGAATGCCATGAAAGCGTGAATCTTGATTATATTTGTCAATCTCAGCCAATAATTCTTCTTCTGAAATAGTTTCTGGCAGTTTTTCGACCTTTGACAGAATGCCAATTTTGGCTGCTGCACGTTCTTTATTTCTCACATACGTTTGGCTGGCAGGATTTTCCCCAACTAATAAAACAACTAATCCTGGTTGGATGCCTTGTTGTGTCATCTTTTCTACATCTTTTTGAATCTCTGCTTGCATTTGATCTGCTAATTCACGACCGTTAATTACTGTACTCATTCCTTCGCTCCCTCTATTGTTTCTTTACTTCTTTAATAGTATTTATTTTAGCATATAACCCAGTATCTTAACACCAGTTAGATAGTAAAAAAAGATTCAGAGCTTACGCCTCTGAATCAATTTCTTTCATTACATTTGATAACACACCATTAACAAATTTACGTGAACGGTCGTCGCTGTATTTTTTACTTAACTCAACGGCTTCATTTAATGCCACAATGTTTGGCACATCTGAAACGTATAGCATTTCAAAAATAGCTAAACGTAAAATAACAATATCTATTTTTGCTAAGCGTTGCATAGACCAGTTATTACCTAAATGGTTCGTAATCACTTCGTCTAGTTCTGCTTTGCGGCTACACACACCGCCGACAAGTAAATCTAAATACGTAGGGACTAGGTCTTCGCCATCTTCACTGACGATTTCCCGATTATCATAAGCCAATGCATAATCAATGGCATCTTGTTTGGTTAAATCAGCATTAAAATCTAAAGGAAAAAGGGCTTGGAGCGCTTTTTCACGAATCTCGTGACGGGTTAATTCTGTTTTACTCATTCTCTTCTCCATCTTCATCTTCTGGGAATAATTCATTTAAGTCTGGTTGAGGGATTTTTTCAGGTACTACCGCTACAACATGAATATTTACTTCAACTAAATCAATATCTGTCATAAATAAGACTTGTTGTTTCACACGGTCTTGCATTTCTAATGCAACTTTTGGCACAGAAACACCGTAGTTCAAGTAACAATAGATATCGACTTTTAAGCCTTCTTCTTCTGTTCGTAAATATACACCTTTGCCGTGTGCTGCACGGCCTAATAATTCATTCACATTATTGGCAAACGTGCCACGCATCCCATAAACGCCCTCTACTTTTGAAGCAGCGATTCCGATAATTACTTCAATGACTTCAGGAGCGATCACGATTTCTCCTAAAGAATCGTTTGCATTGATTACAAGATTTTTTTCTTCTGACATTTGGTTGTCCTCCTTATCTATTACGCACAAAATCGTTAAATAAACGATTTATTTGATGAATCACTAAGTCTCTTAAGGATTCTCTTTTAAGCAACGGATGATTCTTAAAAATTAAAACAACACTGGTTTCTTCAGTTAGTTGTGAAAGAACGTCCAAATTTTGCTTATCAATACTCGTTCTTAGTTTATCATTAATTAGCCTATTTCGCTACCAGAAAAGCTAAGTTCTGACTAAAAGAACAGATAATTTCTTGTCATAAATTTCTAATTCAAGGCTTTAGACGTAAAAAATAAGAAAGACCAAGTAATTTTGGCTTTCTTATTTTTACGTCTTTATTCTTCAGGATAACGTTCCATTAGTTTCGTCCGATGCTTTTGCATAATCATTTCTAAAGAGATGTCATATTTATCCGCTAAAATAAATAAATTATCCAACACATCGCCTAACTCTTCCGTTAAGTTTTCCAGATTCTCTTCATCCGCCAAAACTGTTTCATCCGGTCGATCACGGCCAATTTCAATTGTCCGAATGGCTCGACACACTTCGCCGACTTCTTCTGTTAAAAAGTTGGAACGAATAAACGGATCATATTGATACCAGTTACGTTTTTTATAAAACGCGCTAATAAACCGCTGATACTCTTGGATATCCATGTTCTCCCAACCTTTATAAAATGATTAATTCTTTTGGCGCATGTGTTAATACACGATTACCTTCAGCAGTAATTAATAAATCGTCCTCAATACGCACGCCACCAATTCCTGGCAAATAAATTCCAGGTTCGTCCGTAATCACATTCCCTGGTACAAACTGTTTATCTGCTCGGAATGAAACATTTGGTCCTTCATGAATTTCTAACCCAATGCCATGACCAGTGCTGTGACCAAACGCATCGCCATAGCCATAGGAAGCAATATGATCCCGTGCAATCGCATCTAATTGAATGCCCGTCAACCCAGGTTTAGCTTCTGCTAACACTTTTAATTGCGCTTCTAAAACAATGTCATAAATTTCTTTTAGTTTTGGCTGAATACTACCAATGGCAAATGTCCGTGTCATATCAGAAACATAGCCTTCATAATAACAACCGAAATCCAAAGTGATTAACTCACCTTTTTCGATGACTTTATGGCTAGCAACGCCATGTGGCATCGCTGAACGTAGACCGCTGGCCACAATTGTCTCAAAAGAAACACCACTGGCTCCTTTTGAACGCATGAAGAAATCTAATTGATTAGCCACTTCAATCTCTGTCATTCCAGGTTTAATCATCTCTAAGACAAAGGCAAATCCTTGATCCGCGATGGCACACGCTTTTTCAATAATCGCTACTTCTTCTTCATCTTTCACTTCTCTTAATTCTTCAATCAAACCCATTACAGGAACTAATTCACATGGTAAAATTTCTTCCAATAAGCTATAATCAGCGAAACTAACTTGCGTTTCTTCAAAAGCTAAATTATCTAATTGCAAACGTTCAGCTAAATCTGCTACTTCGTCAAAAATATGTCCTGTGTTTTTAACGATAGTAAAACCAGTTGCTTGTTCCGCAGCTTGTTCCGTATAACGAAAATCCGTTACAAAAAAAGCTTTATCTAATGTAATCATTGCCAAGCCTGTTGTCCCAGTAAAATTGGTTAAATAACGTAAATTATACGGACTTGTCACTAAAAATCCTTGTAAATTATTTTCTTTCATTAACTCCCGTAGCTTTTCGACTCTTGCCATCATTGGTTCGACCTTCTTTCTTTTTTCTCATTTTTCATTATAGCAAATTTACTTCAGAAAAGCATGAATCACCAAAAAACTTCATCGAGAAAGTTTACTGAAAATTTTACCTTTCCTTATTTTTTGCTTAACACTTTTGTAGTAAACTAATTTAGCGACTTCAAGGAGGAAATTATGAACGTTTATTTATTTCTGGCACTATTTTTCATTATTATCGGCATTTTAAGCTATAGTTTTTTTATTGAACCTAAATGCTTAGTCATACACAAAAATCAAATTAAAGTAACAGAATCAGGGAAAACCTTACGGATTGTTCAACTCTCTGATATTCATTTAAAAAAGAATTATTCTGTGAAGGCCTTAAAACAGATTGTTGAAAAAACAAATACATTACAACCAGACATAGTCGTTTTTACAGGAGACTTATTTGATGATTATGCCCGTTTCGGTATCGAAATTCAGGATGAAGTGAGTCAACTTTTCCGTAAAATTAACGCCCCATATGGCAAATTCGCTATTTATGGCAACCACGAGTATAGCGGGTTAGATACCAATTTTTACGAAACAATCTTAGAAGCTGCCGACTTTACCGTACTAAAAAACACGGGCAAATTACTGCCTGTCTCACACCACATCTCCTTGTACGTCGCTGGTTTAGAAGATTCGTTATATGGACAAACCGACTTAGCTGCGGCTTTAGTCAACCGCCCTACTGGAACGCCCACTCTGCTACTAACCCATGAGCCAGATGTCGCAGACTCAGCAGTCAACAAAAACATTGACCTCATTTTAGCAGGACATAGTCACGGTGGACAGATTCGCTTGCCTTTTTTCACTTACAAAAATCAGCTTGCTAAAAAATATACACATGGGCTTTATCATTTAGAAGATGAAACGCCGCTAATTGTTCACCCAGGAATCGGAACCACTAAAATCAGCGCACGCTTTGGTGTCTTGCCAACAATTGAACTGATTGAGTTAACTATTTAACTATGCATTAAAAAGACCGCCCCACGTTAGAGAAAAATTCTCACGTTGGACGGTCTTTGATTATGTTCGATTAATGATGAAAATCTTGCTCGTGATCTTCTTCTACTTTCGCTTTTCCTAGCGTATAAAATTTGCTGCCATTTAACCCGAGAATAAATAGCACAACCACTAGTAAAAGAATTGATAAAGATAACAATAAAGTCTGCAAGCCATCGCCATGTGCAACCATTAATTGACGTAAAATTGCGGTTAAACAAATTAAAATCAAATAACGAATCGGAATATGGTGTCCTTCTTGAATATAGCGAAGAATCATCATAATAAACTCAAATAACATAAAGAATGAAATAATTTCTTGCATGATAACTGAAAAATTATCCGGCGTCATTGGCTTCATGAGATATGTAGCGAGGTCAACTAAATAACTAGCCATAAATACTAATAAGAAAACTCCTAAAATCCCTAATACAATATCCAAAATCAAATTCACGTACTTCTTTACTACACTAAAATTCTTCTGCATAATACCCTTCTTTCTTTTGACTCAATTATTTTATAACAAGCTTGTTATTACATTAAATATATCATCAATTAACCTTGTCAGACAAGCAGTTAAACCCAATGTGAGATTTTTTTTATTTTGAGATGTTTCTTTATTTTCCGGCTAACCCTTTATGCAAGACAAAAAAAGCTGAATCCGCAGATTCAGCTTTTTAATCGTATTAGTTAGCTACTGGATAAACTGATACTTGTTTTTTGTCGCGGCCTTTACGTTCGAAACGTACCACACCATCAACTTTTGCAAATAACGTATCGTCGCCACCGATTCCAACGTTCACACCTGGATAAATTTTAGTTCCGCGTTGACGGTATAAAATTGAACCACCTGTAACTGTTTGGCCATCAGCACTTTTAGCGCCTAATCGTTTAGATTCAGAGTCACGGCCGTTTGATGTAGAACCGCCACCTTTTTTATGGGCAAATAATTGTAAATTCATAGTCAATAACATAGTCTGCACCTCCTATTTCTCAGTGATTGTTTTTATTTGAATAAATTCAGTATTTTCGTTCTCTATTGATTGTAAACCTAATAAAAGATTTTCTAATAGAATTTGGGCAATATTTTTTTGTTCCTGATTGACAGTTGTTAACATCTCGACATAAAGGTAGCCACCTTCTACATCGTCAACTTCGACAATCGGTTCAAAACCTGCTAAGGCATCAATCCCATTGACTGTGCTAATTGCTAAGGCAGAAACTGCCGCGCAAACCACATCGCTGCCATAAGGACCTGCTTCAGCATGCCCGGTTAATTCGAATGAAACGATTCGGCCGGAGCCTGTTCGTTTAAAAGAACCTTTAATCATTGATAGGCCTTCTTTCCTGTCAACAAGAGAGATTAAGCGTTGATTGCTTCGATCATAACTTTTGTATACGGTTGACGGTGACCTTGTTTACGGTGAGAGTGTTTTTTAGGTTTGTATTGGAAAGTCACGACTTTCTTTTGTTTGCCGTGTTTTTCAACAGTTCCTTCAACAGTTGCGCCTGCAACAGTTGGCGCACCAACTTTTGTAGATTCGCCACCTACTAAGATAACTTCGTCAAAAACAACTTTCTCGCCAGCCTCAACGTTTAATTTTTCAACGTAGATTGCTTGACCTACTTCAACTTTCACTTGTTTACCACCAGTTTTGATAATTGCGTACATGCTATACAGCACCTCCTTCTTCTAGACTTAGACTCGCCATCCCAAGTGATGATTACTCATGCTTAAAAACTTGTTCTGTGCGGTTGTAGCTGTGGAGACCACAATTACAACACTAACTATAATAACAGAACCAGAAAACCTCGTCAATATAAACTCTCTATTTTCTTCACTTTCTCTCTCCAAAAAAACTTCTTCTGTTATTTAAATTTCCGATTGACTTTCTAACACTACTTCCATTATAATTAGCTTTGTTGTGTTACAACTATTGTCATAGTAGCTCAGCAGGATAGAGCATCCGCCTTCTAAGCGGACGGTCGGGGGTTCGAATCCCTCCTGTGACGTAACGATAACAAAAGCGCCTCTTAGAAACCTTGGTTTCTAAGAGGCGCTTTTGTTATCCCAAGTTCATCCTAACCTAGTTTAACTTTCTACCAACTTGAAGTACCTCCACCTCCGCCAAAACTCCCACCTCCGAAACCGTCACCGGAGCCATCATCAGAAGAACCCTCGTTGCTTGTAACCCACCAATCATGACGATTCGCATACATACTGGTCTTTTTTAGTTGCCTGTCAGAACGTGAACTTGCTAGAAATTTAGCAATAGACACATTTCCATAAGCAAAACGCATATCATAGTATTCAGGATACGTAGTCTTAATAAATCTTATCGGATAGAAGGATTTTGAAGCTTTTTTGTTGGTAATCTTTTTTTCTCTAATTTTTTTCCGCAATAATTTTTTTTCAATTTTATATTGCTGGTTGTCTAAATCGTTTGCTAATTGTTTTAATGATTTTGATTTTTCTGAACTTACTTGCTGGATATCTTTTAAAAACCTACGGATCATAGAATCCAGGTGCAATCTATTTTGTAAGCCAACACCTATTGATTTTATATAACCAAATAAGAAAAAGACCGGAATCAAAAAATAGACCAGACTAACCATGGGTACTAAAGAGTCTTCGTCTTCTAAAAATGTCAGAATCTCTGTGATTAGTGTGAAAACTGTCGAAGGAAACGACTGCTCTGATAAACTAACTTGAACATAAATAATCAGAGTCACGGATACCAAAAAAGGATGTTTTAATAAAATCGAAAGAGGAAACAAAATAATTTTTAGGTAAGCAGGTATTAAGTTATCATTAATTCCACTAATCCGACACGCAGGCAATTTCGTTTCTGGAACTTTTTCCCAATACACTTCACCTATCCAAAAACGCGGTAAGTAGATCCATGGTTGATTCACCTTCCAAAAACAAGCACACATAGAAGAGCTTCTTAAATCTTTCCACTGTGCAACATAATTATAAATAAATTTCTTTGGTGTCACCTCGCCAAAGGCAAAATCCATATCATAGTATGCGGGAATTATTATCTCTTTTTTCGAATTTTCAGGATATAAAATATTTTTCTCCAAACGCGCCTTGGCAGCTTTAAATTCAACTGATTGTTCTCCTAAAACAATTGCCTTAGAGGAAATACCGCCATTATAAAACATAGCTACATCTTCCTTATAGCGATTTGCCATGTCAACTAGAGCCAAGCGGGCACTAAGTTCTTTCCCCGCATTACGTAATTCCCATAAAAAATACAACATAACAATAATAAAAACTATAATTAGCCAAGGCTTTAACGACCTTCCTATTCCTAATAAATATAACCAAATTTTCTGCAAAAAACTAATCTTAGGTAGCGAGGTCGTTTTAGACATAGTATCAGTAGTAAGTAGTTCCTTAATCCGAGTGGTGACAATATGTATTCCTGCATTAAAATCCTTTAATTTATAAAAATCTTTCACGGTACTATCTGTTATTTCATCGGTTAAACTATCTGGGATTATCTCTTCAAGCCCATAGCCTACTTCAAGTCTTGCTTGCCTGTCTTTGACAGATACTAAGTAAATCACTCCATTATTATAAAGTTTATTTCCGATTCCTAATTTATTACCTATTTGATTAGTAAAGCTTTCAATCGTTTCGTTTTCAGGAACTTGCTCAACTGTGATAACCATTAGTTGTGGTTTCGTTTCCGTCTTACTAAGTTCTTGATTAATTTTTTGTACATTATTAATGACTTCTTCGTTCAAAATTTGTGCATTATCTGAAACAAAAAGATGATTTTGATTAATTTTTACTACGACATCGTCTGTTGGAGCTGAATAAGTCCTTTCAAATCGTTTTAAGAAACTCATTCCCAAATAGATCCCTATTAAAAGAACAGCTAGATAAACTAAATTCTTCATTATAATACTTTTTACTTTTGTTTTTCGATACTCCCCCACGCTCATTTGTAATTTTATCCCTACTTTATTTTTCCCATACACTGATTTTTTCTCCCTTCCACTCCTACCGAATATTCTAGCTCTGATTTTCCACAGAGCTAAATAAATTTTTTTGTATTAAAAATTTATTTTCTTAATAGTTAGTATACCGAATATAGACGTTCAAATCTTTATCTTTTTAACTAAACTTCTGTTAACACGCAAAAAAAGAACGTAACGCTTAGTTGATAAGCGTTACGTTCTTTTCAGATAACTAGTTAAACAAACACAAGAATAGTGATTTTTACAGCTCGTTTTCCAAAATCTCAATCCGCTCATCAAAACTCAACTCTTGATAGATTTGATGGAGCATCCACATGTACCCATACGGATCAACAAACAATGAATTTTTGAGCGCTCCTTCCATCATTTCAGTAATAGGCTGTACTTCTTGACAACCGTTTTCCATTGCCAGTTGATGTGTCTCTTCAATATTTTCTACTGTTATATTAAACCAGATAGTATTGGGATGTTCTTGGGTTGGTGCTTTTAACCCATATTCTTCATTGGCATCTAACATGTGAAACCTCGTGCCATAAAGTTGAAAAACCGCTTCATTCATTCCGATAGGGTATTCGGTTGCTTCCACTACCTCTATTTCAAACACCTTTTTATATAAGGCAAGCGCCTTAAGGCTATCACTAACAATAAAATCGATTTCTGTCCCTTTAATCATTTGTTTTTCCTCCTTCAAAGCTACTAACTGTTGATTAATTTTTTTAATCTTTTGCTCCTCCATTTGAATTAAATGTCGCGATTGATCTCGTTTTCTTAACAAAATAGTTTCCAAAAAAGAAGCATCCTTAAGTTTTCTCAAAGTTTCCGCCATCTCTTCAACTTTAAACCCTGAATCTCTTAACAGTAAAATTTGTTTCAATAAAGGAATTTGATGTGCGCTATAATAGCGATATCCTGTTTTTTTATCAATTTCATTTGGAACAAAAATTCCTGCTTTTTCATAATGACGCAGCATCCGTGGGGAAATATCCATTAACTTGGCAAATTGCCCAATTTGATACATAGAGTCTCCTTTTCATTCAATTGATATTCTTATCATAAACCTTGACACCATGTGAAAGTCAATGAAAAAGTTTCTATATAAATACAAATTAGTTCACTTGGCAATTGCTATAACTGGATAAAATTCGAAATGCCTTAACTTACTAGCTCTAAGGATCCAGATAGACAGCGAGACTAGTTCAATTCAAAAGCTCGACTAGTATTAATTAACATAAATCCCAATTTCTTGAAACTAAACACTGTTTCCGTTCCAAAAAATCGGTCACAACTTATTTTTTTGAAGTCCTGTTTGTATCTCGTTGTGGCACTGGATATTTCACCGCATTTTTCTTCAACTTTTCTTCGATAATTTCGTCCAAATCAAACCCTAAATTATCAGCCATCATGTAGGAGTAAATGAGAACATCAGCCAATTCTTCTTTGATTCGTTCTTCTTGTTTGATGCCTTCTTCTGCTGTTTTCCATTGAAAAAGTTCTAACAATTCTGCTGCTTCTAAACAAATTGAGAGCGCCAAATCTTTTTCATTATGGTGGGGGCGCCAATTTCTTTCATCACGAAATTGATTAATTTTTGCCATTGTATCCATTTGTTCCCCTGCTTTCTTATTCATTTGATGGCAACTGAAACCCATCGAACGTTTCACCATCATAGTATTTTAATAACTGTTCTGTAGACAATAATGAGGAGGTTATTTCTTCCTCTTCAACAACTGCTTGATTCTCTTCTCTATACAACAAATAAGCCTGTAAAAGCTGTTGGTAAAGTTTTTTTCGTGAAGAGGCTTCCGCTGAAAGAAACGTTAATTCTTTTAAGTGTCCGCGATAGACAGGCAAATCATCAACGAATTCGATTGGTAATTCTACTACAGTTAACTGAAATTCTTCAAAGACTTCTTCGTACATCTGCCATTCCCTCTTTCTGTCGATATTGTTTTGGGGTCATGCCCATTTCTTCTTTAAAACGTTTATAAAAAAAGGCTTTGTCTTGATAGCCGATTCGTTCAACAATTGTTTGAATCGATAAATCTGTTTGCTTCAAGTAGTTTTTCGCCAATTGGATTCGGTAGGCTAAGACAATTTCCGTAAACGTTTTGTTTGTTTTTTCTTTTAAAAAATTCGATAAGTAATTCGGATGAAAATGAAATTTAGCGGCGACTTCTGCTAAAGTGACATGCGCAATCTGTTGCTCAATATACGCTAAAATCACCTCAACACGTTGATGATTCGACAAATAATTATCTTGCATCTTTAAAGCTTCTCTAGGCAGTTGACCTAGTTCCACCACTAGCAAAACAAAGGCCGCTTTGGTCACTTTATTATTAAAATAGGCCATTTTCACAATTTGTTTCAGTAATAATAGCGAATAGACGTGAACATCCGAATTTGGCTGGCTGGCAAAAACGAAATATCGAGGAATGTTTTCAAATTCACTGCTAGCAATTTCTGTAAAAAAACGATACATGACTGGCTCTTCCGCCAGCTGATTTAAGAGCGTATCAAGAAAATAGTGCTTTTTAAAATAAAATATAATCATAGACATTCCTTGCCCCTGATAGCTAACCGAGGTTGCCTCATTGACAATCATGACTTGGCCAGCCGAAAACGAACACCTTTGTTGATCCAAATAAGCATTGCCATCTTGCTCTAAACAATAGAGCATCCGAATAAATCCTTTCGGAACGTCAATTGTTTCCGAAGATGCCAACATAAAGCCCGCAATTTCTCGATGCGGATTTCCCTTAAATTGCGCTACTTCATTCTCAAGAGCATTGGTAGTGGTTAAATAACAATCTAAGGTCTCTAAAAACTGATAAAATGCTGCATATTGTTCTTCTTTGCTTGCCAATTAATCACCTCATAATCCAACACTTTTTACTTTACTCCCTCTATTTTTTTCTTTGGCGTTTCCTTCTATACTAGATACATGGTAACACGAAAAAAGAGATTCAACAGTTTTTAGGAGGAATTTTTTATGAAAATTAGTTTTATCGGTGCTGGAAATATGGCATCCGCTATTGCCAAAGGTGCGCTAAAAAAGCAATTTATTGCCGCAGAAAACCTTTATTTTTATGATATTCAAGTCGAAAAAACCGCCGCTTTTGCACAAGAAATTGGTGCACACGCGGTTGCTTCGCCTCAAGAAGCTATTACAGTAGCTGACTTAGTTATTTTAGCGGTGAAACCGCAATTCGTTCAAGCAGCTTTACTTGAAGCAAAAGAAGCAATTTTAGACAAGCAACCGTTAATTGTTTCCATTGCAGCAGGTACGACTATTGCAGAATTGCATCAACTGTTTGAGACTACCCAACCGCTTCGTCTTGTTCGTGTGATGCCAAATATGAATGCATTGATTGGCGCAGGTGCAGCAGCTGTTTGTGGCAACGCTTTTGCATCCCCCGAAGACATCCAGACTGTATTATCGTTGTTTCGAGCAGTTGGCCAAGCCTGGGAATTAGAGGAACAGTATTTTTCGATTTTTACTGCTATTGCAGGTAGCACTCCTGCGTATGCTTTCTTATTTATTGATTCGATTGCCCGAGCAGCCGTTAAAAATGGTATGAACAAAGAGTTAGCCTTAGAAATTGCCACACAAGCTGTACTAGGCAGCGCTCAAACTTTGGCAAATAGCACAGAGAATCCTTGGACTTTAATCGACCAAGTCAGTTCTCCTGGCGGAACCACGGTTGCTGGGATTGTCGAATTAGAAAACAATGCGTTTATTTCAACAGTCATCAAAGGGATTGAGGCCACCATCCTTCGGGATCAAGAATTAGCCAAACAAGACTGAGAAGAATAATTACATGAGCGAATAAATAAGAAAAAGCGCTGAAAATTCAGCGCTTTTTCTTATTTTAGTTGAATGAGTAAGCCAAAATGATCACTGACTATCGGTGTTTTCCTACCATCAAAAATTACTTCATATTTTCGTACGTGCCACTGTTTTGGAACAAATGCGTAGTCAATCCGCAAGGCTGCTTCATTTTCTTCCCAGCCATCTATTTTTTTCTCTACTGTCGCTTCACCGCTTGTCTCTTCCGCTACAACAAATGCATCTTGAATCGGCAAGTAACTATTTTCCAATAATTGATAGCCAGTTGTACCAGCTGGGTTGTTTAAATCGCCTAAAATGACTAACGGTTGTTGCCCCATCGCTAAGTATTTCTCTAGTTGTAGCCATTCATAGGCAAAACCTGTACAGGGTGTTTCCCACCAAGAAAAGTGACCAGAGACAACAGTAAGCGTACCTTTTGAACTCTCTGTCTCCGCTACTAAGATTTTTCTTGTTCGATAATTCGTTGGTTCTTGGCTTTCTGAAATAAGGAGAGCTTCACTAGTCAACGGACATTTCGAAAGTAGTGCGTTCCCTTCTTCATAAATAGCATAACCAATGTGGCTCATTTCCCAACTCCAATAATAGTGTTGGCCTTTTTCAGCTAGATATTGAACGATTAGATATGCAAAATTATCTTCATGGACCGGTGTTTGGGTCGCTACGGGACAAAAAGTAGTTAACTGTTCTAACGGCACTTTCTTGGAAGCGACTTTCTGATTCACTTCTTGTAAGGCAATTATTTCACTTTCAGAAGATAAAATCACCTTGGCAATCTCCTCTAATTTTTTTAACGGTTCTTCTTCTAACCAGCTATGAGTATTGATTGTTAAAAGATTCATCTTTTCCCCTTCTCTTACATGTTATTAGGTCAGTGAGTGGGACAAAAATCACTTTGGATTTTTGCTTCACGCGCAAAACCTGATAAACGGCGGGAACAGAACCAACTCCTTCGGAAATAAGCCGAAATTATCCAAAAATTAAAAAGCAATTTCCGGAAATTCCTTCTTATTTCTCGGAGTTAAACGGTTCTGTCCCGACCTCATACCTAATCATTTAAATTTCAATCTGTCCGATCACAGTTCCCGCAGTGGTGGTTCCTAGTTGATTAATAACTACTTGTTCCACTTTGTCGCTGTTTGTAAAGGCGACAATAATCGTTGTTTCTTTGCCAGCTTGTTCAATCACATCCAAATTCATTTTAGCTAGTTTCGTCCCAGCTTTCAATGATTGTCCTTCTTTAACAAAAGATTCAAAAGCAGGTGTTGCCATTTCAACTGTATCAATCCCCATATGGACAAGTACTTCGATGCCTTCTTCTGTTTGTAGCCCAATCGCATGTTTGCTTGGGAAAACACTTAGGACTTTCCCCGAAATTGGTGCCACCACCTCTCCTTCTAGAGGCTTAACTGCAAATCCATCCCCCATCATTTTTTGTGAAAAGACAGGATCATTGACTTGCGCCATTGGAATAACTTCCCCTGTCGCCACAGCCACGAAATCTTTTTTCTTGCCTAAGAAATTCGTTGTTGGCACTCCTGTTGTACTTTCTGCTATAACTGGTTCTGGAATGTCAACGCCGGAAGCTAGTAAATCTTCAATATCGGATTTTAAAACATCGGCTTTTGGTCCATAAACGGCTTGAACACCATTATCTTTCACAATCAAGCCCATTGCGCCTGCCCGTTTCCACGCCTCTTCCGAACCGACTTTTTCTCGATCCTTTACACTGACACGTAAGCGTGTCATACACGCATCAACTTCTTTGATATTTTGTTTACCACCAAGTAAGTAGACAATTTGCGCGATTTGCTGATCGACGACACCTGAACCAGCCGCGCCAGATGCGATTTCTTCGCCGTTATCATTGTCGTAGTTTCCATTTCTTCCAGGTGTTGCGTAATTAAATTTTTTAATTAAGAAATTGGCTAAGAAATAAGTGACAGCACCAAAAATGATGACCATTAAAACAAAATTGATTAAATCGCCACCTAAACCAGCTTTTATTGCTAGCGGTGTTCTTGTTAACAATTCAATATTTCCAAACGAATGCACACGCAATGGTAAAATATCAGCCATTGCAAAAGCAGCACCTTGGATCACGGCATAAATCACATAAAGCGGCACTGCAGCAAACATAAACATGAATTCTAGCGGCTCTGTCACACCAGTTAAGAAAACAGCTAAAGCAGCAGAAAAATACATTGATTTATATTTAGCTTTTTTATCTGCATCGACATTACGATACATCGCCAAAGCCATCCCCATTAAAATCCCTGAAGAACCAATCATTTGGCCTACTTTGAATCGAGCTGGTGTCCAATTTTCTAAGACAAACTGATACTTGCTCATATCACCAGCGCCTTTAAGATTCACTAAGTCTGTTGCCCAAGCCAACCATAAAGGATCTTGACCAAAGACTTGGGTTCCAGCTTGTGCGCCAGATAAAATTTCATACGTTCCACCTAATTGTGTATAGTTGATTGGAATCGTCAACATATGATGTAACCCAAAAGGTAATAACAAACGTTCCAACGTTCCATATAAGAATGGCGCTAAAATAGGTGCACTATCTTGAGATTGCGCAATCCATAACCCAAAATTATTAATTCCCGCTTGAATATTTGGCCAAATAAGTGCTAATGCAATTGAGACAATTGTTGACCATAAAATAACGACAAATGGGACAAACCGTTTACCATTAAAAAATGATAGCGCATCTGGTAATTTCCGATAATTGTAATACTTGTTGTAAGCCATCGCACCGACAAAACCAGCAATAATCCCTACAAAGACACCCATATTTAATGCCGGAGCTTCTAAGACACTTGTAAAGAATCCCTTCACCATAATCTTGGTGCCAAATAAGGTATGCGTGAAAGCTTGTTCATCTGCCAACATTTCATTTGTTACACCAAAAATGGCTCCAGTAATACGGTTGATTAAAACAAAAGAAATCCCCGCTGCAAATGCGCCACCTGCACGATCTTTGGCCCAACTGCCACCTATTGCTAACGCAAATAGTAAATGTAAGTTGCCAATAATTGCCCAACCGATACTCTCCAGAACTCCGCCTGTTGTTACTAACAAGCCTAAATTAGGATCGATTAAAGGAAGCGATTTCCCAATACTAATCATTAAACCCGCTGCGGGCATTACTGCCACAACGACCATTAAAGCTTTCCCGAATTTTTGCCAAAACTCAAAACTAAACATTTTTTTCATTCCTGCCACTCCTTACGCAATCGGTTTCGTTATGTTGCCATTATATACTCCTGTTTCCTTTTTGTAAATGCTTTAATTTCAAAAATATTGTGGAAAACAACTCCCTACTACTTAATCCTTTTTTATTTTGTCTTTTAATAAAGCAAATAAAGCTCCTTCTAACCTACCTTTGTTTCAGCTTTTATTCATAAGATTACACTTTTTAAGCATTGACTATTGACTAATGCAATCGGTTGCGTTTATGATAGACCTATCAATAAAATCACTGAGGGGGATTCTCATGAAACAAATCAAACGTTTATTCCAAATTGATCCTTGGAAAATCCGTACTACACACTTAGATAAAGAAAATTTACGTTTACAAGAATCATTAACGAGCATTGGCAATGGCTATATGGGGATGCGGGGAAATTTTGAAGAACACTATTCTGGCGACCACCATCAAGGAACCTATTTAGCAGGTGTTTGGTATCCAGACAAAACACGTGTTGGTTGGTGGAAAAATGGTTATCCTGAATATTTTGGTAAAGTGATTAACGCAATTAATTTCATCGCAATGGACTTACAAATTGATGGACAAACAATTGATTTAGCCACTACACCTTACGAAGATTTTTCTTTAGAATTAGACATGCAAAATGGGGTCCTTTCTCGGCAATTCACCATCCAAACACCGAAGAACAAAGTGCGCTTCTCTTTTGAACGTTTTTTAAGCTTAGAAAAAAAAGAAGCGGCTTACATCCACTTAACAATTGAAATGCTGGAAGGTACAGGCACAATCACTCTTCACTCAAAATTGGATGGCGATGTTCAAAATGAAGACAGCAATTATGAAGAACATTTTTGGGAAGAAAGAGCTATTGAAACACAAGAAACACTTGGCTTTGTTACAACTAAGACCATTCCTAACAACTTTGAAATAGAGCGTTTTACAGTGACTGCAGGCATGCGCCATTTCATCGATGGAGCCTCTGTTGTGCCTACATATACACAACAGCCCTTGGCTTTAACCGCAGAATTGACGGTGTCTTTAAACGAAGGCGAAACGACCGCTATCACAAAAGAAGTGCTTGTCGTTACCAGTCGTGATGTGCCAGAAACGCAACAAATCACACGAGTAAACGAATTATTTTCAGAAATGACCACCTTGTACCCTGAAGCAAAAGCTGGGCAAGCTGCCGCTTGGGCAAAACGTTGGCAATTAGCTGATGTTGTTATTGAAGGAGATGATGAAGCCCAACAAGGCATTCGTTTTAATCTTTTCCAACTTTTCTCAACCTACTATGGCGAAGACGATCGTTTAAATATCGGACCAAAAGGCTTTACGGGCGAAAAATATGGTGGTGCCACATATTGGGATACTGAAGCATATGCTGTCCCACTTTACTTGGCGTTGGCTAAGCCCGAAGTTACTAAAAATCTACTGAAATATCGCCACAATCAATTGCCTCAAGCCATTCATAATGCCCAACAACAAGGGTTAAAGGGTGCGCTTTACCCAATGGTTACTTTTACTGGTGTCGAATGTCATAATGAGTGGGAAATCACTTTTGAAGAGATTCACAGAAATGGTGCGATTGCTTATGCGATTTATAATTATGTCAACTATACAGGAGACGAAGATTATCTAAAAGATGCTGGTCTAGAAGTGCTTGTGGCAATCGCTCGTTTTTGGGCAGATCGGGTCCACTTCTCACAACGTCATAAACAATATATGATTCATGGCGTAACGGGGCCAAATGAATATGAAAATAATATCAACAATAACTGGTATACCAATACCATCGCTGCGTGGGTTCTACGTTACACCCGTGAGTCTTATTTAAAATTCCAAGAAGAAACAACGCTCAAAATTGCAGACGACGAATTAGCTAAATGGGCAGACATTGTAGAAAATATGTACTTCCCAGTGGATAACGAATTAGGCATTTTTGTACAACATGACACTTTCTTAGATAAAGATTTAATGCCTGTTTCTGATTTACCACTTAGTGAGCTGCCTTTAAATCAACATTGGTCATGGGATAAAATTTTGCGGTCTTGTTTCATTAAACAAGCCGATGTTCTTCAAGGAATTTATTTCTTCAATGACGCCTTTTCTTTAGAAGAAAAACGCCGGAACTTTAACTTTTACGAACCAATGACTGTCCATGAATCTTCCCTTTCACCAAGCATTCATGCTGTGTTAGCTGCTGAATTAGGCATGGAAGAAAAAGCAGTGGAAATGTATCAACGAACAGCGCGCCTTGACTTAGATAATTACAATAATGATACAGAAGATGGCTTACACATTACCTCAATGACTGGTAGTTGGCTAGCGATTGTGCAAGGTTTTGCCCAAATGAAAACGGACCATCAACAACTAAAATTTGCACCCTTTTTACCAGCGACTTGGACAGCCTACTCATTCCACATTAATTATCGGAATCGTTTACTATTTGTTGAAGTTGCAGCAGACCAAGTGGCCTTCACTTTACTCGACGGCCCTGCAATTCCATTAACTGTTTACGATCAAAAATACACGTTAAAAGATCGATTAGTTTTACCGATTAGAAAGGAAGAAGTTCATGTTTAAAGGCGTTTTGTTTGATTTAGATGGCGTTATTACTGATACAGCAGAATTTCATTACCACGCTTGGAAAAAATTAGGGAACGAAATTGGAATTTCCATTGACCGTGTTTTCAACGAACAATTGAAAGGTGTAAGCCGTGAAGATTCTCTGCAGTTACTGTTAAAATACGGAAAAAAAGAAGGCACGTTTTCTTCTGAAGAATTTGCCCAGTTAGCGCAACGGAAAAACGATTATTACTTGGAAATGATCCAAGCAATTACGCCTGAAGATGTCTATCCAGGAATTCTTTCTTTATTAACGGAATTACGTGAAGCCAATATTAAAATCGCCTTGGCTTCTGCAAGTAAAAATGGGCCTTTTCTTTTAGAAAAAATGCAATTGACGCCCCTTTTTGATGCCATTGCTAATCCAGCAGACGTTCAGGCAGGCAAACCCGCTCCAGATATTTTCATTTTAGCTGCGAAAGAAATTGATTTGACACCAGCAGAATGTCTTGGCATTGAAGATGCCAAAGCTGGGATTCAAGCGATTCTTGCTAGTGGAGCGCAACCTGTTGGCGTTGGCCGCAAAGAAGAGTTAGGCGAAGGGTTGCCCATCGTGCCAGAGACGAGCGCTTTAACGTTTGATTACTTAAAAAAAGTGTGGCTTGATCATGAAGGTTAATCGTATCACCGTAACCGATATTCCAAACACAAACTTAAAAAAAATTACTTTGAAGAACGACTTTTTAGAAGTCGTTCTTCTCAATTATGGCGCGCGCCTCCATCAACTTTTGATGCCAAACAAAAATAATCATTGGGAAAATATCCTTTTATCGTATGATTCGTATCAAGATGTATTAAAGGATCAAAGCTTTTTTGGCGCCACTGTTGGACCAGTTGCTGGACGTATTCGTAATGGCCATTGGCAAAATGGAATATTAGAACAAAATAGCGACGGTCATCATATCCATGGTGGCTCAAAGGGGTGGTCTTTTCAATATTGGACAGTCGAGCCCTTTGAAAAAAAGGATATCATTGGCGTTGCTTTTCATTTAACCGACACCATTTCTGGCTATCCTGGACCAATTGAGGCCACCATCACTTATCAGCTAGAGGATAATCATTTACGAATGATCAGTACTGGACGGAGTAAACAGGAAACACTTTTTAATCCTACAAACCACGCCTACTTTAATTTATCTGGCGATGGAAAGTTAGACATTCTGTCACATTTGCTATCTTTGAACTGTCAAGGTATGTTAGAATTAGACGATAATAAGCTGCCTACTGGACGGATTTTACCAGCTTCTGAACTATCCATACGTTTTAATGAACTGACACCTATCGAAACAATCCTCCAACGCTATCCAACCGGGTTAGATGATGTTTTCCCCTTAGTTGGCTCTGACTTAAGACAGCCACAATTATGCTTACAAGAACCTACTTCTGGAAGAAAAATGACGATAGCAACAACGAACCAAAGTATGGTATTATTTTCTACGACTGGTTTTGAGGCTCCATTTTCTATTAATGGACAAGCGATGCATTCAAACTATGGCTTAGCAATTGAACCACAAGAGTATCCAGACATTGTTCATCATCCTCAGTGGGGCTCTATTTTATTACCAGCTAATAAAAAGCAAACCTACCAAACGGTTTATCAATTTAACCTTCTATAATCACTAAGAAAGGCGTGGCAAAAATGGCAATTACAGTAAAAGATGTCGCTAAGAAAGCGGGGGTTGCAACCTCAACCGTTTCGCGTGTCATTAACGATCATCCAAGTATTTCTGAATCGACAAAAAAGAAAGTGCGAAAAGTCATGGATGACTTAGGCTATGTGCCAAATATGACGGCACGGAATTTGGGTAAACGAATTTCAAGTGCCATTGGCGTAATTTTACCTCCTTTAGATTCGAAAGAACGGTTAGGGAATCCATTTTATTTAGAAATTATGGAAGCCATCAACGAGGAAGCCCGTCTTTATGATATGACTACTGCTATTGCAACTGCCAAAAGTTTTGATGTACTATTGGAAAACGTTAAAAGAATGCATCTTCAAAAGCAAGTGGACGGTTTTATTCTTGTGTATTCAGATAGTAAGGACCCCGTCATTGATTACTTATATGAAAACAACATTCCCTTTACTTTAATTGGTCAACCTTATCAACATGAAACGGAAATAGTTTACGTGGATAATGATAATCAATTATTAGGGAAACAAGCGACGGAATTTTTAATTGAAAACGGCCATAAAAATATTTTATTTGTGACCAATACAACGCATGAAAGTTTGTACTTTGAACGTTACTTTGGTTATCAAAAAGCAATGATGATGCAAGGATTAACTGTTTTACCAAGCGTTGCGTTAGAAAAACCTGAAGATTACATGGCTTTCGATGATATTCTTCATCAAAATAATGCCACGGCGTTGGTGGTGATTGATGATATCTTTGCTTTGCGGACGATGCAACTTGCGCAAATCTATGGTTATCAAGTTCCTGAAACGTTATCCATTATTAGTTTTAACAACTCAATCTTTTCAACATTGACACATCCTTATCTAACAAGTATTGACATCGACACGTCAGAATTAGGTCGAATGGCGATGAAAAAATTATATGAATTAATCCACGAAGAATTGACGAATGGTGTCCGTCTCGTTATTCCTCACAAATTAATTAAGCGTGAAACAGTTATTCCTATTCATTAAAAAAGAAGCGTAAGCAGTTTAACACTGCTTACGCTTCTTTCTATGTGTACGCTCTTATTCGTATGTATTACTTTTATAAAATAACTTTTTGCGAAATTTTTTTCCAAAACGTTTCTTCTTTTGCATCAAATTGAGCTGGTTCCCCGTCAGACAATTTTTCATTTAATAATGATAATTTTTCTTGATGTTTTGCATACTCATCTTTTTTTATTAGCTCTAAACGATACGCACGATCCAAGATCGACTCTCGATAGTTAACATTCATTTTCGTTGCCTTTGCCATTTCTTACATCCCTTCCCAAAATAAATTTTCATTTTTTCGTTAAATTCTTCTATAATTATAACAAAAATATCAGAAAAATAAATATGAAACAAACGATAATTGCGAAAATTTTGTTTTTTCATGCAATTATCGTTCGATTATTTAAGAAATTAAAATTATTAACCAATAATTAATCAATCAGCAAACGCATTAAATGAACATCTAAAAATTCACCTTGGTCTGTTTTGGCGCCCCGAGGCATAATTGCTTCTGTTTCAAACCCTAATTTTTTATAGACATGAATCGCTCGTTGATTACGATCCTGTACCGTTAATTCCAAGCGACGAATAACATAACTTTCATGCGCCCAGCGAATAAGTTCTTCCATCAGGATACTGCCCAGTCCATAGCCCCAGTACTCTTTTAAAATACTAATGCCGATTTCACCAATATGCTCCATCCGCTTTTTAGAAGAAGCAGACACAGAAGCGGTCCCAATGATCGCTTCTCCCGCTAATGCCACCAATAAAACATTATTTGGCGATTCATAGAGTGTTGCTAGATTTTCAGCCAATTCTGTTGTCGACATGGCCATTCCTCGCTCATCCATTACCAAATAGGGCGTTTCACTCCCAATTTTTGACATCACAGATAGTAATTGATCCGCATCAGTAGGCACTGCTTCTCGAATAGAAAATGTTTGTTCAGTCATATTCGCGAGCCTCCCACGCTTGTAAAATCTCTGCTATTCTTTCTTCTGCCAATGGACCAGTTCCACGGAATTCAAGAACTCTCTTGTCAGCTTCTTGAGAATCTTTATTCAAAATAATTTCTAAATAATCTTCTGGCAATTCTTCTTCAATCAAGCTGCCCCATTCTACAACGGATAGCCCATCTCCTTCAAAATACTCATCTAACCCTAATTCATCCGCACCCTCTTCAACACGATAGACATCCATATGGTATAACGGAAGTCGTCCTTGTGGATATTCGCGGATAATCGTATAGGTGGGACTTTTAATCATTTGGGAAATGCCTAATCCTAAAGCAATCCCTTTCGTCATTGTCGTCTTACCGGCCCCTAAATCACCAGTCAGGACAATTACATCACCAGCTTGTGCCTTTTGTCCAATGATTTGAGCAATTGCTTCTGTTTCCAATGGATTGTTCAGGACAATGTTCATTTTTTTGCCTCCCATCTGCAAGAATCTATGTATGAAAGTATACCGAAAATTCAATAAGTTGACTAGTGGCAGCTTCAAAAAAATAAAGTTGAGGCCCAAGTGTCCTGGGAACCTCAACTTCTACTTTGCTTATTTATCATGCTTCGACATAGTTAATTAGTCGTTCATTAATGTTTGAGCAGCTGTAATGATTGATAATTTATAAACATCTTCTTCGTTTGCACCACGTGATAAATCAGAAACTGGTTTGTTCAATCCTTGTAAGATTGGGCCAATTGCTTCAAAGTTACCTAAACGTTGAGCAATTTTGTAGCCAATATTTCCTGATTGTAAATCTGGGAATACAAAGACTGTTGCTTCTCCAGCAACTTTTGAGTTGGGCGCTTTTAATTGTGCAACAGAAGATACATAAGAAGCATCAAATTGTAATTCACCATCAATCGCATATTCAGGTGCTAATTCTTGCGCAATTTTTGTAGCTTCAGCAACTTTTGTTACTTCTGGTGCTTTTGCAGAACCTTTTGTTGAAAAACTTAACAATGAAACTTTTGGTTCAATGTCAAATAATTCAGCTGTTTTGGCACTATCAACAGCAATTTCAGCTAATTCTTGTGCAGTTGGGTTCACGTTAATCGCGCAGTCTGAGAATAAATATCTTTCTTGGTCACGACCACGAATCATTAAGAAAGCACCACTTGTACGGCTCACGCCTGGTTTTGTTTTAATGATTTGTAACGCAGGGCGAACTGTATCACCTGTTGAGTGGATAGCACCACTAACCATACCATCAGCAATACCCATGTAAGTTAACATAGTACCGAAATAGTTGACATCTTTTAAGATTTTTTCAGCATCTTCTTTAGTAGCTTTTCCATTACGGCGTTCAACAAATGCTTCGACCATTTCATCCCATTTTTCATAATCATTTGGGTTGATAATAATAAAGTTTGATGTGTTGATTCCACGAGCCATAGCAGCATTTGCGATATCTGTTGGATCACCAATTAAGATTGGTTCTACTAATTCATCAGATTTTAAGCGGGCAGCAGCACCTAAGATTCTAGGATCTGTTGCTTCAGGGAAAACAATTTTGATATTACGGCGTACGACTTTAAATTTTAAGCTATCGAATAATTCCACGATAAACCCTCCAGTTTTATATTTACAAAATCCATCATACACTATTCTCAAAGAAAATAACAGTTTTTTCTAGCTGTATTAGTCAAAAAAACCAATAATCCGATAAACTTTTCACAAACTAACTCTTCTACACTACAACAGATTGCGCTGTTACATTACACTGTTTCAGGAAGTTGCCAATCAATCGGCGTTTCCCCTAAACGTTCTAGAGCGGCATTCGCTTGAGAAAACGGACGTGAGCCAAAAAAACCACGATGCGCTGACAATGGACTTGGATGTGGCGATTTGATAATCACATGCCGAGTCGTATCAATCATTTTAATTTTTTCTTGAGCTGGACGTCCCCATAAAATGAAAACAACGGGTTTTTCACGCTCATTCAACTTTTCGATAATGACATCTGTCAGTTGCTCCCACCCTTTACCTCGATGGGAATAGGCTTGACCTGCCCGAACGGTCAACACAGTATTTAATAACAACACGCCTTGTTTGGCCCAGCTTTCTAAAAAGCCATGGTTGACGGGTTGGTACCCTAAATCAGCTTGTAATTCTTTGTAAATATTCACAAGAGATGGCGGCACTTTCACACCTGGCTGGACAGAGAAACTTAATCCGTGTGCTTGATTGGGTCCATGATATGGGTCTTGTCCCAAAATTACTACTTTTACTTCTTCAAAAGGGGTTAGTTCTAACGCTGAAAATAAATGATACATATCTGGATAAATCGTTTGTGTCTGATATTCTTTTTTCAAAAATTCCCGCAATTCTTGATAATATGGTTTTTCAAATTCAGCAGATAAAACGGTTTGCCAACTATTGTGAATAATTTCTTTCATAATGCTCACTCCTTCGCTCTCTAAGCATAACGAATTTCTCCAAACCTGACAAGAAATTTCTGGGTACTTTCTCTTGGAAAAACGTGGTAAACTATAGGTAAGCTTTAAATAGATAATGAGGTGTAGAGAATCGATGATTAAATTAATTGCTTCAGATATGGATGGAACACTTTTAGATGCAAAAATGAGCATCACAAATGATAACGCTTCAGCAATTCGCGAAGCGGAACGTTTAGGAATCGAATTTATGGTTGCTACTGGCCGCGCATATACCGAAGCGAAACCCGCGTTAGAAGAAGCTGGAATTGACTGTGCCATGATTACTTTAAACGGCGCCCAAGTGTTCGACAAAGATGGACACTCACTTTTCACGGCTGGGATCGAAAAAGAAACAGTAACAGAAGTACTAACTATTTTGAGTCAACACAATGTTTACTATGAAATCTCTACAAATAAAGGTATTTTTTCTGAACATCAAGAAAAAAGAATTGAAAACTTTGCCGCTCATATTGCAGAATCCATGCCCCATTTAACTTATAAAGTGGCGATTGCCATGGCTTCAGCACACCTATCTTTATTGCATATTACCTATGTTGATCGCTTAGACGACATTTTAAAAGATGATTCGATTGAAGTCCTTAAAATTATTGGCTTCAGTATGGATGGGCCGAAAGTATTAGGTCCTGCTGGGATGGAAGTAGAAGAACTAGATGATTTGGTTGTTACCTCTTCTGCTCTTAATAATATTGAAATTAACCACCGCCTAGCACAAAAAGGGATTGCGGTTGCGCGCGTCGCTAAAGAACGTGGGATTCCCGCTGAACAAGTCATGACTATTGGTGATAATTTAAATGACGTCAGCATGATTCAATGGGCTGGGGTAAGTTTTGCAATGGGCAATGCCGAACTGGAATTAAAAGAATACGCTAAATATGAAACAGCCACTAATTTAGAAAATGGTGTTGGCGAAGCCATCCTGCGTGCAATAAGAGAAGATTTGTAATAAGCACTACCAGTTACAGCACTCATTTATATATAGAAAGGAGATCGTGTCGTGTCTGAATTTTTTATTCAAGAACAACAGTTAGGAAAAGTTACGCGAACCATCGTGAAAGACCAAGCAGGCCGTTCACTTTTTCTATTGGTGGGGCGCTGGGGCACACGAGGAGATGCGCTTTCTTTATATGCAATGAACGGAGAAATTCTAGCCAGTATTAAACAAGTTTCTTGGACTTTTGGTACACGATTTGAGTTATATCAGCGTTTTGAAAAAGTGGGTACTCTACGAAAACTGTTCAATTTGAATGCTGATTTCTATTATGTTCAAGGCCTTCACTGGGCAGTTGTTGGTGATATCAAAGCGCACCAATATTCAATTTATCAAGTCCATAAAAAAATTATGTCAATGGATAAAACCATGCTTTGTACAGGCGACTATTTTGTTTTAACTGTTGCCAATGATGAGGACGCACCGTTGTGCATCTGCATAGCAGCTGTCCTTGACTACTGGTTATATAATAAGAAAAAACAAAAAACTTCCGATGATTTTGGATTAGATTTTGATCCTTTAACGGATTAATGAAAAATAACGAAGCTAAAGTGATTGACTTTAGCTTCGTTATTTTTACACTTCTTTTTGCATATGATTGTACAAGTGACCACTAATAGTCATTGTTGTGACATCTTTAAAGCCTTTGCTTGCATATAACTTTCTCGCCCCTGGATTGTCAAAATCAACATTTAGACCCAAGGCTTGCTTCCCGCTAGCTTTGGCTACTTCAGGTAAAGCATCTAATAACTTAGAACCAATTCCCATTCCACGGAAACGTTCATCCACAGAAATCGTGTCTAAATACCATTCATTAGGCAAGGTTTCTTCTTCAATAAATAGCCGAACATCTTCTGCTAAGCCATGTTTTTTAAAGACTTCTCTTAAAGGTTCATCAATAATCTTTTCATCTTCCGCAGGATAGCCGACAGCAATCCCTGCAACTTCACCTGCATGTTCATAAACTAAAATTCGTTGATAGCCATAGCGATAGGTTGGATACGCCGTTGCCTCTGCTAACAGGTCAATCATTTGTTCTTCTGAGACTTCTTCTAAAATTGGTAACTCCATATCTTTTAAAATAACTAAGACCAGCCGAGCAATCGCTTGACCGTCTTCTTTTGTTGCCGAGCGAATCATTGTAATTCTCCTTTACATTTAACTAAAAAAGAACTGGCTACTATCATTACTGACTTAGCCAATTCCTTTTATCTTGTCTTTAGTATAACAAATTTATTATTGAATTTCTACTGTAACCTGACGTCGTCCCCAAGCAGTACATTGCTCTACTGAATCAAAATGAACATCAACAATATTTCCTTGAATGGCGCCACCTGTATCTCCAGCAATAGCAAAGCCATAACCAGAGACTTTCACTAATGAACCTAGAGGAATTACGCTTGGATCAACTGCAACTACATTGCTTTGTTTACTTAAGTCAATACCAGTAGCACTTAGATTACTTGCACCTGGCTCACGCCAAGAATAAGCGGTTGATTCCATCTGAAGCACACGACCAGAGCCAGTTCCTGGTGTTGATGATTCGCCTGTCGATGATTCTGTCGTTGATGACGATTCGGATGAACTAGCTGAACTTGAAGATTCAGTGCTACTGCTTTCCGTACTTGTAGAAGAGCTTGATGCTTGACTGCTTGACTCTTCAGCAGCTTCGGCTTCTAGTTTAGCCGCCGCATCTGCTTGCGCTTGTTTGTCGGCAGCTGCTTGTTTCTTCGCTGCTTCTGCTTTGGCAGTTTCTGCCGCACGTTTTTTCTGTGCCTCAGCTGCTGCTTTTTCGCTGACTAAGCGTTGTTGCTCTTTCTGTTTGTCTGTCGAAATTTGAGCCAATAATTCTTCATTATTCGCCATTTTTTCTTTTAACTCAGAGACTTTATTATTCATTGAAGAAGCTTCAACTTGTAATTTCTCTTCATTTTGTTTTAAAGTTGTTTGCGTATTTTCAACTTTTTCTTGTAATGCAGCTAATTTTTCTTTTTCGCTAGTTAAGCTTTCAATCTTTTCCCGTTCAAAGTTTTGTAAAACGGTCATGGCGTAGGCCCGATTAAAGAAATCTGATAAATTTTCTGCATCTAATAAGGCTTGCCAAGTACGTTGGTCGCCATTTAATTGAATATCCTTCATACGATCGCCAACAGCTTCTTTACGACGAGAAATATTTTTTTCTGTTTTTTCTATTTCCTCTTTCGAAGTTTTCAACGTATCTTCCGCTTTTGAAATTTGCGTTTTTAAACGTTCGATTTCCGCATATTTAGCATTTACATCGTCTAAGGCTGAATTGATTTCTTTACTAATTAACTCCCCAGATTGTTTCGCTTGCGCTTCTTTTTCTTGCAACGAATCAAGTGATTCTGCTGCCGCAGCGACTGGAAGTCCAAAATTGATAAGCATCATTGTTGTTAAAAATGGTATCAACTTTTTAACCTTCACTAAATCCAACACCTTTCCTAACTTATCTAAAACACCTACTCATTATACTAGTCAGGAGGGCTTGTTTTATTTCAATCATGTTACAATTTATTACAATTTAAATGCAACTCTTTTTTTATCCTGCGTTTATTCATTAGTCCATTTCTATCTCAATTCTTTAAGAATTTCTTAAGACGGCTTAAAAACTAGCTTTTGACGATTTTTCTTTTTTTCATCCCATTAGACCATTGATTGAAATATTTTGTAATATTTTTTGTTAATTATTGGCCCTTTTTCTTCAAGTCTTCTAAGAGATGCCGAACTTCTTTGGAATTTTTAATGTTTTTTAAAGTTAGTTTTGGGTAATTGTTAATAAAACGACGTTGTTGGAAATTTAATCGATTTTGGAAATGCTCTTTTTTGGTTCGTTCTTTTAACTTCTGCCAATCAGCTGTAGCGATTTCCATTTTTGTGTTCAACCGTTGCTTAAATTCTTGTTGGTTCGTTTCCAACGTTTGGCCCATCTCGGTAATAAGTTTTTTGAAACCTTGCATGTTCAGCAACGTATAAATTAAGTCAAGCCCCATTACAATCACTATGCAAAGTGCTAAGTAGTTGCCAAAGGTTGCTTGTAAAAAGCTGACAACTTTGGCGATTTCTGGTTGAATAACTTTGACAATCAAGACACAACCCAATCCCCAAAAAAGAGAAACCGGTAAAGCCACGCGACCGTTTAAATTAAAAGGTACATCATGATAATCCCACCAAGAGGCATGGAACAGTTTTTCCAAGCCATAACTAGTGACATATTCTAAAATCGTCACTAAAACAGCCGATCCGACATACAATACCAAGAGATTGTTTTCAAAGGGTTCCACAAAATAGAGAACGCTTAAGACCCCAAATCCATAAATAGGACAATAGGGCCCTACCAAAAATCCTCGATAAACAAATTTTTTAGCTTTTAATGAACAATACACCGTTTCCCATAACCAGCCGATAAAGGAATAAATAAAAAATAACAAAATAACCTGACTCATTTTTTCCACGTTTCTGTCACACTCCACTTCTTTGCGCTTTTCTTCTATTTTAACAGAAGTTGAGAAAATGTAGCGAACAACTTTCTTTCATTGAAAGATTAGGCTACAATGAGAGCAGCAAAGGGAGGAATCTTATGTTTGGTTTATTGAAATACGCAAAAAATTATCGAAAACAAATTATCCTCGGTCCAGTCTTCAAATTTTTAGAAGCTTGTTTCGAGTTAGTTTTGCCCTTATTCATGGCTCACTTAGTCGATGTCGGTATTCGTCAAAACGACCGACAGACTGTCATAGAAATGGCCCTCTGGATGCTTGTTATGTCGTTAGTTGGTTTATTTTTTGTCATGATTTGTCAATATTATGCTTCAGTCGCTTCGCAAGGTTTTGGGACGGAGCTAAGAAATCAATTAATGAAGAAAATTAATCAGCTTTCACACAAAGAATTGAATAGTTTTGGTACAGATACCCTCATCACCCGGATCACAAACGATATCAACCAGCTTCAATTGGCTTTAGCGATGTTTATTCGGTTGGTCATTCGGACACCTTTTTTAAGTATCGGTTCTGTGGTCATGGCTTTTTACATTGACGTGCAGATGGGCTTTCTTTTCCTATTACTTTTACCAATTTTTAGCCTTATTCTCTTTATTATCATTAAAGTGACTGTGCCTTTATATCAAAAAGTCCAAGAATATTTGGATCGGTTAAACCGTCAAATTAGTCAAAATTTAAGCGGTGTCCGTGTAATCCGTGCGTTTGCTAGAAAGGAAACAGAGCAACGACATGTTGATAAAGCTTCAGATGATTTAGGCGATATTTACATTCGTGTATCGAATGTCTCTGCTTTATTAACGCCTTTAACCACTTTGATTATGAATGTTGGAATTTTATTTTTACTTTATTTTAGTGGCTTAAAAGTTTCTTTCGGTTCCCTGCAACAAGGGGAAGTTTTAGCATTGATCAATTATATGAATCAAATGATGCTCGCTTTAATTGTTGCTTCTAATCTCGTGGTAATTTTTACGCGAGCCGCCGCTTCCGCAAACCGTGTCAATGAGGTTTTAACTGTAGAAAGCCAGTTAACAGATACACCAGAATCAGCAAAAACATCGCCACAATTTGGTGATATTACCTTTGACCATGTAGATTTTCGCTATGAACCAGAGGCCGGTTTGGCTTTGGAAAATATCAATTTTACGATTCCTAAAGGCTCAATTCTCGGCATCACAGGACCTACCGGCAGCGGGAAAAGTACCTTAACCCAACTCATTCCCAGATTTTATGATGTGAGTGCAGGAAACCTTTTTATTAATGGTGTAAATGTGCGCGATTGGCCGCTCTTTACTTTACGCCAACAAGTTGCAAGTGTTCCACAAACTGCCGTCTTATTTACAGGGACTATTCGAGAAAACTTACAATGGGGCAAACCAAATGCAACTGATGAAGACTGTTGGGAAGCATTAGCTATCGCCCAATGTAAAGAATTTGTTGAACAATTAGACCAAGGGTTAGACACGCCTGTTAACGAAGGCGGAAAAAACTTTTCTGGTGGACAAAGACAACGGTTGACCATTGCCCGTGCCTTGATTAGGAAACCGCATTTACTTATTTTAGATGATTCCTTGAGTGCACTTGACTATCAAACAGATTTGAATCTGCGTCGTGCTTTACAAAAAGAACGAGCAGAGACAACCGTTATTTTAATTTCACAACGCGTGAGTTCGATTGCAACGGCGAATCAAATTTTAGTCCTAGATAGTGGAAAAGTCGCTGGCCTTGGCACCCACGAAGAATTACTTACTTCTTCTAAAGAGTATCAAGAAATCGTTGCATCACAGGAGGAGGATACCCATGCAAACTAAAAAAATTCATTTTGGTGCCTTCTCACGTTTTAAGCCGTATTTACTACGCTATCCAAAAGAAATTATTGGCGCCTTAATCCTAGGAATTCTCAGTGGTTTTTCGACTGTCCTCATGACTTATTATATAGGTAAATCCGTTGATACAATGGTTGGTAAAGGACAAGTCAATGCTGCGCAACTCATCAAAATTTTAGGTTTATTAGCAGGGATTTTACTCGTAACCGTTCTAAGTCAATGGCTGATTCAACGTCTCGGTAATCGCGTGTCTTATTTATCGACCACACAGCTGAGAAAAGACGCCTTTGCCCATTTAAATCAATTACCGTTAAGTTATTATGACCAAACATCACACGGAAATATCGTCAGTCGCTTTACCAACGATATTGACAATATTTCAATGGCTTGCTCGGCTGTCTTCAACCAATTATTTTCTGGCATGGCCACCGTCGTTGTTGCTTTGCTCTTTATGATCCGGCTAAGTCCCCTGCTCACATTAGTGGTTCTTATCAGTACGCCGATTATTTTTATTGTAAACTGGCTTGTTGCAAAAGCTTCACAAAAAAACTTTGCTGCACAACAAACGATTGTTGGTGAAATTTCCGGCTTCGTTTCAGAAATGGTTGGCAACCAAAAAATTGTTAAAGCCTTTCAACAAGAACAAGCTACGCAAGAAACATTTGAAGCATTGAATCAAACGTTGTATGAAAAAGGACAGAAGGCTCAGTTTTCTTCCTCCTTAACCAACCCACTTTCTCGATTTATCGACCATTTATCTTATTTATCGATTGGATTAGTCGGTGGCTTGTTAGTTTTAAGTGGCAATCCTTTAGTCACAGTTGGTGTTATTTCCAGTTTCACCATTTACTCTAGTCAATTTTCTAAACCTTTTATTGAACTCTCAGGAATCACCAACCAAATCCAAGCCGCCTTAGCTGGATTGGAACGTACCTTTGATATGATGGATCAACCAGTTGAACGTCCTGATGCCCCGAACGCAATTGTTTTGAAAGAAGCGCGAGGCCGTGTTGAATTTAAAGACGTTGATTTTTCTTACACGCCGACGCGACCTTTAATCGAAAACTTTAATTTAATTGCTGAACCAGGAGAAACAATTGCCATTGTTGGACGAACTGGTGCGGGTAAATCAACATTAGTGAATTTGTTAATGCGCTTTTACGAGGTCGACCGTGGCCAAATTACGGTTGATACTCACGACATTACTCAAATTACTCGGGACAGCTTACGAAAAAGTTTTGGTATGGTTCTCCAAGATACTTGGCTATTCGATAGTTCCATTCGGGAAAATTTAACGTACGGAAATCCTGAAGCCTCTGACGAAGAAATTATAGAAGCCATGAAAAAAGCCCATATTTTTGATTTCGTCATGCGTTTACCTCAAGGACTAGATACCGAGATTGGTTCTCAAGGCGTTAAAATTTCTGAAGGACAACGACAATTAATGACTATTGCACGCACGATGATTAGTAATCCGCCGATGCTTATTTTAGATGAAGCGACCAGTTCAGTTGATACATTGACCGAGCAAAAAATTCAGGATGCTTTTTTACAAATGATGACTGGCCGGACCAGTTTTGTTATTGCCCATCGCTTAGCAACAATCAAAAGTGCTGAAAAAATTCTAGTTATGGACAATGGTCAAGTAGTTGAAATTGGCACCCATGACGAATTATTGCAAAAAGAACAGGGTTATTATCGTGACCTTTACGAAGCACAGTTTAATCAAAAAGCACAATAAAAAAGAGTCACTTTTCTGGGATGATGAAAAGTGACTCTTTTAATTTTAAATTTATTGATCTAATTCAGATAATGGCTTTCCAAATAAACGTTTAAAGGGAATTTTATTGCCTAAATAATAAGTGGCAATTACTTGAATAGGAAAGAAAATAACTGTTTTAATTAAGCGTGGCACCCACCAAGCAAAATTTGCTAGATTGACGCCATACATTAAACTTAACCACAAAGGAGTTAAAATGATATTAATTAAAACGGTGACCAACAATGTCGCCAAAATCACTCGTTGCCATGTCATTTCTTTCTTATAATAGAAATAACCATAAATAGCACCAGCCAAAAAGGCATTTAAAGTAAACCCAGGAAAATAGCCTGCCTTTGGAAAAAGCAACATTCCTACCACATCAGCCACCGCCGTGCCGATTCCAGCCCAAAAAGGTCCGAAAATCATCCCAATCAATGATTCTGGAATAAACGTGAAACTGATTTTTAAAAACGTTGTTTCATACGCAAAAAAGCGTGAAAAGACAACGACCACCGCAATGAGTACGCCCATTAACGCAATGGATTTTGTGCCAAATTTTTTCTTTGTCATTTTTAGCATCTCCTCTAAGAGCTGCTACATGACGAACCATGCAGCGAATGCGAAAACAAAACCGCGAACATTAAAAAGCTGAACGTGTTGTTCTGATGATAAGCAAAGTAAGAACCTTTGCTTTCTAGCAACACACTGTTTATGTTCTTCGTCCAAAAGGCAACATCCCATCCTTTTAGCACTTAACGCTTTGTCTCCTACTCTGTTATTTTATTTGGACAAAAGTCCTCATAAAATATACCACAAAATAGTCAAAATAACCATTAAGGTTCTCTAAAAAGCTAACGGTCGACGATCCCCTTCATGGATAACCTCACGGAAGTCCGCAAACCCCGCCTCGACACCTCTCAAAAGAATTTCAGCACTGCCGATATTGGTCGCTAAAGGAATTTCATAGACATCACTTAGACGAATCAAAGCCGTCACATCTGGTTCATGCGGTTGCGCGGAAAGAGGATCTCTTAAAAAAATAACTAAATCAATGTTGTCTTCTGATATCATTGCGCCAATCTGTTGATCCCCACCTAATGGCCCCGATTTAAAGCAATGCACGGGTAAGCCAGTTGCTTCCATCACTTTCATGCCTGTCGTTCCCGTTGCATACAATTCATGTTTTTCTAAAATATGTTTATAAGCGGTTGCTAGTTTGATCATTAATGTTTTTTTACGATCATGAGCGATTAAAGCGATTTTCATGTTATCCAACTCCTGTCTTTGTTATATTATAACAAAAGTTTATCGATAAATCCGCTGAGAGTGTTTGCCCTTTGTCACCTTGACGAAAAAGTCTTCTTTTTCTTGTGCAACTCTCCCTTGCTGAAAGACAGCGTTTTCATTTAAACTATGAGTAACAAATCAAAAAGAAAAGAGTGACGTATCAAATGGTGGAAATGGCGCTTAGAAATGTGTATAAAAAATATGACAATGCAGAACATTATTCTGTTACAGATTTTAACTTAGAAATTACAGACCGTGAATTTATCGTCTTTGTCGGCCCTTCTGGTTGCGGTAAATCAACAACATTGCGCATGATTGCTGGCTTAGAAGATATTACTGAAGGTGAATTATCAATTGGGGACAAAGTCATGAATGACGTTGCACCGAAAGATCGTGATATTGCCATGGTTTTCCAAAACTATGCGCTTTATCCGCATATGACTGTTTTTGATAACATGGCTTTTGGTTTAAAACTAAGAAAATATGATAAAGCTGAAATTAAAAAACGGGTGGAAAATGCTGCGGATATTCTGGGCTTAACAGAGTACTTACAGCGTAAACCTGCGGCGCTTTCTGGTGGACAACGCCAACGTGTTGCACTTGGCCGGGCAATTGTCCGTGATGCCAAAGTCTTTTTAATGGATGAACCTTTATCAAACTTGGATGCAAAATTACGTGTAGCCATGCGTGCTGAAATTGCTAAACTACACCAACGTTTAGAAACTACGACAATTTATGTGACACATGACCAAACCGAAGCGATGACCATGGCTGATCGAATCGTAATTATGAAAGATGGCTTTATTCAACAAATTGGTTCACCAAAAGAAGTTTACAATACACCAAAAAATATGTTCGTAGCTGGGTTCATCGGCTCACCTGCCATGAATTTCTTCAAAGTTACCTTAAACAATGGGGTTATTTCTAACCAACATGGCTTAAAACTAGCAATTCCTGAAGGAAGAAACAAAGAGCTTGTTGAACATGGTTATGAAGGCAAAGAATTAATTTTCGGTATTCGTCCAGAAGATATTCATAGCGAACAAGTGGCTTTAACAGCAATGAAAGATGCGGTGATTAAATCTGAAGTCGTTGTTTCTGAATTATTAGGGGCTGAATCCATGCTTTATACAAAAATTGGTGATACAGAGTTTATCTCAAAAGTAGATGCTCGTGACTTCCACCATCCTGGTGAAATGATTGACTTAGCTTTTGATATTAACAAAGGACATTTCTTCGACCCTCAAACAGAAGAAGTCATTAAATAAAAAAAGCTCGAGGCATCCGTCGCAATGACGGATGCCTCGATTGTTTCTCTTTATGCTAATTTAACCTTCTTCTTTATCACTTTGGGTTGTTTTGCTTCTGTAAAAGTTGGAATATCTACATGTTTACTTAAGGTACTTGCTAAAAAGTAGGCAATACTGAAATCCACCAAACTATGAATTAATCCACCAACGCCCATCAAAAGAAAAATAGAATACATGAAGCCGGCTGTATAATAGGTTCCTGGCAAGTTGCCCATTGTGTAAAATACAGAAACAACCACTAGCTCGGCAGCGGAATGAATCACTCCAATTCCCACGTTAAACAACTGTAATTTCCCATTTAATAAAGTGAATTTCCCCTCTTTATTGATTAAAATTTCTGGATGCTTTTGTAAAATCACTGCGCCAATGACTGCAAAAATCAAATGAGATAAGGCCCGCAAAGCAATAATCGGTGTCGCGGATAAGAAAAAACCAAAACCTGTTCCTAGACTAACTGCAATTGCCACCACTGGAGAAATAAACATGGCAATAAAAACTGGGACGTGACTTGCTAACGTAAAACTGGCTGGACCAATGGTAATTCTTGGCATAACCATTGGAATGATAATCCCCATTGCAATTAAAAGTGCTGAAATTGTTAAACGTTTTACTGAGTTTGTTTTCATTAAAACTGCCTCCTAAAGGTGTCATGACACCTTTTTGTTTTTCTCAAGTGTAGCTGAACATCCGCAATGTGTCAAGACACATAAAAGAACTTTCTGTTATTTCTCATAAATAACAGAAAGTTCTTTTTTATACTGGTTTATTTTTTTCTAAAGCATTACTTAAACGAGCGAATTCTTCTAAAGACAATGTTTCACCACGTCTAGAAGGATCAATTTCTGCTTCAGCTAGGCTCTCTTTTAGCCAAGCCACTGTTTGTTCATCTTTCCCATAAAAATGCGTTAAGTTATTCCACAATGTTTTACGTCTTAATTGGAAACTGGCTTTGGTTAATTTGAAAAATTCTTTTTCATTGGTCACTGTCACTGCTGGTGTAGCACGGCGCGTCAATTTAATAATCGCCGAGTCAACATTGGGCTGCGGCACAAAAACTGTTTTTGGCACAATAAAGGCGACACTTGCTTCCATAAAATATTGGACAGCAATTGATAATGAACCATAAGCTTTCGTTCCTGGTTTAGCAGCAATTCGATCAGCGACCTCTTTTTGCATCATCACAACCATTTCAGCTACATCTAAAGAAGATTCTAAAAAATGCATCATAATTGGCGTAGTAATATAGTAAGGTAGGTTAGCCACCACTTTAATCGGATACTTCTCTTGAAAAACTTGGTTGGTTGTCTCGACCAAATCAGCTTTTAAAACATCTTGATGCACCACTGTTACATTATCATAGCGACTTAAGGTATCTGCTAAGACAGGAATCAAGCGATCATCAATCTCAAAAGCCACAACTTGTGCCGCGTTCATCGCTAATTGCTCTGTTAATGCACCAATTCCAGGCCCGACTTCGACAACATTTGTCTGCTGATTGATTCCCGCTGTTTCTACAATTTTTCTTAAAATATTAGGCTCTGTCAAAAAATTTTGACCTAAACTCTTTTTAAATGAAAATCCATGTTTTTTTAGTATTTCTTTGGTTCTGGATGGTGTGGCAATTTCTTTATAGTCCGTCACGCTTGTTCCTCCATGTAGTTATTCTTCGTTTGCAAGTTCTTTTAAAATACGTGTCATGCTTTCTTTCAATTCTGCTTCTGTAATCCGAAACATGCTTAACCGTTTGACTAACTGTTTGCTATTTGTATAGCCAATTCTTAGGTCATCTCCTAATAATTCACGGTATTTTTTGGCATTTGCTCCCGCTATTAAACCATATTCAACCAGTGTTTGTCTAGGAATTTCTTGATAGTCTTCATCAGCTTGAACAGGTGTTACGACTTTTTTTAAGGCTTCAATAATTGCTTCATCACTAGCATGTTCAACCCCTAGGCTACCTCCATTTTTTTTAGGCACTGCAACTTTTCTTGATAAAAAAGCATGCTTTGCATCAGGAACGACTTCCATTATTGTTTTACGAATTTTTTCGCCCGAATAGTCTGGATCTGTAAAAATAATCACGCCTCTCGTTTCTTGTGCGTGTTCAATTTGTGTCAAAATTTCATCATTGATAGCAGAGCCAATCGTTTCAATCGTATCCGCTGCAACTACCTCTTGAATGCGGCGTGTGTCGTCTTTTCCTTCAACGACAATGATTTCTGCAACTTTCATTTTTTCTTTCATTTATCTATCCGAAACAAGCGATGAGCGTTGACTCTCGTTTGTTCTGCCACTTCTTCAAAGGTTAGTTGTCGTAATTCAGCAATTTTTTCCACTACGTATCGTGTATAGCCTGGTTCATTCCGTTTACCACGATAAGGAACAGGGGCTAAATAGGGTGCATCTGTTTCCACCAACATTCGTTCAAGTGGTACCGCCATCGCCGCTTCTTGAACATCCAACGCTTTTTTAAACGTCACGACCCCACTAAAAGAAATATGCAGACCTAAATCTAAAAATTTCTTCATCCACTCGGCATCACCACTGAAACTATGCATGATTCCACCAATATCTGAAATTTTTTCATCTTTTAAAATTCGATAGGTATCTTCTAATGCCTCTCTCGTATGCACACTAAACGGTAAATTCATTTCCCGAGCAATCGCAATTTGACGGCGAAAGACTTTTTCTTGCACCTCTTTAGGATCCTCCATCCAGTAATAATCAAGACCGATTTCACCTAATGCGACAATTTTTGGCAACGTTAATTGTTCTTGTAATCGTCGTTCAACCTCTGGCGTATAGCTACCCGCTTCTGTTGGATGCCAACCAATGATACTATAAATATTGGCATATTCCTGACTAAGTAAAAGAGATTTTTCAATCGTTGGTTCATCAAAACCGACCACGGCCATCTCTGTAACACCCAATTCTTGGGCATGTGCAATCGTTTCTGGAATATCATCATTAAATTGTTCTGCATTCAAATGTGTATGTGTATCAAAAATCATTATGATTGCCTCCTTTATCTCCTCTCTACTTTATCATATTTCTTGAAAAATCTGAATGACTAGGCGACAAGATTCGCCATTTCCTCATAAACAGCGCTTGCATTTATGCTAAAAGTAACGTATACTATTCAGTCATGTTATTAAAAGGAGGAATCTCCATGACCGATGAAAAAATTTATGAACAACAGCATTTAACAACGGTTTATCATGAGCTGCAAGCGGCTAAAAAAGTTTACGAAGAGCAATTGGCGAACACAATGAAAGATGGCAAACATATGCTAGAGGAATTTGGTCGCGATTCTAAGCTGAATTTTGATAGTTATGCCGATAATCTAGAAACGTTTGCCATGTTGGAAATGAAGAACCGTGAAATTGATCAGTGGAACTTAAAAAATGAAGCAACGGCTAAAAATTTAGACAAAGTGAAACGCCTATTACAAGTTCCTTATTTTGGCAAAATTGGCGTGACTTTTGAAGACAGCCCTGAAGAGCCAGAAAACTTTTATATTGGCGTAAACGATTTTACTTCTTTAGAAGAAGAAACGCGCATTCACGATTGGCGCTCACCGATTGCTTCGTTATTTTATGACAATGTTTTAGGGAAAACAGCCTACACGGCACATCAACAAACCATTCCTGTACAACTTGATTTGAAAAGACAGTTAATTATTGAAAAAGATCAATTAATCAACTATTTTGACACAACCATTGCGATTCAAGATGATGTGTTATTGCATTCTTTAGAAGAAGATGCTTCTCCTTATATGAAGGACATTACGACAACCATTCAACAAGAACAAAATCAAATAATTCGTGACGAAACGCAGCCACTCCTACTAGTCAACGGGATTGCTGGTAGTGGGAAAACGTCTGCGATTATGCAACGGATTGCTTATTTACTTTATCAACATCGAGCAGAAATTACAGCGGATAATATTTTATTACTTTCACCAAATTCAACATTTATTGATTATATTTCTCAAGTTTTACCGAATTTAGGCGAACGAAATCCCTTGAATTTGACTCTTTTACAATTTTTACGCTTCACTACCAAAGAAGCATGGCCAATGGAAGAAGAAACGGACTATTTCGAACGCATTACTCGCTCTGAGGCAACGGAGCAAGAGCACGTTATTCGTTCAAAAGAATTTGCAACGTTTCTTTTAAGCAATCCTGAAAAAGCGGTTGTGCAGACACATTTTTTCCGTCCTTTAACTTTTAAAAAGCAGACCTTATTTACTTCAGAAACAATTTTTAAACTTTATCAAGAAACACCAGCTGATTTGAGTATTCGCCAACGAATTTCAGCCACAAAAGAAAAATTAACCAGTCTTTGGACACGTTATCTATTAAAACAAGCCCATTCTAAAAAAATGTTGGATCAATTCCAAGATTTAACAGAAGCTGAACAAGTTCGTTATTTTGGCACAGTGATTACCGAAGATAATGAAAAACATCTGGCTGATTTTGCTTTAAAACGTTTGAAGAAAAAATATCGCTCCATCACTGCCGCTATCAAAAATGATGCTTGGCTAGATCAATGGGCCTTTTTTGAAACGTTTTATTCTTTATTCACTGAAAAATCGTATCAAAAAGAGACAGCTGTTTTCACAGCCGATGAAATTGTGGCCCTTATTTTGGTGAAACATGCATTTATTGAAAATCTCGCCAACCAGCAAATGGCTTTTATCCTAGTCGATGAAGTCCAAGATTATACAGAAGCCCAATTATTATTACTGCTGACACTTTTCCCTAAAGCTAGTTTTACTTTAGCTGGTGATGAAAATCAAGCCATTTTTAATACAGCCATTGAATTTTCTGAAGCTCATGATTTATTGGTTAACGAAACCAGCCGTTCTGTTGGAACGTATCAATTATTAAACAGTTACCGTTCAAGTAAAGAAATTACACGACTCTTCCAAACATTAGGCACTCAACCAGAGCAATTAACCATTGTGCCCATCCGGCATGATGGAGAAAAGCCGACATTTATTCCTTGTGACTCTGCGTCTGACTATCTTAAAGCAATCGTCACTTCCATTGCAACTTTTGATCCGAAAGAAAGCACCGCCATTATTACTAAAACATTTGCAGAAAAAGAACAATTAACAAAAGAACTTAGTGCTTCTCTTTCATTGGAAGAACATCCGTCACTGCAAGTTTTATCAATTGATATGGCAAAAGGTCTAGAATTTGATAATGTAATTCTTCATAACCCAAATGTTAATCGTTATTCCGACAATAAACGAGATAAAAAAATCCTGTATACTGCTATTTCTCGTGGAATGAAACGGGTCGTTTTACCTTATACCGGCACACTTTCTGAATGGTTTACACCTTACTTGGCAGCCCGGTAACTGAGACTTAAGGCGGATTTTATTTTTAGAAAAACCACTTATAATAGACGAGTAGGTACTGCTTTTTAATTAGCAGACCTACTCGTTTGTTGTCTCTTAAGTTGAGAGGAGCGTGAGAAGGTGAAACAATCACCTGATTTAGAAAATTTTTTAAAAACCTCTATCCAAAAAAATGTAACTATTGAGCGAAAACAACAAAACCAAACCATTTGGCACTGGCTACTGCTTATTTTATTTGGCTTGCTAACCTTTGGCTCACTGACACAGCAGTTACTCCTAATTGGCTTGTTTACACTTATTGCCGCTATTGTTAAAGGTCCCTTAATGCTCGTCTGGGGAACCATCTATTCGGCGTTAGTGGCTTTGTTTCCACCTTTTGCTTTAGTCCTATCTTTACTTTTTTTTATAATTAATTTAGGCACTGTTATGAAAAGTTGGCGTATTACTTTAACAAGTGCTTACTTTTATCTAATTCCTTTAGGTTTTAGTCTCTTGAAAACGACCGACTGGGTATCAACGCCTTATTTCCTGACAGGCTTGGCTTTGTTAAGTATTTTAGGGCTGCATTTTATATTAGAGTGGCTCTATAAAAATAATAGCTTAGGCCGTTTACTCACGTGGCAAATTATTAGTGTCCCTTTTTCACTCTTACTGATCATTTTACCAAGTCGCCTAACGAAAGGCCGTTTTGGTAAAAAACGAATACCTAAAAAAGTGAAACTCTAAAATAGAAAAGCCTAGGAAAAATCGCAAATGATTTTTTCTAGGCTTTTCTTCGATTCTTTTAATTTAAAAATTCGTTGATTTTCGATTTTAGGACGTCGATAAAACTGGAGAAAGAGAGTTCATTTGTTTGTGAATAAGTCCAATGAGCCAATAACAGAAAAACTAAAATAACCAGTATCGCAACCACTAAAAAGGTTCTAATTCTTGCCCTTCTTTTTCTACGTTGAACTGTTAGCCGTGCTTGTTCCCTTACTCTCATAGCTTCTAAATAATACGGACGCCATTTAGGATCATTTTTTCGTTGCTCATAAAATTTAAATTTATGATAAGCCATCAAACTTCCCCCACATCAAATCACTTTTCTTCTAGTATACAAAAAAAGTAGTAAAGATAAAAGGTTACAATTCACCTTTTATCTTTACTACTTATGCTTTTATGCGATTCCTGCACCATTTGGCATTTCTTTTGGTGCTTCAACAATTTGAAGTTTCCCTTCTGGTGATTCAGCTGAAAGAATCATTCCTTGGCTAATTTGACCACGCATTTTTCTTGGTTTTAAGTTAGCCACAATGACTACTTTTTTGCCAATTAGCGCAGCTGGATCTGGATAAAATTCAGCAATACCTGAAAGAATTTGACGATGGTTTTCATCTCCAGCATCTAAACGGAATTGCAATAATTTATCTGCTCCTTTGACTTTTTTACAGTCAATAACTTCGGCAACTTTTAATTCCACTTTATCGAAATCATCGTACTTAATTTGTTTTTCTTTCGTTGAAACCAACGTTGTTTCTTCTGGATTCCATTTAATATCCTCTTCTGTAGCACTTTCGCTTTGGGACATTTTCTTTTGAATATACGTTACTTCTGTTTCAATTTCTAAACGTGGGAAAATAGGTGTTCCTTTACTTGTTACTGTTACGTCTGTTGGGAACTCACCAAAATGAATATTTTCCATGTTCATTGTTTCTGGATCTAAGCCTAATTGTTCGAAAATTTTCCCTGGTGTTTCTGTCATGACTGGTTGCAATAAGATTGCCACAATTCGTAAGCTTTCCGCTAAATGGATCATGACACTTTCTAATTCATTGCGTTTCTCTTCTTCTTTAGCCAATACCCAAGGCGCTGTTTCATCAATATATTTATTGGCACGAGAAACTAGCGTCCAGATTTCTGCAATGGCCGTATTAAATTCCATTTTTTCCATTGCTTCATGATATTTTCCAATAACATTAGCCGCAGTTGTCGATAGTTCACTATCAAATGGGGTAACTTTTGAAGCATAGGCTGGTACTTTGCCATCACAATATTTATTAATCATCGCAATTGTTCGATTCAACAAGTTTCCTAAGTCATTAGCTAAATCATAATTTAAGCGAGAAACGAAATCTTCTGGTGTAAAGACGCCATCACTACCAAATGGAATTGCTCGTAATAAATAGTAACGTAACGCATCTAGACCGTAGCGTTCTACTAACATTTCAGGGTAAACAACATTTCCTTTAGATTTAGACATTTTCCCGTCTTTCATCAATAACCAACCATGTCCAAAGACTTTTTTCGGTAATGGTAAATCCAAGGCCATTAACATAATTGGCCAATAAATCGTATGGAAACGCACGATTTCTTTCCCAACCATTTGCACGTTCGCAGGCCAATATTTTTGGAATAATGAATCATCTTCTGAGCCATAACCTAGTGCTGTAATATAGTTTGATAACGCATCAATCCATACGTAAACCACATGTTTTGGATCATTTTTTAATGGAATTCCCCAAGAGAAAGTCGTTCTTGAAACGGCTAAATCTTCCAATCCTGGTTTGATAAAGTTATTTAGCATCTCATTTTTACGAGATTCTGGTTGAATAAATTCTGGATGTTCTTCGTAATATTGTACCAAGCGATCCGCATATTTACTCATGCGGAAGAAATAGGATTCTTCTTTAACTAATTCGACTTCGTGACCACTTGGTGCTTTCCCACCAATGACATTGCCTTCATCGTCACGATATACTTCAGCTAATTGTGTTTCAGTGAAAAATTCTTCATCAGAAACTGAATACCAACCTTCATATTCTCCAAGGTAGATATCTCCTTGTTCTACTAAACGGTCAAAAATTTGTTGCACGGCTGCCATGTGATAATCATCCGTTGTCCGAATAAATTTATCATAGCTGATATCTAATGTTTTCCATAATTTTTGAACATCTGCTGCCATTTTATCAACGTACTCTTTTGGTGTCACATTCAACTCAGCAGCTTTTTTTTCAATTTTTTGGCCATGTTCATCCACACCTGTTAAATAAAATACATCAAAACCCATTAAACGCTTGTAACGGGCCATTGCATCGCAGGCGATTGTTGTATATGAATTCCCAATATGTAACTTCCCACTTGGGTAATAAATTGGGGTGGTAATATAAAATGTTTCTTTCTGTGACATACAGAAAAAACCTCCTTTAGTCATTTTCCTAAACCCTCAGGATTTACTCCTAAACAGTATACCATAATTAGACATTATTAAACTATATTTCTTGTCGGTTTTCTCTTGAAAATGAAGAAAATGCCAGAAAGAAAAGAGAGAAACACCTGTCTATTTGACAAGTATTCCTCTCTTTTTTCGTTCATTTTTATTCTTTTGTCTCGAAACGAACGATACTATGGTGTCGTCCATAAAAGAAATAAATAGCCAAACCAATCACTACGGCTACGCCAAATACTTGCCAAGTAGCTAAAGACAATTGGAACATTAGAGCCGCGCAAACCACGATTGAAATTAATGGTAGAACCGGCACAAGCGGCACTTTAAATTCACCTGCTTGCGGTTCTCCTTTCATTGTCCGTAATTTGATAATTCCTAAAGCGAGAAACATCAGATAAAAGAGTGTCACGATATTTGTAAGTTCAGCCAGCATCTCCATTGGAACAATCCCAGCAAAAACCATTGCTAAAAATCCAGCTACATAGGTTGCATTCTTAGGTGTGTGCCGCTTCTCATCGATTTTGCTCATAAACTGCGGCAATAATCCATCTTTACTAATCGCATAAATCACACGGGCTAAACTGTACATCATCGCAATCGTCACTGTTAATAAGGTTAAAATAGCACCAACTGAAATGATTGTCGCAATTGCGCCATGATTAATGAAGCGCATCGCAAAAGCCACCGGATCCTTGACCCCTAAATCCGTAAATGGAACAATCCCAGTTAAAACTAACGTAACAACAATATATAACAATGTTGAAATAATAATGGAACCAATAATCCCTTTTGGAATATCTTTTTTCGGATTCTTCACTTCCTCCGCGGCCATGCTGACCGCATCAAACCCTAGAAAGGCAAAGAAAACTAAAGCAGCACCACTGAAAACGCCTGAAAAACCATAAGGAATAAATGGTTGCCAGTTCGTTGGTTTCACATAAAAGATTCCCACGAGAACAAATAATAAAATAATCCCAAACTTCACGAAAACCATTAAGTTATTTAAACGTAACGCTGTTTTCGCTTCTAAAGATACCCAAAAAGTTACGGCTACAACGACCAACATGGCAATCAAATCAATATATGTACCATTTGTTGGATTATAAGCGCCACTTAACGCTTGCGGTAAAGAAAAACCTAAGCTATCCAAAAAGCCATGGACATAGCCTGACCAACCTGAAGCAACGGATGAAACCGCCAAGAAAAACTCACAAATAATCATCCAACCAGTCATCCAAGCCACAATTTCTCCAAAGACCACATACATGTAGGCATACGGCCCACCAATGACCGGAATACGTGATGCAAATTCTGCATAGCATAAACCAGATAAAATAATCGCGGCTGCTGCTACCAGAAATGATAAGACGAGCCCTGGACCTGCATAGCGTTCCGCTGCGACACCTGTCACAACAAAAATCCCTGTTCCTACTACAGCCCCAATTCCTAGAAAAATTAAGTCCATCGTCTTAAGATTTTTTTTCATCCCACCACTGTCATTGACAGGCACAGTGATTTCTTTTTTTCTGAAAATAGACATGTGTTTACCCCCGTAAAAAAAATAAGCGTAAATAAACTATTTACGCTTTCATATACCCTAAAAGAATACCACCTAGAATAACAAAAATGCAACCAAAAATAACATAAAACATTTCTTTTTTTGATTTTCTTTCGCCTAAAAGGAAGATGCCCCCAAGAGTCGAAATAATAATCCCCATTTGTGATAAAGAGAAGCTAATAGCTAAGCCAATTTCACGCATGGTTAATAACATACAAATATTTCCTAAGCCCCAAAGCAGACCCGTCGTCATATTCATCCAAACAAAACGATCAACTTTGACTTTTTTGAAGGCAAAGAAACTAGCCCCCACTAACATACCAATACTTTGTGGCAAAATAATTCCCCACGGATCTAAACCAGTGGCATTAATAATGATGGTATAGACGCCATACCCAACTGTTGAGAAAATCAAGGCCCGAATCCCTTTATTAAAATCTAACATACTGTTTGAGGTTTTCGGTTGACTGTCATCATCTTGTCGAGCTGTTAAATACACCCCAAAAACTAAAAAGGCCAAAGCGATAAAGCCCACAACAAAGTCTTTTGTTTTTGTCCATTCATGGAAAAAAACAGCCCCTGCAACGGTATTAACAACTAACTGCATCCCAGTTGAAATTGGTAAGCCAACTGAAACGCCCATATATTTCATGCTATGAAATTGTTGATTCTGTCCCAAACTCCAGAATAAACCAGATATAAATCCAACAATTAATGTGGCTGTCGTCAACGTAGGCTGGATGACAAAAAAGACAACAATTGAAAATAGTAATGCGCCGATTGTCATACCTAACGTTTGTTGATTGGCGCTTCCACCAATTTTACCGCTGACTAAACCAATACTGCCCCACGCAATCATGGGCACTAAAGCGATAAGTAAACTCATAATATTCTCCTAACAAATTTATTTCATTTCATTCTAACAATAAAAACGTTTTCTAAACAACTAAGAAGAGTAAGAGAAGTTAGCAAGAAAGTTTTAATAAATAAAAAAAGGCCTATCACCTCTTTAATTTGCTGATAGACCTACTTTTTATTTCACTTCATTATAATAACTGAGGGAAGGGAAAAACAATGTCATCGTCGTACCTTGCCCTTCTGTCGATTCGACTGTTAAATCATGACCTAACTTTTTCGCTAAGCTATGAGCCAAATACAGACCAAGACCAGTCGAATGCTGTTCGCTTTTTCGCCCGTTTTCACCAGTAAATCCTTTATCGAAAATGCGTCGTTGATCTTGCATCGGAATGCCAATCCCAGAATCTTTTAAAGATAAATAAATACCTTGTTTATTTTTGGAAATTAGAACCGTAATCGTGCCGCCTTCTGGCGTATACTTGACTGCATTACTTAATAATTGGCGGAAAATAAAAATGACCCATTTTCGGTCGGTTAAAACCGCTTCATCTTCCCCTTCAATTGAGAATTGCAATCTTTTTTGGATAAAATAATTTGCTTGCGTACGAACAACAGATTGCACAATTTCTTTTAAAGAATATTCTTGGAGTAAATAATCTCGAGAAAAGCTGTCCAGTCTAGCATAATATAGGACTTGCTCGACATATTCATCAATTTTACCTAACTCATTTTCCAATAGATAATATTTTTTCTCTGGAATATCATCTTCGACAGATTGTACCAGTAACGTGATAGCCGCTAGGGGGACTTTGATTTCATGAACCCAAGAGTCAATGTAATCTTTTTGGTCCTGTTGGTTGTTAATTGCTTGCTGCATGGTTTGTTGGTGCTCTTGCAATAAACCGTTAATATACGTTTGGACAAGTAGTTCTTCTTCTTTTTCTGCTGTATTCAAATATTCTTGTAAAGAAGGCGGCTCTTTTTCCGTTGCCAACGAAAGCCACCACTTACGTTTTAAATAATAATCAATTGTTAAAAATAGCGATAAAAAAACACTTTGCAGTAAAAAGATATAGCCAACCACTGTCCAATCTAAGCGGACATTAGGAGCCAACCATAAAATAAAACAAGTTAAGAACAGAAAAAATAACCAACCAATTAGTAATAACCAGCGATCTTTTAAATACTTTAGAATGGTCATTGTCTACTCCTATCTAGGGCACCATATAACCGACGCCCACTTTGGTTTCAATATAGCCAGCAATCCCTGCTTGCTCAATTTTTTTTCGTAAACGATTGATATTTACCGTCAACGTATTGTCATCCACAAAACGTTCATCGTCCCATAAAGCGCGCAATAGTTTTTCACGTGTTAAAATTTTTCCGTGCTTTTTCATTAAAAGATACAGTAATCGGTATTCATTTTTACTTAAATCGATCATTTCGCCTCTGATTTCCATTCGTCCATTGTCCACATTTAAAGTAATGCCATTATGTGAAAGCACTTCACTATCCGTATCGGAATAGTTATAAGAGCGGCGCAACAAAGCATTGATTTTAGCAATTAAAACATCTATCTGGAACGGTTTTGTAACAAAATCATCCGCGCCCATGTTCATCGCCATAATCATATCCATATTGGTACTACGACTCGAAATAAAAATAATTGGTACTTTAGAAACTTCACGAATTTTTTGACACCAATAGTACCCATCGTAAACAGGTAAATTAATATCCATCAAGACTAATTGGGGATTCTCCTCTTGAAAATCATCCAATACATCATTAAAATCGGTTGTTCCAATCGTTTCAAATTGCCATTTTTGTAATTCCTCGCTAATTAATTCTCGAATGGTTGTTTCATCTTCGACAATCATGATTTTAGCCATGCAATCCCACCTCTTTTATTTCTAAATTTTCATCTTTCTTATCCTAACAAACTTCATTCTTTTTGGATATAGGACTTTATGATGATTTTTACACTATTTCAAAAATAGGCGCTAATAATTCCCATTCTGATAACATGATGAATTTGCCAACGAAAGCAAAAATACCATCTAATAATAACACAGACATATTAATTCCTAATACAATAGAAGCTTTTTCGACAATTGGCATGGACTTTTTATTTTTCAAAATAAGATATAAAACAAAGTTCGTTCCATAAGTAAAAACTGTTAACAACACAATTAACTCAATCATTTTACCACTTCCTATTTTGGACTTTTCATTTTTCCTTCAATAATTTACTACTCTTAATTATAGCATAATCTTATAAAAAAATCGGCAGAGTCCTAACCCTTAAGATAAACAACAGAATAGAAGCAGCCTCTTTGGAACTCGCAAGAATCGAGCCTTTTTTAAGAGTTGAAGGTCTTGATCCTTAAAAGACAAGCCCTTCAACTCTAGTATGTTCCATGTATTGGAATTGATACCAACGTAACGAAGTGTAGTCGATCAGACAACCTCAGTTTTTCTAATGATTATATTTTTCATACACTTCTTTTAACTGGTTTAAATCTATTTTTTTCATTTGGTACAATTTTTTGGTCACTTCATTTGCTCTAGCTGGATTTGAGTCAGATAAATAACGTTTCAGTTCAGGATTGCCTGTTTGCCAACTGACCCCAAATTGATCTTCCATCCAGCCACACGGCCATTCTTTCCCTTTAGCAGTCACTTGTTGCCATAGCCGATCTATTTCCTCCTGATTTTCACAATCAATATAAATGGAGAAGGCCATGGTAAAATCAAAATCATGTTTATCTCGTGCATCCATTACTCGAAACGGTTGCTCCTGTAATGTGAAAAGTGCTTGCGCAATGTTCCCATCTTCATATTCAACTTTTTCAATTATTTCGCCTGGACCGAAAATCGCCAACCATTCTGATAGAGCTTTAGCTGCTTCGCCATATTTTTCATTAGCAAACATAAAGGTTGGTACAATTGTTTGTTCTTTTCCTGAAAAAGACACTTGCCAAGAGACACCAAATTTGTCCACTACCCAACCATATAAAGGACTAAAAGGATATTCCCCAAAAGGCATCAATATCTGTCCATCTGTTGTTAAATTTTTCCACAACGTTTCTGTTTGTGATAATGTTTTACATTCAACAAAAAATGAACTAGCTGGCGTAAAGGAAAATTCTGGTCCGCCATTTAAACCAATGATTGTTTGGTTCGCCAAGGTAAATTCAATGGTCATTAATGATGTTCCTTGAGGTTGGTGCTCCTCATTAACGTAGTTCGTTTTACTTAGAATCGCACCTTTTTCAAAGATTGTTGTATAGAAGTTAGCAGCTTCTTCCGCTTGTGTGTCAAACCATAAACAAGGTGAAAATTTAGGCATTGTGGTTCCCTCCTTCGTTTTCTTTAGTGTAGTCAAAGATTGATAAATAAACAAAGAGAACGTTTTAGTATTTATTCATTTCCGTCTGATAGAATCGATAAATTGCTTGTTTTACTTCTTGAAGCAAGGAGGATTTTAAATGTCCCCGTGTCAAAAAATAAAAGGAACGCCAATACTTTTCACCTAACGTTTGGAAGGGGATTTTTTCAGTAATCGCCTTTCTTGAAAGCAACGATTGCCCCATGCCCAATTCCAACATTTTAACAATCATTTCATTATTTTTAACCGTCATGAGTGTTGGGCTTTGATTACTTTCTTCTAAATACTGTTGGGTATAATGAAAGACCCCAGAATCCTTTTCACGTACCAACCAATTCTGATTGGCAGGGTCCCCAGCTAAAACCAATTGATCCTGAATAATTTCTTCACGAGTTGCTCCTTTCGTAATTAATGGTTTTTCGATAAAGCCAAAATCAACTTGATGTTTTTCAACTTTTTCCACTACTTCTTCTGAATTGTTCATTTCTAAAACAAAATTGATTGTTGCATACTGTGTCTGTAAATGCTGCATCAGTTGCGGCAAATAATAAACTGCAAAAGTATTAGACGCAGCAATTCGGCAAGTTTCTTTAGGTAATCTCGCCTGATGAAGAGCTGTTAATGTTTCTTGCCAATCATCAGCTAAATTTAGCAAACGATTATACAAGACTTCTGCTTGCCTAGTAGGGACTACATCTTGTCGACCATTTCTTAAAAACAATGAACAGCCTAATTCTTCTTCTAATTGTTTGATTTGATTAGAAACGGCTGGTTGTGAGATATATAAGCAGGTAGCTGCTTTGGAAAAGTTCATTTGCTCATACACAATTTGAAAAGTCTTTAATAATTTAAACATAGGCATCCTTTCGATAACTTTCTATTATAAATATTATTTTAACTATTTATTTCTCAAATGTAAAAAATTTCGTTATACTGGAAGTAATGAACAAGAAAGAGAGATTTTTTCAATGAAAAATTCAGAAAATGATTATATCCAATCTTTATTCCAAATTCTTCCCGGCTTGCTAACAGCTTTCCTTGTCGCCTGCCTTAGCAAGTTTCTTGCCATCTGGTTACCTAGCTTAGGCGCCGCAACGATAGCTATTTTACTAGGAATCTTTTTGGGAAATACCTTTGTTCGCGGTGCCAATTTAAATCGCGGAACCAAAGTAGCCGAAAGTAAATTACTAGAATTTTCTGTTGTTTTATTGGGAACCACCGTGACCTTTCAAACGATTGCCCAAATTGGCTTACAAGGTGTCGCATTTATTCTCATTCAAATGTCGCTGACCATTATTTTTGCCTATTTGATCGGTAAAAAACTGGCTTTTTCTGATAATATGTCTTTATTGATGGCTGGTGGTAATGCCGTTTGTGGATCCTCTGCCATTGCTTCGATTGCTCCAGCAATTCAAGCAGATGAGGAAGAAAAAGGCCAAATCATTACTTTAGTAAACTTATTAGGTACCGTTTTAATGTTGACCTTACCCATTTTAAGTGGGATTCTCTATGGTACCAATTTGTTGGCTCGTAGCGCACTAATCGGAGGGACTTTACAATCAGTTGGTCAGGTTGTCGCCAGTGCCAATATGGTCAATGAGAACGCAGTTCAACTAGCGATGCTCTTTAAAATTATGCGGATTGTCCTACTCGTAGCAGTTGTCTATTTATTTGGACGTTTCAAGCAAAGTAAGACGGCAGAATCAGAAGCTGAGTTGGTAGAAGTCACCAAAAAAAGCAGCGCCCTACCTTGGTATGTAGTTGGCTTTTTCATTGCCTGTGTCTTTAATAGTTTGATTCATTTCCCCGTCGTGATCAGTGAGACTGCTCATTTCTTTAGTTCTTGGTTTGAAATTACTGCCTTGGCAGCAATCGGGTTACGACTCGATTTTAAAAAGTTTTTCCAAGAAGGCAAACGTTTCTTAATCTATGGTTTATCAGTAGGAACTGTTCAAGTCGTCCTAGCCATTTTGTTGTTGGCACTGCTACAGTTCTAATAAAAAAGTTTGACGTTAACACGTCAAACTTTTTTATTTCAGCTTATTCATGCTATTATGAATAAGGTTTTATTAACTTAAAGGAGTTTTTCGATGTTATTTAGTATTAAAAAAAGCGAATGGTTAGGTAATGAACGAAATGATCTATTTGCGGGTCTCGTTTCTTCTGTCGCCATTTTACCAGAAGTAATCGGGTTTGCGATTATTGCTGGTGTTCACCCGCTTTCTGCAGTGTTTGCTTCAGCTGTTACTTTACTTGTGATTACTTTTACGGGCGGCCGTCCGGCAATGGTTTCGGCGTCTGCTGGCTCAATGGCCTTAGTCCTTGCAGGCTTAATTCAAGCACATGGTTTGTCATACATGCTTGCTGCGACTATTTTAACAGGCTTTCTACAATTTATTTTAGGTTATTTAGGTATCCATAAATTAATGCGCTTTATTCCCAAGACAGTGATGTACGGATTCGTCAATGCGTTAGCCATTTTAATTTTCATGGCGCAAGTACAACAATTGCCCCATCAAACACTGTGGTCCTACGGTATGATTATCTGTAGTATCTTACTTATTTATCTATTACCTAAGTTTATTACAATTGTGCCTCCTGCTTTAATTGTTATTTTATTCATGACTATCCTGTCCTATTTTTTAAAAGGTCATTTGCAAACGGTAGGTGATCTTGGTGAAATGAGTCAGTTTCATCCAGCGATCCGTTGGCCTAATGTACCCGTCAACTTAGAAACGTTGTGGATTATTTTACCTAGTTCTGTTGCCTTAGCAATGGTCGGGTTAATTGAATCTTTATTGACGATCCCCATTGTGGACAAAATGACAGCGAGCCAAAGTGATAGCCAACGAGAAGTTAAGGCGCAAGGATTCGCTAATATAATTACCGGCTTTTTTGGTGGCCAAGCTGGCTGTGCGATGATCGGGCAAGCGGTCATTAATGTTAAATCAGGGGGACGAAAACGGCTTTCTACTTTGATTTCAGGTATTACCCTCCTTCTATTCATTTTTGTTTTTAAATCCGTGATGGTAGCCATTCCTACAGCTACATTGATTGGGATCATGATGACAGTGGCAGTCGACACCTTTGATTGGGAAAGTTTACAGCTTTTCCGAACTTTTGAAATTACTGAAATTGTTATTTTACTCGTGACAGTGGGTGTGATCGTCTGTACGCATAATTTAGCGATTGGAATTATTCTAGGTGTTCTTTTAAGTGGTCTTCTTTATCATTTTTTCAAAAAAGAACCAAAAAAAAGTTGCTAGCTTTAGCAACTTTTTTTATTTTTCCCAATATTTCTTCAACGCTTCTTTTTCTATTTTCTTAATGAACGCATCTTTGCCATCCATATATTTATCAATGCTATCGGGGTGTGCTTGGGCCAATTGCTTTTTTAATGTACCATAGGTTGTAGCAATTGCCGGATTTTCTCGTAAATAATTTCGAAAAGCAAGATGGCGCAAAATTTCTTGCGTATTGTCAAACTGATAAATATGCACATGATGTGTTCTTTTTATCGGGCCTTTTCGTAAATAACGACGTCCTGATAGCCCAAATTCCCCCATATATTCATAACCGATTCTTTCAAATTCCCCTTGTAACAGGTCTACTTTTTCAATTTCTTCAACAATGACCAAAAAATCAATAATTGGTTTGGCTGCTAAATTAGGCACAGAGGTACTACCGATATGTTCAACTTTAAGACAATTTTCCTTTAGAATCTGTTTCAACGCTTGGGCTTCTTCTTCAAACTGTTCCACCCAGGCTGGTTGATATTCAGTAACGATTACCCGCATGATTTCTTCCCTCTTTTCTATATCCGTTTCATATGTAAAATAGGAAACGGATTTCCTTGAGGATCTTCCTTTGATTCACCAATTACTTGAAACCCTTGAGATTGATAGAACTTCACTGCCCCTTCATTTTGTTTATTAGCATCAACAAAGATAATTGATTCTTGCTCTATTAACTTTTTGATAATTTCTCCACCATAGCCTTTACGAAAATAGACTGGGTCAATAAATAACATTTCCAAAGTTTGTTGATTTGTTCCACTAAAGCCCACACATTTCTGTTCTTCATTTAACCACATACTTAATTGAACTTGTTGAAAATAATCAGGTAAAACCACTTCGATTTTATCAATATCTGCCTGACTCAAAAACAAATGGGTAGCTTCTACTGAAGAACGCCATAGAGAAATTAATTGAGGATAATCGGTTTTTTTTACTTCTTTTTGGTTCAGCATTTTTAATTCCTCCCTATCTAATAAACAAAGTATACCACATTTTGTCTCTCTCAATTCCATAAAAAATAGTCAAATCAACCGTGTTTTTTCTGTCGATTTGACTGTCTCTCTCTATTAACTCTGATGGCTAAACGAGTAAACTAATCAAAGCCACGATGGCTAAACCGCCTTGTGTTAAAATAATTTTTTTATCACTAGTTAAGCTACCGTACGCCGCCACTAAAATAATATAAATCAATAAAAATTTTGTCATCTCCATCGTTGCTTGCGCAAAATAGACACTATAAATAAGTCCTGCACCGATTAGTCCATTATAGATTCCTTGATTTTTAAACAATGTAGTCACTGATTTTCTTTGTAACTCTTGCTTATCCATCTTAAAAACACGGCTTGTTGACTCAGATGTTGGTACAATCGTTTCTAAATACATAATGTAGAAAAATTCTACCGCCACCAAGGTTACTAAAATTGTTGAAATTAATGTCATCTGCTCCCTCCTCCCATTCCTTTGAACGAAGTAATTTTATGTAATTTTTGCTATGATGTAAATAGATATGCCTAGCCTTAACGAAAGGAAGAAACCTATGACTTTTCAAGAAACTATTAGCGCCTATATCCAAGAACGTTATCAGATAACGCCCGATTTTCCTTTTAAAAAACACCCAGACTATCTCGTCTTTCGTCATCCTAGAAATGCAAAATGGTTTGCTTTAATTATGCCACTGGATGCACAACTGCTCGGCGCTACCGAGAATAAGCAGCTCACTATTTTAACCGTTAAACTTGCGCCTGAATTGATTGCCTTATTAAAGAACCAACCTGGCTATTTTCCTGCCTATCATATGAATAAAGAGCATTGGTTAAGTCTTTCTGAAGAAATTCCGCTCTCACAAGTTTTTTCATTTATAGATGAAAGTTACCAACGGAGTTATTAAAAAAAACACCCTACTCAAGGAGTAGGGTGTGAAAGATTATTTAAGCTTATTTGCTTAAAGCGTCTTTTGCTTGTTCAGCTAACGCTGTAAATGCTGCTGCATCGTTAACGGCTAAGTCAGCTAACATTTTGCGGTTGATATCAATCTCTGCCAATTTCAAACCGTGCATTAATTTAGAATAGCTTAAGCCATTCATGCGAGCTGCCGCGTTGATACGTGCAATCCATAATTTACGGAAGTCACGTTTCTTTTGACGACGGTCTCTGAATGCATAGTAATAAGAGTTCATTACTTGTTCTTTTGCTGATTTAAATAAAGTATGTTTTGATCCGTAGTAGCCTTTCGCTAACTTAAGGACTTTTTTACGACGTTTACGGGTTACTGTTCCACCTTTAACACGTGCCATGTTGAATTCCTCCTAATATCTTGTTTCTCTTGACGGTAATCTAAAAGTCACCGAGTTGTTTTATTTCATTCTTGCTAATTGTTGGCGGATACGTTTGTAATCGCCTTTTGCAACCATGCTTGCTTTACGCAATTGACGGCGTTGTTTTTTAGTTTTACCGTGGAAACGGTGAGATGTAAAGGCACGGCCACGTTTTAAGCCGCCTCCACCAGTACGTTTTACACGTTTTGCTAATCCGCGGTGTGTTTTTTGTTTTGGCATGACTAATTTTCCTCCTCAAAATCTTTGCTTCAAGTGAAAGACTCTAACAGTCACAACTGTCGAATATCCTTCTTGTAGAAATTACCAAAAGTCCGAATGCTCGGTCTCTTCGTTTACTTGTCGTTTTTCGGTGCCAGCGTTAGAAACATGCTGCGTCCGTCCATTTTCGCTTTTTGTTCCACTGTGGCGATGTCCGCAGTTTCTTCAGCTAAGCGATCAAGAACTTTCTGACCAATCTCTTTATGGGTAATGGCACGGCCTTTGAAACGGATAGAAGCTTTCACTTTGTCTCCTTTTTCTAAGAACTTACGCGCATTACGAAGTTTTGTATTGAAGTCATTTACGTCAATTGTTGGACTTAAACGAACTTCTTTGACGTTGATCACTTTTTGTTTCTTGCGAGCTTCACGCTCTTTCTTTTGTTGTTCGAAACGGAATTTTCCATAATCCATAATTCGCGCAACTGGTGGTTTCGCTCCTGGCGCTACAAGTACTAAATCCAAGTTTGCAGATTCAGCGATTTGTAATGCTTCTGCTTTGGTTTTTACACCTAATTGTTCACCATCTTGTCCGATCAAACGTAACTCGCGTGCACGAATGCCGTCGTTAACCATCATATCCTTTGCTATGGTCATTCACCTCCAAAATTTTTAAGAGAAAATCCTAACGGAAGTCTGCTTTGTTTGCTAAATGCAATAAAAAAAACAGGTTCCTATCCAGAACCCGCCAACAGTCTGCCTTACTTAAAAAAATAAGGAATACTTTATCTAGCCCAGCGATATACTCAACTAAGGCGAGAAGCGGGTGCTTCTGCTTTCATTTCTCAACTTCACTAGTTTACCTTAGTTTATCCTAGTTGTCAATATATTTCCTCAAAAAAAAACGAATCTAGCACTAGATTCGTTTGAACTCGTATTTTGATCATTAATAATTAGTGGACTGTCCCAATGTGACTTCCTAGAAATAAATGGTTCAACACATGGTGTACATTTTCTATCCCCTAGGCGATCCCTGTAGTCCCTACAGTTCTTCTATTTATAAGGTTTCTCGTTTAGACAAGCCACGTTCTAAGATTTTTTGGCTTCTAAGATACTCTGAATTTTCTGTACTTTCAGAAAAAGACAACTCTGTTTCTATCTCCTCTGACTCAATACAAATGAGTTCTTTGCCATACCATTGTGCTTTATACAACAGTTTAGCTAAAAATAAAGACCAAGCCAGTTCAGAACGATCATGTTTTGGCGGCCGCTCATTACTGTGATGGGCTTTTTCAATACAAATAACATCGTAACTTGAAACCAATTCCGTTGTAATTTTGTTTAAAATATCCGTTCGTTGGTTGGCTATTTTTTCGCGAATTTTTGCGACTTTTATTTTTTGTTTTTGATAATTTTTTGCTTGCGAAAGATCGACACCTTTTTCTAAAGCAATCATTTTACGCTTGTTTAATTTTCGTTCTTCTTGACGTAGTTTTTGCTTTAAATGCTTTGAACAATAGCTTTTTTCGAAGCTTTCACCATTCGAAAGCAGCGCAAATTTTTCCCTACTGCTACAAATTCCCACCATTTTTTGTTGCTTTGTTTTCGTTTCAATCGGCGCTTCACACAAAATGGAAACATAATAATTGTGACTCGCACTCATAGAAATAGTTACAGATTTTATCTCCCCCAGCGGTTGGCGATGTACCTTCATTTTAATTAAAGATTTCAATTTAGGTACCTTCAAATAACGATTATCCAAAATTTTGACCGTGCCATGTTGATTGTTCGTAGTGTAGGAATGCACCGTTTCTTTCTTTTTCTTTTTTGGAAAGCCCATCCCTTTTTCCCGATAAAAATTTTTAAAGGCTCGATCCAAATAAACTTGTGCATTTGCCAAGGCTAAACTATCAACTTCTCTGAGGACAGGGTATTGTTTCTTATATTTAGCTGGCGTTGGCATTTTAAACGTTTGTTGAGGATTTTTTCGCATCTCTTTGTAGATATCAATCCGGTCTTGTAACATTAAATTATACACCAAGCGAACACAAGAAAATGTTTTTTGAATAAACTCTTCTTGTTTTGAGGTTGGATAAAGTCTGTATTTATAAGCTTTCAGAGCCTTCATCTCATAACCACCCTACCAAGATAGTTAGAAAAGAAGCTGGTTATAAACCAGCTTTTCTTTTCTTCTCTTCAATTTTTTCACGGTACATTGCAACTTCGTCTTCAGCACAATAAACATAGTGTCCATTGAGAATTTCACGGAGCTCACGATCTTTCCCATCTGCCGCTGCAGGCTGGTAAACGATCCGTTTACGTGTGCGTTCATAGTCTGGATCTGGTAATGGAATCGCAGAAAGTAAACTTTCTGTATAAGGATGAACGCCGAAATTATAGACATCATCACTTGTGCCCATTTCCAATAATTTCCCACTGTGCATTACGCCAATTCGGTCACTAATATGTTTTACCATCGATAAGTCATGTGCGATAAACAAGTAAGTTAAGCCTTGTTCTTTTTGTAAATCTTGTAATAAGTTTACTACTTGGGCTTGAATCGACACATCCAAAGCCGAAATCGGCTCATCACAGATAATAAAACGTGGATTAACCGCTAAAGCACGAGCAATCCCAATCCGTTGACGTTGCCCACCAGAAAACTCATGAGGATAACGCGTACTGTGACTTGGATTTAATCCCACCGTTTTTAAAAGTTCATTGACTTTTTCTTCCCGCTCTTTTGGTGTTTTAGCTAATCCATTGACATCGATTCCTTCAGCAATAATATCATTGACTTTCATTCTTGGATTCAATGAAGCATATGGATCTTGGAAGATCATTTGAACATCGCGACGGAATGCTTGCATGTCCGCTTTTGATTTAATTTTGCTAATGTCTTTTCCATCGAAAAGAATTTCACCAGCAGTTGGATCATATAAACGAATGACACTGCGACCAGTTGTTGATTTTCCACTTCCTGATTCGCCAACTAATCCAAAGGTTTCGCCTTCAAAAATATGAAAACTAATGTCATCAATGGCTTTTACTTCGTCTTTACGACCAACATTGAAATACTGTTTCAAACCAGTGACTTCTAATAGGACTTTTTTCTCTTCTGCCATTAATTACTACCTCCTGGATTTTTTTGACGCTCTGCATAAATTGCCCAACGACGAACAATCTCTGCTGGAGGCGTAACTTTTGGTGCTTGTGGTGCTAATAACCACGTTGCTGCTTTGTGTGTCGGTGATACTTCAAAATAAGGTGGTTCTTTTTCTGTATCAATTTTTAAAGCAAACTCATTCCGTGGATAGAAGGCATCTCCAGTTGGTGGATCTAATAAATCTGGAGGTGAACCTGGAATCGCATAAAGTTTGTCTTCTGTTCCTTCCATCGTTGGCATTGACCCTAAAAGTCCCCAAGTATATGGATGTTGTGGATTATAGAAAATTTCTTCTGCTGTTCCCACTTCAACCAGACGTCCACCGTACATGACAGCGACACGGTCAGCCACGTTCGCTACTACCCCTAAATCATGGGTAATGAAAATAATCGAAGTGCTAATTTTTTCTTGTAAATCTTTTAATAACTCTAAAATTTGTGCTTGGATGGTTACATCCAACGCTGTAGTTGGTTCATCTGCAATTAGAACTTCTGGATAACAAATTAAAGCAATTGCAATGACAATCCGTTGACGTTGTCCACCAGAAAATTGGTGCGGATAGTTTTTCAAACGTTTTTCAGCATTAGGAATGCCGACTAATTTTAGTAATTCTAATGCTTGCGCTAAGCCTTCTTTTTTTGAGACTTTATTATGTTTGATTAATGATTCCGCCACTTGTTTGCCAATTGGCATCGTTGGGTCTAATGAAGTCATCGGATCTTGGAAAATCATTGCGATTTCTTTACCACGAATGGCTTGCATTTGTTTTTCTGTTTTATGAACAATATCTTGCCCTTTAAACAAAATTTCCCCGTTATCAATATTGGCATTACTGCTCAACAAACGCATAATACTGCGAGTTGTAACAGATTTACCACTCCCTGATTCACCTACGATGGCTAACGTTTCACCTTTATAAAGATCAAAACTCACACCACGAATGGCGTTGACTTTACCTGCAAATGTATCAAAGGAGATTCTTAAGTCTTTAACTTCTAATACTTTTTCCATAGTCATTCACCACTCTTACTCTTTCATCTTAGGATCAAATGCGTCACGTAAACCATCAGCTAACAAGTTGAAACAAATCATGATAACTGAAAGTGTTGCCGCTGGAATCCACATTAAATATGGAAGGAAACGGAAAGTTTTGTATCCTTCGTTTAACAAGGTTCCTAAAGATGCGGTTGGTGGACGTAAGCCTAACCCAATAAAACTTAGGAACGCTTCAAAGAAAATTGCCGATGGGATACTGAACATCATTTGGACAATAATAACACTTGAGATATTCGGTAAAATATGTTTAATAGCAATTTTCCAACGAGATTCGCCCAATGTTTCTGCTGCCATGACAAACTCTTGGTCTTTTAGTTTCATGGTCTGGGCTCGCACAATCCTGGCCATTGATATCCAGTTTGTAATAACCATGGCTAAAACAATCGAAACAATCCCTGGATCAAAGACTGTTAGCATCAAGATCATAACAACTAAGTTAGGAATACCAGAAAGAACTTCTAAAATACGTTGCATTACTGTATCGACACGACCGCCGACTAACCCGGAAATCAGTCCATACGTTACCCCAATCGTAATATCTAGAATCGCCGCGATAAACGCAATTAATAAGGAAATACGTGTTCCCATAAATAAACGACTTAGGACATCACGACCTAAACCATCTGTTCCTAGATAAAAGTTTACGTTATCTGGAACGTTTGCTTGTGCATATTTATCAACTAATTGACCAGCAACTGTTGTTTTACCATTTAAACCATTCACGCTTTCCAAGCCAGGAATTCGTGGTGGTAAGTTAATGTAAGAAACATTTTGTTTCGTTGGGTTATGTGGTGAAACCCAAATGGTAATAATAGAGATAAAGATAATAACTGCTAAGAAACTCATTGAGATAACTGCAGCTTTATTCTTTTTCAAACGACGCCATGAGTCTTGTAAGAAACTTAAAGACGGTGTGGCAATACGCTCTCTTTCTTTTAGAGTTGAAGTGTTTAGAGGCTGAAACTCATCTGCCGGAATATCTTTAATCGCTTGTGGTAGATTATTTTTATTGACTGTTTCCATTAGCCTTTTGCACCTCCTGATACGCGAATTCTTGGATCAATTAAACCATAAAGTAAGTCAACAATCAGAATTACAACAACTAACATTGTTGAATACAAAATAGTTACTGCCATAATTGTTGGATAGTCGTTTGTCATAATTGATTTTACAAACTGTTCCCCAATTCCAGGGATGGCAAAAATATTTTCTACTACTAAAGAACCTGTCATTAAACCAACGGCTAAAGGTCCTAATAAGGTAATCAATGGAATTAAACTGTTTCTTAACCCGTGGCGGAATGCAACTTGCCAGCGACTCAAGCCTTTTGCTTTGGCTAATTCGACATAATCACTATGCAAGACCTCTACCATCTCGGTTCGAATAAACCTAGCCGAATCGGCCATTGGACTCATTGCCAAGGCAATAGTTGGCAAGATTGTGTATGCAAAACCATTCCACATAGCAATTGGTAAGATTCTTAATTTCATTGCAAAAATGTATTGTAATAATACCGCGAAAACAAAGTTTGGAATAGAACGACCTAAAATGGCTAACAATGTTGCCAACGTATCTACCCAAGTATTTTGACGCATCGCTGCGATAATCCCCAATAAAATACCGACTAACGTACCAAAGATAATCGCTTGTCCTCCCAGTTGAAGGGATGGTCCAATTCGACCAGCTAATAACTTAGCAACAGGTTGGTTTTTAAATTGGAATGAAATACCAAAGTCTCCCGTTACCAGGTTCTTTAAGTAAATTCCGTATTGAACAATCACTGGTTTATCTAAGCCAGATTGTTTATTCAACATAGCGATTGTTTCTGGACTAAGTTTTTCTTGGTTGGTATAAGGCGTACCTGGTAATAATTGCATTAAGAAAAACGTAATCGTTGCGATTAACCACAAAGTGATAATCATGAAAAAGATCCGTTTAAGAAAATATTTTCCAAAACTATTCAATAATGACACCTCCGAGATTTTTTTGACTTCCTCAGTTATTTTCGTTAAAGTAATGACTAGATAGACCACAATAATAGATAGGGTGAACACATGAAAACTTTTAAATGGCCAATTATTACAGCCGTTATTTCCAGTATCGGCATTTTTCTTTACTTATTAATAAGTAAAGAACCTATCACTACCTCCTCATTATCAGATACCTTCTTTATCGTTTCGCTTTTCTTTTTAATTATCGGCATTGCTTTATGGATTATGTCCTCTGGCTTTTTCGATAACTTTCAGCGCTCAATGAAAAACGCGTTTCGTTTTAAAAAGAAAAATGAACCGAAAGAGTTTATCCCGCTTTCAGTCATTGGCGATGCACATCGCTCTTTCTGGCTAAAAACTGGGGGCATCTTACTGATTCTGTCTTTAGGCTTTCTACTATTTTACTTGGTCTAAGACAAGATAGCAAGAGGACCGTTGCCTTTTATTCCATGGCAAAGGTCCTTTTTTGTTTGCTATCGATCTTTTGTCAGGTTATTCTGAAATGTATGCCCATTTGTAGTCATACGTTGCGCCAGCAGGATGAACTGCGACATCTTTGACTTTTTCAGCACGTAAATGCGCTTCTGATTTTTGGAATAATGGTACCACACCCATGTCTCCCATAATCGTTTTCTCTGCATTTAACATATCATCCCAACGTTTTTCAGGATCTGTCGCATCTGCACTACTTGCAGCTTTCACTAACTTGTCAAACTCTGGATTGTTATAACGTCCACGGTTATATGAGTTATCTGAAGCAAATAAGTCTAAGAAACTACTTGGATCAGCATAGTCAGCACTCCAACCACCGATTACTGCATCAAAGTCGCCTTTGTTTGAACGATCTAAACGAACGGAGAATGGAACCGGACTAACCGTTACCTTCACACCATCTAAAGCATCTTGAATTGACCCTTGAACAAATTCAACTGTTTTCTTAGAAGAATCTGCATCTGAAGAAAGAATATCCATTGTTAAGGTTGAAATCCCCAATTCTTTTTTCGCTTTTTCCCAGTATTCTTTAGCTTTTTTCGTATCATATTCAATTTGACTACCTGCTTCTTTAGCAAAGTCTTTGCCGCCACTTGGGTCTTTTGCCATATCTGCTGGTACTAAACCGTTTGGCTCGATAGAACCATCCCCTAAGATTGATTCAACTAACGCTTTACGGTCGATTGAGTAAGAAATTGCTTTACGTAAGTTCGCATTTCTAAATGGTGATTTTTCATCACGTTGATTTAGTTCCATATATTGTGTTGATGCTTCTTTTTGACTAACAAAAGCTGGGTCATTGGCCATTTGTTGAGCTAATTCACCAGAAAGAACGACATCGTCTGTTTGTCCATCTTGGAACAAGTTCAACGCGGTTGGTGATTCTTTCACAACATTCACATCTACTGAGTCCAGTTTCACTGTGTCTTTATCCCAATATTGATCGTTTTTCTTGAATGACCATTTTGTATCTGTACCAGGACCATCAAAGCCGTCTAAGACGAATGGACCATTGTAGACAGCACTTTCGCTGTTTGATGCATAATTTTTACCATATTTTTCCACAATATCTTGACGTTGTGGGAAGAACGATGGGAAAGCTAATAAGTAATCAAAGTATGGTGTTGCTTTTTCTAAAGTGATTTCTAATTCTGTATCACTGACTGCTTTAATTCCTAATTCTGATTTATCTTTTTCCCCTTTAGCAATGGCATCACCATTTTTTACAGAGGCATACAGATAAGCATATTCAGAAGCTGTCGCTGGATCAACTGTTCGTTGCCATCCGTAAACATAGTCATTCGCAGTCACTGGTTTACCGTCTGACCATTTTGCATCTTTGTTTAATTTAATTTTGTATGTTAGTCCATCTTCAGAAACTTCTGCTTTTTCCGCTGCACCTGCAGGTTGGACTTTGTTATCTTTGTCTAAACGATAAATTCCTTCATATACATTATTTAATGCAATAAAACTAATTCTGTCTGTTGCTAGTGATAAATCAGCTGTTGGCATTTCTTGTTGTTCTGTGACACGTAAAACTTGTTCGCCACTTGCCTTACCGCCACCAGACGCGCTTGAGCTATCTGACGTTCCGCCGCCTCCACAAGCCGCTAAAGTTGTTACGCTAAATAATGTAATCACACCGAATGTTAATGACTTTTTCAATTTCATAGTGTTGCCTCCTAAAATAATACAATCTGTATTTTCTGAAAAATCAGAATTTAATAATTATTTATTGCTATGGAATATATCTTACATTTTTCATATTAAAATTGCAAGTCAAAATGTTAACTTTTTTTAATTTTTCTTCTCTTCCTATCAGAAACCACTCTTTTTCTTCCTGTCTTTTATTGCAATTCTTTTGTCAGTTTTCTAAACATTATGGTAAATTAGGAAGTAAAGGAGTGACAAAATATGAAAAATTCTACGTTTTTAAAGGATTTGTTTGCTATTGATAAAGCAAATGACGAATTATTTCGGTTAGTTGGTGTCGCAATTTGTATGGCAATTCCATTATTAATTGGTTATTTTTCCAATAATTTACTCATTGGGACCTTTGGCTCGATGGGCATTTATACGTTTATTTATTATCAGCCGCTTCCTTTGCACCAATTATTGCGCAGACTGAATATTGTTGGCTTTTTTATTGTTCTGGGCAACAGCTTAGGAATGCTAAGTCACCATGTACCTTGGTTGATTCCCATTACAATTGCCATCGTCGCTTTTCTTGCACGCTTACTTTTTAGATTGTATGGCATTGAGAAGCCTGGTGCTTTGTTAGTTATCATGTCAACCGCAATGGGAACAAGCAACAATTTTCCTTTACATAAGATTCCCATCATGGCCAGTTTTGTTCTTTTAGGAGTAGTGACCGGCATTATCATGGGCATTGTGCTTCATTTCATCGACAAGCGCCCCTACGTTTTTCAAAAACGGATGTCTCTTCAAGAACGACTTTATATCGATCCCGCTTCTTTATTAGATGCTTTGCATTATGCGGCCATTTTATTTTTAGCGGCTTATTTAAGTCAATCGCTTCATTTAGTCAACGCCTATTGGATGACGTTTACTTGCGCAGCCATTTTACAAGGGGAAAATTTACATTCTGTGATGCAGCGAAATGTTCAACGGATTCTAGGTACGAGTCTTGGTTTGTTGCTTTCTGCAATTTTATTAATGATTCCCTTTACACCTTTACAAACAATCGGTATCATTAGTATTCTGTATGCAGCTTTTGAAGGATTCATTAACAGAAACTATGCGATTGCCAGCTTTTTTATTACCCCGATGTCCTTATTATTATCAAATCTTGCACGACAGCAAGTCATTAGTAATCTTTTAAACTATCGATTAGTCGGGATTGTGTTAGGTAGTTTACTTGGTTTTGCCGGCGCTTATGTTTTCACAACTGCGCTACGTTTCTATAATCGGGCCTACTCAATTGATGAAACCTTTGAAAATCAACAAGAAGAAAGAGGCGTTTTATGAAAATAACTTATCCCTTGCCACCAAATTTGCCAGAACAACTTCCTCTATTAACGAACTGTCAATTAGAAGATGAGGCAATCTTAGAAAATCATTTGTATCAGCAGATTGATTTACCGAATCAAGAAGTTCGTAACTTAGTCTTTCGGGATGCTGTTTTCGATCATCTTTCATTAGCAAATGGCCAGTTTGCTTCTTTTGATTGTAGTAATGTGCGTTTTGAAGCTTGCGATTTTTCTAACGTCGAATGGCTGTCTGGCAGTTTTCATCGAGTGACTTTCCTTCGTTGCAATTTGACAGGAACGAATTTTGCAGATAGCTATTTAAAAGATTGTCTATTTGAAGATTGCAAAGCCGATTATGCTTCTTTTCGTTTTGCAAATTTTAATCTTGTTCACTTTAATCAGACACGTTTAGTCGAAAGTGAATTTTTCGAGGTCACCTGGAAGAAACTCCTTCTAGAAGCTTGCGATTTAACCGAAAGTAATTGGTTAAATACTTCTTTAAAAGGATTGGATTTTTCCCAAAACACCTTTGAACGCTTGACTTTCTCACCAAACTATTTATCAGGTCTTAAAGTCACCCCTGAACAAGCCATTTATTTGGCAAGTGCCCTTGGTTTGGTGATTACCTAAGAAAATTTTAAAAAAATAGCCGAATAACTGGTTCTGTCGGTTCTTTCTTATTAAATTGTTATTAATTTTTTGGAAAAACCAACGGAACCATTTTACTTGTGCCTTATTTTTAGGTAAACTATCTTAGGTTAAGCAATCTCTTTTTTTGGAACAAGAGAAACTTTTGGAATCATTTCCTATAAATCATGAAGAGATTATGACAAACGTTCTTCTAATCCAAGAACGTCTTTTGTCCTATACTCGATTCTACTCAAAAGGAATGTCAGTGAATGAATATAAAAAAACAAGGCCTCGGTCAAGCGACGGGAAAAATTATTTTAATGGGGGAACACGCCGTTGTTTACGGCGAACCAGCAATCGCCTTTCCTTTTCAAGCGACAGAAATCACAGCCGTCTATACCCCAGCAAAAACTATGCAGATTGATTGTGCATATTTTACAGGATTGCTTGAAGACGTGCCCCAAGAGCTAGCAAATATCAAGGAAGTTGTTCAGCAAACCTTACATTTTTTAAAGGAAGATACATTTAAAGGCACTTTGACCTTAACAAGTACGATTCCCGCTGAACGAGGAATGGGCTCAAGCGCAGCAACCGCTGTGGCCATCGTTCGAAGCCTTTTTGATTATTTTGATTACGCTTATACATATCAAGAATTGTTTGAGCTTGTTTCCTTAAGTGAGAAAATTGCTCATGGCAATCCTAGTGGTATCGATGCCGCAGCAACAAGCGGCGCTGATCCCTTATTTTTTACTAGAGGATTTCCGCCCACACATTTCTCGATGAATTTATCTAATGCCTACTTAGTAGTAGCTGATACGGGAATTAAAGGTCAAACACGTGAAGCAGTGAAAGACATTGCGCAGCTAGCTCAAAATAATCCCACAGCAATCGCTGAAACAATGAAACAATTAGGTTCTTTTACTAAAGAAGCGAAGCAGGCAATTTTACAAGATGATAAACAAAAATTAGGTCAGCTAATGACATTAGCGCAAGAGCAACTCCAGCAATTAACCGTCAGCAACGATATGCTGGATCGACTAGTGGCTCTCTCTCTAGAACATGGCGCTCTAGGAGCAAAATTAACCGGCGGCGGTCGCGGTGGCTGTATGATTGCCTTAACAGATAATAAAAAGACCGCACAAACCATTGCACAGACTTTAGAAGAAAATGGAGCTGTTGCTACATGGATTCAATCATTAGAGGTGAAAAAGTAATGCTTTCAGGAAAAGCACGAGCGCATACAAATATTGCTCTGATTAAATATTGGGGAAAAGCCAATGAAGAATACATTTTACCAATGAATAGTAGTTTATCATTAACATTAGATGCCTTTTACACAGAAACAACTGTGACATTTGATGCCCATTATTCAGAAGATGTATTTATTTTAGATGGTATCTTGCAAAACGAAAAACAAACAAAAAAAGTCAAAGAATTTTTGAATCTTGTTCGTCAACAAGCCGATTGTACTTGGTTTGCAAAAGTGGAAAGTCAAAATTTTGTGCCTACTGCAGCTGGTTTGGCTTCTTCAGCGAGTGGTCTAGCTGCTTTAGCAGGGGCCTGTAACGTAGCCTTAGGATTAAATCTTTCAGCAAAAGACTTATCACGTTTAGCGCGACGTGGTTCAGGTTCTGCTTGTCGCAGCATTTTTGGTGGTTTTGCTCAATGGAACAAAGGCCACTCTGATGAAACGTCGTTTGCTGAAAATATTCCAGCCAATAATTGGGAAAACGAATTGGCCATGCTCTTTATCTTAATTAATGATGGCGAAAAAGATGTTTCCAGCCGTGATGGAATGAAACGAACAGTAGAAACTTCTAGCTTTTATCAAGGTTGGTTGGACAATGTGGAAAAAGATTTATCCCAAGTTCATGAAGCAATTAAAACAAAAGACTTCCCTCGTTTAGGAGAAATCATTGAAGCCAATGGGTTAAGGATGCATGGAACCACCTTAGGCGCTGTCCCGCCATTTACTTACTGGTCCCCAGGCAGCTTACAAGCGATGGCTTTAGTTCGCCAAGCACGGGCCAAAGGAATTCCTTGCTACTTTACAATGGATGCAGGTCCGAATGTCAAGGTCTTAGTCGAAAAGAAAAACTTAGAAGCATTAAAAACATTTTTAAGTGAACATTTTTCAAAAGAGCAGTTAGTCCCAGCTTTTGCTGGTCCCGGAATTGAATTGTTTGAAACGAAAGGAATGGATAAATAAGCATGATTGAAGTTACTACGCCAGGAAAGTTATTTATTGCAGGAGAATATGCCGTTGTTGAACCTGGCCACCCTGCCATTATCGTTGCTGTGGATCAATTCGTAACTGTAACTGTCGAAGAAACAACAGATGAAGGCAGTATTCAATCTGCACAATACAGCTCTTTACCTATTCGTTGGACACGCCGAAATGGTGAGCTTGTATTAGATATTCGCGAAAATCCTTTTCATTATGTTTTAGCGGCGATTCATCTAACTGAAAAATATGCGCAAGAGCAAAACAAAGAATTGTCATTTTATCATTTAAAAGTGACGAGTGAATTAGATAGTTCAAATGGACGAAAATATGGTCTTGGTTCAAGCGGTGCAGTAACCGTTGGAACTGTCAAAGCCTTGAATATTTTTTATGACTTAGGTTTGGAAAATGAGGAAATTTTCAAATTATCAGCATTAGCTCACTTAGCCGTTCAAGGAAATGGTTCTTGCGGAGATATCGCCGCCAGCTGTTACGGGGGCTGGATTGCCTTTTCAACCTTCGATCATGATTGGGTCAATCAAAAAGTAGCCACTGAAACATTAACTGATTTGTTAGCAATGGACTGGCCTGAATTAATGATTTTTCCGTTAAAAGTACCGAAACAACTACGTTTACTAATTGGTTGGACAGGTAGTCCTGCGTCCACTTCAGACTTAGTTGATCGAGTTCATCAATCAAAAGAAGAAAAACAAGCGGCTTATGAGCAGTTCTTAATGAAAAGTCGGCTTTGTGTCGAAACAATGATTAATGGCTTTAACACAGGAAAAATTTCTGTTATTCAAAAACAAATTACTAAAAATCGCCAATTGCTCGCCGAATTATCTTCACTGACTGGTGTGGTAATCGAAACAGAAGCCTTGAAAAATCTTTGTGATTTGGCTGAATCTTATACAGGAGCTGCGAAATCTTCTGGCGCTGGCGGGGGCGATTGTGGGATTGTAATTTTCCGCCAAAAATCTGGGATTTTACCATTAATGACTGCTTGGGAAAAAGACGGAATTACCCCACTGCCACTTCACGTCTATACCTATGGTCAAAAGGAGTGTAAGGAGAAGCATGAATCGAAAAGATGAACATCTATCATTAGCTAAAGCGTTCCACAAAGAAAAAAGTAATGACTTTGATCGTGTGCGTTTTGTTCACCAATCGTTTGCTGAATCCGCTGTTAACGAAGTGGATATTTCCACTTCGTTTCTTTCTTTTCAGCTTCCCCAACCTTTTTATGTCAATGCAATGACAGGTGGTAGCCAGCGTGCAAAAGAAATTAATCAGCAATTAGGCATTATTGCCAAAGAAACTGGCCTTTTAGTTGCGACAGGATCTGTCTCGGCAGCGTTAAAAGATGCTAGTTTAGCGGATACGTATCAAATTATGCGAAAAGAAAACCCAGATGGACTCATTTTTGCCAATATTGGTGCAGGCTTGGGTGTGGAAGAAGCAAAGCGAGCGCTTGATTTATTTCAAGCGAATGCCTTACAAATCCATGTAAATGTGCCCCAAGAATTGGTCATGCCTGAAGGAGATCGTGATTTCACTAATTGGCTAACCAAAATTGAAGCTATCGTACAGGCCGTAGAAGTGCCTGTCATTGTCAAAGAGGTTGGCTTTGGCATGAGCCAAGAAACCTTAGAAAAACTTACCTCTATCGGCGTTCAAGCAGCGGATGTGAGCGGCCAAGGCGGAACGAGTTTTACACAAATTGAAAATGCCCGGCGGAAGAAACGAGAACTTTCTTTCTTAGATGATTGGGGGCAATCAACGGTCATCTCTCTTCTGGAATCACAAAATTGGCAAAAGAAACTAACTATTCTCGGCTCTGGCGGTGTGCGTAACTCTCTTGATATTGTCAAAGGACTCGCTTTAGGTGCCAAAAGCATGGGAGTTGCTGGGACTATCTTAGCTTCCCTTATGAGTAAAAATGGTTTAGAAAATACCTTAGCCCTTGTACAGCAATGGCAAGAAGAAGTGAAAATGCTTTATACTCTTTTAGGAAAAAAGACGACAGAAGAATTGACGAGTACCGCACTTGTCCTCGATCCAGTTTTAGTTAATTGGTGTCATAACCGTGGTATCGACAGCACTGTTTTCGCAAAACGTTAAAGAGACCAGAACATTAATGTTCTGGTCTCTTTATTTGAGTTCTTTTATCCTACATAAGCATCTAAGATAATTTGTTTTAGTTCACTAATTAATGGTTCTTTCGGATTTGCAGTTGTACATTGGTCTTCATATGCAAGTTCTGCCATACGATCAACCGTTGTGTCTAATGTTTCTTGTGAGACACCTTGGGCTTTCAAGTTCATGTCAATTCCGACTGATTTACCTAAGTCTGCTACTGCTGTTGCTAAAGCTTCTACTAATTCTGCGGTAGTATTTCCTTTTAAGCCTAAGAATTTTGCAATGTCTGCATAATCAGTATCGGCGCGGAAGTAATCATATTTAGGGAACATTGCGTGTTTTGATGGATCTTTCGCATTGTAACGAATAATATGTGGTAATAAAATCGCATTTGTACGACCATGTGGAATGCCATATTCCCCACCAATTTTATGAGCAATAGAGTGACAAATACCTAAGAATGCATTGGCAAATGCCATCCCTGCCATGGTTGATGCATTATGCATTTTTTCGCGAGATTCCATATCTGGACGTTTCACTGAATTTTCTAAATGATCGAAAACTAACTTGATTGCTTGTAAACTTAAACCACGTGTGTAATCTGAAGCCATCACGGAAACATAAGATTCAATAGCATGTGTTAAAACATCCATACCTGTATCTGCAGTGACTGAAGCTGGCACAGACATTACGAACTGTGGATCAACAATCGCTACATCTGGTGTTAACGCATAGTCTGCTAACGGATATTTCACGTGTGTTTCACTATCAGTAATAACGGCAAATGGTGTAACTTCTGAACCAGTTCCTGAAGTAGTTGGGATACAAACAAATTGTGTTTTTTCTGGTTTGGCAATTTTATATGTCCGTTTGCGGATATCTAAGAATTTTTGTTTTGCACCAAAGAACTCTGTATCTGGGTGTTCATAGAACATCCACATGCCTTTCGCCGCATCCATTGCAGAACCGCCACCCAAGGCAATCACTGTATCTGGTTGGAAATCAACCATCATTTTGGTACCTGCATAAACAGTATTTGTTGATGGGTTTGGTTCAACATCAGAAAATACTTCGATTTTCACATCATTTTTACGTTTTTGTAGCTCTTTACGTACGATATCTGCATAGCCAAATTGAACCATACCTGGGTCACAAACTAACATGACACGTTCAACATTTTCCATTTTTTGTAGATATTGTAAAGAATTTTTTTCAAAGAAAATTTTTGGAGGTAATTTAAACCATTGCATATTATTTCTCCGTTTCGCTACCGTTTTAATATTAATTAAGTTAATGGCTGATACGTTTTTAGAAACAGAGTTTTTCCCGTATGAACCACAACCAAGTGTTAAGGATGGAATCATTTCGTTATAAATGTTACCGATACCGCCTTCTGCTGATGGAGTATTCACTAAAATACGACAAGCTTTCATACGTAAACCAAAAGCAACTTGTAACTCTTCATCTTCTGTATGAATTACTGCTGTATGTCCTAAACCACCTAAGTTTAACATCGCTTCACATAGTTCAAAAGCATGCTCTGCGTTGTTTGATTTCATCATTGCTAAAACTGGCGATAATTTTTCTCTTGATAATGGATATTCTGGACCTGCACCTTCTAATTCAGCGACTAAAATTTTTGTGCCTTTTGGTACGCTAATTCCTGCTAATTCAGCAATTTTTTCTGCAGAGTTACCGACAATCGCTGGATTTACTGCGTATTTGCCTTCATTCATCACTGCATCTTCTAGTTTTTGTAATTCATTCGGTTTCACGAAGTAAACATTGTGTGCTTCAAACTCAGCTTTGACAGAAGCATAAATTTCTTTATCCACAATGACCGCTTGCTCAGAAGCACAAATCATTCCATTATCAAATGATTTTGAAACAATTAAATCATTAACCGCACGTTTTACTTTAGCCGTTTTTTCAATATAAGCTGGTACGTTCCCAGGACCAACGCCTAGTGCTGGTTTACCTGTTGAGTATGCAGATTTTACCATGCCTGCGCCACCAGTTGCTAAAACAATGGCAATCCCTGGATGATTCATCAAAGCAGATGTTGCATCAATCGATGGTTGTTCAATCCATTGAATACAATTTTCTGGTGCACCTGCTGCAATCGCCGCATCCCGTACAATACGTGCCGCTTCTGCCGAACATTTTTGTGCGCTAGGATGGAAAGCAAAAACAATTGGATTTCTTGTTTTTAAGGCAATTAGTGATTTAAAAATAGTTGTTGACGTTGGGTTCGTTGTTGGTGTGACCCCACATACCACGCCAACTGGCTCAGCAATTTCCATTAAGCCGGTTTGTTCGTCTTTGTTAATTACACCCACAGTTTTATCATGTTTAATATTATTCCAAATGTATTCAGATGCATACATATTTTTGATTGCTTTATCTTCATAGATTCCACGGCCAGTTTCTTCGACAGCCATTTTTGCTAAAGGCATATGTTGGTCTAACGCCGCCATCGCCATTTGATGGACAATGTGATCTACTTGTTCTTGTGTAAAATCTTCCATTGCTTTTAAAGCGACATTCGCTTTTGTTGCTAATTCATCAATCATTGATGAAACATCAACCGTTTCTGTCTTTTCTTTTTTTACTGTTTTAACCATGTTCATCCTCCTAAGAGTTTCATTTTAAAAAAACTTTGTTAACTATTTCACATTCACATCATACAACATAAAATGAATCTTGTAAATAGTTTTTGTGATATTTTTCACAACTATTTATAATTTTTTTTATCTCAAAAAAAGACCTATTCTTTTTTCTAGAATAAGTCTTCAATATCATGCCAGTCCCTTAAAGGATTTTTTGATGTCTGTGCCAATAATTGTTGATAGTCAAAAAATTCATTCGGCTTAACCTTCTGAATGTCTTTGCGACAGTCTTTGACAGATAAACGGGCTTGCTTTTTCCAACGATAGGTGAGTAAATAAGTCAATAAATCTTCTTCGTTGATGGAAGAATAACCTAGTTCACGAAAATTTTGGCACTTCTTTTTAATACTTTTATTGAGCATTTTTTGTTGTAACCAACTTAATTTTTCCTTTGTCATGGGCTCTTCTCCTTCCAACCAAGCGAAAGATTGCTCACTTTTTAACTATCTTCCAACACTATAAAAAGGAACCTTTTTTGTAAACTTAATAGTTAAAAAGGACTTAGGACGTAAGTCCAAATGACCTACCTTCCTAGTCCTACATTTTAAGATAAACGACACGAGCGGAATAGAAATTATCTCTTCTTATTGGCTTTCTCGTGTGACTACTGGTCACAGTTTCGCCTTTGAAAAGCCTGTTCCGCTCTCTTTAACCATTAAATGAATTAGTTGATTCGTTTAGTCTTTCTTTTCTTTTGAAGGATCTGATGTTTCAGGAACTTCAGTTACTTCTTCTGTGACTGTCTCTTCAACTTCTGTGACTGGTACACTAGTTACTGCTGAATCATTTGTAACAGCAGTTCCAGGTGTTACAGTTCGAATTGCTGCACGGTCAAATTCTAAGACAATACCTTCGCAATCGATTAAAACTGTTTTTTCGTTGATTTCACTTAAAACACCATGTAAACCACCAATTGTGACAACACTATCGCCAGTTTTCATTGCGTTTAGTTGTTTTTGACGTTCTTGCTGTTGTTTCTTTTGAGAACGTGTCATGAAAAACATCATTCCTCCTAAAAGGACTAATGTAAAAATCATTGTAAATCCGCCACCCATTTGTTTCACCTCACTCTGCATTATTCACACTACTAACTGTATCAAAAAAATGCTTGAAGAACTAGTTTTTTCCTCTAATTTTTAGAAACTTTTTGCATTCGCTTTATTAAAGCCATATTCTTCAAAAAACGCTTGTCGGAATTCTAATAAATTGTCGTCCATAATTGCTTGACGGACATTTTTCATTAAGTCTAACAAGAAGTATAAATTATGATACGATGTTAAACGGATTCCGAATGTTTCATCACATTTAATCAAATGACGAATATAGGCCCGCGTATAATTACGACAAACATAACAATCACATTTTTCATCAAGCGGACGAAAATCTCTTGCATATTGGGCATTTTTAACAACCAAGCGACCTTGTGAAGTCATACAAGTACCATTGCGCGCAATACGTGTTGGTAACACACAATCAAACATGTCAATCCCACGAATCACTCCATCAATTAATGAATCAGGGGCACCCACACCCATTAAGTAACGTGGTTTATTTTCAGGAATTAACGGTGTCGTAAAGTCTAAGACTCGGTTCATTTCTTCCTTAGACTCACCAACAGATAAGCCACCAATCGAATAGCCAGGAAAATCCATACTCACTAAATCTTTAGCACTTTGACGACGTAAATCTTCAAATCCCGCACCTTGAACAATACCGAATAATCCCTGTCTATCAGGATTCGCATGGGCTTTTAAGCCACGCTCAGCCCAACGAGAAGTCCGTTCAATCGAGCGTTTGACATACTCATAGCTTTCATCAAATGGTGGACATTCATCAAAGCTCATCATAATATCTGATCCTAATTTATTTTGAATATTGATCGCTTTTTCTGGAGAAAGGAACATTTTTGAACCATTTAAATGATTTCTAAAATGCACACCTTCTTCTTCGATTTTCCGCATATCACTTAATGAGAAGACTTGGAAGCCACCTGAATCAGTTAAAATAGGTTGATCCCAGTTCATAAATTTGTGTAAACCGCCTGCTTCTTCGACTAAATCTTCACCTGGGCGTAACCATAAATGGTAAGTATTACTTAAAATAACACCGGCACCCATTTCTTTTAATTCTTCTGGTGACATTGTTTTAACTGTCGCAAGTGTACCTACCGGCATAAACATTGGTGTTGGAAATGTGCCGTGAGGAGTAATTAATTCACCTAAACGCGCACCTGTGTGTTTATCTTTTTTGATTAAACGATAACGAATGGCTGGTTCCGTCATTCATTTCCCTACTTTCTACTATAATTTGTCCTCCCATCATCATACTTTTTTTTTATTGAATTTGCAAGGATTTCTCAAGGTTTCTTTTTTCAAAAAAGGATCCTTAAAAAACAGCAACTAGTTCAAATAATTCAAATGAGCTAGTTGCTGTTTGGCACTTATTTTGTCGCTGTATATTTTTCTAAATCTTGCATCGCTGTTTTCACAATTTCAGGGGTAATTTTTTGTTTCATATAATGAATCGTTTCGCCTTCTATACAAGCACGTTCTGCTACTTCTTGATACTCGGCTTCAGTTAAGTCCATCTCCATTTCTTTTAAAGAAATAGGCAAACCTAGTTGGTGATAGAAAGGAATCAATTCAGCGATTTCTTGCCATTTCTCTTCAATGGCTAATTGAACAAACACACCATACGCCACTTTGTTTCCATGCAATTGTCGATGGCTAGCTGGTAGCAAAGTTAGTGCATCATGAATGGAATGGGCACCCGCTGTCCGACCATAATCATCGCCAAAGCCACCCACCATTCCACCAATAATTAAATTTGTTTCGATGACATCAATAAACGATTGATTTAATTGTTGCTCTTCCATCGCTTTTAAAGCATTGATACTTTCATTTAACAAAATATCGCGACATTTTTCCGCGGCAAAATGAGAAACTTGAATAGGTAACACTTGGACGTCTAACTGCGAAATAATCGCATCTGCTTCGTACCATTTAGCTAATGTATCCCCAATACCTGCCACCATTAAGGACCGGGGCGAATGCAATAACACTCTTGGTTCTACCAACACCAAAGCGTTTGCTTGCGGAAAAACGTCATACCGTTCCATTGCTCCATCTTCTCGATACATTACACTCAATGGCGTGCACGGCGCACAAGTAGCTGCTAAAGTGGGCAAAATAATTACCGGTAACGCCATTTTGTGTGCTAAGGCTTTGCCCAAGTCGGCCACTTTTCCTCCACCAACAGCGACGATGGCCTCTAAATGATTGTCCAGCACTTGCGCTTCTAACTCTTGCACACGTTGATCTGTACAAACACCTCCATAGTTTTCAAAAACAGCTGTTACTTTTTGAAACGTCGGAAAATACGGTTTTGCCGCTTGCCATGACTCAGTCCCGTGTAAAATGAATACACGATGAATATTTCTGCATAATAGTTGTCCTTCTAATAATTCCCACGAACCAATTTCGCAAAGATACTCTTGTGGTGTCCCTCTCACAATTAATGATTGTTCCATCTTGAAAATCCCCTTCATTTTTGACTTTTGAAAATTTTTTTGAAAAAGTTGTATTTTTTCAACTCTACTACTTTTCCTTTTACATATTCTATGATATGATAAACCACATCATAACACAATAAATTTTTATACATTTATTCGCTTTTTTTGAATATTTATAAAAATAATACAAAAAGGAGTTTACGCAAATGACCAAATGTAAAAAATGGCTACAGACGATTTTACCAATTTTATTCTTGTTGCTCTCATTATTACCTATTAAAGAAACTTTTGCAGCCGAAAACGATCCAGTCTATGACAAAATCATCCAAAAGGGAGAACTAGTTGTCGGCTTATCCGCAGACTATGCCCCTTATGAATTTCATGCAAAAGTAGATGGTGAAGATAAAATTGTTGGTTTTGATATTTCTATTGCTCAAAAAATTGCCGACGATTTAGGCGTTAAATTAAAAATCGAAGAACTAGGCTTCGATGCTCTGTTAGGGGCCTTAAAAACTGGCAAGATTGACATGGTCATCTCAGGCATGTCGCCAACGCCTGAACGATTAAAAGAAGTAGCTTTTTCTCAACCATATATGAACGTTCAACAAAGAGTCATTGTTCGGAAAGAAGACAAAGATAAATTTCATTCAACTAAAGATTTCGAAGGCGTTCGTGCAGGTGCCCAAAAGCAAACGACACAAGAAGAATTAATTAAAACCGAATTAACCGGTGCTGTCCCTACTTCTCTTCAAAAAATCCCAGATTTAATTATGAATCTAAAAAATAATAAATTAGATGCAGTCGTTATGGAAGAACCGGTTGGCGAAGCCTATGTTTCTCAAAATGAGGATTTAGCTTTTGCTGATGTTACCTTTGAAAAAGGCTCAAAAGATACTGCCGTTGCTTTTCCTAAAGATGCGCCCGTTTTGACGGAGAAAGTAAATGCCTCTATTAAACAAATTAATGATCAAAAATTAATGGACGGTTATAAAAAAGAAGCCAATCAATTAATGTTCCAAAAAGATCAAAGCTTTTTACAAAAGTATGGAAAGTTCTACCTTAACGGTGCAGGCTATACCATTTTCCTAGCTTTCATTGGTGTTTTGTTTGGTGCCATTTTAGGGGCATTACTTGCCTTAATGAAGTTAGCCAATTCCAAAATTTTACGTGGCATTGCCATTGCTTATATTGAATATGTTCGTGGCACTCCTTTGCTTGTTCAAATTTTTATTGTCTATTTCGGGACAGGCGTTCTTGGTTTAGACTTATCAAAAGTAGCAGCTGGTTGTATTGCTCTTTCTTTAAACAGTGGTGCATATGTAGCAGAAATTATTCGTGCTGGTATTCAGGCAGTTAATAAAGGACAATTGGAAGCTGCTCGTTCTTTGGGAATGAATCAAAACCAAGCAATGCGATACATCATTTTCCCACAAGCTATTAAAAATATTTTACCAGCGTTAGGCAATGAATTTGTTACAGTAATTAAAGAATCTTCCGTTGTTTCAGTCATTGGTGTTTCAGAACTAATTTTCCAAGCTGGCAACGTTCAAGGAGCAAGTTTTAAACCCTTCCTACCTTACTTAATTGTATCGTTGATTTATTTCGTCCTAACCTTTACTATCTCACGTCTATTAGGTGTTGCTGAAAGGAGAATGAGTACTAGTGATTAACATTAAAAACTTACAGAAAACATTCGGAAAAAATGAAGTACTTAAAGGAATTGACTTAGAAATTGAAGCTGGTGAAGTTGTCGTAATTATTGGCCCTTCTGGTAGTGGTAAAAGTACTTTTTTACGTTGCTTGAACTTATTAGAAACACCAACTGGTGGCAGCGTTGAATTTGAAGGAAAAAATTTATTAGATAAAAATACCAACATTGATCAACTTCGTCAAAAAATGGGAATGGTATTCCAAAATTTCAATCTTTTCCCGCATAAAAATGTCTTGGAAAACTTAACGATTAGTCCTGTTAAAGTAAAAAAAGAAGCCGCTTCTGAAGCCACAGAACATGCTCTTTCTTTACTGGAACAAGTTGGTTTATCAGATAAAAAAGAAAATTATCCCTCTCAACTTTCTGGTGGGCAACAACAACGGGTAGCGATTGCTCGTGCTTTAGCCATGCGCCCTGACGTGATGCTGTTCGATGAACCAACTTCTGCCTTAGACCCTGAAATGGTGGGCGAAGTGCTATCCGTTATGAAAAATTTAGCTATTGAAGGGATGACAATGGTGGTGGTTACCCACGAAATGGGCTTCGCAAAAGAAGTTGCGGACCGTGTCATTTTTATGGATGCAGGAATCATTCAAGAAGAAGGCACACCTGAAGAAATTTTTGATGCGCCACAAAACCCAAGAACACAAGATTTTCTAAGAAAAGTTTTATAAAAAGGAGCACCTGGTATGGATCGCAAGAATATCGCAACACGTTACCAACAACCTACTGAAAATTTACTCATGGATATTGCAACATTGGCGAAAAAGACCCCAAATTTAATCGATTTATCGATTGGTGACCCTGACTTAATTACCGATGAGCGGATTATCGAACAAGCAGCTAACGATGCCAAAAATGGGCATACAAAATATACCGCTTCTGATGGTAGCGAGGCATTCATTGAGGCGGTCATTCAGTTTTATCAGTCACATTATCAATTATCTTTTCAACCGAATCAAGTCCGGGCCACAGTTGGCGCTCTGCACGGAATGTACCTTGCCTTACAAGTGATTCTAAATCCTGGAGATGAAGTGATTATTCATGAACCTTATTTCTCTCCTTATAAAGACCAAGTTCTTTTAGCAGATGGCGTTCCGGTCTTTTTGCCAACCTATGAAGAAGATGGTTTCCAAATTGATGTAGCTCTTTTGAAAGAAAAAATCACGCCTAAAACCAAAGCGATTATTCTTAATTCACCGAATAACCCGACAGGCGCTGTTTTCTCTGAAGAAACTTTCAGAGAAATTGCACAGGTAGCGATTGAACACAACTTATACATTCTTTCAGATGAAGTTTATGAAGCCTTTTGTTTCCAAGAAACGTTTACTCCCATGGCTACGTTTGCTCCAGAAAATACTATCACTTTTGGTAGCTTTTCAAAAGCCTTTGCAATGACTGGTTGGCGTATTGGTTATATGATTGCCCCAGACTATATTAACGAAGTAGCCAAATTAATTAATGAAGGCGTTACGTATTCTGCGCCTACGTTGTCACAGCAAGCAGGAATCTATGCGTTACAACATTTTGACGAATTTGTAGACCCAATCGTTGAAGTGTTCCAAACACGTTTAGAGTATGTGGCCCAGCGAGTAGCAAAGATTCCTTTCCTTTCGCTTCATCCAGTCAAAGGAAGTATTTACGCCTTCATTAATATTCAAAAAACTGGACTAACTTCCGTCCCTTTTGTGGAAAAGCTTTTAAAAGAGATACAAGTATTAGTGATTCCTGGAAAAGCATTTGGTGAAACAACGGGCGATGAGTACATTCGTTTAGCCGCAACACAAAATTTAGATTTATTAAAGGAAGCGTTCGATCGAATTGAAAGAATGACCTTTGAATAAAAAAAGCTTCTGCATTAGCTAATAATCATAGCTAATGCAGAAGCTTTTTAGATTTCTTCTATCAATTCAATCGCTTGCCCACCAACATGCGGTGGAATTGACATAGTCATCGGCGGCAAGCCCACGACTGTGAAACGGACTTTGGTCCCTTTTTTCAAGTGAGACAGTGGGATACTTTCCTCTAACTGTTCAACAAGTATGTTCAAAATTACCCCATGAGAAAATAAGGGCACAATGGATTCTGGATCACTTTCTGCTTGGATATTTTCTAAATGTAATCGCATTGACAATGGCTGCGTCTCATTTAACACACCAGCCTCTACTAATTTCCCTGTAAAAACAGCAATTTTTTCAGTCATTTGTTTGCCTCCTTTTTAAACATCATATTGAAGAGAATTAATTCCATCCCCTAAAAATTCTGAAGCGTTGTTAAATTCGGCAGGATCATATTTGGTATAGGAAACTTGTAATGTCAAAGTAATATTCCTTAAGGTTTCAGAATGGGCAAATTTCTCTTGAGCTTGTTGTTTGAATTCTTTTCTAGTAGTGTATCCGTCATCCCCATCGCGGAAAATTAATAACGCCCAAGTCGGCGGTGTGCCGTCGATAAAGTATGGTAAGAAGCGATCATCCGTTGTCTCTTTAATCGCCGCTGTCACGATTTGTAGCAATTCATTCTTTTGTTCAGGACTTAATAAGTTACGAATACTTTCCCAATAGGCCACTCGGATCACGACTAAATATAACGGCGCTTCATAACGTGTAGAAATGTCAGAAAATAAATCGAATCCTTCTTCATACATTTTCGCTGTTCTTAAATTAGTTACTGCATCTAACGCATTTAACCGTGAAGTTTCTTTACGTAAGCGAATATTTTCTTCTTCAATCGTACGAATTTGATAAGTCACTGCATAGATTGTTAAACAGTAGAGCGGCGGCATGATTAGCCAAAATAATGAGCCATAGCTAAACAAATCATGATAGACATACTGATATACAACATAAGTCAATTGTAGAAAAATAAATATAAGCGAAAATGTTAACCCCGCTGTAATTCCTACAAAATAGGTAACGATAATTAAGATAACTGAAATTAATAGACAACTTAAGTCCACAAAGAAATCATTCGTTCCTAAGGCCATAAAGATGGTTGTGCCGACAACCAAAACAATTCCTACCAACAAAGTTAAATCCAAAAGTAAGGTCACTCGTTTTTGATTCACTCTATTCCCCACCTTTCAAATTCTTCTTCACGATGAAGAACGCACTTAATCCAATAATAGTCATACCAATTAAGAAGACAAATAGATAAATCATTAATTTATGATTATTGACAATTCGTTTACCTAATGATTCGTTGCTGACGTTGCTTACACGTTTTTTGAAACGATAATCATAGCGACGATAGTTCGGATCGACCACAATGGCATCTCCTTTGTACATAGAAGTATTCTTCTCTGTATTCACTTGTGTAGAGGCTAAAAAGACACCTTGTGATTTAGCTCCTGTTAAGATTAACGCCGCGGCTTTCGCATTATATGGAGAAAACATTAACTGCGCCGTACCGATTTGTTTACCATAATCTTTTTCAATGCTCAGTTTCTCGTTTGAAACAAAACGTGTGAAGTCCTTATCATAATGGAAATATAACTGATCGTTTAACTTACGAATCATCGGATTGTCCTTAGGCGTACCAAAAATAATCAAGTTATGATTTTCTAATGCCGCATTTTTAGGCGCTTTTTTATAATACGTAATCTCACCGACATTACTTTCGGCATAATTACCAATTAAGTTAAATAGATTGGTCAACACTTTAAAATAGTTATCGTCCATTTTTTCTGGTAATAAAATCGCTAAATCAGCAAAAGAACGGCTTCTGATAAAAATGTTCGGATAGTTGTTAAATAATATGTCATTCAGTTCTTCTGTTTGAATAAACGCATTCGAATTATTTTCAATAAAGGCCCATGGAGTCTGACCATTTCGTAAAACTTCTGGTGATTTAACATTCAAATCAAAAGCAACTTTTAATACAAAACTATCAGCAATTTCTAAGTTCTTTGGAAATTCGAGATTTAATTCATCACCGTTTGCACGAGCAGCGGTTAATTTCTTGCTGCCAATTGGTTTATCATTGGCGTAAACCGTCACTAAAGAAGAATCAAAATCTAAGTTTTCAGCGTATTTAAAATGTAAATGCACGCGACTTCCATTGGCATTGTTTCGATCCACTGGTAAATTGACAAAGTACGTTTGTTCTTGGTGATAGGCCCCTTCTAGTTTGTCCCCCGTTGAGGTTAATGGATAATTTCCATCAAATTCTAAAGTTGAACTAAACGTATCGGTATTCTCATCAACTGTTGTCTCTTCTTTATCTGTTTGGGTCATTAATTCATAATTGGCTAAATAACGTCCCGCACGAACAAGTAAGTCCTCATCTTTAGAAGTAGCTACTAAAACATGCTTATCTGATTGATTGAAAAATTTTAAGACAGCCTGGTCCTCCACACGTTTGCTATCAATTTGACTTTTATACTGATCTGGTAATTTATCATAGCTGGCAATAATCAACTGATAGGGTGCTGACTGTTCTTTGTTCAAAGAAGCCATTGGCAACAATTCTTCTGAGGTAGTAATCAAACGAGCAGCACCAGCTAACGCATGGGTCGCTGCAGCTAATTCTTTTTCCGATGCATTTTCTGGTGTCAAAATAACACTGTGTTTATTCGCAATCGTGTCTGCTCCCACAAAATGATTATAAAAAGAATGAATCGTATTCTCTGGTAATTGTAAATCGTATTGGAAGTTTACGTTAGATCCTTCATACATCGTTAACCAATTTGCTGGAGTTTCAATTAAATTATACATGTCGTTTCCTGCCTGATTAATAATTTGGCCCTCAACAGTCAATGTATTTGTCTCTTTAATCAGTTCCAAAGGGATTTCAATCGTCTTTTGTTGAATACCAGTTGTATTTTCAGGACGCCAAGAATAAAACTTCACACCATTCACTGCCACAGTTAAATCTGAGGTCTGATTATTTTTTAATTGTGTGATTTGGTAGGTCATATTGAATGATGCTTTTTTTACGTCCCAATAATCAATTTTTGTAAAATACATGGTGCTACGGACAGAAGTACCTGTTAAAGAGATTGTTTTATTTTGAAAAGGTTGTGTAAAGGTATGGTTGTCTTGTTCTTTGTTTTCGGCGTATACGTTCGGACTTGCGACACCAATCAGAATTGCCAGAAAGAACAACCCTATTAAAGTGACTGTTTTTTGTTTCATTGCACGTTTCCTCCTTATTTAAATCGTTCAGTTTTGTACCATTTTGTTTGTGTTTGTTTATGAAAAACATTTTCTTTAATATACATCACCATGCCATAAGCGGCGACTACTAGCCACATCTGACTGTATGTAATATACATCAAGGCAATAATTAAGATATTCTCTAAAGTCATTTCGCCTTTTTCGGTTGTAATACTGACAAAAGTACTGAAAATAAATAACAAAATCGCTAACAACCACAAGGAATTGCTAAATCCTTGTAGGGTCGTTGTTAAGTAACCAGACATTGATAAAACTAACATGATGTCTGACAAAACGAGCGATGTCATTAAGAGAAAATAAATGGACAAGAAATATAAAATATCAAAACGAATCCGACTCGCTTTAGGATTAAACAATAATTTAGCATTTTTAACAATGACATAAATATTGCCTTTGACCCATCGCGTCCGTTGTCGGAACCAAACTGACAAAGTTTGCGGCTCTTGCTCCCACGTCACTGCTTTTGGTTGAAACTTAATTTTATAGCCCATCATATAGATGCGAAAACTGATTTCTGTATCTTCGGCTAACGCTTTGTCATCCCAGCCGCCAATGGCTTCAATAATACTACGACGAACAATGAAATTTGTGCCAGGAATCGTGCATAACTTAAATAATTGAAAACGACCGGCTTGTGCCATCCATTGAAAGGCCAGTGTCTCGATATTAATAAAACGTGTCAACAAGCTTGCATTGCGATTTCTCGTTCTAAATTTACCAATAACCGCGCCGTATTCCTCACTAGCAATTAACTCTCCAACTAAATAACGGAGTGCATTCGGTTCAGGTGTATTGTCCGCATCATAAATGGCAATCACGTCCCCCTTGGCTTGCTTGAAACCAATGTTTAAGGCATTAGACTTACCTTTCCCACCTGTTATATTGTCTGTATTAATAATCTGCAAATTTCGATTAACCGCCTTTTTTTGGACATTCGCTAAAAGCTCAGCACTATTATCACTTGAGTTGTCATTAATCACAATAATTTCATAGCGATCTTGCGGATAATTAAAATTCAATAACGCTTCAACTGTTCGCACAATGACAATTCCTTCATTATGGGCCGGCACCATAATTGAAACAAACGGCGCGTCTTCATCCTCTACAGGTGGTGGTGCGACAGGATCTGTTTTTAAATAATAAACATAGCCAAAAATAACTAAGAGAATATTTACAATTAGTAGACTCCAAATAATGATAGTTGCTGTTAACATTACAATGTCAGCAATGGTCATTTGTCTTCCTCCTTATTAATATATTTCGACCGATAATTCTTTCGTCCAATCATAAACAAAATAATCAGGATGATTAAAGTCAGCGTGACAACGCCAATCAAAATATTGTTTGTAATACTGAAAAAGAATGAAAATAAGCCTGTAAATCGTTGTTTTTCAACTGTTGAGGCCCCTGTATCAGCCAAACCATTGACAATTTGATTGTTTAAGAAGAACCGATTATTCCGAAATTCGATTTTCTGCGTTTGTGTTTGAACAGTGAAATGTTGATCCGCTTCTGAAACACTAAACACTATTGGTGCTTCCTTGACTTCTTGAATTAGATGATCCACTTCTTTTTTAGAATTTGGAAATGAAAAACTAATGGTGGTCGGCATTGGAAATCGATAGTCATTCGGATTATCTTTATCCGTCCATTCAATCCCCGATAAATAATCATACGGTAAATCAAACAAAGCATTCTTATAAGTGATTGATTCTCCCGTTTGGTTCCGATAAAAAACGCGTTCAATCGGCGGATTTTCTCTTAGAATCACTGTATCACTAATTGCTAGACCATCCTCTTGGTATTGAAGGTCTTGATTCCAGTATCCTGGAGCAGAAATGCCTACTGGATAGACATGTCTGTCGACCAATAAACTAATCTGCTGCTCCATCAATTGTTTCAAAGCACGTTGGTCATTTAAATCAACATTGTTAACGACCGGTGTTTCTAAGAAAATAACCCCCGTCGAAGCAAACGCACGTAACGCATTCGTAAATAGTTTATAAGGTAAAATCGTATTGTTTTGTGAAACGCTCGTACTGGATAAAATATAAGGATATGTGGTTTTAACTAATTCTTCTTGCAAATAGGTTGCCACAGACATATCTCTTAACGGGTTAAAATCAGAAATCGTCAAAAACGGCCGTGACATTTTTTCACTTTCCAGCCATTGACTAATTACGTCCAAGCTTTCTAAAAAAACAGCGCCTTTGCGTTCAAACATTGGGAGAAAAGCATGCCCATTCTCAATTACACCAAATGGATATTCTTCTGGTGCTAATTCTTGTGTTTTTAATCGGCCAACCGTCTGACCTTGCGTATTTTCCAGCACAACTGATTGATCTTGAAAAGGCAATACTTGAGAAAAGCGGTTTTTTTCATCTTCTAACCGATATTGACGATGACTTAATTCTTTCCACGTACCGCTAAAATATTGTTTTTCATCGTCACGCATGTTTCGACCAATGTGTAATTGTTTACCTTTAAAATGAACTCGATCTGCTAGAAAATCAGAGGCAATAACGCCGGCTTGTTCAGGCCAATTCACCATAGAAATCAAACTGTCATAGCCATCATTTAGCAATTCGCCAGGCACATAATCTGACACCGCCACACTCTGAACTTCTACTCCAAAACTCGTCAACACTCGTTGTAAAGCATCCACATCATTTTCTTTTTTCCCAGCAATGTTCAAGCTGTCATAGACAAGTAAGACATGTTTACTTGGTGCAGCCAGCGCCGGTTTGGCAAAGCCACAAAAAACGAAAAAGAGTAAGAAACACACCCAGCCAATAAGATATTGTTTATTTTTCAATTCCCTCTACCTCCCCAATGACTTGTGGTGTTGTATCTTGCCACATTCGTTTACCAATAACATCAGAAACAATTTGTAACAAGAGAAAATCTAAAAATACTGAGACTAAAAACAAATGACGTACTAAGTCACTATCCCCATCAATAATAATTGTTGAAATGAAAACAACTAATAAATTAAGATAAATCCCTGTCATTAAAAAGAAGCGAAAAACTAATCTGGGTTCGTTTCTCTTGAGTCCTCTGTATAAACCAACGCCATATAAACCAAACAGAATCACACCTAATAATAGATAGAAAGCAAAGTTTTTAGGGAAAAAACTGGCTTTAATACGGTTATACACCATAAAAAATTTAGATTGTTCCAGCGGTGCACGCCCCGTCGTTTTCTCAAAATTCCCCACATTATTAGGCTTTACTAAGTAAACATTTGGGACCGCTGAATTCAGTCCTTGCCATAATTCAGATGGATAATTTAAATAATTCAATAACACCCATCCAAAACTCGTTTTATCAAAAAAATCTTTTTTCATTTGTTCAGAAGTTGGTGATACAGGACTGTATTCTTCAAAGTAGGAACGTCCCTTTTGCAACCCATATTGCGGGTTGATTCCGCCCTCTGACATCCGTTTATCTGGAACCTTACTATCCTTCATTACACCGCGCGTCATACTGTGGTAGACATCACGTTCATAGATATCGTTAGGAACGATAAAAGCTGCTAACGTTGTAAAACCAATCAACGCAATTAAAAAGGCCGTCATTGACAATTGTTGGTAACGTTGTGACAAGTAGACAAAAAATCCTAATCCAGCAATAATTACGCCAATAATCAACAAATATTCTTGGCGTGTTGTTCCTATTAAAAGTACTACTGCTTGTGCCAAGATAACTAAAACTATTCTTCTGAGCCAAGTTCGTGGTTTCGTCACCCGATAAAAATAGACTGAAAATGCTAAGACACTCACAGAAAGTAAAAAACTCGTCGCTTCTGTATAAAAGGAATTAAAATAAATCGTATAGGAGGTATCTCCCAAGATGAAAATAACCAACAAGGAGATAAGATAACTTTTTTTCAAAGATACGCCTTCGGTTAAGCCTCGTACCAGAATATAAATTGACACTAAAAAACAACTAAGATAAACGAAACCTAAGAAACGAATATCGAAAAGTGTTTGACTATAAAAAAGTTTATTAAGCCAAATGGCAATGGTGATGAAAAATTGTTGAGTGGAAACAAAGTGCGTCGTTGTTTCATTAAAATAACGCATAATTGAAAAGTCCTTAACAAAATAGGCCACATTGTCGTAGCTATCACCATTGACACGATAAAGACTATTTGAATTTAACACACGAAAATACTCGCCATTATCTCCCAAGCCATTAATCGGATAAACAAATAACAAAATGCTTGTCACTAACCCAATCCCTAAAACGGCCAAAAGACTTGGAGAAATATAACGACTCAACCATTCAAAAGCCGAGTTCATGTATTTTTTGATCTTTTCCATGCTTTCACCTCATCTAGAAATCATAGGCCAAAAGAGCCATTAAGTTATTATAGGAATAGACTTGTTTCGTAACTTTATCACCAAATCCTCCATAAATCGGACTGCTTGAATCCATAATTTGAAAATTATTAAGTACTGTAATTGCCGCACGATACAACTCTTTGTCATTTTCGGCAACACCAATTAAAGCCGCTATCGCATAACTGGCTGCAGATTGATTTTTATCCACAGGTGATCCATTTAAATCATACGAGTTAAAAAGCGTTCCTTGCTGAACTTGTTTTCGCACAAAATCAATACTAGTCTGCTTCGCCATACCCACTTCACTTAAATGGACAATCGTTAATAAAGATTCAATAATATTAAGTGTTCCGTTGTTTTCGTATTTATTTGTTTGATGATTAAACTTCGTTTGATAAAGAGGTAAATCATCAGAAATATAGCCATCATCTATTAATTGGTAATGATACTGCAAGTAGTCTGCTGAAATCCCAAATTCTTTGTATAGATAACCCAGCGTAATTAAGTCAATATAAAACAAAGAAGTTTCTGAAGACTGTTGTTTTGATTTACTATCGTAAAAATCAATTAGAATATTATCTTTCATAGAGGTTTTCATAAAACTCTTGCCTAATTTTTTAATTTCTTGATCGTACTGATCTGTTTTAAAATGCCCCCCTGCTTCAATTAATGAACGAATGATCCGTAAATCATCAATCGAGGCATTGACATTGTACTTATTGCCTTGCTCGTCAATTCGGTAACTAAATTGGACGCCGTCGTAAAAGGTGTCTTTCGTCTGCTTGTAAAAATTATCAAAACGTCCCTGCGTATCAAAAGCTAAATTACGCAAATATAGACCCGAAGACTCACTTAGCAACTCATGTCCTGTGGCGACATCTTTGCGTTCAGCATCTGGTAAATAGTTGGTTAAAAAACCGCCGTCTGTTTTGAGCCGGGTTTCAATAAAAAACTTCAACAAATCTTTGCGTTCAGCGGTTTCTTTTGTGTGAAATTCATGTTTTGTTAAAAAATGTTGTTTGTCTGTCGACATTAAGCGTTGAATTTTTGGATTCACTTTTTCCACCTCTACTTTATAGGATTTTTCTCTAAACAAAAGAAAATATCCTCCCAGAAGCACCACGAATACCCCAATAAAAATCCAAAGTTTTCTCTTCATTGTTACGCCTCTTTTCCTCACTTCTTTATTGTCAGTGTACACAAAAGTACTTGTTTTTGCGAAACTTACGCTACATCTTCAAGCGCAAGAAAAAAAGCAATCCATAAAAATAAAAGGATTGCTTTAACCGTTTCGTCGATCATTTCCTGTCATCGTAATCTCTTTTGACAGATAACGCACACGTTCCATAATTCGTCTGGCTTTTAGCGGCTCTTGTTCTCCTCGTTGCGTCACGGTTAAATGCTCTTCTAAAGCTTTTAAATCTAGATTGGAAGAGAAAAAAGTAACTAATTGTTCTTGCATTCGGTATTGCAAGATTACGCTTAAAACGTCGTCACGAATCCAACTAGTCATGGATTCCGCACCAATGTCATCAATCATTAATATAGGGGATTTTTTTACTGCATCGAGCTTTTCACCAACTTGATCGCGACCAATGGCTTGCTTCATTTCTACTGTAAATGTTGGAAAATGAACAATTGTCGTAGTAAATCCACGTTCTGCTAAAGCATTAGCCATCGCACCTAATAAGAAAGATTTTCCTACACCGAAGGGGCCTTGTAAATAGAGCCCTTTATGAAATTCTTTTGGTGTCGCAGGATATTCTCTTAAAAATTGCATTGCTTCTGCTAACGCTTTGGCTCGACCTTGAGAAGATGGATCGAAATCTCGTAAATTTGCTTCTCGGACATCTTTTGGCATGTCCATTGCCCTTACTCGATTACGAATTTCTTCTTCCTTCTGACGGGCGATTAAATCAGCCGTTGGGACATACGTTACATCAATGTAATGAAAATTCAACATCAATCTTGGCTCATAGCCTGGAGCAATCATTGCCGGATCGTTTAATTGAAATTTCTTTTTTTCTTGAACAAATTCATACAGCTTAGCATAACTTTTACGAATATCTTCATCGGTTAAACGCTCTCGGTTTGCTTGTATAAAGGCTTGAACATCTTGATCTTTCAATACTTCGTTAACCAGCTCTTCATATCGTTCATTGATGTCACGCTTCTGGATAATTTTTGACATTTCTTTTCCTACGTCTTCCATCATTGGTCACCTCCTTGGTTTAAAAATTCTTGAATTTGTCGATCTAACTCGGCTTGTTCTTCTGGGGAAAGTTTTGTTTCATCGTTTGGCTGATCTGCCCATTCTGGCAATCGCTCTTGTCGAACAGTTTGGCGTTTCCCTGAATAATTTTGTTGTCGCTGTTTTTGTTTGGTTTGGCTTTGTTTTGCCAATTCTCTGACATGTTCAATTGCTTTTTCTGGTGAATGAATGCCACTTTGTCCCCATTCATTCGCAATTCGATTCACATACTCCGCTTTTAAAGTCGGTTGTTGTTGAATGTTGTAAACATAGTTAATCAAAATATTAATCACACTAGTCGGTAAGCCTGATTTGGCAACCAAATATTTCACTAATGAACGTTCTTGTGGTGTCGTATAGCCGCCTCGACTATTTTTTAAAGCTTCTAAATATTGAATAGGCGGATTCTTTTCACTATCCATAATCATTTGAATATCCAGTTCAGAAAAACCATTCATTTTTAATGTGTTATATCGATACGTTTGTTGCTCTTCCACCGTCAATTGTGCTTGCTTGTTTGTCACTACGTTTGTTGGTTGTGGTTTTTTATCAGGATCAAACGCTTGATGAATCGTTCGCACTAATTCCTTAGGCAAAATTCGACTTGTATAATAGTCAAATGATTTCGAAGCAAAGTCTACCATATCTAACTCATTGATGCCATATAATTGATGAAAAACATAGACTTCTTCTTGAAAACTAGCCTCATCTTCAGGCAGTTGTAAACCTAAACGGTGCAAACCTTCCACAAAATAGTGCCAATCAAAAGAATCCGTTGATACAGAAATTTTCTTCGATTTTTCTTTTTGAGAAAAAGTTTCTTGAATCGTTGTCAATCGGTTCGCTTCGGAAACAATTTGTTCTTCTTTAAAGGCATAAACCTCTTGAAAGCTAGCGGAAACATTTTGATAGCCCTCTGTTTTAGTAGGATGCGGTTGGAACTTTTGCACTAATTGATCAAATTTCCGTTGTCCAACCCGGTTAAATAACACTAAAGCTAACACTTCATCTTTAAAAAAACGAGCGGCTGTTTCAGGTGCTTTTAAATAATATAAATAACAATCTCCTAATTCCCGATCTGTTTTTTTATACGTTTCTAGCAACCCAATGCCTTCTAATTTGTAGCAAGCTTCTTCTAATTGTTGACAACTCAAGTCCAGCAAACTAATTAAATCTGCATGAAACAGCGAGCCATTCTCCTCTGAGTCTGTTGTTTCAGATAACAAAAGCCAATATAAACTAAACGCATTGGCGCCGACAATTGGTTGATATAAAAAGGTTAAAACCTCTTTCTCTTGATCAGAAAGCGGTGAATCAATAACCGCTTGAAAAATATTTTTTGGTTGGATTCTTTGCCGATTTCCTTTCAAAGAAAGACCTCCTTTTTAATTTTCTGAGTCAGGAGAAGAAGATTTTGCTTTGTCGACAATGTCCTGTAACTCTTTCAAAAACACGCTCATATCTTTGAATTGTCGATAAACACTCGCAAAGCGGATGTAGGCAATTTCATCTAGATTGACTAAATCTTCCATCACATATTCACCGATAAGCGTTGTAGAGACTTCATTTTCCCCTAAACTACGCACTCGATTTTCAACATTATCGACAATTTGAACCATTTGTTCCATAGCAACGGGTCTTTTTTCCGCAGAGCGAATGAGCCCACGCAAAATTTTATCACGATTAAATTCTTCACGATCCCCATTTTTCTTGATTACAAGTAATGGCGCCGCTTCAATTCTTTCAAATGTAGTGAACCGATAACTGCAATTTTCACATTCACGACGACGGCGAATTGCACGTCCATCATCTGCTTGACGGCTATCAATAACACGGGAATTATTATGATGACATCTTGGACAACGCATAACGTTCACCTCTTCTATTCTGTATAATTTTTGTTGCCTATATTATAACATGAAATTGCGCTATTACTAGGTCTTTAGAACTGGTTCTTAGTTGAATCTTTGCCATTCTTTAATAAAAACAAAGACTTTCACTGTTTTTTCTGAAATTTTCAAAACATTTTACGCCATTTAAAAAATATTCACTTCTTTCCAGTTTGTTCCTCTAGCCACTTCTTCACTTGTTGTTCCGTTTCTTCTCTAGTTCCTTGGTTATCAAACACGATATCTGCTCGTTCTTTTTTCATTTCAATCGGCCATTGGCTAGCAATTCGTTGTTGCGCTTCTTCTTCTGTTAATTGGTTTCGGGCCATCAGACGCTCTTTTTGAATCTTTTCTGGTACATATACCACAGCAACTTGATCCATAATCGCCTCATAATGAGCTTCATAAAGCAGAGGAATATCAACAATAACCAGGGAGGCTTTCTTTTTAGCTTCTTCAATTTGACGTAAAATTTCTTTTCTTAAAAAAGGTTTCAGCGTTTCATTTAACAGCTCTCTTTTTTGAGGACTAGCAAAAATTAATTGTCCTAATTTTTTCCGATCCAATTCACCAGTTGTTAATACTATTTCTGGTCCGAAAGTTTCAACGATTGCGGCTAAGGCTGGTTGCCCTTTTGCAACAATTTCGCGGGCGATAATGTCGCCGTCAACAATTGGATAACCTGCTTTTTTAAAAAGAGCAACAACCGTACTTTTACCTGTCGCAATCCCTCCTGTAATGCCTAAAACTTTTGTCATTTCAATCGACGACCTTTCAATTGTTGGCATTGTGGACAATAATGCGTACCACGTTGTGCCACTTTTGTTTTAACAATTGGCGTACCACAACGATTGCAAGGTAAGCCTGTTTGCCCATAGACATTCAACGCTACTTGAAAAGTCCCTGCTTCTCCTAACGCGTTTAGATAGGTGCGGATGGTGGTTCCACCTGCTTCAACAGCGCGTGCCAAGACGTCAATGATTGCTTGATACAACGTAGCAACTTCCGCAGGTTTTAAGGAATCTGCTGGTTGTTCTGGATGGATTTGCGCTTGCCAAAGTGCTTCATCTACATAAATATTCCCCAAACCCGTCACTAGCTTTTGATCTAACAGCAATGGCTTAATTGCTTTATGATGCTTTTTCAAGCCTTGTTGAAAAGTAGCTAATTGGAAAACGTCTGGTGTTGGCTCTGGCCCCAAAGCTAAAATCCCTTTATATTGATGACCTTGATTCTTAGGAACCAATGTCATACGCCCAAATTTCCGTACATCTAAATAACGTAATTGCGTGCCATCTGTAAAAGTAAACATTACATGGGTATGTTTGGCAATTTCATCATCAGCCTGATGAAACTCATATTTTCCTTCCATCCGTAAGTGAGAAATCATATCATTATCAGACAATTTAAAAATCAGAAATTTTCCTCTTCGCTCAATCCCTTCAATCGTTTGACCAGCTAATTGACCTTGAAATACATCAACTTCTGGTGATTCAATAATTCTTGGCCAAAAAACAATGACTTCTTGAATGGTTTTTCCTACAACAAGTTTTTCAAGTCCTTTTCGCACTGTTTCTACTTCTGGTAATTCTGGCATTATTTTTGCTCCTTTATATAAAGAGGTCTGAACGCTTAGATATCAACGTCCAGATCCTACTTATCCTTATTTTATTCATCGTTCTTAATAGGTAAGCTATTATTTTGCTTCATACCATGTTTTTCCCCAACTGCTATCGGTGATAAGTGGCACATGTAAGGAAACCGCGTGCTCCATCACTTCTTTGACGAGTTGATTTAATTGTTCTAATTCTGATTCTGGTACTTCAAAAACTAATTCATCGTGCACTTGTAATAACATTGTTGCTTGTAATTTTTCTTCTTTTAAACGACGCGCCATTTCAATCATCGCAATTTTTAAAATATCTGCGGCACTTCCCTGAATCGGTGTATTAATCGCTGTACGTTCAGCGAACGAACGTAGATTAAAGTTTCTTGAATTAATATCACTTAAATAACGACGGCGATGATACAATGTTTCCACATAGCCTTTGTCTTTGGCATCGCGGACAATCTCTTCCATGTACTGTTTCACGCCTGGATATTTTTCAAAATAGGTGTCAATATATTGTTGCGCTTGCTTTCTAGTAATGCCTAAGTTTTGGGACAAGCCATAATCACTGATACCATAGACAATTCCAAAATTCACCGCTTTAGCTTGACGACGCATGTTAGGTGTGACATCTTCTGCTTTTTCAACACCGAAAACTCGCATTGCAGTGCTGGCATGGATATCTTGTCCTTCCACAAACGCTTCTTTTAAATGCTCATCATTAGAAATATGTGCGAGCACACGTAACTCAATTTGAGAGTAATCAGAAGAGAAAATCAACCAATTATCCTCTCTTGGTACGAACGCTTCTCTAATTTTTCGGCCTTCTTCTAAACGGATAGGAATGTTTTGTAAATTGGGATCTACTGAGCTTAATCGTCCTGTTTGGGTCAGTGTTTGTACATACCGAGTATGAATTTTATTATCTGGCTGAATTACTTTTAAGAGTCCTTCAACATAGGTCGATTGAATTTTGGCAATTTGACGATAAGTTAAAATATCTGCCACAATTGGTGCTTGTTCTTTTAGTTGTTCTAAAACATCTACCGCTGTTGAATAGCCAGTTTTCGTCTTTTTGATCACAGGTAAGCCCATTTTTTCAAATAAAATAACGCCTAATTGTTTAGGTGAATTCAAATTAAATTCTTCGCCAGCTTCTGCATAGATTTTTTCTTCGATTTCTTTCAAGCGTTCTGAAAATTCTACTTGCATTTCTTTTAAGCGTGTGGCATCAACACGGATACCAGTTATTTCCATATCGCCTAAAATACGAGAAAGTGGTAATTCCATTTTATAGAATAAATCAGCTTGATTTTTTTCTGTTAATTCGCTATCTAATTTGCTTGTTAAAAATTGAATTGCTTTAATCTTACGTGCTAAATGACCAAAGAAAACTTCTTCGTCCTCTGGCAAGCCTTTTTTGGCCCCTTTTCCATAAATGGCTTCATCAGATTGAATCGCATCATATCCGTAATGTTGTGCTACACCTTCAATATCAGCGTTATTGTCATTGGTATCAAGTAAATAAGCAGCCAATAAAACATCAAAGGCAATCCCTGTCATTTTTCCTACATAGCGATTTAGTGCAACGTACGTCCGTTTTGCATCATAGACATTTTTTTTACGTGTCTCATCCATCAACCAATCGATAAATGGCTGACTTTCAAAAACAGCTAAATTATTCGTGGTATAAATCTTCTTGTCGTTGCCCCAAGCAAGGCCGACAATCGGTGACGTATGATAGTTATCTTCCATCATCTCAACATAAAGAGCCATATCGTCTGTAAACATTTCATTGGTTAACTGATCTTCGACTACTTCAAATAAAATATCTTCCATTTCAACAGGTTCTTCTGTAATGTCCAACTTAGCTAAAAATTGTTTAAAGTCCATTTCTTTATAAAAAGGAACCAATTTTTCTAAGTTTTTCCCTTCATATGCCAAGTCTTCCACATTGACTTCGACTGGTGCATTGACTTCAATTGTCGCTAAACGTTTAGAAAGAAAGGCTTGCTCTTTATCATTAATCAAGTTTTCTTTCATTTTGCTTTTTTTCATTTCATCGATATTCTCATAAACCCCTTCAACTGAGCCATATTGTTTTAACAGCTTAATCGCGGTTTTCTCACCGATTTTCGTTACACCTGGAATGTTATCCGACGTGTCGCCAGCCAACCCTTTCATATCAATAATTTGCTTAGGCGTTAACCCATCATATTTTTCAGCAATATGCTCAGGCGTATATGATTCAATATCGCTAACTCCTTTAACAGTGATATCTACTTTGACAGTGTCCGTCGCTAATTGTGTCAAATCTCGGTCCCCTGATAACACGACAACATCAAATTCATCTTTATCAACTTTGTTGGCTAATGTACCAATAATATCATCTGCTTCATAGTTAGGTAGTTCATAATATTTTACGCCTAAACCTTCTAAAAGTTCACGAATATACGGCATTTGTTCTTTAAATTCCCCCGGTGTTTTTGAACGTCCGGCTTTATATTCTGAATAAAATTCTGTTCTGAATGTGGTTTTCCCTGCATCAAAAGCGACTAAAACATGAGTAGGCATTTCTTTTTGCATTACATTTTCAAACATATTGTTAAACGCATAAATAGCATTTGTATGCAAGCCGTTCTTATTTTTGAATCGTTCTAATGAGTTATGTAGCGCAAAAAATGCACGAAAGGCTACACTGTTTCCATCAACGAGTAATAATTTTTTTTTGGTCATTTTTTTCCCCTCATCTTTAGCAAACTAGTTTCCTTTCTATTTTAACAAAAAACTACAGAATTTGCAGTAGACGGCGATTGCAGAATGAAAGAAAAAGGTATTTGACATAGTTCCTTAGTGACAACTATATCAAATACCAAAATCAATCAGCAATACACGCTGAATCTTCACAAGTATGAGAATCTTTTTACGGCAAAACATTTCCCGCTGCACGATAAATATCGTACCAATCTTCGCGACTAATCACAATGTCTGCTGCTTTAGCAATTTCTTCAATTCTACCAAGATTCATACTTCCTGCGATGACTTGCATATTAGCAGGGTGGCGCAGAATCCAGCTGCTGGCTAAGCCAGTTGGCGTTGTTTGATATTTTTCAGCCAATTCGCTTAATTTTTGATTTAACTCAGGGAATTTTTCATTTCCAATAAAGACACCTTCAAAATAACCATATTGGTACGGTGACCATGCTTGAATAGTCATTTGTTTCAACCGTGAATAATCTAAAATACCATGATCATAATCAATGCTTCCTGATATTTCCATATTTGTTTGTAAGCCTTGATCCACCATGCCAGTATGCTTGATGCCAAATTGTAATTGATTGGCTAATAACGGTTGTTTAACAGCTGTTTTTAAAAGTTCAATTTGTCCTGGCGTTTGGTTACTTACACCAAAATAGCGAACTTTCCCTTGTTTTTCTAATAAATGAAAAGCTTCAGCTACTTCTTCTGGTTCCACTAAAGTATCTGGACGATGCAACAATAATGCATCGACTGAATCTACACCTAAACGCTGTAAACTCCCTTCGACCGCTTCTAAAATATGTGCTTTTGAAAAGTCAAAAAAGCCCTGACGAATCCCACATTTCGTTTGTATAAAAATACCTTCACGACGAATGGTACTTTCTTTTAAGGCCTTACCAAAAATGGTTTCGCAGTCGCCGCCACCATAAATGTCGGCGTGATCAAAAAATGTAATGCCATGATCATAAGCAGTTTCAATTACCTGTTGAGGATTTTCAGCACCATTTAAGCGCATACATCCTAAGATAACCGAAGAAACTGTTTCGTCACTTGTACCAAATTGCAGTTGTTTCATTTTAATATCCTCCTCATCCATTCCTCTTACTTCTTCATTTTAACACTATTTAGACAAAATTGGACTTCTTACGATAGATTCGCTTCGACTTTTTCAAAAAAAGCAGGAGATAATTCCTCTGGCAAATAAACAATTGTTTCAGAAGAAGGCGCTACGTTCATCTGAAACAAATGATTGACAATTAAGAGGTGTGCTTGGTGAAGTTGATACGTTGATTTTCCATGAATAATTGTAATATTCTTTTTTTCACTGAAATAATTTTTTATAGATTGCCCCAGCGCTTGTTCTTTTTCTGGAGGGAAGTCCGTCAACAGGCAAATAATATATTTTTTTTCATATAAAATCGGGTCAAATAAATCTAGGATGTGATAAAAATAGCAACTCGTCAATTCCCGTTCTTTTACTGAAGTAAAGACTGGATATAGGCGCTTTAAAAGCCTAATAAGTTTTTGTAATCTGTGCCAGGTTTGTTGATAACGAGCAGCAAGTGTTTGTTCCTGTTTATGAGCTGGCAACCATGCTTGTCCGTCTAATAAACTATTCATATGCGTACTTAAAAATCGACATAAATGAATTTCTTGATAATTAAAATGATGTTGTGTAAAATTTCTCCTAATTTCTTTCATAATAAAAATAGCTGTTTTTAAGCATAAACTTTCTATTTTCATTTGCTCATGAATAAAATACTTTCGCGCTCTCTTGCCAAAACAACCACCAAAATGTGCTTCAAGAATCACAAATAACGCTTTTTGTTCTTTAAGAGACATAAAAGAAGTGCTCAACACTTCCACACGAAATAAATAAAAAAAAGCACTTGTTTGTTGAAATAAATTAGCATTTGGCACTGAAATTTCATGCCCGCCTCTATATCGTTTCTCCCAAATATAAATTAGCCAACTAAGATGATTCTGTTGTGCTACATTTAAATCCAACTCAAAAAAGGTAATGATTTTCCGAGTCATTTCTCTGTTTTCTTCTAGACAGCTTTCTTGAAAAAACAAATAAAAACAAAGGATTAACTGTCGAATTTGCCATTCATTGCCAGTTAAATCGTAATGTTTTTGACGTACAATAATATCAAAATTAACTAGCCAACGTCGAATATTAGAAAGTTTCTTCCGAAGAGTTGATTCCTGTAATCCCAATACCTGGGTCAATTGCGCATAATTGATTCGCTCTTCAATTAGACAACGTAAAATATAAAATTCGGGAATAAAATAACAAAATTTTTGTCTAAATCGAGCCAAGCCACAAACGCATAATTCACGATATTTTACAATTCCTTTGGTCGTTGTATAAATCTTACAAAGCCCTTCTATCTTAAACGCTTCCTGCTTTTTTTCAAAACGTTGAATGTAACAATGGATGGTTTTGTCGCTCACCTTTAGTTTTTCTGCAGCCATCAAAACAGAAAATGTCTGCTCTTGTTGCAGTAAATCCAACAATTCCAACATATTTTTATGTTCAAAAGACAATAATTCCTTGAAATCCATATATCGTCCCCTTTCACTCCCTTGTTATAAGAATACGTCAAATAAGGCAAAAATTTTTTTAAGAAGAAAAAAATAGAGAACAAAAAGTATTGATTACTTTCCGCTCTCTACAATTATATCGAATTATTTTTTTGAAATATGCAGTGTCATAGCATTTGCTGCTACAATAATTGTACTTAATGACATCAAGACAGCACCTACAGCTGGATTTAAAACAATCCCAATTGGTGCAAGAACCCCAGCCGCTAAAGGAATGGCGACAATATTGTACCCAGCTCCCCACCAAAGATTTTGGATCATTTTACGTCGTGTTTGTTTGGCTAAATCTAAGAACCTTAAAATATCTTTAGGATCACTATCCGTCAGTACAACATCTGCCGAATCAATCGCTACATCTGTACCAGCGCCTATCGCAATGCCGATTGAAGCACGGGCTAAACTTGGTGCATCGTTAATACCGTCTCCTACCATCATGACCTGATGTCCCTCAGTAAGATATTGTTGCACAATTTTTTCTTTATCTTCTGGTAAGAGCTCTGCGTAGTATTCCTTCATTCCTAAATAATTAGCAACTGCACTGGCGGCTGTTTGATTATCCCCTGTTAACATGACTGGCGTAATTCCTTGCGCTTGTAACTCTGCAATAAATGTTTTAGCTTCTGGTTTGACTTTATCTCCTAAAGCAAGCAGTGCGACTAATTGACCAGCGATGATTAAATAGCTCAAGGTATTTCCTTGCTCTTGATAGTTTGTTTTAATTGTTTCATCGAAGGTTAACTGTAACCGTGCAACTTCTTTTTCATTGACTATTTTGACTTCTTGGTTTTGAACAGTAGCAACCAGTCCTACGCCTGATAAAGCTTGCAGATTATGGGCTTCATAAGGTTGAACGGCTTGTTTATTTAAATAGTTCATGATCCCAATTGCCAACGGATGATTTGCATTTTTTTCCAATGCCCCAATATATTTAAGTGCTTCTTCTCTAGTAAACTGCTTACTCATTAATTCTAAGCCAGTAACTGTAAATTGTCCTTCTGTTAAAGTTCCAGTTTTATCCAGCAACACATATTCAACCTTATTGGCTTGTTCTAATGCATTCCGATTTTTTAAAAGTAAGCCATTTTTAGCAGCAATGGAGGTACTTCTAGCAATCACTAAAGGAATTGCTAAGCCTAACGCATGGGGACAGGCAATAATAAAAACTGTAACCATTCGTTCAAATGCTAGAGACAAATCTTTCGTTACGAGTAACCAACCGATAAATGCTAACACACCTACGAATAAGGCAATATAGAATAACCACTTGGCTACACGGTCTGAAATGGATTCTAGTTTTGATTTTTCCGATTGCGCTTGTTTAACCATCTCCATAACTTTTGACAGGTAACTATTTTCACCCGTGCCAGTTACCGAAATTTCAATCATTCCGTTGCCATTGACAGCTCCACCAATCACGGAGTCACCAATGTTTTTTTCTACTGTTTTTGATTCCCCTGTAACCATCGATTCGTCGACTGTTGTGCTTCCTTTCAAAATTTTACCATCTGTCGGAATTTTATCTCCCGAACGGACAATCAAGCGATCGCCTTCTTGGACATCTTGCAAAGGAATTTCTTCTTCCCCATGTTCAGTCATTCGCTTGACTGTGTCAGGCAACAGTTCAGCCATTTTTTTCAAGGCATCACCAGCATTAGAAATAGCATTCATTTCAATCCAATGGCCTAAAAGCATAATAACAATCAGAGTGGCTAATTCCCAGAAAAAGTCCATCACGTGGGCCTGATTCGTAAAATAATTCATGTAAAACGCATATATGCTGTAAAAATATGATACCGAAATCCCCATCGCAATTAACGTCATCATTGCTGGACTCTTTTGCTGTAATTCCATTTTAGCGCCACTTAAAAATGGTTGTCCACCATAAAAAAATAGCACAGTTGCTAAAATTAAGACCAACCAATCAGAACCTGGAAAAGTAAATTGAAAAGGTAATTGAAAACCCATCATTGGTGAAAGAACAATAATCGGAATAGCTAAAATCAATGACAGCCAGAATTTTTGTTTAAAATTCCCCATGTGCATTGAATGGTCCATTCCCTTCATTCCTTCATGTTGGTGTGACATAGCCATTTGTTCATGCGCCATATCATGATTCATGTGATTCATTTTATCGTGGGACATTGTTGGCTGTTTTTCCTGGTGTTGTTCATGATTATGTTTTGCTGACATATGATCCCTTCTCTTCTTAAGTATTTTCATCTTAAGCATAGCACAAGATGAAAATTGTTAGAAATAATTACTTTTTTTAGTTTAGAAAAAAAAAGAGCCGAATTTTGCGTATGTATATTTTAAGAACACCTTATCCTCATATTTATTCCAAAAGGAGTGTTTCAATGAAAATTACTACAAAGCAAGTCGGGGCGCGCATGCGTGAAGCTCGAAAAAAGAAGAAGTACACTTTACGTTATTTAGCCAATAAAATTGGTTTATCTAGTGGAAGTACAATTAGTAACTGGGAATTAGGTTTGAATTTACCAAATAAACGATACTTAAAAAAAATCGCTAAAGCCTGCGATACAACAGTAGATTGGCTACTTTATGGTGATTTTGATCGATTTGTGCGCCAGCTATTAAAAGAAAATTTTCAAAATAAACAACTGCTAAAACCACCTTTTTTTACTCAGTTGATGGGACGTTTATCTGAAGAACAGCTATCCTATCACGATTCCTTAAAAATTATGATTCAAGCGCAAAAGTTACAGCAGTCCTTTTATGCTTTTCCTTTAACAGTAGAAGCCCCCTCTCATTCCCAAGAGAGTATTTCTATTTATGAACCAACAACTGCAGAAAAACAGTCTGACCAATCTTATTATCATCCGTTTATTTTGTCAGAACTCCATGAATTATTTACACATTCTCAAAATCCAGAATTGGATTATTCTCTGATTATCGCTTTTCTTCCTTTGTTAAAAGTAGATCAATTAACTGAGCCACAAAAAGAAGTCTTACTGGCCATCTTTAAGCGGATGAATTCCTTTAAAGACCAAACGCTTTTAAATGAATTCTTTGTGGAATTACAGTATTTACTCTGATTCTACAAAAAAGATTGAGCCATGTATCTCAAGGACTTAGGCTCAATCTTTTAGTTAAATTTCTTCTATTTATGAACGATTCTTTCGTTCGACTAAGTGCGTTTTCCGTTGTGGGCCAATGATTAAAGGAACGGATTCATATTTGACTTCACTGTATTCCAAGCCAAACCAACTTTCAGGAGAGGTAGTTAAGTTTTTGATAGCTAATTTTGCCTGCATAATTTGTCGATCCCATTTTTTCAGTTCAGAAACGTTAGATAATTCTTCTTGAATTAATACAAATTGGAAATCGCCAACTTCTCTTCCTGGCGTTAATGAATAACGTTGTGGCTGTTTTGGCAAGCGGCCTGTTTTCATCAAGTCATGAACAATTTGTCTTAAATATACATTCACTTCTTGAGAAATATGGAAGCCTAAATATAGCTGAACTTGCACAATAAAATCAGTCCCTAACATATCAACAGAATATTCTTGAGTAAAGGGTTCATCTGTTACCTGAACATTAACAAACCAATAAACATTCGCTCGTTTTGGTTGTTTGTCCAAAATCGAATAAATAATATTACGATTAATTTCGCCATCCACTCGATCGGAGGTTAAAAAGACCACGTTGGTTTGATACATTGGTACAGATGTATCTTCTTTCAAAGCTTTAAGTTGTGGTACATATTTTTCCAACGACACTTGTTCCGCCGTAGCTTCCTTAATCTCGTTACCGCGTTCCCAAATAATCATGATGCATAACAAGAAGACTGCCATTCCCACAGCAACATATCCACCATGGAAAAACTTCGCAGCACTTGAAAAGAAAAAGATAACTTCAATGGCAGCAAAGAACAAGGAAATTAGATACGCAGACCACGCTGGAATTTTATCCAAAAGATAAAACAACAATAAAATGGTTGTCATTAACATCGTAATCGTAATCGATAGACCATACGCAGCTTCCATGTGTGTCGATGTTCTAAAAGCCAGCACGATTGCTGAACAAGCTAACCATAAAATTAAATTCACCGCTGGAATATACATTTGACCGATATTGCTCCCAGGATAAATAATTTTAAGTCTTGGTAATAACTTCAATTTAATCGCTTCAGAAACTAAAGTATACGAACCTGATATTAACGCTTGCGAAGCAATCACTGCGGCGATTGTTGCAAAAACAACGCCAAATACGAGAATACCTCGTGGAATCATTTGGAAAAATGGGTTAATTTCAGCTAATGCCTGCATTTCAGGGTTTTCTTTGACCGTTAACAACCACGCAGCTTGCCCTAAATAATTAAGAATCAAACAAATCTTAATATACGGCCAGCTAATGCGGATATTCATTTTTCCTACATGCCCTAAATCAGAATATAAAGCTTCAGCACCAGTTGTAGCCAAGAAAATATTCCCTAAAATAAATAGACCTAATTTATTTTCTGGACTGACTAGTAATTGCAAAGCATAATATGGATTTAATGCACGAATAACCGTCCAATCTTGGCTAAAATTCATTAAACCAATGATGCCTAAAAAAGTAAACCACAAGAACATAATCGGCCCAAAAGCTTTCCCGACCAATTCTGTTCCAAATCGTTGAACAGAAAAAAGAATTAAAATAATCGTCAACGTAATAACCACTATAATCGTTTGGTCATTGCCAAAACGTTCAAAAAATGCTGGAATCCCCCGTAAGCCTTCGATCGCTGTCGTCACTGTCACAGCTGGGGTCAAAACGCCATCAGCCAGTAAAGCGGCACCGCCAATCATTGCGGGAATAATCAAATACTTACTTTTTTTACGAACCAATGTATAAAGAGAGAAAATCCCACCTTCTCCATGGTTATCAGCATTTAAAGCAATAACTACATATTTAATCGTGGTTAAGATAGTCAATGTCCAAAAAATTAATGAGACCGAACCTAAAATAAACGATTCAGAGACCCGTGCCAAGCCACCATTATCTCCTACAATGGCTTTCATTACATATAAAGGGCTCGTTCCAATATCTCCATAGACAACGCCCATGGCAACTAAGATCCCTGCCATCGTAAATTTCCGACGATCAAACCCCTCTGCTTTGTGTAACACAATACTTTCCTCCTACAAAAGAAATGACTTCGTTTAGTTTAACCAACAGCTCCATAAAAACTTTTAAAACTCTTTATTATATAACGTTTTATATATCTTTTTCATTAGTCAAAAAGCGCTTTTTGACTAACGATGCTACTCACTATAATACGTTTTAAATCGTTTAGCAAGTCTTTTTATTAGAGAATGTTCATCTTAGATAAGAAACCCACCTATTTTGAAAAAAGGAAAATCAAAAATAAGTGGGGCAGCAGTCGAAACGACTGCTGCCCCACTTGCTAACTATTAAGATAATTTTCTGAACAAATGTAGCTCCTTTTATTCCTGTTAAATTTAAATTACTTCTTCTTCCTCTTCGACTTCAGAGAAATGGAACTTAATCATTTCATTGACGAAAATTGGCACAAAGGATAGGAAAATTGCTAACATCCAATGATTTAAACTAATATGCACTAATCCAAATAGTTCTTGTGTGAATGGTAATAAAGCGATGGTTGTGGTAATTAGTAATGCTAAAACGACCATTTCAAAGAGCGACTTGTTGCTTGATAATTTTACACGGAAAACAGAGTTCGCACTACGAACATTAAAGACATGTAAGATAGAGGAATAAGCTAAGATTAAAAATGCCACTGTTTGTCCAACTTCATAGCTGTTTGAAACATAGGCTGAAACACCTGGTACAAAGGCACCTAGGTAAAAACCAAACAAAGTAATGACTGTGAACACTGCTGCATTAATCCCAATCTTTTGCCATAAGCCTCGTGCAAAAATCCCTTCGTTTTTAGGGATTGGTGCCTCATCCATAATTCCTTTTTCCGCTGGTTCTTTTCCTAATGCAAAACCAGGTAACCCATCCGCGACCACGTTAACAAACAACAGTTGAACTGCAGTAAATGGCGCACCCCAACCAAGTAACATGGCAATTAAAACAATAAAAATCTCAGAAATATTACAGCTTAATAAGAAGTTAATGGCTTTACGAATATTTCGGTACACGGCACGTCCTTGCGCCACTGCATCAACAATAGTTGCAAAGTTATCGTCCGTCAAAATCATATCTGAAGCACCTTGGGCCACATCTGTTCCAGTAATCCCCATTGCGCAACCGACATCACTAGCTTTCAAGGCTGGCGCATCATTCACGCCATCTCCGGTCATTGCTACAACAGCGCCAGAACGTTGCCATGATTGAACAATTCGAATTTTATCTTCAGGGGTTACACGTGCATAAACGGATAAATCTTTAACCCGTTTATCTAATTCTTCATCACTCATTTTTTTCAGTTCTGAACCAGATAAGGCTTCACTTTTATCTTTTAAAATTCCTAATTCTTTAGCAATTGCACTGGCTGTTACCACGTGATCACCAGTAATCATGACTGTTTTAATTCCAGCTTTTTTCGCACGAGCAATGGCGCCCTTACTTTCTGGACGTGGTGGATCAATCATGCCAATTAAGCCTAACAAGCGAAGATTTTTTTCTAAAGCCTCTGATGTAATTTCCTTGGGTGGTTCATCATATACGGCATAACCGACAGCAATAACTCGTAACGCTCGTTTTCCGAAACGATCATTAACAATAGCCGCTTGATCGACATCTCCGAAACCAAAACGAGGTAGTAACACATCAAAGGCTCCTTTAGTAATTGAGATGTACTTTTTCCCCCATTGATGGACCGTAGTCATCATTTTTCGTTCTGAATCAAAGGGAATTTCACCAATACGAGGATATTTTTCTTCAAGTTCTTCTTTAGTATGATAATTTTCTTCGACAGCACGAACAATTGCCGCTTCTGTCGGATTCCCTGTAACAGTTAATTCATCGCCTTCTTTTTCCACAATGACATCTGTACATAAAGCAGCCATTTTCAATACTTCCATGGCTTCATCGGTCATGGCATCTTCCGTATCCGTTACTTCATCACCACGATGCCATACTCGGCGGACGCGCATTTTATTTTGTGTCAGTGTTCCTGTCTTATCAGAACAGATAACATTCGCAGTTCCTAGCGTTTCTACTGCTGGCAATCGACGAATAATCGCATGTTTCTTAGCCATTTTTTGAACACCATATGCTAAGGTTAACGTTACAATCACGGTTAGTGTTTCTGGTACAGCTGCCACCGCTAAGGAAACGGCTGTCATAAACATTTCAAGAAGCGGTTCTCCTTGCAGTTCACCAATAATGAAAACAATTGCTGCAGCCCCTAAGGCTAACAAACTAATACGTTTGCCTAATTGATTCAAGCGTTTTTGTAATGGTGTTTTTTGCTGATCGCTGTTATTCAGTAACCCAGCAATTTTACCCATTTCTGTATTCATTCCTGTTGCAGTTACTACTGCTCGTCCGCGGCCATTCACAACGGTACAGCCTTTGAAAATCATATTTATTTGATCTCCTAAGCCATCATCGTCATGCCCCACGTATGTAGGATCTTTTTCAACAGGTTCACTTTCACCTGTTAGTGCTGACTCTTCTACGCGCATTTGAGAAGCTTGAATAAGTCGTGCATCGGCTGTAATCATTGAACCAGCTTCAAGAACTAGAACATCTCCTACTACTAGTTCTTCAGCATCGACTTCGATTACCTTGCCATCTCGTAAGACTGCACTACTTTGCTTGTTCATGTCTTGTAAAGCCGCCAGAGATTTTTCAGCATTTCCTTCTTGAACAATGGCTAAAACAGCATTGATAATCACAATTGCAATAATTAAGATTCCTTCAAAATATTCGCCATGTTCTGTTACGATTGCTGTATAAAACGAAATTGCCGCAGCAACTAATAAAATAATCGTCGTAAAATCAGATAAACTGTGAATGAATTTCTTTAACACAGAATCCTTCTTAGCCTCTTCAAATTGATTGCGGCCATTTTCTTTCAGCCGTTGTTGGGCCTCTTGTTGTGTTAAACCAGTTTCAGTATTGACTGAAACTTCTTTTGTGACAGTATCGACAGATTGCTTGTAAGCTTCCATCCTATTCCCCCTCTAATTTTTTCTTCCTATATAATAGTGTCTCTATTAAATATAACATGATTTTTTTTGAACACGCAACTTTTTTCATCTTTGGCTTAGCGTTCTCTCATATGTCCAGAAAAAACTGGTATTTTCGTTGTTGCTACAGCAATGTTTCTATTTGATTATGGGAATTTTATGAAAAAAGAAACGAATTCAGCCAAAAAGCAATGGACATTTTTTTCATTTTGTCTGATAAAAAAATAGTTTATTTCTATATATTCAACACAAAAACAACAAAAAATACAATGTTATTTGGTTCGCACGATTATTTATTTTACATGTTATAAAATAACCAGAAAAATATTATATTTAATCTTATTAATAAGTGTTATAACTTGCAAACGCTTCCAAAAAGTGCTATTCTTTAAGTGTAAGGAGGACATGCAAATCAATTGGTTGAAGATTTTCTCAGTAGATAAAAATCGGTAAACTCAAAGTTGTTAGAATTGCAAGATTCACCTGTAAACAATACGTGTAGAGTAATTGTTAGTGATAACTCGTATCGGAAAATAGGGAAAGGTTATAGAAGGATGGAGTTTCTATAAAGCATTTACCCTATCTGTTATCACCTAACGCAAGTTATCCACCATCCAAGCGTCGAAACTGTATGAAAACAAGGTTTTAGTTTCACCACATCACGTTCACCTTTTGCTTTACATGTATCGCGAAATGTAAACACTTATTCAACCAATTGATGTCTTCCCGTTAACAAGGCCGAGCTTAAATTTAAGCTCGGTTTTTTCTTTTAGGCAATAAAATATATTTGTATCAAATAATCATATGTGTTATATTCAAGGTGCACATTCTATTTTATCTTCTTTTAAAGGAGGGAATGCTATGCGAAAAAAGAAAAAATCTTCGTTTGAAAGTTCAATTCATGTTTATCGTGCTATGGCTCGTATGACCCAGCAAGATTTGGCCAATCGAGTCGGTGTCTCTCGACAAACAATTATTCAACTGGAACGAAACAAGTACAATCCTTCATTACTTCTTGCGCATGACATCGCGAACGTCTTTGGCGTAACCATTGATGATGTGTTCACCTTCAAAGAAACACTGAATGACGATGTAGAACAAGAAGCCTAAACAGTATAAGCTGTACTTAACAAGACAATTTTTCTGATTGTACTTGGAGTTGCCGAGGTACAACTTAGTACCGGCAATACGAAGAAAGCACTTCTTCGTATTGTTGTTTCAATAATTAATCTTTGCTTACATAAAAAAGAACGGCGCAACCGTGGTTGCGCCGTTCTTTTTATTCTAAGATTGTCTACTAAGCACTTTTGTCCTAGTAGCGTTTTGGTTTCTAACTTTATTATTTACAGGGGAAGAAAAAATAAAGCACACCTTTACTGTGATTCCAAAAATCACGTGTTTATCATAATATATTTTTGTTTCAATCCCAAGTATTCTGCTCACAAAGTGTCGCTTATTTAATAAACATTGCATCGCCAAAACTAAAGAAACGATATTTTTCCTCAATAGCATGTTGGTAAGCAGCCAATGTTAAGTCTTTTCCTGCAAAAGCACTCACAAGCATCACTAACGTAGATTTTGGTAAATGGAAGTTCGTTGAAAAAGCCTCTACGACTTTAAATTGATACCCTGGTGTGATAAAAATATCGGTCCAGCCACTGTCAGCCTGGATTTCACCATTAAATTTTGTGCCAATTGTTTCCAACGTACGAATAGAAGTTGTTCCAACGGCAACAATCCGACCGCCTGCTTGGCGCACTTCATTTAATTGCTTAGCCGCTTCTTCAGTTAAACGATAGAATTCGCTATGCATATGATGTTCTTCTATATTATCAACGCTCACGGGACGGAATGTTCCTAAACCGACATGTAAAGTTAAATAAACGAGATGAACACCTTTTGCTTTGATCTCTTCTAATAGTTCTTTTGTAAAATGCAAACCCGCTGTTGGTGCTGCAGCTGAACCATTTTCTTCAGCATAAACCGTTTGATAACGATCTGGGTCATCTAGACGTTCTTTGATATATGGCGGCAATGGCATTTCTCCTAACGATTCTAAAATTTCTAAGAAAATACCATCATATTTAAATTCAATGATTCGACCACCATGTTCCAACTCTTCTTTAACCACCGCTTTTAGGCGACCATCGCCAAATTGAATTTCCGTGCCGACTTTTGCACGTTTCGCGGGTTTAATCAAGGTTTCCCATGTATCGCCTTCTGTATTTGTTAAAAGTAAAACTTCCAAATGACCGCCTGTTTCAGGTTTTTCTCCATATAAACGGGCCGGCAGTACCCGTGTGTTATTCATGACTAATGCATCCCCAGGCTGTAATTCATCAAGAATATCATGGAAATGTTTATCCTCCATGTCCCCTGTTTCTTTATTTACAACTAATAATCGTGAACTAGCGCGATCTTTTAGTGGGGTTTGAGCAATTAATTCTTCTGGTAAATCAAAATCAAAATCTTCTGTACTTAGCATTTCCGTCACTCTTTCTACTAGTTTTTATCTTGGTTATTCTAACACTTTTTCTTGTTTCTGGCTATGTCAGCCTTCTGAATCAAACTAAATAGTTGTCAAAAAATGTCAGAAGCACTATACTTACTTTAAGTAAGTGTACATAGTTATTTAGAGGAGGAACTCAAAATGCATGCTCAATTTCATCATGTTTCACTATTAGCGCGTCATGGTCAAGAAAACCAATCATTCTATACAAAATTGTTAGGCTTACGCTTTGTCAAAAATACCGTAAATCAAGACAACAATCGCATGCCTCATTATTTTTATGGCGATTATCAAGGCACACCGGGAAGCTTAGTAACTTTTTTTATCGTGCCCTTATTAGGCAACCGCTATGAAGAAAAAAATTATTTAGCCACGATTGGCTTAAAAATTCCCCAAAACAGCCTTTCCTTTTGGGAACAACGTTTAACAGAAAACAAAATTCCATTTAACAAAAAAGAAAAGAGCCTACATTTCAGTGATCCAGATGATACGCATATTATCCTGACAGAAGTTCCTGAAAATCCATTAAAAGAAACACTCGTTGTTTCTAACGACATTCCAGCAGCGGTTCAAATTATCGGTTTGGCCTCTACTGAATTTCATGTGCCAGATTCTGAAAAAACCTTGGCCTTTTTTGAAACATTTCTTGGTTGGCAAGCAGTTGGCAATACGATTATTTTAAGTGAGACGGAAAGCTTTTCTGTTCATCAAACAACGTCGGATAAAACAAGCCGAATGGGGCGTGGCAGTATGGATCATATTGCTTTTTCTGTGGCTGATGATGAAGCATTACAAGAACTACACACTCGCGCTTTAGCACAAGGCTGGGAAATTGAAATGTATGTAAGTCGTGGATATTTTAAAAGTTTATACATTCGTGAACCAGGCGGGAATCGGGTTGAATTTGCTACTTTGACTCCTGGTTTTACATTGGATGAGCCTCTGGAACATTTAGGGGAAACATTGGCTTTACCGCCTTTTTTAGAACCAAAACGGACTGCAATTGAAGCCAACCTCTACAAAGACATGTAACCAACGCTTTAGAAAACAACGGAAGACGGACGTAATAATCGGTGACAAAATTACGTCCGTCTCTCTTCCCCTATGTTTGAATGTTTGAACAAGAGAATAAAAAATGACCTTCAGATTTTTCTGAACGTCATTGCACATTCCATAAAAAGCATCCTTCGTTCTTCCACTTCTTACTTCTTAAAAAAACTGGTAATTTTTTCAAAAATTCAGTAAAATAAAAGTGATCAATGGTTTCCATTGATTGAACGGGCAACTTGATGGTCCACTTGCACAGGTGACTATTCAAGGCTTCGTGATTTAGTTGCCGCTAAATCATGAAGCGCCTTTTTTTATTTTATTCCCTTGTTCTCTTTCCATTCTAATGAAAAACTCAGCTCCCGTCAACTTGCTACAAAGGACACTTTTCTTTGTTATAGCGGCTTTTCTTCCTTCTCAGAATACTCTTTTTAACATCTTGTTTCGTTCAGATAACTTTTACTAAACAATAGTTATCTTTTCTTTTTTTTAGAACGAATTAAAAAAATTTTACCGCCTTCTTTTTCCCATTAAAAATAGATTACATTTGTCGAAATCGCATTTTTATAGCATACTAGTAATAAGATACATTTTCAAAATATTTAGTTGAGGTGAGTAAGTTGATAGAATTTCAGCATGTATCAAAATTTTATAAAGGCGGAAAAGTCGCCGTTGATGACATTAATTTGTCTTTCGATAAAGGTGAATTTATCTGCTTCATCGGAACAAGTGGTAGTGGAAAAACAACATCAATGCGGATGCTTAACCGCATGACCGACCCTTCAAAAGGAAAAATTTTAATTGATGGCCAAGATATTCAAAAAATCAATCCTGTAGAGCTACGTCGCCAAATTGGCTATGTCATTCAAAATATCGGCTTGATGCCTCACATGACCATTCGTGAAAATATCGTTTTAGTGCCTAAATTATTAAAAGTACCTGTGGAAGAACGCAATAAGATAGCCGAAAAAATGATTGATTTGGTTGAGTTACCACGAGAAATGTTGGACCGCTATCCCAATGAACTTTCTGGGGGACAACAACAAAGAATCGGCGTTGTGCGGGCTTTAGCTGCCAATCAAGATATTATTCTAATGGATGAACCTTTTGGTGCTTTAGATCCTATCACCCGTGATTCATTACAAGATTTAGTGAAAGATTTACAAGAACGTTTAGGAAAAACTATCGTCTTTGTTACTCATGATATGGATGAAGCGTTGAAATTAGCAAATAAAATTGCCATTATGAGCGAAGGCAAAGTAATTCAATTTGACACACCAGATAATATTTTACGTCATCCAGCCAATGAATTTGTAGAAGAACTCATCGGAGAAGATCGCTTATTACAAGCCAAACCTGATTTCACCACTGTTGATGAAGTCATGTTAAATTCCGCTATTACTATCACGCCGGAAAAATCTTTACAAGAAGCGATTAAATTGATGCGTGAAAAACGGGTTGATACCTTATTAGTTGTTGATAATTCCCATGTGCTTAAAGGCTTTATCGATGTTGAAACATTAGATCAGCAACGGGGCAAAGCTTCTAGTGTTGGTGATATCTTGAATAAAGATGTCTTCTTTGTTCAAAAAACCGCTCTTTTACGTGATGCTTTACAAAGAATCTTAAAACGCGGCTTAAAATATGTGCCAGTCGTTGATGAACAAAAACGAGTGGTGGGCATCTTAACACGTGCTTCCCTTGTTGACATTGTTTATGATGTTATCTGGGGCGATGAAACAACGATTAGTGAAGCTGTAGAAGCAAAACAAAGCGAGTCCGAAACTGATAAAGAGGAGGCGTAAGCAATGAGTAGCTTCTTTCAAGAATATGGATCAGAAATGATTTCAAAAAGTATTGAACATATTTATATTTCATTCTTTGCACTTTTATTAGGGGTCGCTATCGCTGTACCCGTTGGCGTTTGGTTAACACGTTTGCCCAAAGTAGCCAATATTGTCATTGGTTTAACAAGTGCCTTACAAACGGTTCCTTCGTTGGCTTTATTAGCTTTGATGATTCCAATTTTTGGTGTCGGCAAAACACCCGCTATTATCGCGCTATTCATCTATTCCCTTCTACCTATTTTAAGAAACACGTATATCGGAATGAAAAATGTCGATGAAAATTACCGAGATGTTGCTAAAGGCATGGGCATGACCAATTTACAGTCTATTTTTAGTGTTGAATTACCCATTGCCATGCCAACAATTATGGCCGGCATTCGTTTAGCTGCTGTCTATGTCATTGCTTGGGCTACACTGGCTTCTTATATTGGTGCAGGTGGTCTTGGTGATATGATTTTCAGTGGATTAAATAACTATCAGCCAGAATTAATCTTTGGCGGGACTATTCCGGTAACTATTTTAGCGCTTTTAGCAGATGTTCTTCTTGGATTATTAGAAAATCGTTTAACGCCAAAAGCTTTAAGGGAGGGCGAATAATGATGAAAAAGAAACTCAAGTTAAGTTTACTCTTCTTAAACAGTTTACTTTTATTGGCAGGTTGTTCTTTACCTGGTCTCGCTTCAACTTCTGATGATAACACTGTCGCCATTACAGGTGGGATTACTTCAGAAGCGCAGATTTTAGGGAGCATTGTAGCGGATATGGTGGAGCATTACACAGATAAAAAAACAAATGTGATTAACAACTTAGCCACTACTACCATCAATCACCAAGCAATGTTAAACGGAGATGCCTCAATTTCTGCAGCTCGTTATACTGGTACTGACGTGACTACTACGCTTGGCTTACCAGCGGAAAAAGACCCTAAAAAAGCGTTTAACCTAGTTCAATCAGAATTTGAAAAACGTTATCAACAAACTTGGTTCCCTTCATATGGATTTGAAAATACTTATGTATTCTTAGTTACAAAAGAAACGGCTGAGAAATACAATTTAAAAACAGTCAGTGATTTAGGGAAAGTCGCAGACAAATTAGTTGCTGGTGTCGATACTGCGTGGATCACACGTGAAGGCGACGGTTATGAAGGCTTTAAAAAGGAATACAACTTCCAATTTAAATCTATTTTACCAATGCAAATTGGCTTGGTGTACGATGCAGTCAACGCTGGAAAAATGGACGTTATCTTAGGTTACTCAACAGATGGCCGGATTGGTAGTTACGATTTAGTCATGTTAAAAGATGACAAGCGTTTCTTCCCGCCTTATGATGCCGCTCCTGTGGTTAGTGACAAATTATTAAAAGAAACGCCGGAAATTAAAGATGTCTTAAATCGCTTAGATGGTAAAATTTCTACCAAAAAAATGCAAGAATTGAACTATCAAGCAGATAATGATTTAATTGAACCTGCGGTCGTAGCCGAACGTTTCTTAAAAGAAAATAACTATTTTGAGGGGGAGTAACAGATGAATAATATGAATTTATTCCAACAATTTATCTACTATTTCCAACAAAATGGCGGCTACGTCTTTCAACAATTTTTACGTCACTTTTTAATTTCGATTTATGGCGTAATCTTTGCTGCAATTGTCGGGATTCCTATCGGGATTATGATTTCACGTAAACGTAGCTTAGCCAACTGGATTATCCGTTTAGCGAACATTATCCAAACAGTACCAGCTTTGGCAATGCTTTCGATTTTAATGTTGGGGATGGGCTTAGGTGTCAACACGGTGGTTGTAACGGTCTTCCTTTATTCTCTCCTGCCAATTATCAAGAATACGTACACTGGCATGATTCAAGTGGATCGCAATATTTTAGATGTTGGTAAAGGAATGGGTATGACAAAAGTACAACTTCTTTATATGGTCGAGTTACCTTTATCTGTTTCAGTAATCATGGCAGGTATTCGAAATGCGTTAGTCGTCGCAATCGGGATTACTGCGATTGGTGCTTTCGTTGGTGCTGGTGGTTTAGGGGATATTATTATTCGTGGAACCAATGCCACAGATGGTGCTTCTATCATTTTAGTCGGTGCCTTACCAACGGCCTTTATGGCGATTATCACAGATTGGGTTCTAGGGATTATTGAACGGCGTTTAGACCCAGCTAGCAAACATTCCAATTAATAAAAAATGCAGAGCAGATCCAACATTGTTTCTTTTCAATGGGATCTGTTCTTTTATCTAGGAGATTAATAATGTCTAACTATACTATTATCGATTTAAACCAACAACCACACTTAATTCCGTCAGCTGCTCAATGGTTTAGCCAAAAGTGGCAAATCCCCGCTGAAGCGTATCAAGGAAGTATGCAGGAAATGCTAACTAGCGAAAACCACGTACCACATTGGTGGGTCTGCTTGAATAAACAGCAGGACATCGTTGCAGGCGTGGGCGTAATTGATAATGACTTCCACAATCGTGCAGACCTTACGCCAAACCTTTGTGCATTGTATGTCGAACCAACATTTCGTCACCAAGGCTTAGCAGGAATTCTTTTAACAACAGTTGGTGATTTTCTTGCTAATTCTGGATTTAAAAAGCTTTATCTGCTTACAGACCATACTACTTTTTATGAAAGATATGACTGGGAATTTTTGACCATGGTAACCACCGAAGAGCAGTCTTGCGCTAGAATTTATCAAAAACAATTACGTCAATAAAAAAATCTGCCATCAAAAGATGGCAGACTTTTTTTTATTTTTTCAAGTGATAACTATAGGTAGCCACAATAATATTTTCCCGCCACGCTAAACGAATCCGCAAGCGTAAACTTGTTTGGTTATGCAAAATATTTTGCCAACGTTTATTTGGTACAAATTGTGGTACTAAAACTGTTGTACTGTAGTTATGCTTCGTGGCATTTTTACTAACCAAATCAACATAACGTAAGATAGGGTTTTGCAGTGAACGATACGAAGAATGGACAATTGATAGACGAACGTCCGGGAAGTGTTTTTTAAACTCTTCCTGAATTTCTTTTTCCTTCTCAACGTTTTCATCCATTGAGACATGCATGGCAACAACATAATCACCAATGGAACGCGCATAGTTCAAGGCGCCGACATTTGCCTTGGTTACGTTCCCTACTAAAACAATAACTGTATTCCCGTCAAACTCATGCAACTGTGCCCCATCTTCTAAACGTAGCTGTTCCGCCACATTTTTATAGTGAGTATTGACCCGATAAAATGCATAAATCAACACCGGCATAATAATAAAGAACGGCCAGATATCCCCTAATCGATAAATAAACAAAATGGCGATAATCGCGAAAGAGATAAAGGCGCCGACAATGTTAGCAATTGATTTTGGCAACCAATTTTTAGTTTCTTTTCGCCATTTTACAACCATCCCCGATTGAGACAAAGCAAACGGAATAAACACACCAATTGAATACAATGGGATTAAACGTTCTGTGGAACCTTGGAAAATCAATAATAAAACAATCGAACCAGCAGCTAAAGTTAAAATACCATTTGAATAGCCTAAACGGTCGCCACGATCCATATACATATGCGGCATAAACTTATCTTTGGCTAAGTTATAAGCCAAAACTGGAAAGGCTGAGAATCCTGTGTTAGCGGCAACCGCTAAAATTAAGGCTGTCGCAAACTGTAATAAATAATATAAAATATTTTGACCAAAGACCGCTTTCCCAATTTGTGAAAGAACTGTCACTTCTTCTTTGGGCACAATCCCATACCAATAGTTAATAAATGTAATCCCCACGAAGAAGAACCCTAAAATCGTTGCCATTAACGCTAACGTCCCAGCAGCATTTTTTGCTCGTGGTTTCTTAAAGAATGGCACTGCATTACTGATTGCTTCGACCCCTGTTAAGGAAGAAGAACCAGATGAAAACGCCCGTAAAACTAAAGCAATAGAAATTCCTGGAACCACGGCTCCTGGTAAAGCTGTCGCATTCAATGGCTGTGCGCCAGTCACAATTTTAAATAGCCCAACAACAATCAGTAAGGTAATAATTGCGATAAAACTATACACTGGCAACATTAAGAACGAAGCAGATTCTCGCAGGCCTCTCAAGTTCATTAAGGTAATCAATATCACAATCCCAATAGAAATTGCTACTTGATGACCATATAACGCCGGAATCGCCGATATAATCGCCTCTGCGCCCGCTGAAACTGAAACGGCTACTGTTAGCATATAATCGACTAACAACGAACCACCAGCCAATAAACCGGCATTTCTGCCGAGGTTTTCACTACTAACAACGTATGCGCCGCCGCCATGCGGATACGCATGAATAATTTGTCGGTACGACAATGTTAAAGAAATAAGTAAAATAATAACAAATGCAGCAATTGGTAATGAATACCAAATCGCAGCCGCCGACAAAGTAACCAGAACCACCACTATTTGTTCTGTACCATACGCAATGGATGAAAGTGCATCAGAAGATAACAACGCAAGCGCTGCAAATCTGCTTAATTTATGTTCATCATTTTCGGCTGATTTCAATGGTTTCCCAATGAACAGTCGTTTTAAATCCGCCATTTTTTTCTACTCCTTTTCTCTAGAGTGACCCGCTCACTTTTTTCATTATTTTTTATCAAACAAATCCATATGCTACGCTTCTCACAATGAAAAGTCAATTGATTTTTGTTACTGAAAAAGATAAAAAAATCACCATCTTTTTTTAATCAGACACTCATTTACAGCCCCACCGCTTCCTTTATCTTATCAAGAGAATCCAGATAACAAAAGGATTTGCATTTTCTAAACAAAAAAGCGAGAGCTAAAAGTCTATTTGACCTTTTGGCTCACGCTTAAAAACTTAGTTAATTATTCCCTTTTATTGTAACAAGTACGTATGATCGAAGGTAATTTCCACTTTATAACGACCAATTTTTTCATAAACTTGCCGCTGAATTTCCACACCCAGTTCAAATTCAGATAATTTTGATTCTGTAGGCAAAACCAAGTCGAACAAAATCTTCGGCTCTTCGCCATGGGTAACTAAGCGGATATCATGGACTTTTAAAGACGCATCAAAAGAACGAATAATCTTTTTGATTGTTTGATGAACAAATTGTTGTGTTGGGTCATACAAATTCACTGGATCAATATGACAAACAAGGTTAACATCTAATTCTTCTTTAAACTTCGCTTCAATCGCATCGATTGTCTGATGGGCTTTATTTAAATCCCAGCGATCATCAATTTCAATGTGAACAGACGCAAACGTTTGGCTGGGACCATAATTATGAATCAGTAAATCGTGATATCCTACAATTGTTTCTATTTTTGATAAGACATTCTTCATTTCATCAATTTCTGTTTGGCTCGGACGCATGCCCATCAACTCATTAATAAATTCGCGAATTAACTGTAGCCCACTATAAATAATATATGCAGCAATTAAAAAACCAATATATCCATCAATTCGCAAACCAGTGACGCCTTCAATAAATGCAGAAACCAAAACAGCTAATGTAGTATAAACATCATTGAAGCTGTCCTTAGCAGAAGCAACTAATGCTTGAGAATCAATTTTTGCTGATACTTTTTTGTAAAACAGCCCTTGCCAAATTTTAATCCCAATTGACAAAGCTAAAACAGCAAATAAAATGGGTGTCACCTTGATTGATTCTGGATGCAGGATACGATCAACGGAGGTCGTTAGAAACTCAAACCCAATAAACGTAATCACTAATGATACAAGCATTCCACTAATATATTCAAAACGTTCATGGCCATAGGGATGTTCTTTATCCGCTGGCTTACCAGCAATATAAAAACCGACTAATGTTAAAACTGAAGAAATAGTATCGGACAAGCTATTAATGGCATCTGCCATGATTGAAACACTACCTGAAAGCAAGCCAATCATAAATTTACTAACGAATAAAAATAAATTAGAAACAAGCCCAATCCGCCCGGCAAAAGCACCGAATGCTGTTCGTTTTTCCAATTTACGACGTTCAATTTTTTTCTCATATCGTTGAAGCAATGCTTGAATCATTTTACAACCCCTACCCACTTTTTATTTCTTAAAAAAATACTATAAAACCTTTTTATACATTTGTACACAAAAAACCTCACTTTCTGAGGGAGATTTTATTATTTAGCATTGCCAAAAAGTCAAAAGCAAGAGCCCCCAAAACTTCTTTGTTAGGGTTGCCTTGAAAATAAAGAAAAACAAAAAGCCGAAAACGCTAGAGACGTTTTCAGCTTTTTGTTTTTTAATGGAATAAATGGCTCTTTTGTGCTAAAGCCGCAAATTTTTTCGATCTGTGTTCCAGATGTGGATAAAGAATTGCACCGCCAATACTAAAGACGACTGAAATCCCCACCATAATCCAAATTGCAAACCAAGCATTTGGCCAGTAAATGCCTCCTGCTGATTCCCTTAGCAAGTTCACGGCATGCGTAAACGGCAAGAACGGATTAATCATTTGGAAGAATTTACCTGAGACTTGAATTGGGTAGTTCCCACCCCCACCAGAGATGGATAGTACCAAGATTATTATCGCAATTCCTTTCCCTACATTGCCAAAGAGAGCAACAAGCACATAAACCATTATCATAAACGTAATGGCAATCAATACCGCAAACCAGACGCTATACGCTGGATTACGAACATCAACGCCTAACGCAAAGTAATTACCTAAGGTTACAATCAGTGCTTGACCAATCCCCATGACAATGAAGGTAAACATCCGTGCTGAAAATTGTTCCCGTTTAGAAAAGCGTTTTTTATCTTTTCCTTCAAGATAAACATCTGTTGTCGCAACACTTGAGAATAACACAGCGCCAACCCATAAACACAAAGCTGTATAGAATGGGGTACTTGCCGAACCATTATTAGCAATCGGATAAACAGCATGTTCTTTGACTTCAACTGGTTGTGTAAAGAAGTCACTTTCTTTATTGGCATCTAATTTTAGTAATTTAAGAATTTCGCCTAAATCAACTTCTTTTTCACCTTTACGGATTGCATTCGCTGCTTTGTGTAATCCTGTTTTGATATTTGGCCAATCATTAATAATTAGTTCGTTGGCTTTGTCTAAGGCCGCTTCAACATCTGGCATTTTCTCATTGACTGTTTTCAAGGTATTCGTTAAATCTTTTCGGATACCTGGATAGTCATTTTGCATAAAGGCTGCCGCTTTGCTGACTTTGTCTTGAATGACTGGTAAATCGTTTTTGTACAAATCAGCACCACGGTTAATGCCATTGACAATGGTTTCCATATTGCCATTCAACATCGTATTCGCATCATGAATTTCTTGTTTAATTGCCGGCATTTCGGCTTGATATTTTTCTAATAAAGAAATCGCATTAGTGACCGTTTGACTTGTTGAGCTCAATAATCCTTCAAAGTCAATTTGTTGCGCTTTGTTTAGTTGACCTTGAGCGTTTTGGATGGTACTAGTTAGTTTGTTTAAAATGGTTGAAACGGTATTACTAATTCCGTTTACATCAACACTGCCCACAATACTAGAAATATTAGTTGCCATTTCGTCAATCTCATTTAAATAATTTTGTACTCCAGAGATATCACCCGCTTGGACTAAAGCATTTAATTGATTCAAGCGATTGCTAAAATCTGTTAATAAATCATTTACATGGCTTAATTGAGCAATCGCACCATCTAAGTCATGATTACCAGCATTTTCTTGGAGTTGTTTCATAAACGCAATAATGTCGTTAATTGCTTGCTGTTGCCGTTGGATATTAGTTGTGAAATCTTGTACTACTTCATTAATATGTTGTTTTTCTTCTGGCGTTAACTGTCCATCATCTAACGCTTGACGAATAGTCGCGACTACAGAAGTTGTTGTTGTAGCAACTTGCTGGATAGATTTCAAAGTCACTTCAACGCTATTCGTAATGCTTGGTAACGCCTCTTGCAATTTATTAGCGCCATCTAATGTGACATTCCCTAAATCATTGGCTTGATCACCTAGTTTACGAATATCTGGTAACGCCATTTGGACTTGTTGAATGATTTCTAATCCTTGTTTTGCTTCTTGGATTCCTTCGCTCATTGTTTGTTCCACAGAAGCAAAGTCTTCATCAATCATAGCAATTTGTCGGCCAGCGTTTTGAATTTCTGGAATTTTTTCTTGTAACGTCAAAATAACACTAGCTTGTTCTTTGATGCTTGGCATTTTGCCATTTAGCTCAACAATCTTCTCTCCTAAAGCATCAACTTCAGGTAAATATTTCATCGCATCGTTGGCTTTCGCTAATTTTTCTTTTAGCTCAGGCATCTTACCATGTAAGTCTGTGACTTGTTTTGCATACGTATCAATGGTTCCAATGTTGGCATCTGTATCTAAAATCATGCTCTTAACTTTTTGAATACTGACCATGTTTTTATCAATATCATAGCCAATATCATTGAATGTTTTGATTAACGTACTACTTGCCGTTTTAATGAATTCTTCCGAAATTTGTGACTGAATGGAAGAAGCGCCTTTTGACGTAATTTTCGGTGCAATTGCATTAATTTTTTCGTTAATTGAGTATTCAATTTTAGGTTTATTGATATCACCAGAAGTAAAACTTAGCAAATCCTTGGAAAAATCTTTAGGTAAATAAATCCCGGCAAAATATTTTCCTGATTGGACTCCTTTGTCTAATTCCTTTTTCGAATCAACAAAACGCCAACCTAATTGCTTGTTTTTCTTCAAGTTTTTCAAGACTTCATCACCAATATTGACCGATTTATCTTGAAAAGTTGCTGTTTGGTCATCACTATAGACCGCTATTGGTAACTCTCCTGTATTTGAATACGGATCCCATAGTGCTTTAATGTTAAACCATGCATATAATGATGGAATAATCATTAAGGCAACAATCAAAAATGTTGCTACTGGGTTTTTAAAAATTCTTTTCCAATCTAAAATAAATAGTTCCCATGTATTTTTTATATGTTTCATAAAATCACCTGCTTTTTTTTGTGCCTGAATAACTTTAGCATAAAATACAAGAGAATAACAAACAAAAGCTTGAATGTTACGACACATTTTTAAAATGTCGTAAGTTCAAGCTAAGTTTGTTTATTTCATATTTTTAGAAAATTCCGAAACGACTTGTTTAACTTCATCAATGGCTTCTGGTTTTAAATAAGCCAAAAGTTTTGGTGCTTTTGTCATCAAGTACATTTTATCTAATTTGCCTGTTTGTTGGCGTTCAAACATTTCTGCAAGTAGCGCTTGCATTTTTTCTTTTTTATCTTCTTTTGTTCGATCTAGTATGAACGTTAAGAATTGTTCTTGTCCTTCTTTCATTCCCTATCCCTCCTTACAAACGGATTCTTTTCTATTATAAAACTTCTTTTTTAGAAAGGATAGTCCTTTTTTTAGGATCTATGATTTTGTGTACAGACTTAGCATGTCTTTTTTGGCGGATAAAGGTAAGCCGAGTCCCTCTTTTAAATAGCCCTCTACCGAACCAAATTCTTTTTCAATCGCCTGTAAAGCGGTCGCTAAGTACTCTTTTTTCACATAAAGCAGCGTTTCTAATTGTTGAATTTCTGCTGGAGGCGTTCCATTTGCTTGATATTGCGCAATAATTTGCTCGTTAGCGGTTTTTCTTTGCTCGTTCGTCTTTAAATAATCTTCTAAAATATAAGAATGTTCCACACCTAAAGCACTTAATATCAAGGCTGCGCCGATTCCTGTTCGATCTTTTCCTGCGAAACAATGAAATAAAATAGCTTCCTGTGGATAACTTAAAAAGTTTTCAAAAAATGTTTGGTAACCTTTGCGCCCCGAATTGGAAAGAACCATTTCTTTATAAGCCATGTCCATTGCTTCATCGGGTGAACCAACCGTTTTAAGCATTCCTTCTAATGAAGCAGTCTGCGCCTGAATATCGGCCAAAATATCTATATGTAGATAGTTGGTTCCTTGAATTGAATCATCTGGTCGTTCTTGCGTTTCCGCTGCACTTCTAAAATCATAGATTCGTTTAATTTGATAGTCCTCTACCAGTTTCTGTTGATCCGCTTGTGCAACATTGACGAGTTCACCACTCCGAAAAAAATGCCCTGTCTTGACAACTGTGCCTTGTTGCGTTGGAAATCCTCCAATATCTCTAAAGTTCACCACGCTGTTCATGTTCTATCGCTCCTTCATTTTAATTATTTTGTTATCATTTAAATACTTTGTTTTTTCTTTTTATTTCTTTTTCTCAACGATAATAAAAAACACCTCAAAAAACAATCTTTTTATCAGTTGTTTATTGCCATTTTATCATAGATACAGTATTCTTAAAAGAGAGGTGAGTAACGATGCTAAAACGAGATTTTTTAGAAAAGCCTTATGATTATATGAATGATATTTTATTGTTCCTATATAATAATAAAGGCCGAGCGACACGAAATGAATTAGTAGATTTTTTCAATATTAGTTTACCAACATTGAATGAATATCTTTCTTTTTTAGAGCAATTTTTGAAAGAAGAGCAACTTCAAGAAAACCTCACCTTAACTGTATTAGGTGACACTCTATATCTAAATAAAGCGCCTACCTTTTCCATGAAAGCAATGATCATGTTGTTCTTAGATAAATCTATTAAGTTTCACATGGTCCAGCAACTCTTCCATAAAAATGAAATAAATGGCGGGTATTTCCAACAGAATTATGCCATTAGCTCTGCTACCTATTATCGAAAAATTGTTGAATTAAATGACTTACTCAATGAGTTTAATTTACGTATCAAACGAGGAAAACTTGTCGGCGAAGAAAAACAAATTCGCTTTTTCTTTTTTAATTTTTTCTGGTTTATCTTTGAAGAAAAAACAGATTTAGAAAAAGAACTGGCCAATCAATACCTAGGATTAATCGAGATATTACAAGAAATCCCCAGAATTACCTTTGACCATACAGAAATTCTCCAAATTAAACTTTGGATGAAAATTTCTTTTCGTCGCATGGTTTTAGAACCCCTGCCAACGATTAGTCCACATGATGTCCAACTCGATCGACCTTTATTTGAAGAAATTAATTTATCTATACATACATATATGAAAAGAATCGACCGTCCATATACAATCAACGAAGCCTATATGTTTTATGACTTTTTTTGTTCCATGCATAATTATTCTGCGAATGCTGCTTTCGCCTTTCGTTTAGCAAAACAACAACGAATTGAAAAAACGTATCTTAACGAAATGAACCGGGTCATTTTAACGTACCTTAAAGCACGTGGTTATTTATCCCATTACGTGCTGCCTATTCGGCTACTTTATATTGAAAATTTACTTTTCCAATTACATGCGCAACTCTATTATTTTTCAGGATTTATTTTACCCTTTGATTATTGGACAATTCAGTCACTTTTGAAAGTCTTACGTCATCCTTTTAGCGAAAGTGAAGTTTACGAATTAGTGGAGATCGCTACAACGAACTTTGCCACAAAAGCCACTGCTTCTAAGTACCAAAATCAATTTACTGAAATTAATTATACACTTATTTTGAATCACATTGCTGAATTAAATGAAAAAAAAATAACGATTGGTGTTTATCACTCACTGAGCAGTGCTTATAGCGAGTTGGTAGCACAAAAAATACAACAGAGTATCGCTGGAAAATATCCGCTGAAAATTGAGCCTTACAACGCAGAAAACCATTATGATTTGCTTTTAATGAATACCAATAATGAACAGCTCGTTGCCCAGTATGACCATTACTATATTTTTTCGGATATTAGTAATCGTTACGACCTACAATCAATTGAAAAAATCGTTCAATTGTTATTGGGCAAATAATCTCTAATAAAAAAAGCTTAAGTGCCCTACTCTCAGATGGCTGACTTAAGCTTTTTATTTTACTTTCCCTATTTCCTTAAACGGCGCCATTTTAAATACCACGATTCCTTCAATCGCTTGTATCTCGACAAAGCCGAACGTACGACTATCACTTGAATGCGTACGATTGTCCCCTAAGACAAAGTAATGACCAGCTGGAATCTTCTGAAACAGGCGAAGTTGGGCTGCCGCTTCTTCTGATAAGTCAAAACGACTGGCATTCTCAGGCAGTGCCTCATTATCGCTTGCTATAGGTTCTTCTGAAAGATAAAGTTTTCCCTCGTTTACCCAAATTCGATCACCAGGAACCCCGATGATTCGCTTGACGTACGTACCTTTGCTAGCTAGCGGTGCTTTAAATGCAATCACATCGTACCTTGCTACTTGCTTCGTCCGTTGTACTAAGACTCGTTCCCCTGCGTTAAGTGTCGGCTTCATGGATTGCCCAGCAATTGGGTAGCTAGATGTCTTTAACACAAAAAAGAACACAAAAATGGCGAAAAGAATAGCTGGCATAAAAAATTTAACGACTTGGACGCGTTGTTTCTTTTGGTAGGCTTGCCGCTTTTTTTTAATCTCTTCAGCGGTCATTTTTCTTTTCGGTCCTCTTATTGATTGATGGTTATCTGTTTGCTCAAGCAAATATTCCATTGCTGTGTTAGCCTTTTGCTTTTTTAGCTGATATGTCGCAGGCAACTTTTGCTTCAAGAAGGCGCGCTTAATGTGGCGAATTGTTCGCATAACGGGCTTTATCCATTCTTCCATCGTTTTCTTAAAAGGAAAAGCTTCTTAAATAAACTTTTCCTTTCTTGCTCCTTTTTTCTATTTAACTAATTGCGTTCCTTTTTTTATATAACTACTACGTAACTGGTTTTCCTTCATAAACTGATTCAATGGTTTCTGCGCATCTTGTGCCAGCTCCCAAATACTTTGATTTGCTTCTACAAGATATTCGCTCTTCTCTGTTACTATGTTTTTCCTGATAAGCGGTTGCCTTAGCGACTGCTCTTCCTTTGAGACAGCAGCAGCCTGTAATCTTTCTGCGGAGCTACTTAATGTAACAGCTAAAAAAAGGACCCCAAGACAATGTAGTTTCCTTGCTCCCGTTAACTTTTTACTGACCATTTTATTAATAGTTATCTTGTTCAAGACGTGTCAGTTTAGTTAAGCGTTCCTTTAATTCGCGATAAATCTCAAGTACTTCTACTTTTGATGCTTCGACTTCATTCGAAATACTTTTCGCTCGGTTACCAATATTTAACATTTCTAATTCTGCAGAATTGATTAGATGTTTTGCTTCTACTTTCGCTTCATTAACAATCCGATTGGCTTCTTTTTTGGCAGAAACCATCACTTCGCCAATTTCTTGTTGCGATTTTAAAGCCTCTTCTTGTAATTGCTGATTTTTCATTAATAAATCGTTAATTTGCTGTTTTGCGCGTAGCAGTTCTGTTAACTGCTCACTACTCGGTTCAATATTTTTTGAAACGGCTTGTAGTGTCTTCAATTCTTTTTGAACTTGTTCTAAATTGTCTTCTTTGGCCTCTACTTCTTTTCTTAGAGCAGCTAATTCTCCTTCGTAAACTTGCTTTTCAGCAAGATGTTTGTCATTGACACCTTGTAGTCGACCTAGTTTTACTTCTGCTTCATTTTTTTGCTGTAAACTATTTTGAAGCTCATTCTTTAACTCCTCCATGCGTTGTTTCACAATCACTTCTTGTTGGGCAGCCTCTTGTAAGGTTTGTTTTTCGGCTTCTACTTTTTGTAATTGTACAGTTAGTTTTTCAATTTGTTCCTGCAATGCTTGTTGAGTCGTTGTGCTTTCTTCTAATTCTGTCGTTAACGTTTCTACTTGCTTTTCCATTCCTGTAATATCTCCTTTTTTCTCCAACTTTCCTTTTTCTTCTGCTAACTGGTTGTGTAATGTCTGGATATGTTGTTGCTGTTCAGCCGATTCTTTTTCTAATTCTGCCACTTGCTGCGTTAATTCACTTTCTAAACGTTCCATTTGATTATGTACAGTGGTTAATTGTTTTTCTGCATTTTGCAGATTTGTTTGAAGAGTGGTAGCCTCTGTCGTGGTTTCACTGTTCGTTTCCAGTTGCTCTTCCAATTCAAAAATTTCATGTTCCTTTTGATTTAGTATTTCAAGTAATGACTGATTTTTTTCTTCTAATGCTTGTTTTTCCGTTTCTTGTTGGTTCTTTAATTGCTCATTTTCTTCTTGAAGTTTTTTAAAGGCTGTTTCTTTTTTCTGATAGTAGGCGAGCCTTTCTCTTAACGTCGCCATTTCTTTTTCCTGTTGTTCTGGTTTGATTCCGCTAATTATTTTTTCTGGTTCGAATCCTGGCTGAAAAAAGACTTCTTTTTCAAGCGTATCATCCGAAATATCTTTAATTTTTTTGATTAAACGTCTTTTTGTCATCTATATGTCCTTTCTCTCGTCCTTTTAACTAATCACGACAGGCTCCAAATTTGTTTCCAACGTCTCACGAGCATACGTATCAATGGATTTGACAAGGGTTTGCTCTTGATCTCGATAAGTAAAATTAAAATCAATCATGGTAATTTCTTTAACTGAATTCAACGCTGCAATAAGTGCTACAATATTGTCTTGGCCTGTTTGAAATTCATGGTAACTTAAGCCAACTGAAAAAACAGACAGTGTCAAGGTTTGTGTTTTTTCACTTCTAATTATTGTGATACTCGTCTCTCCGAAGTAAGGACGCCATTCACGCGCTAATTGTAATTCATAATTAGTCAAGACAGCGGCCGATTCTGCCGAAACAGCTTGCTTCCAGGGAAACTGATTTAAGGCTGTTTTTTTAATCGCTTGTTTTTTTATTTTGTCACCTTGAGCAGCTTGGCCTTGTGCCAAACGCTCGATCCGCTGTTCCATGCGGATATTTCGTTGATTTAATTGATAATATGTATAAACAATTCCTAACAATAATACGCTAAGTAGGCAAACACTAAACAATAAATAAATCATTAAACGACTATTTTTCTGATACTTATAGAAATTTATTTTCCTCTTTAATGTCCGGTCCTCTGAATCCAGTTTTTCGACAAGTAATCGCAAATACAATTGATAGCTTACAAATAAAAATAAGCAACTACTCATTAAAAGTACAACAATCATCATACAAATATAATCTCCTTTATGTCATCGCTCGACAATCAAAACTTGTAAAATCACCTGTTACGCTCTTTAAAAACTCTATATAGTATTGATTGTAACATTCCGTTTGAGCCTTGCCAACAACTTTATTTAAAATACAATGATAAAATTTTATATTTTATATTTATATTTTAATTTTTAAAATATAAAACAAAAAAAAGAGAGATGCCACTTGGCCATCTCTCTCGCTTTTACTCAAACTATGTTTAGCGAACCGAACTAGATCAGTCGCTTTTAAAAAAATCCAATTAGTCTTTGTTGATTTCATAGTAGCTATCGTTCTTTATGTAGCTGAATTTGCTTTTGCTGGGGCTGAATCGCTACTAAGTCCAACACTGATGCCTAAGGCACGATCAACTTCTTCCATAATATCAAGTCTCAAATGACAAACTTTTTCTTTCAAGCGACCCTTATCGATTGTTCGAATCTGCTCTAAAAGAATCACTGAATCTTTTTCAATGCCCGTTTCATCAGAATTAATCCCGATATGTGTTGGCAATTTTGGCTTTGCCATTTTGGCTGTGATCGCCGCAACGATAATCGTTGGACTAAAATGATTACCTAAGTTATTTTGGACAACAAGGACAGGTCTGACGCCACCTTGTTCCGAGCCCACTACTGGGGAAAGGTCTGCAAAATAAATATCTCCGCGTTTGACCATAGTGGAACCTCCTATCTAGTTATATTCTCTGGGGATTCTTTGTGAGAAAGTACATGCAACTTCATAATGAATGGTTTCTAATTTTTCGGCTACCATTTGTAACGTATTTTCTTCATTGCCATCTTTTCCAACTAATGTAACGACTGAGCCGACAGGAACTTCTTCTGCTAAACGAATCATACATTGATCCATACACACTCGTCCGACGATTTCGCAACGCTTACCATTCACGAGCACTGTAAATCCTTGGAGATGACGCAACCAGCCATCTGCATAGCCGATTGGCACTGTCCCAATCCATTCTTCAGCTTCAGTTACGTAGGTTTCGCCATAGCCAATCCCTTCACCAGCCGCTAAGCGTTTTACATGGATAAGTTCACTGGTCAACCGTAAGGCCGGCTTTAACGCATAGCTTGGGGCCAGCTTATTACCTGAAGGGTTCAATCCATACATGGCTACTCCATAGCGAATCATGTTTCCTGGCACATCAGGATGCCATAACGCTGTCGCACTATTGCTAACATGGACATACCGTGGTAACTCTTCTAAAACTGCTAGAACAGCCTTAAAACGCCCTGCTTGTTTTTCAAAATAGCTTGTATCGATTTCATCAGCTGTTGAAAAATGAGTAAAAATCCCTTCCCATAAAAATTCTTTGTGGGATTGAACAAACCGCACTGCTTGCTTAGTCTCTTCCGGGGTTAAAAAGCCAATCCGTCCCATGCCAGTATCGACTTTTAAGTGAACACGTAATGGCGTGTTACTCTCAGGCGTTAGTTGTTGAAGAGCAGCTTCTAACCATTCTTGTGTAGCTACCGTTACAGACAAATCATATTGAATCAACAAAGGCACATAAGCTAAGTCTACCACACTCAAAATTAAAATGGGGTCCTGAACACCTGCTTCTCTCAATTCAATTGCTTCATCCAATAAGGCGACACAAAAACCTGTCGCGCCACCTTTTTTCGCCGCTTTGGCGGATTCTACGGCGCCATGCCCATAGCCGTTCGCTTTTACAACCGCAAATAAAGCGGTTCCTTCTGGCAAACGTTGACATTCCTTTTGGACATTTTCAGTAATTGCTTGCGTATCGATATGTAACCGTGTAGGACGATGCCATCCAACGACCATTGTACATCCTTCTTTCTTCGTTGCTTCTATTATTCGCTTTCTAAAACAATTTGTGCAATCGCCATAGTATCTGTGTGCGTAATCGAGACAAACACTTTACCATTATGGGGCGAGTTTGCTACGTATGGTGCACCTGTTTTTTCAGTCAGCACCTCAATATCTTGTAAACCAACTTTACCAATCCCTGTGCCCCATGCTTTAGAGAACGCTTCTTTACAAGCAAAACGACCAGCTAAAAATTCTATTTGACGTTTTGTAGATAACTTTTCAAAAAGGGTCAATTCGTTAGGTGTTAAAACCCGTTGAATAAATGATCCTTGTTTTTCAACAATCGGTTTTATCCGACTTAATTCTACTGCGTCAATACCAATTCCCTTTATCATTTTCCGCCTTACTTCCTATTTAATATAGTTACTCCGAATTACCTTTCATTTTAACAAAATTTCAAAATTTTTCCACTGATTCGCTAAAAAAATAAAGAATGTTTTACAAGATCTCACACAAATTGAAGTACCATACGTTTTCTTCCTATTTATATTTTTATAAAATTTTTCTGAATTTTTATAAAAGTAAGATAACAACTAAGAAGCATCGGAAAAAAATCAGAAAACTAAGTGGATGTTCTGATTTTTTATAGAAAATTTTGGCTACTTATGGGAGAATAAAAAGAAAAAGGAGAAAAACGTATGACTTTAACTTCTCGGCAAAAAAAGTTACTTCGTTGCGCCCTATTTATTTTTACTTTGTTGCTCTACATATTTCCAATCTTCTTAAAAAATCCCAGCCTATTTTTTCTCTTGCAACTGGTTTGGATTATAACCATTCATTTGCTACAACAAAAAATGAAACTCTTCAATCTAACTTCCCCGTTGAAAACTTGGATAATTTTGGCGTTTTTCTTTTTCTATATCATTTTGATGCCTTTTTTACTTTTTTTAAGTTTTTCTATTTAACGATTATCTACCAAAAAAGAGCGAGTGTTCCGTTCATAGACGGAACACTCGCTCTTTTGATTATTTGGCGTTTTCTCGAATGACGAAACCACGTTTTTTATCGTTATGACGTTTGCCGCCACGTTGATCTTTATTTTTGCGGTCGCTATTTTTGTAATTACGGTCGCCATCTTTATGGTTTTTGTTGCCACGATAGCTGCCACCTTTACCATTGCCACCACGGTTGCGATTACGGTTGTTCCCACCGCCACCACCACGGCCATTTTTGTTAAAGCCTTTTTTATTTGAAGGCAATGGTCGTTCTGGGGTAATTTTTACAGGAACCGCATCTGCTGGATCTTTCGCTACTGTTTTTAATAATAACGCAGCTAAGTCTGTCGCTGAATATTTTTCTAATAACGCTTCAGCAGATTCTAGATATTTGTCTAAACCATTTTCTTCTAGATCACTTTCGATGGTTTCAACAGCTGCACTTAATTGTCCTTTAAATGCTTCTTTTTCGGTTGGTGGACGTAATGGTGTCATCCGTTTTTTCGTTAGGTTTTCGATGACATGTAAGTAACCCATTTCGTTTGGTGTTACAAACGTCACAGACATACCACCTTTACCAGCACGACCTGTCCGACCAATACGGTGAACATAACTTTCTGGATCTTGTGGAATATCGTAGTTATAGACATGGGTGACACCTGAAATATCTAACCCACGTGCTGCTACATCTGTTGCCACTAAGATATCTAAGTTACCATTTTTGAATGAACGTAAAACGCTCATCCGTTTTTGTTGTGATAGGTCGCCATGGATGCCTTCTGCTTTGTAACCACGCGCTTCTAACCCGCGGGCAAGTTCATCAACACGGCGTTTTGTCCGACCAAAGACAATGGTCAATTCTGGGGTTTGCACGTCTAGTAAACGTGTCATAATGTCAAATTTTTCAAAGTCTTTTGAACGTACATAATATTGATCAATTAAATCAGCCGTCATTTCTTTGGCTTTAATCTTCACATGTTCTGGTTGTTTCATGAATTTCACGCCAATATTCTTGATTGCTGGCGGCATAGTTGCTGAAAATAGAAGTGTTTGACGTTGTTCTGGCACTTGTGAGATGATTTTTTCAATGTCTTCCAAGAAGCCCATGTTTAACATTTCATCTGCTTCGTCTAAAACTAATGTTTCAACAGTTTCTAATTTCAAGGTACGACGATTAATATGGTCTAGTAAACGTCCTGGTGTACCTACAACGATATGTGGACGATCTTTTAGTCCACGGATTTGGCGACCGATATCAGCCCCACCGTAAACGGCTTGGACGCGAATCTTTTTATCGCGGCCTAAACGGAATAACTCTTCTTGTGTTTGGATAGCCAACTCACGGGTTGGTGCAATGACTAATCCTTGAATAACGCGGTTGTCTGCGTCAATTTTGTTAAGCATTGGTAAGCCAAAAGCAGCGGTTTTCCCTGTTCCTGTTTGTGCTTGTCCGATTACGTCTTTTCCTGCTAACGCTAACGGAATTGTTTCTGATTGAATAGGGGTTGCTTCCTCGAAGCCTGCGCGTTCTACCGCTGATAATAATTCTGGCGCTAAACCAAGTTCTTTAAATTTCAAATGATATCCTCCTAGATTTTGTTTCGGAAAGAACGATTTCTTCCTAGTTTCAGGTGTCTTCACTTTCAGTTGTTAAAAAGAAATCCATTATAGTGTGCCAACTATTTCTTCTTTCCTGATTTCACCGAAAAATTCACCTTATGGCATTAGAAAAGCCAAACGTGGTCGTTCAGCTTCACATTTATTATTAAACATAGAAATAGATCTATTTTATTTACTACGATTCAATTTTTCTCGTCATCTTCCGGCAATAGGTCATTCTATCATAGAATCCTATTTTCAGCAAGTTTTATGAAACTTATTTACTTTTCCAAAAGTGCATCGATGACTTCACGAAGTCCCATCCCGTTACTTCCCTTTAAAACCACCATATCTTCTGGCTGTAAAACTTTTTTGACAGCTTCAATCAACTCATTTTTTTCTTCTTTTTTAAAAGAATGAATGTTAGCTGGTGCATAGGTTTCTTGCAATTTATCAGCTAAATAAGCCATTTCAGAACCATATAAAAAGACTTCTTCAATCGCATCTGGGGCTAAATGCTGCGCCATTGCTTGATGCATGGCAGCAGAATCAGGACCTAATTCTAGCATGTCTCCTAAAACAGCAATTCGTTTTCCTACTTTGGACATTTTGCTAAAACTGTCCAGAACAAGACCCATAGCTGTCGGATTGGCATTGTACACGTCACTTAAAATTTCGGCACCATTCGCTGCTTTCAGCCATTCTGTCCGATTCTTTGTTAGTTCCGCTGTAGCCAACCCTTTTTGAATCTCACTATCCGTTAATTGGAAATAACGACCAATGCCAATTGCGATTAATGCATTGGTGACATTATAGGTTCCTGGCACTGGAATCGTAAACGTCATTTGTGTATCACTGATTTTGAATGAGGTTTGCTCTTTGGCTTCATTTGTGACGATTCCTTGAAGTTGACTTTCCTGGCTAAAACCAAAAGTAATCACTTGTTGCGTGACTTTTTCCACCAATGGTTCTAGCAAAGGTTCATCGCTTGGCACAAATAAACTACCGTCTTTGGCTAAACCATCTACGATTTCCATTTTTGCTTGTGCAATGCCTGCTCGTGAGCCTAAATTTTCCACATGGGCTTCGCCAATCATTGTGATGGCGGCAACTTCTGGCTGAGCCAGATTGGAAAGGAAAGAAATTTCCTGAGCATGATCCATGCCCATTTCTAAAATCAGTTTTTCTGTTTCATCAGGCATGTGTAAAATAGTATAGGGTAAGCCAATTTGATTATTGTAATTGCCTTGCGTTTTGTAAGTCACAAACTTTTCAGATAACACAGCAGCAATTAAATCTTTAGTGGTGGTTTTTCCATTACTACCAGTCACAGCGATGACATTCGGTTGCATTTTATTTAAATAATAGGTAGCTAATTTTTGCATAGCAACCAGTGGATCAGTAACATGCAAAACAGGCAATTGTTGCGGTGCATCGACTAAATCCTGTCCCCAAAAAGCGGCCTGACAGCCATTAGCCATGGCACTCTCAATAAAACGATGACCATCATTTTCACCTTGTAAAGGAACAAAGAGATTTCCTTTCACAATTTTACGACTATCAAATTCAATGCCTGTTAAAGGAAAATCAGGCCATTGTTGCCAATCATTACTGGCTTCAACCGCTTGCGCTACTTCCCAGAAGGTTAATTTCATTATGTTTTGCTCCTCTGACACAGGGACTGGGACATGCCAAAGTCTTGTCATGTCCCAGTCTTGTGTGATTTTTTCTTCTTAGTTATTATAAAATTCTTGGCGTTGTTTAAAACGATTCAAAGCTAACTGAATCAGTTCCTCAATTAAATCACTGTATTTCAAGCCCATATTTTCCCATAGTAAAGGATACATACTAAAGTCAGTAAAACCAGGCATGGTGTTCAATTCATTAAGGAATAATTCGTTTTTGCTTGTTAAGAAGAAATCACAGCGACTTAAGCCACTTCCATCTAACATAATATACGCTTTTTTAGCGTATTCTTGCGCTTGATGAGCTACTTCTTCTGGAACATGCGCTGGGATTTGCATTTCAATCGTGTTATTGATGTATTTTGCATCATAATCATAGAAAGCGACATCTTTCACCACTTCACCAGGTAAAGTCGTACGGACATCTTCATTTCCTAAAATGGCTACTTCAATTTCACGTGCTTCAATCCCTTGTTCAACAATTGCTCGGGCATCATAACGGAAAGCTTCTTCCAATGCTTCTTGCAATTCTTCACGATTTTCCGCTTTGCTAATTCCGACACTAGAACCCATATTGGCAGGTTTAACAAAGACCGGATAAATTAAAGAACCTTCACATTTTTCAAAGACTTCTTTTGGATTTCCTTTCCAGTCACTTCTTAAAACTGGCACGAATGGTACTTGTGGAATGCCAACAGTTTGTAAAAGATATTTCGTCATGATTTTGTCCATTGCGTTAGCACTAGCTAAGACACCCGCGCCTACATAAGGCATATTAATGGTTTCCATGAATCCTTGAATTGTTCCATCTTCACCATTTGGCCCATGTAAAACAGGGAAAACAATCGCTTCTTCTTCATAAATTTCCGAAGGACTGATTCGTTTTCCTGAAAATTCGCCTGTTTCTTCAGGTGTTTGTGCCCAAGTTAAATGTAAAACTTCTTTATTTTGTGGTCGTTCAGATAAGAGAGGGCCTTTTACCCATTGACCGTCTTTACTAATAAAGACTAACTGTACTTGATAATATTTATAATAGATTGCATTTAAAACGGAATATGCAGACAAAACAGACACATCGTGCTCTTCACTTCTGCCGCCATACAACAAAATAATCTTCAAATGCTTGTCCTCCTAGTTTCTTTCCTGTCTTTTAGAAAAAATTATTTTTCAAATTATCCTTACTTATTTTAGCATAAAACCCAGTTTCATAATAGAAGCAAATTTAGTGAAGGCTAAATTCTTTGCTTGCCTTTTCCTTGCTAAAGACTCCGTTCCACCAGCTCAATAAGGGCTTGTTTAAACGTTATTCTATCTTGGTCTGTAAAAGGTTTAGGTCCTTTCGTTCGGCCACCTTTTCGCCGAATTTGGCCACTAAAATAGCGTTGTTCTAACAAGCCATCAATATTTTCTTTCGTATATTGATAACCTAGTTGATGTAAAACTGACACTCCCTTTGGCAAAACCAAGGAAGCTAAGCCATAATCTTGTGTAATTAAAAGATCCCCTTTTTTTATTAACTGCACAATTTTAAAATCAGCAGCATCCGCTCCTTTATCAACATACACAAAAGAGACATTTTCTGGATAATCTTTTAAGGAATAATGATCTACACTAGTAACAATCACCACATCCAAAGCTTTCTCTACAGCGACTTCAATAACCGTCTCTTTCACAGGTGAACCATCGCCATCGACAAAAATTTTCATTCATTTCCCTCGATTCTTCCTTGCTCTAACCATTTGGGATGACGTTGAAAGTAGTGTTGTAATTCGTCAAAAACGACTTCTTTAACCACTTCATATAACTCTGTATTTCTTAAAATGGTTTTCGTTGCATCAGTGTAGCGGGGCTTTGGTATCGTAATGGCTAAAACAAAATCAAATTCTGCTAAAAAACTATCTGCTGTCACAGATAATGAATAATGTTGCTCCTCTAAAAATTGATTAAAGGCGGCCACTACGCCATCAAGAAAACCCTCATAGTGGGTTCCACCAAGACTAGGATAATGCCCATTAACAAATGTTTTTTGCACTTGCGGTGCATGATTTTTACTCAAAATAAATTGAACAAGGGCCAATTCTGTTTGCTTGGCTTGAATAATCGGTGCGGCTTTTCTAGTTAATGGGTTATCTTTTTCAAATAAATAATTACTTAAACCTTTAGGGTAATAACAAAGATTTTTTTGTTCCTCTTCTTGTGTTAAGAGAATCTTTAAGCCTGGATTCAACATGGCAATCTGTTGACATTGTTGTAAAACACGCATATAAGAAAGCGATTCTGTACCAAAAATTTGCGTATCTGGCCAAAACAAGACTTCAATTCGTTCCTGGGTTTCTTCAATAGGTAATAATAATCGTTTTTTCAATTGCCCTTGATGGTAAATAAAAATAGTCCGCTGTTTTTCTTGATCGATACTGATTCCTACTTGTTTTGAGAAGGCTTGTAAAACAGATAAATACAGAAAAGGTGGTTCTAAATCGACTTGCTTTTGTTCAAAAACAAGTGGTCGTGTGGAAGATACCTGAAAAGAGATTTGTTGACGCGATAACTGTATAGCAATTTTCCCTTGATTCTTTTCAATGAAAAACTCTAATAAACCGTTAATTGTCTGAACAAGTAAATTCTCTAAGCCGACTAAGCCAGTCGTTCCAATGAACGCTTCTGGTCGTTTTTGAATCCGTTCAATAAATTCATCATTTTCTAAAACTGTTAAAAGATGTGCAACACTCATCCTGCTGCCTCCTTTGCAATCTGTTTCTTTTAATTATAATGAAAAAAAGACCAGAAGAAAAGCCACACACGACTTTTCTTCTGGTTTTCTTCTTTAACGAATTAAATCAAGATTCGGATGCTCAAGAACGTGATTCACTTGTTTAACCGTTGTCAAAGGAATATCTCCTTGAATCGTATGTGCAAGGACCCCATTGACTGTGGCAAAGGTAACTGCCTTTTCTAACGACCAATTTTGGCTATAACCATATAAAATCCCCGCCGCATAAGCATCACCAGCACCAATTCGATCAAGATTAAGAAGCGGTCTTTTTTCACTCTGTTGGTACTCATTTTGGGTATATAAATACCCACTTAAGTAGTTTTGATTTTGGGAATGACTTCTCGTTGTCCCAGCAAACCATTCCAAATTGTATTGAGACATGAAACGCTGAATCAGTTCAGTTTCTTGTGCCTCACCTTCTAAATCTTCTCGCGGAATGAAACCCAATAGCTCGACCAAATCACGTCGACTGCCAAAAACAATATCACAATAAGGTAAAATGCGTTCGTACTGTTGACGCATAAAGAGTGCGCTATTTGCTGTATTCAAACTAGGTCGATAATTAAAGTCAAAACAAACTTTCTTTTGACAGGCATGCGCCTTTTGAGCAAGTATCAAAGCAGCATCACGAGTTTTTTCAGTTAAACTTAACGAAATACCACAAATATGCACCATATCTACTTCCGCTAAAAAGGCCTCAAAATCGTAGTCCTTCGCCTCGCTGATGCCAAAAGCACTCTGATGGCGATTTTGATAAGTTACTTGTGTGGGGCGGATTCCATAACCCATTTCTGCAAAAAAACTACCAATATGATCGCCCTTTTCTCCTACCCATTGATCTGAAATTCCTAACTTCCTTAGCGCTGCTTTGCCAGCTTCACCAAGACGATTGGCAGGTAATTTCGTAATCAATGCTGTTTCTAGTTGAAAATGAGCCAAATTTGCTAAGAGATTTACGCCAGTCCCTACAAAGTTCATTCTTAACTGCTCTGTTTGTTCTAACATTAGATACTCTGGCGGAGTGAAACGAAGCATGACTTCACCAAACGCAGCAATTTTCATCTTTGCCACCTACTTATTCAATGTGTTTTTCATCATGGTTAGTAACGTTTTCACGTCTTCTGTTCTAGTGTCCCCTGTTTCTTGATCGATAATTGAGCTGTAGACATGAGGAATGATTTTTTTAACGCCGGCATCCACCGCAATTTGAACAATTTCTTCAAAGTTTTCTAAATCAATGCCCCCTGTTGGCTCTAAATAAAAGTCATACTTGGCACAAGCTGCTGCTACTGCTTGGTATTCTTCTTTGTGAGCCAAGCCTTTCATCGGGAAATATTTAATGGAACTGCCCCCCATGTCTTTCAACAATTTGATGGCAGTTTCGATAGGTACTTCTGCCGCTGGCGCACCCGAGCTTAACGGACCTGTCGCAATGTTGACATAGCCAACTTTGCCTGTGGGTGAAACCAAGCCATTAATCACTGTTTCGTCTTGACGAAGTAAGGCCCGCGAAGCGCCGACACCTGTGAAGACTTGGTTCACGTGTTGCGGTTGTAGAACTTCTGATAAGCGAGCCACCATTTGACTTTGATTAGGATCGCCAGCCCCTAAGCCGACAGATAAAGCGTTGTTGGTTGCTGCTTGGTATTTTTTCATATCGTCAATGGCTGCTTCATCGGTTTCATAGTTTTTTGAAAGGACGCCTAACACAACATGCCCTTCTGCTGCTTCATAACAGGCTTGGGCATTTTCTACTGAATTGGCTAAGACGTTTAAACAAATGCGTTCTTCTAAATAATTAGGTTTTAATGACATGACTTATTTCTCCTTTGTCTCCATAATTTCTTGTAATCGTTGCACGATTTTGTTCATTTCTTCTTGATTGACAGAACGAATGTCAAATTCAATGATGCCATTGTTGGCTTGATATTCTCGCGTATAAATGGCTGGACTTTCTGCTTTTAACGCTTGGATGACTTCCTTGGCGGTTTTTCTGCCGTCCACTTTGACACTGGCGCGATAAATGTCTCGTCCGGCGCCATCCTGGACGATTTTAGCGGTTAAATCTGACAGGTTGTTGATGGCTTCAACAAACGGTTTTAAGCGCTCTTGCATCGAAGCCCCTGATTCACTGCCATGTGCCAAGTATTCTTCCACTGCTTGGGTAAAACCTAGGATATTGTCTTTGCCAATTTTCATTGCTCGACCAATGCCTTTGCCTTGTAGGCGCACCCAGTCAATGTATTCTTTTTTCCCGACCACTAAACCGGCACTTGGCCCTTCAATTGCTTTGGCGCCGCTGTAAATCACCAAATCAGCGCCTGCTTCAGTGTATTTGAAAAGATCTTCTTCTGCTGCCGCGTCAACAATTAGCGGCACCTTGTGGCGTTGCGCCACTTTGGCCGCTTCGGCCACCGTCAGCATACTTTTTTGCACGGTATGATGGCTTTTGATGTATAGAATGGCCGCTGTTTTTTCGGAAATCATCATTTCCACGTGTTCTGGACTGCACATGTTGGCGTAGCCAGCTTCCACTACTTGGCCGCCGCCTTGCGCTACCATGACTTCTACAGGCGTGCCGTAGTCCACGTTGTGCCCTTTAGGTAAAACAATCTCTCGCTGTTCGATCTTTTCTGTATAGGGATGATACACGTGGTACAAGCTGCCTTTTCCAATCAAGGCAGCCACCGATTGGGCAATCCCCGCCGAAGCCGAGGAAACGATTTGGGCATCTTCTACCTTCAACAATTTGGCTAAAAAAGCTCCTGTTTGCACACTAAGTTCACTCATTTCAAAGAAATGTTCGCCGCCGAATCGTTGAGCCGCTAGGACTGCCTCCGAAACTTTGGAGACACCTAGAATGGTCATTTTCCCAGAAGCGTTGATGACTTCTTTTAAGTGGAATTTTTCGTAACTAATTGTCATAGATTTGTCCTCCAATAATTGTTTTGATTGGGCGAATTTGCTCTTTGGCTACTCGTGTCAATCCATTAGAATCAGTCAATGTTTTTTCTTCTGCTTGAATCGTGAAAATCGTTAAATCAGCATCTTTACCTATTTCCAACGTGCCTTTTTGAGCTAAATGGAAATTCTCAGCAGGAGCCTTGGTTACCTTTTCAATAATTTCTGGCCAATCATAGCCGACCACACGGAGTTTTTCCATCGTTGTGGCTAAATCATAAACAGGACCATTTTCTCGGTTACGGATGTAGATATCTGTGCTAATTGATGCAGCTTTCATTCCCTCGCGCAACGCTGTTTCAGCTACGTGAAAATTGAAACTATCCGTACCATGCCCGATATCAAATACGACTCCTTTGTTGTACGCTTGCCAAGCGAAATCTTTTATTTTATCCGTTGCTTGGTCTAAGATGCCATTTTCTTTCCCATTAAAACAATGGGTTAGGACATCCCCTTTTTCCATCAAGGCTAAAATTTCATCTAAATGAGGCGGTGCTGATCCAATGTGAACCATTAAGGGAATTTCTTGGTTCTCTTGCTGAATCTGTTTGGCCAATTCTAAAGGCGTAATGCCGTTATCGCCAATAACGGTCCTACTCATACGGGCTTTAATCCCTACAACAAAATCTGGTAATTCTTGAATCGCTTTTTTGACTAAACTCGCTTGTACTTTACTTAAATCTGCGAGTTCGTCCTGAGCAACGATGCCCCATTTAGAAATATTGACTAATCCAAAAACATTTGTTTTTGCTTGCTGCGCTAAGTCATAAAATTCATGAATGTTTTCAGCACCTGTTGTCCCAGCATCAATCACTGTCGTAACACCCTTTTTGACCCCAATTTCATCTGGATAATCATAATAAAGAGCCATTTTTTCAAAACAATGAACGTGATCATCTATCCAGCCTGCGGATACATAAGTACCTGGTTCTAAGTGGATAGTTTCTTTTGCAGAACCTGAAATAGTTGCTGCAACAGCAGCTATTTTTTTCTCTTTAATTGCAATTTCAACAGGCATACCATCTACTGTCTGTCCATTTTTTATAAGTAAATCGTAGTCCATATTCTTCCCTACTTTTCTATAAATCTAAATTTTGTCCAAGGCTTAATGAATTCTAATAATACAAGTTCTTCTTCTATAATACGCCCTACTCGATTTTTGCGTGAGTCTTGATGTGGTTCTAAAACGACTTGTAATTCATTTTTGTATTTTCCAAATGCATCATTTCCCACAACAACATCTCCAGGTTGTAGCATTGCTTGATTATCATGTGGGGGATTAGCTTCATTTTTATATTTTTTACGCACTTCTGTGGAACGAATCATCTGATGAGTGATATCTCCACGGCGAAAATGTTGATTTTTTGTTACGATTTCTTTTTCAATTTCAGAAGTCGCTTCTTCAAAAACAATGGTCAATTCTGTTTGATAACGATTCAACTGACCCAATGCTTCTAATTCTTCGTTGGAAGCATAAGCATTTCCAATAACAACATCATCAATTAAATTTGTTGCAAATAAATGTTTAGCTTGAACAGTGACTGGCAACTGTCTATGCATTTCTAAAGTAGGTAGCCCATCATTCACATCCCAAGGACCAATTTCACCTACCTGTGATGAAATAAAAGCAGCTGTCCGAATACCTTCCTCTTTAAAACGGATGCTACATTTTTCAAAGAAATCATACGGCAATGCAGTTCCCGCTTGTGGATAAAAGTTATGACAACCATATAAGAAAGGTCGATTCGCTTCATACGTCAAAATGTTATCAAGATAAGCAACATCATTACTCATATTCAGCTCAATAGCCACGCCGAATGGATTAAACGTCAACATAGCTTCTTTATTTCCATCAAAACCTGTATCCAACCGAATCCCGTCAGCTCCTAATTCGCTGAAAAAAGTCAAATCATCATATGAAATTTCCAATTCATCAAAGATACTTGGAACGACATCTAAAATTGTTTCAAATCCTAAATTTTTCGCATAACTAATTAATTCTTTAAATTTTTTCTGAACCGCTTCTTTGCCATCGGTCACTTCTAACATACTCATAAAAATTCGAGTAAACCCACATTCGCTGGCTTTTTTTAAATACGCTTTATCTTGATTGATATCACTATGATCTGGATAAACTGATACACCTAATGCTCTTTTCATCTTCGTTCTCACACTCCGCTATTTTCAAATTTATTTCGAAATTTCCAAGCAATCACCGAGCTACACAGGATTGTTGTAGAGCCAACGAGCAATACTGGTTGATTTAGAAATCCGCCAATTATCATGGAAAGAGTAATACAAACTGCCGTAAAAACCAACGTCTTTACCAAACCAAATTGATAAACAACAGTAGGCAACTGCCCTTTTTCTATAATAATTTGACTAACGATAAAAAAGAAAATGAACCAAATAATCATCTTATACGCTCCTGACTTTCTTCTCTGACTTAGAAGGGGCAGGATATTCATATCAGAACACCCGCCCTAACATTTTTTAATTTTTCGCTGCTTGTTCAGCTGCTAATTCTTCTGCTTCTTTATCCAATTGTTGTTTTTCATAAACTTTGAAAAATGGATAGTAGATAGCCATTGTAATTAAGAAGTTAACAATCACTAATACTGCGGCCGAAAAACTCCAATTGGTACTCATCCAAGCAGCAATTGGTGCTGGAATTGCAAACGCTAAACGTGCAGCCATCATCGGAATTATATTAGCGACTGTTAAGAAATAAGATAACGTTGTGGTAATTAACGGTGCCACGATAAACGGAATACCTAAAATAGGATTCATTACGATAGGCGTTCCGAAAATAACTGGTTCATTAATATTAAACAAGCCTGGTAAGAACGATAAACGGCCAAGACTTTTCAGATACGTTGATTTAGAAAACATCATTAAAACAACTAAAGAAAGCGTAGTTCCAGCGCCACCAATCCAGATAAACCATTGTAAAAACTGTTCTGTAAAAATATTAGGTAACTGATGAACGTTTGCGCCATTGGTAAAAGCTTCAAGGTTTTCTGCAATCGACATATCCCAGAAAGGACGAATAACTGGGCCCATAATCGCTGGACCATGAATCCCTAAAACCCAGAAGAAACAGATTAAGAAGACTGTTAGTAAGCCGCCAAATAAACTGTTACCAGCAAGGATACCTTTAAGTGGCATTAATAACGTACTCAAGAAACCATTCAAATCAAAACCAATTACGTGGCGAATAACCCAGAATAATAAAAGAATAACTGCTCCTGGAATTAACGCAATAAATGAATTTGACACTTCAGGCGGTACGCCATCTGGCATCTTAATCATAATATCTTTTTCAATAAAGAAGCGATAAATTTCAACAGATAACAGCGCTGTTACAATCGCACCAAATAAAGAAGCTGAACCTAAATTTGCTAAATTAATATAGCGCCCTGCTGTAATGACGTTGTCAACATCTTCAAAGACACGTGTTGGTGGTGCCGCTGTTACTAAAAAGGCCATTAATGCTAAAATTCCGCACGTCAAAGAGTCAAGCTTATAACTTTTGGCCAATGATGAAGCAATCCCAAATGTTGCATAAAGTGCAAGTAACCCCATCGTATAGCGGGAAGGAATATCTAAAATTGCTTGATAAGGTTCAATCAATTTTGTGTATGCCTCAATTGGAATATTTTGAAAAATTGTAAAGAATGAGCCCACAATTGTTAAAGGCATCGTTGCAATTAATCCTTTTCTAATCGCTGTCATATGGCGTTGCGAACCAAATTTATTCGCAATCGGCATTAACTTAACTTCCATCCACTGTACAAAACCATTCATTTGTTAATTCCTCCGTTCAACTAATAAAAATAATAATTATTTCGCATTTATAATAACATAGTAACATTATAATGTAAACGCTTATTCTTATTCATGACAGAGAAAGTGCAAAACAAAAGGCTTTTTCTGATTATAAAGAAACCGGGAATATTGCACCAAAAATCATTGCGCCTAAAATTGCGCCCCCAGCGATTGGCTTTTTCCAAATGTAAAAACCTAAAGCGCCTAATGTGGCACCAATCCCAATAGGAATCGAAGCTCCCGCCGCACTCAAAATAATTAATGGACCTAAGAAACGTCCTGAGGCATTACCAGCACCCATCATCACATCCGCACCAAAAGTGGAATTTCCTTGATTGATAGTAAATTTCCGAATCAACACAATTACGCCACCAACTGCTAACCCTAGTAGCGCACCTGTTAAAAGTGCTAAGCCAAAGTTTTCTACAGGTGCTTTAATACCCATGCTGAGGAAAATTGCAGGTACGCCAATCCCGATCCCCGTTAAAATTGAGCCACCTAAATCTAAAATCCCGACTAAAGAACCTTCTAAAATTCGTGCAAACAGGAAACTTGCACCAAATGCTGCGGCAGCGCCATAAGAACCACCATCTAAACCAGCTTTTAGCATCGCAACAATTGAAACTTCATTAAAGGCGCCCACACCATAAACTACATACATATGTGTTCCTGCAAAAATTGCCGCTGACATAATCCCGACTAAAATGGGAAAGCCCCAATCAGCATACCAAAAACTTTTGCCTTTTAAACCTTCTTGAATTTCTTGTTCTTGTTGTGCCCATTCATTTTTTTCTTGCTGTTCCATCTATGAGACCTCCTTTTTTCTATTTAACGGTGAAGACATTGTGTAAATTATTTAACCATTGAGGAATAGACAAGCGGAAACTTTCGATCATTTCTAAGTCGAACCCTCGGAAGAAGCCACTTAAAATAAATAATAAGATAATGGCACCAAGCATGCCGCGTGTCATTCGGGTCCACCCTAAATCATCGACACCTTTACCGATTAAGATCCCTAATACAACTCCTGGGACAGCATTGCCCATGACTAATTGAGATAATCCGCCAAATAATGTTCCCCAGAAACCCGTCCGTTTTCCTGCATCTAAAGCCGCTAGCCAGAATAAAACAGGCATCACAGTATTGATTAAAATCGTTGCTGCAGGTACCAACACCGCAACTGCTGTTACTTGTAGCGATTCTGGAATTGCTGCAGCTGTACTATTTAAGAAAGCCACAGTCGCCATTCCTACAAAGGCCCCGACAATCCCCATTTTTTTGGGATTATGCATCGTTTTAGTGACATCTTTATCCTTTACCAATAAAATTGCTGCAGCCCAGTTAGGCACAATCCGGTGGGTCACATCTTGTGTAAAGGCCCCTGCTCCGACGGCCGAAGCCCAAGCATTAAAGAAAAAACCTAAACCAAAAGAAAAGTGTGATGCTGGATCTCCTTGTGCCGCGTTCATTTCTCCTAATGTTCTAAATGCCCCTAACCCTTGCGTTTGTGGTGCATGAAACATCCGAGCAGCGCCTGCGCCAGCTGCAAAACCTAGTAAACCACCAATAAGCAATGACTTCAGCAAAATGATTACAAATTCCATTCCTTCTTCCTCCCTTTATACGCCTCTTTTTGAAAGAAACGGAACTACTACTGCGTTCGGTTCTTTAATTGTTTCCGTTAAAAAATCAACTTCTTCGACTGCAATGGCTTGGATTTCCACTTCTACAGCTAGTTCGACATGATAAATCACTCTCTTTCTAGGAAAGAAGAAGAACAGAAATTTTTCTGTATAAACTTGTTCTTTTGCCTGACGAATAGTTACTTCTTTCGGTTCAATCCGGATGAGGACCTCTGTTGTTTCTTTTAATACTTTTTTTGAAACATCATTCAATGCACTTGCAAAAGCTTCATTCTTCTTATTACCTTTTCCAGAAACAATCACGGTTTGTGTTGACCGTTTTGTGGCATCCATAATTACCGCTCCTTTCTAAGTTACTACTTTCTATGCTCCGTGTTTCTTAATAAATGCTTCAGTTACTCGTTTACCAAGTTCTTCCTGATCCATAAAACCAAATCCAAGAACAGTTTTCCCATCGTTAATTGCTGTTACCCCTTCTTCGATTGATCGCATGCCATGTCTTTCGGGATACCCGTATTTAGTAGCAGCCGTTAACGCCCCTGCACCACCACTGCCACAGAAAGAAATGCCTAAATCAGCCTTTTCTTGTTGCATCACATCTCCTAAACGCATATCAGCGCCCATTCCTGGAACAACAACCGCGCGACCACCGGCTTGCTCCACTCCTTTTGCAACATTTTGTCCTTTTCCTAAACGATCTGCGATAACTACTGTAATCATAACTTTTCCTCCTATTAATTGTTTTGTTTAGCAACTTCAAAATGAACAGCTAAAACATACCATTCATCTTCTGATAACTGACCAATTGCTTCTGTTGTTTCTTGTGCAATTTTCAACGTTTCTGGTGTTAGTTCCGTAAATAACGTCCGATCAACACCAGCTAATGTCGTTCCTTCTCTTGAACGATTCAGCATCTCATTGAGATGGTTAATCAAAATCGTCCACTGTAATTCCGTTGGTTCAATTTGTGCTTCTGCTAATCGCGCACTGGTTTGTTTGATAATCGATTGTAGCTTTTCTGGTTCAGCACTTTGTCGAATGATCTCCTGTGCTTCCATTGCTAGTTCCATCCTCTTCCTCCTTTGGTTGTTCTAAATAATTAAGTAATGCTGAAATTTCAGCATGATTGACAGGTAACTCATTTTTAGCAAATAAACATTCAATTTGCCGAATTTCTTCTTGCCGTTCATGAGATACTTCTCTATTACAAGGAATCTCTTCGTATTGTTTATTAAACGTAATCCGATGTGTCATTAATAAAACGTGAAGTAAAAAGGCTTCTTGATATTCGCTCAGTAACTTTGTTTGAAACATTCGTTTTAACTCTTCATAAATAATATACGCTTTTACTAATAAATCTTGGCTTTGTATCCGTTCATTTTTTTCAATTACATCAGATTTCGTGGAGCGAGCGGTACCTTTTCCTTGACGTTTCCCTAATAAAATTTTATCGACCTCTTCCCGAATCAAACTTAAGTCTGTGTCCGTCAACAATGGACTAACTTTAATAAATGGGTATGTCATTTCTTCAATTGGGAAAATACTCAATACCAAATCGGGCTTTTCTGCTTGAATCACTTCAGTTGCATTTAAAACAGAAGCAAATCCTGCGAGTTCAACGTTTGGTACTTCCTCTAAAATTTTTTGTTCAATTAAACTGGTCACACCTAAGCCCGTCGAGCAAACATACACAATCCTAACAACTTTAGCTTCCTGCTGTTGTCGTTCCTGAGCTGCCAAAAAATGCAACGCAATATATGCGCAGAAAGAATCGTTGACTAACAAAACAGAACGTTGAATTAATTGTTTACAGGCACTTTGAATAGCTAAAAATAACGCTGGGTGTTTTCCTTTGATTTCTTCAGAAAACGGATTGTATTCATTAATAAATAAATGTTTCTTTGTAAAACGTAAGGACAGGTGTGCAAACAAGTTCGTAAATAATTGGCGATCATTTACAAAAGGATAATTCAGCTCTTTTGAAACGCTTTCAATCACTTGCTTTGTTAATTGAACCATATCTTGCCGTTGATGGGTTCCGAATAAATCACTATAAATATAAAAATATTCATCCGCTAATAAAGGCAAGTCATAACGTTCAAACACCTCTTGTAAAAGTAAAAGTGGTACTTCGTTCCGTTGTTCAAAGCGTGTTTTTTGTGATAACACTCGGTAAGTCCCAATTGTATGTGCCATCTGCATACGTGCTGCGGCAATTGCCACTCTCAACGTAATAGATAATATTTCGGCATAATCAAATTGATTTTGATCGAGTGGATTAATTAAATTTCGCATTTTTTTCAATGCACTACGATAACAACCTTGAAACAATGTCCCTGACCCAAATTTAATTTTAGGGATTTTTTCAGCCCCTTTTGTCTTTGTCACATAGTTCATAATTTGGTAAATATCGTATTCTGTAAGTTCTTTTTGAGTGATAAATTCCATCAGTAAGCGTACATTGCTTTCTTCACCACTGATTGTAAACCCTTGCCGCGCTTGGCGAATTAAGGTTAAATCATATGCTTGCAGCAACCGTTCGACCTGTTCCAAATCACTGACAATTGTGTTTCGACTCACTAATAATTCATCTGCTAGCTGCTGTGCCGTTAAGTACCCTTTGACTGACAATAACTGAAAAATCAATACATTGACTCGTCTTTTTTGATCAGGATAGGTTTCAAATCGATCGACATCGATAATTTCATTTTTTAACAGTAAGCGTTTAGAGTCAGGTAAATCTAGCCAGATTCCCTTATTTCGTTTTGAATAAAGTGTCTCATCGTGCTGTTCAAACCAAGCACGAATATCTTCTAAATCATACTTAATTGTTCGAACGCTGACAGTAAAGTTCTCAGCTAATTCTTGCGTGGTAATACTCCCTTCCAAATCCAAAAGCATCAATAAAATATTTATCGCTCTTTTGGACAACAACACGGTCATGCCTTGTCACCTCTTTTCTTTTCCCTTTACACTTAAAACTATAGCGTTATTTTATCTGTTCCACAACACAAAAAAGTTGCACTTATAAAAGTGCAACACTTCTCTTTTCATACAAAAAAATCCCTTAACAGTAGTAACTGTTAAGGGATACCACACTATTTATTTGCATAAATAGACAGAGACCTTCTCCACAAAAGTATTCTGTCCGACACGTTACAAATCCGGTAACTGATAGCCGTACTATCTGGTGTCGTTGTGTTTGACAATCACTAGCCGTCAAAACGGAATAGCCGAAGCTATCTGATTGAGTCAACTCGTCGCATAAAACACACTTTAACACAGAATAGTTTGGATAGCAAGTGGTGGTAATTATTCGTTATCAAACCATTCTTGATAAAAACCTTCAACAATTTTAACGGTTGCTATCGTTAATTCTTTCGTCATTACGGGGCTAGTTAACTTTTTGTCTTGTAAACATTGATTCACATGATTGATTTCATAGGTAAATTCACTAGTGAATTGTTCAGACCATTTGACAGTGTTGCCTTGAGCATCTGTATAATAAGCACAATCTGTTTTCCAGAAATTAGGAATAACGATTTGCCCTTTTGTACCACAAATGGTCATTTCACTAGGTATCTTTAAACCAACATTAATAAAAATATTGCCCAGCGTCCCTTCAGCAAATTTCAAAGCTAAATTACATTGACTATCCGTCGCCCCTTGCTGATACGTTGCGGTTCCCGTAACAGTTTGAATCTCTTTCCCTAATACGTATTGTAAGTATTGTAATGGATAACTTCCTGAGCCATGAAGCGCTCCACCACCCGCTTCTCTCGAGTAAAACCAGGGAATATGGTCCACATTGGGATAGGCAGTAACTGACTGAACCCATAAAATCTCTCCCAATCTCCCTTCTTGAATTGTCGCCTTTACTTTTTGGGTAATTGGTAAAAAGACAGACTTCTGAGCTTCCATTAGAAAAACCCCTTGCTCCTGTGCGATTGCGAAGAGTTCTTCTGCTTCAGCAGTATTTAATGTAAATGGTTTTTCCAGTAGGACGGGTTTTCCTTGTGATAACGCAAGCTTAGCTGCTGAGTAATGTCCTTGATTGTAGGTGGGAATATAAATAATATCAATTGTTTCATCCTTACATAACTCTTCATAACTGCCATAAGCCACCGGAATCGCTAATTCTTTAGCCATTTTTTGAGCATTCTCTAAACGCCTTGATGCAATCCCGCGCACTTCAGCTTGCGCGCTTTCTCGAAGCCCTGCTACAAATCTTGGGACAATTTGGGCAGTACTCATAATTCCATAACGAATTTTATCCATGTGATCGCCTCCTCTTTCACTATACGAGAAAAACGAATATTTGGAAACCATTTCAACAAAAAAAAGAAACCGTTTCCCCAAAACGATTTCTTTATATGTAAATTAACGGATACCAACGCTAACTTTTAAAGCTTGATTGACCTGTTCCATCTCTTCACGAGAAAGTTGACAAACCTTGTGTAGCATTCGTTCTTTATCCAATGTTCGAATTTGTTCTAACAAAATAAGTGATGGCGTCCTGCACTCGTTATGGGGAATTTCGATGAGGACTTGCGTTGGTTGCAGCCGCTTGCTTACGTTACGGGTAATCGGTGCAACAATCAACGTTGGACTAAATAAGTTACCTTTGTTATTTTGAATAATCAGGACAGGTCGAATCCCACCTTGTTCAGAACCAACAACTGGTGAGAGATTCGCATAAAAAACCTCACCTCTTTTTATCATTCAGATTCCCTTCCCTCCTTTTCCTTTAAAAAATTATATCATATTGTTTCTTGCAATATTTTCAACTTTTTAGCTATCCCTTAAAATATTTGATAAAACCACCCTTTAAAAGTCAAAAAAAGCTTAAACAGTCGACTCTGATATAGAGACGGCTATTTAAGCTAACTATTACATTTTTGTTAAAATACTATCCACTTTTGTATTAATTAAATCAATAGCGACGTGGTTTTCGCCACCTTCTGGCACAATGATATCTGCATAACGTTTCGTAGGTTCAATAAATTGGTGATACATGGGCTTGACGACTGTCAAATATTGTTCAATCACAGAATCCAACGTACGGCCACGTTCTTCCATATCACGCTTGATTCGACGAATAATACGGATGTCATCATCTGTATCCACATACACTTTAATATCCATTAAATCCCTTAAGCGGCGATCTTCTAAAATTAAAATCCCTTCAAGAATAATTACTTCTTTCGGTTCTTGGATCACCGTTTCTGTACTTCTTGTATGCGCAACGTAGTCATAAACTGGCTTTTCAATGGCTTGATAGTTTAACAGTTGTTCAACATGTTGAATCAATAAATCTGTATCAAACGCAAAAGGATGATCATAATTGGTATTTAAACGTTCTTCAAAACTCAAATGGCTCTGATCTTTATAATAAGAATCCTGTTCTAACATCATAATTGAATGATCGGGAAAATTATTAAAAATCGCACGGCTAACACTGGTTTTTCCGCTTCCTGATCCGCCAGTAACACCAATGATAATTGGCTGACTATCTTTCATGTATAAACCTCTTTCTTTTCAAAAACTTCATTGTCTTTTACTATTATAATGAAAACTCTGAAGAATGCCAGACCTTTTCCAAGACTTTTCATGTGATTTTTATCTTCTTATGAAAAATCTGCCCACACTTCTTTCAATTACAGTATACTTATCAATAAAAGGAGAATCCTACCTATGATTAAAAAAGTCAAAAAAGAAGCACTTACAACTGCGCATTACGCTCTTCTTTATGAGGCAGATCCCTCAAAAAAAATGGTGGCAGATTACATTACCCGCGGCATTTGCTTTGACTATCAGACTGAAGAACTTCAAGGAATTTTAGTCCTGTTGCCGACTCACCCACGGACATTGGAAATCGTAAACATCGCTGTCTCAGAAGAAAGCCGAGGGCGGGGCATCGGACAAGAGTTATTACATTTTGCCATTGATTTTGCAAAAAAAGAAAAGTATGATTACTTGGAGATTGGGACTGGGAGCACAGGCTTTCAACAACTATATCTCTACCAAAAAGTCGGTTTTCGAATGACACATATTGAACCAGATTTTTTTATCCATCATTATGATGAGCCCATTATGGAAAACGGCTTGCCTTTAAAAGATATGGTTCGCTTACGGTTACATTTAAGTTAAAAAACAACATTTCCTGTACAGGAAATGTTGTTTTTTTAATGCCCAAGAATTGGTAACAACTCATCTAGCTGTTGAATCGTATAATTGGGTTGAATTGTTGGTGTTGCTGGAGCGGAGGTCGGATTGAGCCAAACAGTTTGAATTTTCGCTTGTTGGCCTCCTTGAATATCTGAATGCAAAGAATCGCCAATAATCATTGTTTTTTCTCTACTAAAATTAGGAATCCGTTCAAAAACAAAATCAAAATACTCTTTCATCGGTTTTTGATAACCCACTTCTTCTGAAACAAAAATATCTTTAAAATAAGGCATTAATTTCGAATCTTCCAACCGACGATACTGTGTTTTTGCCACTCCGTTTGTCACAATATATAAATCATAATGGGGTGCTAATTTTTCCAAGATACGTTGACTATTGCCAAGCAAGTCATGTCCTTGACTTAAATATTCTCGGTAGTTTTCTCCCATTTTAACGCTATCAACTTCTCGATTAAACGCGTCAAACAATAAACCAAACCGTGTATCAAGGAGAACATCTTTTGTTATTTTTCCTTCTTCAAATGAACGCCATAATCCTTGATTAATTCGGTGGTATGTTGACTCGACTTCAGATGTAAATGGTACATTTTCTTCTTCAAATAAGGCATGGAGCGCCTTCTTTTCAGCCAATTTAAAATCTAACAATGTATCATCAACATCAAAAAGCAATGTTTTCATTTCCGTTCCTCTTCTCTTTTCAAATTACTCGGTAACGCTTTGCTTGTTTGTTGTTTTTCAATAAAAAAATAAGGCAATAGCAATTGTAACTCTTCTCTTGTTAATGAACGATAAGCACCTAAAGGTAATTGCGGATCTAGCCGCAACGGCCCCATAGTTTGACGTTTTAAAGCAGTCACTTTTTTCCCCACAGATAAAAACATTTTTTTCACTTGGTGAAATTTTCCTTCTTGAATAGTCAGGAAAACATGACTCTCCGTTTCAGTCGCTGCAAGAACAGTTATTTTTGCTGGCTTACATTGAATGCCTCCTTGCAAAACAATCCCATCTTTAAATTTAGCACAATCTTCTGCAGAGACCAAACCATTGACTTTCACTTCATAACATTTCGCTACTTCTTTATTTGGCCGAATTAATTGATACCCTAATTGTCCATTATCTGTTAATAGAAGTAACCCTTCCGTATCGCCATCGAGTCTGCCCACTGGATAAAGACCAGGGCGTCTGTCTTGTGGCGCAATCAAATCAATAACTGTTTTTTTAGATGCATCTGAGACAGCGCTAACCACACCTTTTGGCTTATTCAACATATAGTACACATGGGTCTTATGCGAAATTAATTGTCCTTTTACTTTAATCATTTGTAATTGCGCATCGACATTTTGGCTTTCATTTAAAGTCACGATGCCATCCACAGTGACCTGCTTGCCTTTGATTAATCGTTTCACCGTTTTGCGTGATCCAAACTGAAGTTCTTCTAGTAATTTATCTAATCGCATTGTTCAGCTCCATTCTGGTATAAGTATAGTGGAATCCGTTAAAGATGAAAAGTGGAAAAAGGTAATTCCTTGACGTATAAAAATATAAGTGTTACGGTTAATAAGTAAAGTAAATAAAGGTTTCTCAAAAACAGCGTAATGACCTGGGAGAGAACAACGATAACAATGAACCATTCCCATGAGTGTTGCCTGGCAATATTTGTGGGGATTTTTTGATTATTGTTAGCATTTTTCTAGACAAGAACAACTGAAAAAAGAGTTTCTTTTTTCCATTATGTTTTGTTTCTGAGTTTAACCAAATCACTCATTATTTCAAGGAGGAATTAGGTTATGTCAGTACAATTAGAAGTTAAAGAAAGAGCTATCCGTCCACGTTCACTAAGAAATCAGCTACGTCACGAAGGGAAAGTACCTGCCATTGTTTACGGTTACCAAATTGAAAGTACACCAATCTATTTTGAAGAAAAAGACTTATCAAAAATTTTACGCGAACATGGTGCTAACACCGTTATTAAAATGACAGTTGATGGCAAAAACATCAACACATTAATGTCGAAAGCACAGTTAGATACCTTTACTGGTCAAATGCTTCATGTTGAATTCTTATCTGTAAATATGAAAGAAACAACAGAAGTCGAAGCAGAAGTTCAATTAATTGGTGAATCTGCAGGTGTGAAAGCTGGGGGTACCTTAGCTCAAAACTTGTACACTGTTTTAGTGGCAGCCACACCAGACAAATTGCCAGAATCAATTGAAGTAGATATTACAAACTTAGAAATTGGTGATGCTCTTACAATCGCTGATTTACCTGAACACAAAGACTATGAAATTTTAACTGATCCAGAAGAACAACTAGTTGCTATTGTTGAAGCACAAACTGCTCCTGAAGAAGAAGAAGGAACAGCTGCTGAAACGACTGAACCAGAATTAGCCGAATAAAGAGTACACTTTTGTTCAGCTGATTCTCTTAAGTTTTAGAAATGGGATGTACGTTGAAACAACGTACGTCCCATTTTCTTTTTACTGCATGTCGTGATTTCTTCACATAAATGATGACACCTGCAAAGCTAGGAAGCTACAGAGGAATATTAAATTTTTGCTAATCTACGCAATATTTTCAAACGAAACAATTTCTTTTTTTTAAATTTGCAGTATACTAAAAGTAAGTAAACAAAAAGGAGGTCATCCATATGTTTGAACGTTTTGATAGTGACCGTAGCCGCTATGCTTCATTAGGTGTTGTTTCTAGCTTACCTAGTGGCTTAATTGATAGTATTTGGTTGATTATTGACTTAAATCTAAAAGGGGTTATCCCTTTAAACGACTTACTTCACTTTGATTTGTTGAACAATAATGGCAAAGTGACTGTCCATTTTTCTCAAGAAAATAGTTCAGTAGAAATGGCCATCGACTTACCATTTAGTTATTCTACGGCATATCCGTCGCGAATTTTTGCTTTTGATGATGGCCATCGTGAAACGATTTTATTACCTGCAGAAATGTTAGAATCTTAAATAATTTCAACAAAGTAGCCTCAAATTCCGATTAAACTGGAATTTGAGGCTACTTTAATTTCTTTTAGTTATTCTACAATAATTTGTTTACTACTTCCTGCAGCATTTTCAAAATTAATAGTAAAGGTTTCTGTTGCATCATCATAAGTGATTCCGTCACTTTGACTAATTACTGTGCTGTAATCTTTTGGTATTTTTAAAGTCAGTGTCTTAGTTGTTTGTGTGGGATCAGAGAAAGTATACGTTTTTTGGTGTTGTTGTGTCTTTCTCATTAAAGAAATAGCTTTATTTGAGGTAATCCCTGCTATTGTACCGCCAGTTTCTGACCAAATGTTAACCCCAAGATAGCCTTCTTCTTCTTGCTTAACTGCTTGAATTTCTTCTGTATTTGAGAGAACTTCTACTGTTTTTTTGGCAGCATATGTTTTTAAATCAGTTTCATCGATTCCTGGTAAAACTACATAAGCATAATGCTCGTTCGTTGGGTGTTGACCATGTTGAATCGTAAATGTTCGATAATCACCTACATATTCTTTATCACTTGGAAATGCTTCATTAATTGCTTTATAGGTTCCTTTTCTAGTTTCACTTTTAACATTTACCGTTGTTTCTTCTGGAAAATAATAACCCATATTAGCATTGGAATGATCCGACTTTAGTAATAACCATTGTTTTTTACTCGTTTCATTTTTCTCATGAATCTCCCCAATATTTGATAGCACTTGATACTGATACGCATCATTTAACAAACGATTATCAACAACTGTCTCAATCGAAGCTTCTGTATCCCCTTTAATTCCTGCGCCTAATGCGATAATTTGCCCATTTAATACAAACCAAGATTTTTTAGCTTGTAGGTTCATAGGTAAAAGTTTCCCATTATTTTTGGTCCCGTCTTTATTAAGAGCCATCCCTACTACTGCCTGATTGTCTGACGTTACTCCACCAACCCATTGCTCTTTCGATGTGATTGTTGTAAATGCTGAAACTTCATCTGCCAAAGAAATGGTATCTACCGTTGTTCCTGGTAGTCGATAGGGATCTACAGTTGGCCAATAGCTGGAATTAAATTGAACCTCGTCATCATTATATACGTACATCATTCCGTCACCAGTGTGCCAGCCACGTTTATTTTCTTTATTCCCTGCTTCAAAAGATGCAGTGCGCTTTGAATACAAGCCTAGCCCAAACATATAACTAGGTGTGCGTTGGACAAATCGATCCATCGAAGCATAAAGTTTCGTGCCTGTAAAAGGAAGTTGCCCTCCCGTAATTTCTGGATTAGTTAAAAGTTGCATAGTCATCTGTAAATCATTAAAATCACGAGCATTTGTCAAATAATAATCTGGGTTCTCCTTCATCCAATATTTAACGGCTTCTTGAAATTTCTTTTGATAATTATTAGGGGCAAATTTAGCCACAATTAATAAATTATACATGGTAGTTGAGCCGTAGCCTGTTTTTCCAACTGCTGGGGCTCTTGAGATGGAACGGCCATTCACGGTTGGTAGCATTTCACCTTTATAAATCAAAGGAAGAAAGGCACGATCAACATTTTCAACAAATTCTGTCACAAGAGTTGCATCCATTTGAAAAGATGAATCTGCTGTAATGGCCAAAATTTGTCCAACCCCTTTCACCAAAACATTGCCATACGAACCTGTATAAGGAATGTTATTGTGCTGGATAAAAGAACCATCTTGGTAAAAACCATCACCTTTTGTGACTAATTTAAATACATCGACGATACTACTGGATGCTTGGTTAATTTTCCCGCTATCCTTTTGTAAAATTCCTAACCCCAAAACAGTTAAAGCTAAGTCCGTTCGGTTCGCTCCTGATGTCACAAAATTTGGGATAAAAGCTAAATCCACAAACGTTCCTTGTGGTTTTGTATACAACTGTTTAAACGGATCTGGGACATAACTGCTCAGCGCATTTGTATAGATTTGTTGCTTTTCTGGAGAAACTTTATCCTCTAAAATCATTAGAATATTAAGAAACTTCTGTGGCACACCAATTTGCCAGTCCCACCAATTTCCATGGTACTTTTTCCCATCATATCCTTTTTGCGTTACCATAAAATCTAAGCCATCAATAATGGTTGCTGCCAATTTGTCATCTTGGTAAAGCGTACTCCCCTTCGTTCCATAGGCTAACGCTAATTTTTGCAATTTGGTAAATTGAGTCGTTAAATCAGCCGATGGCGTATTGCCAGGCTCTAGTGGCCATAAATAGCTGCGGTTCGGCTCTTTATTCATCGTTTGATCGAGTTCTGTTGCTTCATTGGAGATTTTTTGGACGTAGTCTACAAGCGCTTGGTTAGTTGAATCATATTCTTTTGAAACAAGCTGATTTCGCCATTTTTCTTTTAATTCTCGGTATTCTGCAGATGAATCGATAACAGGAATGCTACCAACGGGGCCACTTTTCATAGAAATGATATTCAGCTTTGATAGATTACCAAATAGTCTAATTCCTACAGCACCCATCCAGTCATCATTAATGGACGTACCATCAGGATAATGAACCTCTTCATTTTCATAAAATAATTGATCATTCAGGAATGTTTGAATTTTTTTCCCATCATAGCGAACTAGCAGTTTATATTGTTGACCACTTAGTAATGTTGGTCCCGGAATATTAGTTAGCCATTTACCGCCTGGTTGTCCTAACTGCCAGCGACCGTCACGATTATAAGCAAAAGATTGCCATTGACTCGTCTTTTGTTTATCTCCGCGAAAAACCAATCCGAAGTTACTTTGCCCTTCATATAAAAAGGTTAGTTCAAGATCTCCTGAAGATTGTTCGCGTGCATCAAGATTGATAGAGACAGATTCGAGGTTTGTCCCTTGCTTCGTGTTTGCGATCCATAAACCAGCAGAATCATTCTTTTTTTCTGCTGTTCCTACCAAATCTTGCCAATGCCCAACTTGATTGGGGAAATCTGAAATGTAAGAGGGTTGCTCAATCGTTTGGCTCGCTTCGTTTTCTTCTGCAAAAGTAAGGGTGGTTCCCATAAATCCACTCGTCAAAGCAGTAAACAGTCCGACCAGCATTACCCATATTTTCCTGTTTTTCATTCTTTCTCCTCCTAAAAAATTATCGTAAAACGCTTACATCCGAATTAGAGAAAAAGAGTGAAGAAAAATACTTTCTACACTCTCCGACTCTCTGAAAATCACTTAATATACTTTTTACGCCAAAATACCAAAGGCACTCAAAACAATCGATAAAATTAAAATAATCCAAATCACTCGTGTGGAATTTAGTTTCTTTTGACCTAACATCCAATAAGTTAAAAGAACAAGTAAGATTGGAACTAAGGAAGGCAAAATCGCATCTAACGTATCTTGAATAACTAATTCGACCCCGTTCTTTTTATAAACAAAAGGAACTGTCGCCTTGATAACTGAAGGAATTAAGGCACCAATCACAGTCACACCAAGAACAGTTGCTGCATTCGTAAAGGCAGATAACTTGTCTTTTAAGGTCGTCACTAGTTTGACCCCTTGCTTATAACCAAGTGGTAAGAGCGCGGCCCGACCAAACAATAGTGCAATATTTGCAATAATCCAAATAACACAGCCAACCACCGAACCATTTTGAGCCAGTGTCCCTGCAACAGAGCCGAAAATCGTCCCCCAAATAACGTGGAATAAAGAGTCTCCAACGCCTGCCAAAGAACCCATCAGAGCTGTTTTTAGCGCAATAATTGTTTCTTTCGCTTTATAACCATCTTGCTCTTCAATCGCCACATCAATCCCCATAATTAAATTCCCAAAAATAGCATTGGTGTTAAAAAATTGATTGTGTGTGCGCATCATATCTTGAAATTGTGCTTCATCATGACCATAGAATTTTTTTAAAACAGGTAAGATGCCGTATAAATATCCTGAACTCATCATACGTTCATAGTTCCAGTTTAATTGGCTTCCTAAAATATAACGCCAGCTAATTGCATTTAATTCTTTTTTTGTCAGTTTATGCTTACTCATCGCCGTCATATCCTCCTTCAAAATCACCATTTCCTGTTGTTGCTTGTGTCGTGCTTTTTACCCCATCACGTTTAAATACAAGCATCGCTGCTACCATCCCAACTATCGAAACACCTAACATTGGAACTTTTAAATAAGCCGCTAAGAAAAAGCCTAATAGTAAATAGGGGATATATTGCTTCGTTGGCAAGTAACGTAATAAAATCCCTACACCGACAACAGGTAATACTCCTCCAGCTGTTTTTAAGCCCGTCATTAGCCATTCTGGCATGTTATCGGTAATCGTTGTTACTACAGCATCCCCCGCTAATAACATTAATAAAATCGGAATGGCACGAGACAGTCCCCACAGAACAGAACCAGATAAAACTAAGCGTGGAATCCGTTTTACTTGCATCTTATCAATCGCTTTATCGACACTATGAAGTAAAAAGACATTACAAAAACGGGCCACTACATCTAGTTGCAACATCAACAGAGAAACAGGAACAGCTAAACCAATACCATACTCCGCTCCTTTTCCAGAGATTACAGCGAAAGCGGTTCCTAAAACAGCCCCTGTGAAATAATCAGGTACCGATGCTCCACCAAAAGCAGCAATTCCTAAACGCATTAATTGAAGAGTGCCGCCAACCATTAAACCAGTTTTTAAATCTCCCATAATCATTCCAGAAATCATTCCAGCAATAGCTGGTTGCGTCAACGTATTTGAAATAAGTGAGTCATTAATAGCAATAAACGCATAAATAGTAATTAAAATAATTTGATACGCTGCTAAATGCATTGAAATTTCCTCCTAAATTTAAAAATATTCTTTCTTAGTCTGACAGTTTTAGCCGCGTAATTTTTTCATAAAATCAACGACTGGATCGTTTGGAACTAATTGGGCTGTCACAGTGACGCCTTTTGAAGCGATTGTTTCAAAAATTTGTTCTTCTTCTGGTAAAACTTGAATACTTTTTGTTACTTCGCGTGCTCCTTCTTTGTAACTCATATTCCCAACATTTACAGTTTTGATAGGTCCTTGCGCTTCGATAAAGCGGAGCACATCTTTCGGATTTTTAAATAATAAAAATAAACGCTGTTTACCATATTTTCCTGATTGAATATTTTTAGCGGCAGCCTCTACTCCAAGAACAGATAAACGCATCGAAGAAGGCGCTGCCATTCTCAAAGATGATTTTTGTAAAGGATCTGTAGCCGCCTCATCATTGGCTACAATTATTCGCTGTGTACTAAGACTTGTCGACCAAATTCCCGCTACTTGTCCATGAATTAACCGTTCATCAATCCGTGTGTTTACAATATTTTCTTTTCCAGCATATTGACTATAGTTACTTAATTCTTTTTCTTTGCTGGCTTCTGAAATCTCTTGTTCTGCTTGATTCATCCCAGCTTTTACATCAACAATATTTTCTTGTGCTAAACAAACTAATTCTTTAATCGAAGCCTGTTGATTAACCACTGCTTCAATCACAACAGAGAGCGTCATCCCTGCAATAATTTCCACTCCGTCAACATTCAAATAATTCTTAGTTGCCACGTTACATGGCGTTCCTCCTAGTAAATCAGCAATAATCAGTGTCGTACCGTTAAGGGCTTTCATTTTTTCATTTAGCTCTTTCTCAAATTGAAGATTGTCGCTATCTGGTCGTAATGAGACTGTATGCACGTGTTCTTGCCGACCAACGATCATTTCTAAGCTAACTTTGACGCCTTCAGCCATGCTACCATGACTAATTAGTACAATGTTTTCCACGAATTTCCCTCCCTAGATGTAGGTGACCCTACTTAACATGTTATGTTCTCTACGAACTTACTATAACACATACTAAGTTATCCGTAAACCTAATATCTTAATATATTGAATTTATTTTTTTGAATTCTTTAAATAAAAATTGTCTTTCCTCTTTTTCAAAGTGTTTGCTAAAGGCTAGTTAACATGTTATGCTTAATTCATTCGATTACTAGAATGGAGGCAATCGCATGTTACCTAAATATGAACAAATTAAACAAGACCTTTTACGTGAAATAAAAAATCATACCTTTATTCCTGGTGATAAATTTTATTCTGAAGCCGATATTAAACGAAAATATGCTGTTAGTTCTATCACAGCTGTCAAAGCACTGAATGAGCTGACCAGTGCAGGTTACTTGTATCGTATCCAAGGAAAAGGGACCTTTGTTTCGAAATCAAAAGTTTCGCAAAATGTAAAATTTTCTGATATCGAGTTGCATTCTTTAGACTCTGAAAAAGTTAAAGTCCTTTCAATTGAAGAAGAAAATCAAGCCGAAATTTTAAAGGAATTAGGCTTACCAGCTAACGCTTCTTATTATAGAATCAAGCGTGTACGCTATTCTGAAGATACACCCTTTCTCGTACATATCACACATCTTCCCAAAAAGCTTGTTAAAGAGCCGCTCTCAAAGGACCTCACAGCTTATGCAAGTGTGTATGAACGAGTCCGTAAAGATTTTTCAGTAGACCTCTTCTCGTTAGCTTCTGTAGAAACAAATGAAATTGTCTTTCCCGAAGATGCTGAGTTATTGAATTTACTTCAATTAAGTTTTCGTGAACCCGCTGTTAAACAAGTTAAACATTCCTATCTCGCAGATGGTAGTGTTGCTGAATATATTATTAGTTATAAACATTGGAAATATTTCAAAACCAAAATAGAAGTAGAAGCCGAATAAATTTCAGCTTCTACTTCTATTTTTTTAATCTATGATTACTTGATTCGTAAATTTCAAGTACTCAATTTCAATTCCCTCTGTTTCAAAAATTACTACTTCATTTTGTCCTTGCTGTAAAAATTCTTTGGGACAATACAGCGAATGAATGGGTCCTATTTCCCAATAACGACCTAGATGATGACCATTGACCACAACGAATCCTTTGCCGTAGCCTCGACAGTCAATATACGTGTCTGCTAGCTGTTCTAATTCAAATGTTACTTGATAAAATGAAGGCTGCAATGGATTTTTTTCAGCTGTGTAATCAATCTTGGCTAATTGCTCTTGTGAAAAAGTTAAGGGATAGTGTTGATAGCCTTGGTGAAAATGAATGTCTTGCATCACTCCACCTCGAATTCCTTTACTTTGTGTCGGATTATTTAATTTAAAGCCATAATTAACGCGACCTAAGTTTTCCACTAAGATATCTAACGCAAGTGTGTCTTTTTCAGTTTGCCCTGAAATCAGTAGCTCTTCTCCCACTGTCTCTTGATATTGGGTAGCAGCTAAATCTCCATCTACATAAATGTGTAAACGATCACTGGCCTCGACGACTTTTAGTTTATTTTCATGATGATAATTTTTTAAATCAAACGAATAAAGCAAGTAGCCATAGCCTGAGCCAGCTTCTTCCATACTTAATGGATACGCGGTGGTCTTCGGTGTCATCATTTGATCTTTTACTGCGAATAAGGATACGCTAGCAGTTACTGGAAAGCTTCCTAAATTCCCCAGTTTTTTCGTGCGTGGTTGTGCTTGCCAAACTTCTGGACATACTTCTTTAATTGCTTTTTGAACGGCATAATATTTTTCCGTTGGTTCTCCTGCTTCTGTTAATAAAGCATCATAATCATAGCTAGTGACTTGAGGTAAATCTTTTGCACCTCGCGCCGAACACCCGTTATAAAAGCCGAAATTTGTTCCTCCATGAAACATATAGAGATTTAAAGAACCCACTGCCAGCATATCTTTTACTTCTTTCGCCAAGTCGGTACCTTCCCGCTGAATCACTGGTTCGCCCCAACGATTGAACCACCCATCCCAGTATTCCATGCACATCAACGGCCATTTTTTACCATGACGAGTCATAAATTTTTTCAAAACGGCAGCATTTTCTTTCGAATGACTGCCAAAATTTCCTGTCACAAAAACATCCTCTTCAATTAACGTCCCCGCATCCAGAACCTCTTCCCAAGCGCCATCAGATGTAAAAAGAGGAACCTCAATCCCCAGTTCTTCCATTATCTGCTTGGTTTGTCGCAAGTACGCTTTCTCCATGCCATAGGACCCATATTCATTTTCAACCTGCATCATGATCACTGGTCCACCTTGTGTTATCTGCAGCGGTGCTAGTTTAGGCAATAATACTTGAAAATAGTTACGAACTTTAGTCATAAAAATAGGATCTGTCGAACGTAATCGTACACCTTTTTCTTTCAAAAGCCATGCGGGTAGGCCACCAAACTCCCATTCTGCACAAATATAAGCCGAAGGACGCAGAATAACTAGTAAATTCAGTTTTTCTGCCAAGCGGACAAATGCTTCAATGTTTTTCATTCCTTCAAAATCGTATACGCCTTCTTCTGGTTCATGAATATTCCAAGGAATGTAGGTTTCTACTGTATTAGCTCCTAAAGCTTTCAGATTATAGAGGCTATCTTCCCATTGGCTAGGTGTCATTCGAAAGTAATGAATCGCCCCGCTAATAATTTTTATTGGTTGTCCATTTAATAAAAAGTCTTCTTTAATCTCAAACGTTTGCATCATTTTTCCCCTTTACCAGTATCTTTGCCATGATGGTTTTGCTAAACGCATTAAGGCTTCCATGTAAAAATAATCGCCCCATAAGTTGGGTTCATCAATCCCTTTTCCTTCTGCATGTGCGTAAACACCATGGAGTAGCAGTCCTTCATTTTCGGAATCATTTTTCGTACGATAATATTCTCCTAATTGATAAATCATTCCTTTGGCAAGCTCTTTTGCTTGAGGAAAAGCCTGTAGTTTGTCTGCTTCCAATAAACCACATGCCGCAATTGCCAGCGCCGAGCTATCTTTGTCAGATGGCATTTGGTCATTAAAATCAAAATCCCAATAGGGAATTAAATCTGCTGGCAAATGAGCTAGAAAAACCTCCACTATTTGTGGATAAATTTCTGGAAATGGTTGGGAATGGAGAAATGTTTCGTTTAGGGGAATCCCTAAAATTGCCCAACTTTGGCCTCGTGCCCAAATGGAAGTATCACTATGTCCTTGATGCGTAGCTCCATGTTTTGGTTTGCCTGTTTCTGGATCAAAATAATAGGTATGATAAGTTGTCGCATCGGATTTAATCACCGTTTTCATTAACGTATGATAGTGACGTGAGGCAATTTCCTCATAAACCCTATTTCCAGATAATTTAGTTGCTTCAAATAAAAGCGGTAAATTCATTAATGAGTCGATAATTAATCGATATTCTTTGGGATCACCATAATGGCCCCACGCTTGAATGAAGGAGCCATTTTCTTGGAATCGTGCTGACAATACTTCAGCGGCAGCTAGCACTTCTTGTTTACAGCGCTCATCACCGGTAATTTTATACCCAGCACCCGCCGATAGACTATATAAAAAACCAATGTCATGGTGGTCCAAAACAAAATGCTCCTCTAACCGTTGTTGAAAGCTGTCAATATTTTCCATTGCCAGTAAACGAAATTTTTCTTGGTGAGACCACTCATATGCCAGCCAAAGCATGCCTGTCCAAAAGCCATTGGTCCAATCATCGTTAGCTTTGAGACGATATCGACCATTCGTAGCACAAGCTGAAGGAAACTGTGTTCCGAAACGCTGCATATTTTTAGCAATTTTTGAAACGCATTCATTTAATTGCGTTTGAATCCATTCATCTGTGACATTTTCTCCTAGAGAGATCAGTCTTTGTTTATTTTCTTGACTACACATCTCCATCACTCCTTAACTTGTTAACATATTAACTTATTGTATTATAACGTAAAAGAAAATAAAAAGCGACCTTTCTTGATTATTTATCTTAAAAACAAGAGCGTGGGACAAAAATCACTTTGGATTTTTGCTCCACGCTCAAAAACTGATAAACGGCGGGAACAGAACCAACACTACGCGTTGCTCCGATCTCAACAACTTCTAAGAGCTAAAGCTCTAAGAGTTGAAGGTCCTTCGGAAATAAGCCGAAATTGTTGAGAATCACGAAGAACGTAGTGATTCGATGATGAACAATACCTACTTGGTCTCCAAAAATCAAAGATCAATTTTCGGAAATTTCTTCTTATTTCTCGGAGCTAAACGGTTCTGTCCCGACCTCTTGTTATTTATTCCGACCGAATACTTCAATTTGGGTCAACGCTGGAAATGGAGAAGAGTCCAGCGCTTTTCGTAAGCATTTTAATGTCAAAGTTTGTGTTGTTTTCATTGGGAACTTTATTTCTTGAAAACAGGCGGTATTCGTTGTGGCAACTACTCGTTCCTCTCCATCTGAAAAGGCTAAAGTGACTTCCTCCCAATAGCTATCATGTGGGTAATCCGCCCGAAATAGCAAGCGGATCCAGTCCGTTTCTACAGGTCTGCCAAAGTCAATCGTTAACTGTGCCTCCTTTTGTTGGTTAATTCCCCAAGAAGCAAATGGATACGAGCCATGAGAAAGGTTACCAAACTTAGAATCAATAGCATTTTTCGCAAAGAAAACAGCATCGTTTCTCGTTTCAACGTTTGCATACGCATGAGGATAGGCTCCTGAATATTCTTTTTGGTCATGTGTATTCATAGAAAGATTTTGATAATTGTCTTTTTCAAACGTGTGCGCTTGTCGAACCATTATTTGGTGCCTTGCTGAATGAAAGGCCGTATCAACAAAAGCTTTTCGAGCAGATTCTTCTAATGGAATTTGATATTCCCAAACTTTTTCTTTTAGATAAATCAATGAAGGAGCCAAAGTTTCATCTAATTGAACCATCAAATAAGGGGTAGCCCCTGTATAAGTCACTACAATTTTATCGCCAACTTGATAAAGGTACTGTTTAATTGCTAATACCGCTAACGTGTCTCCCTCCGCCACGAATGGCGCTTCTGGCTTCTCGTGATCGATTCGGCCAGTAATAATCTGATTGTCTTTATTTTTCAATTCGATTTTTATCATTTTTTATTCCTCCCTTGTCACACCACCTACCAAACAAATCAGGCGATGCGTTCCTATTGGTAGCTCTTTTTGTAAATAAGGTAAACTTGTTCTTGGGAAAAACAACGATGTATTGGGTTCAGGTTGAAGAATACCTGCGTGGTCATACCCTTCAATTGCAACTATTTGCGAACACAATTCTCCTGAATCGACTCTAGCCCACTCTTTACCAAGTTCTTTTTCTGAAAATTTTCCAAGTAACGGTAGACTGAATCCTCCTTCGCGCACTTTTAATGGAACCGATGTCACTATTTCATGTACTCTAACATGCCATTCTCCAAAAGGATAAATGGTTGTTTCAATTTCTACTTCTTGAAAAGGTAGCCATTTATAATAAACTTGCTCCTCTGTTAAATAAAAATCATGAACTTTCCCTTTAACACGAAAATATTCACCATCACGAGAAACAGCCAATACGTTATCAAAAGCCCCCTCCTCATAACGCGCACCAGCTTTGGGAACGCTAAAACCAAAGCGGCTAGAATAGACAAATTTACTATATTTAGCCGCAGCATGTGCTTGATTTTCAAGCCATAGTCCTGCAGGATAGCCGAGGACATGCGTTTTCATTTTAGGATGGATTAATAACATGTTTCCCTTTTCTATCAAACGCTTTTCTTCTCGTTTTATAGCCAGCGGTTCAGCACGCCAAAATGGATGGTCTTGATCCACTGCGAGCAACAAAAATGTTTTAAAAGCCCAATACGGAGAGCCTGGTGCGTTATAACCTTCTGCCATTACTAAATTTTCGTAATGATAGCCAATGGACAACCGACCATCATAAGTGAAAATAGTCTGTTGCATCCAACAGTGTAAATGTTTTGCTAACAGCGTTTTTATTTGTCCCCAAGGTAACGCCTCTACTTCTGCAAATATCAAAGCTGCGAAAAACGCTCCTTGAGCAAACCGATACGTTTGACTACGTCCGTAAGGTAACGCTTCGCCCTCCTCATCAAAATAGTACAGATAGTCCTGCGCGAACATAACGGCTCGTTCTGTAAAACGTTTCGCACGAATAGGATCTCTTTCTCGCATAAATTTGACATAAATCAAACTATAATAATGAAAAGCAAACGAAATATAATAATCTCTTTGCGTAGTTTTACCATCCATATACCAACCATCACCTAAATACATGCGTTCAATCAACGCCAATTCTTCCTCTAGTTCCGTTTGGTTAATCACTTGTCCACATCCCTCGAGTGCTAAACGAATGAGCACTTTGAAAAACGTCCAATTATTTTTAGGAATTTTACAACCAAGTGCCTTATTTAACCAAACCATGATATTTTCTTGCTGTTTCTCAGAAAAACAGGACCAAAAATATGTCTTATGAAGCAATAAAGTTAAAGATAATGCTGCTGCTTCCACAATATATTGATCATAATCAACAATATCGCCCCAATAGTCTGGGGATGACGGATCAGTTCCTGCGATTAATTTTTCCACATAAGCATCTCTTAAAACATCATCTTTACAAGCAACCCAATACGGTCCAATTCCCCATAATGGTCGAATGAGCGCTTCCATTTCAGCATGTTGCTGATCATAGACAGCACCACTGGACCCAAAATTTACGCCAGGTTTTTCTGATGTTAAAATAGCCGTTTTTAAAGGTGTCATGATTGTTTCAAAAGCTTCCAAATATGCTTCTCTGGTCAAAAAAAGATTACTTTTTAACGATTCCATGCTTTTCGCCCCCATTAGTTTAATTCAAAGAATAACAAGGGCACTTATTTTTTTCAACTATCGTTTAATGAATAAAACGGCGTATTATGAGAGCAGCATTTCACCTTCCCCAAACTTAACATATTAATTTTTTCTTTATTTTTGTTGAACCTTGAGCTATTCACTTTATCCAACAAAACTTCCATTATCAAAAATGAATAATAAATGAAAAATAAGCAGTCTAACGCAGGAAATTCTCATAATAAATATTTTTAAAAAAAAGAGTCTATGACAAAAATCCAAAGAGATTTTTGTCATAGACTTAAAATATGAGAGAAAAGACATCAAAAGTAATGGTTTGATCAACCTTCACAAGTTTTATGATGCTTTTCAAGATATCATTTTGATACAATTTTACGCCTTGCGGTTTACAATAAAAGAGTAAATAGCGATACAGATAATCGCTCCTAGCAACGCTGAGATAATTGGAAAACCGCCGATGACTGGTCCTAAAGAAGGCAACAAGAGTGATGCTACCCAACTTCCTAAAAAGCCCACGATAATATTTCCAATAATGCCACCTGGAACATCTTTTCCTAAAATTGCGCCAGCAATTGCGCCAATAATTCCTCCGACAATTAATGCCCATAGAAAGCTAAACATTTGAAAAACCTACCTTTCATAGTTGATTTTTTTAGTTAATTTTCCTACTTTAAGGATAAAACAGAAAGCAGACTTTTTCAAAAGATAGGACTTTTCAGAAGTCAATTTATTCTTCTACATAAGCTAAACGATAGGATACTGTGCGACCAAAAGAAAATACTTGCAAACCTTGTAAGCGATCTGATTTCAAGTAACCAATGGCTCCTTGGAATAGTGGTAAAACACCGGCATCTTTTTCAATTAATGTTTTTTCTAAACTTAGTAATTCATTCCAGCGTTTTTCAGGTTCATTGGCGTAATCTTTTCTAACTTTTTGGAGACCCGCATCATACGCTGAATCGTTATAACCAGAAGTATTTAAGCCACTTTTCGAGTCATAAAATTCTAAAAAATTAATGGGATCAGCATAGTCAGGTGTCCATGTTCCAAAGGCTAAATCGTAATTACCTGCTGTTTGTAAATCCAAACGATTTTGCAAAGGCAATGATTTTAATTTGATTGTTAAACCTGGTAAATTTTGTTGCAATTGCCCTTGAACAAATTCAATGGTTTTCTTGGCAATCGCTGAGTCCGCTGAGATTAGTTCCAATTCAATTTTATCTTTGCCCAACTCTTCTTTCGCTTTGGTCCAGTTAGCTTGGGCTTCTTTAATATTATATGGCAACAAATCACCATTTTCTTTGCGGAAATCTTCACCTGTGTCTGGATTTTTTGCAAAATTAGCTGGTACAAAACCATTTAAAGCTGTCGAGCCATCTCCTAAAATTTCTTTTGCAAAAGTTTCTTTGTCAATCGCTTGTAAAAAAGCTTTTCGAACATGTTCGTTGCCGGTAATTTCACGGCGATGATTTGGGCTTAAATAACCCACCATGGCTTTAGGTACAAAATGCGCTTGTTTTGACTCTTTATACTGAAGTGCATAAGTATCTGCTAAAACAGTGTAATCTAAGTCGCCATTATCAAAAAGATTGGCTCCTGTGCCAATTTCTTTCACTACTTGAACATCAATTTCATTCAATTTTACGTGTTCTTTATCCCAATAATGATCATTCTTCTTCAATTTCCAAGTTTCGGAATTGCCATCCCAACCTGAAATTACAAATGGTCCATTGCCAACAAAATTATCTGCAGAAGTCCCATAGGCAGTACCTTTTTCTTTGGCAAAGGCTTCATTTTTAGGCATAAAAGGTGTTCCAACTAAGACTTGGGCTAAATAAGGAATTGGATTTTCTAATGTTAGTTCTAGTGTCTGGTCATTGATTGCTTTGACACCAAATTCTTCCATCGTGGCTTGTCCTTCCCGCACCGCACGCCCATTTTTAAAAATATCCATTTGATTACTGCTACTTGAACCATATGCTGGATCGACCACGTTTCTAAACGCAACTACAAAATCCCCTGCTTTAACTGGATCCCCGTTTGTCCATTTTGCTTCTCGTAACTTGAATGTATAGACTAACCCGTCTTCACTAACTTGTGGCTCTGCTTTCGCCATAGCTAGCTCAGGATCTCCGTTTTTATCTTGTCGATACAAGCCTTCAACTACTTGACCAATCATATCGGAACTATAGACATCTGTATAATGAGCGCTGTCTAATGTCGAGAGTTCACCACCAGATGCGACGTTAATTTTCTGTGTAGCTGGTTCCTTCGAGGTCGTTTTCGAACCGCCACTTCCACATGCTGCTAAAACCAAGCCCAGTGCAACAAGTCCGATTAACCACTTTTTCTGTTTCATACCAAAACTCCTCCTTCTGTTCAAACAACTTACCTACATTTTACATGATTTTCCATACATTTGTCCTTTTTCAGCACTTACTTTTTGAAAGAAAAATATTTTTTTAAGAATAAGAGTTGACAGATATTTTTTCTGGTGGTACAGTATTGAAAAACAGAGAACAGAAGAGTAACTGTTTCCTTTAGTGAAGAGAGTCTTTGGTTGGTGGAAAAAGACGTAAAGAAACAGCGAACCACATCTGGGAGTTGACTTTTTGAACCCTTAGTAGGAAAGTCCGGGACCACTCGTTAACAGGCGAAGTTATGAACTTCATAAGGTTCGTGTTGCGAAACACGAATAAACTAAGGTGGAACCACGATAATTGATTATTCGTCCTTTGGCTAGTCAGCCAAAGGACTTTTTTGTTTTTTTAGATGCGCTTTTCAACCTGAGAGAGTGCCTCAACTGCTCAAGTCTGTTGTCCTCTTTTCCATATGCTTAATGGGATACGCTAGAAAAGCAACAGGTTTTCTGTTCCGTTCGAACAATTTCATACTTGCAATCAAGGCTTAGGACATAGTAATTTAGCTCTTCCTTTACAGAGACTTTTTCATTGGCTGAAAGAAAAAGATGGATTCTTCTTTACTCACACCTAAAAGATGTTTTTCTGAATCCTTTAGTAAGAAAAACCGGTGACTCTATCGTTAACAGAGAGTAGTTGTCAACGCAACTACATAAGGCTTATCTTGTGAAAGATAAGTAAATTGAGGTGGCACCACGAACGCGATTCGTCCTCTTGGCTCACAGCCAAGAGGCTTTTTTGTTTTTTAATAAAAATTGTTGGAGGAAAAAATGATGGATTATATTTTAGAAATTTTACCTGCTTTAGTTAGCGGAGCTGGCATGACACTGAAAGTCTTTTTCTTTACACTCCTTGGCTCGATTCCACTGGGGATCATCATTGCCTTTATTTTACAAAGTTCGTTTAAACCTTTACGTTACTTAATTAACCTCTACATTTGGTTAATGCGCGGCACTCCGCTATTGTTACAATTAATTTTTGTTTTTTACGGCTTACCATTAATTGGTATTGTCTTTGAACGTTACGATGCAGCCTTATTCGCATTTATTTTAAATTATGCTGCGTACTTTGCTGAAATTTTTCGCGGGGGGATTCAAGCAATTCCCCAAGGTCAATATGAAGCTGCTAAGGTTTTACGTTTAACACGTTTTCAAACAGTCACGCGGATTATTTTGCCACAAGTTGTTAAAATCGTGCTGCCTTCCGTAGGAAATGAAATTATCAATTTGGTCAAGGATACTTCTCTTATTTATGTACTTGGCTTAGGCGATCTTTTACGTGCTGGTAAAATTGCGATGAGCCGCGATGTTACATTAGTACCATTAGCTTTAGTGGGAGTGATTTATTTACTCTTTACGGCAATTTTGACTGTTGCTTCTAAGAAAATTGAAAAATTCTATCAATATTATAAATAGGAGGACTCTACCATGTTAACTATTAAAAATTTAACCAAACATTTTGACAACCGGACCATTATTGATCACTTAAATTTAGAAATTCCAGAGGGTAAAATTTTAACGATTGTTGGTCCTTCAGGCGGCGGAAAAACCACTTTACTTCGTTGTTTGGCTGGTTTAGAAACCATTGATTCTGGTGAGCTTTTGTTGGATGGTGTTCCTTTCAATCCTGCTGAAATGGACAATGCCGATCAAGTGGTTGGGGTCGTTTTCCAGGATTTCCAACTTTTCCCTCACTTATCAGTTTTAGAAAACATTACCTTAGCACCTACATTAGTACTAAAAGAAGAAAAAGCAAAAAGTCAGCGAGAAGCTTTAGAATTACTGGAAAAATTGGGCTTGGCTGGTAAAGAAAAACTCTATCCGTACCAACTTTCCGGTGGACAAAAACAACGAGTTGCACTTGCTCGTGCCTTAGCAATGAAGCCAAAAGTTCTTGGGTACGATGAACCAACGAGCGCGCTAGATCCAGCTTTACGCCAACAAGTGGAAGAAGTTATTTTAGATTTACGGAAACAAGGCATGACACAGATTGTCGTGACCCACGATATGGCTTTCGCTGAAAAAATTGCAGACAATCTTTTGACGGTTGCCCCCGTCCAATAGAAAGGAGTTTATGATGAAAAAGAAATATTCTTTAGCCTTGCTGGTTATCTGTTGTAGTTTACTCCTATTTGCAGGTTGTGGTAAAAGAAAAAGCAACGAAGATCAATGGACACGGATTAACGAAGAAAAACGGATTATTATTGGCTTAGATGACTCCTTTGTGCCCATGGGTTTTCAAGATAAATCAGGCAAAATTGTCGGCTTTGATGTCGACTTAGCCAAAGCGGTTTTTAAACTTTATGGCATTTCCGTTGACTTCCAACCGATTGATTGGTCTATGAAAGAAACAGAATTACAAAATCAAACCATTGATCTTATTTGGAACGGCTACACTAAAACGAGCGAACGGGCCGAAAAAGTTCAATTCACACAACCTTACATGACGAACGACCAAGTACTTGTTTCTTTAAAAGAAAAAAACATTGCAACAGCGAGCGACATGCAAGGCAAAATTTTAGGGGTTCAAAACGGCTCTTCTGGCTATGATGGCTTCGAAAGTCAGCCTGACGTTTTGAAAAAATTTGTTAAAGACCAAACGCCTATTTTATATGACGGCTTTAATGAAGCTTTCTTAGATTTAAAATCTGGCCGAATTGATGGGCTCCTAATTGATCGCGTCTACGCCAACTACTATCTTTCCCACGAAGATAATTTAAAAAACTATACTATTTCTCATGTCGGCTATGACAATGAAGATTTTGCTGTGGGCGTCCGCAAATCAGACAATCAATTAGTCCAAAAAATCAATACTGCCTTTGAAACGTTACGAAAAGATGGCACCCTTAGTAAAATTTCTCAAAAATGGTTTGGAGAGGACGTTACAAATAACACAAAAATAAACTAAATAACGAATAAAAAGGTGTACTGCTGACTTAGTACACCTTTTTATTTGAATCAAATTCTTAGCAAATTCTAACTTATGAAGAACTTTTATTTTTGCTACACTAGTAAAAGTCGAGAGAATTTGTCCTTTTCTGCCTAGAACAATCATTACTCTCAATAAATGAAAGGAGAAAAAAATGCCTACTAATAAAAAAGAAGGAATGCTTTTTACTACGTTAATGTGCTTTCTGATGGTTTTCGGAATGAGCACCTATAATTTATTATTGCATGGAGAATTTTCATTGTACGCCTTATCAAAAGGTTTGCTTCCTGGATTTATCGTTGCTTTTATTTTAGACGTTTTCATCGTTGGTGTCTTAGCTAAGAAAATCGCTTTTTCTTTACCCTTTAATAAAGAAAAACGGCTATTACTTATTCTGACCATTTCGAGTCTCATGATTATCGGCATGGTGACTTGTATGTCTTTATTTGGCTTATTAATGGAAGGCCAGACGTTGTCACTAAGTGCGTATTTCCAAGCTTGGGGCCTGAACTTTATTGTTGCCCTTCCTTATCAATTGCTGATTGTCGGTCCCTTTTCACGTATGATCTTAACCAATTACCAACAACGACAAACTTAGAAAATAGATTTCTTATCTAAGTTTTAACAGTTGCCTAAAAAAAAGTTAACCTTTTTGATTTATCTTAGTGATAGTTCATTAAAGGAGGAACTGAAGTTGAAAAAATATCGTATTAGCTTATTTCTTGGCTTGATTAGTCTTTTATTATTTATGATCTCTATTTTAGTTGGATCAACATTATCTAGCGATGGACTTTTAAAAGAACCCGCCTTTTTCTGTACGCCGCTTGGTTACTTTTTTCTCTTCATCGCCTTGCTTTCGGTTATAACAATCACATGTAAAGAACATATGAATCAAAAAGGTAAAACAAAACAACCTTAAAAAGAGCCAGACGTTTTGACACGTCCGGCTCTTTTTTTAATAAAAACATGTAAACTTAATTTGCAACAATATTTACTAATTTATCTGGAACAGCAATCACTTTGCGCACTGTTTTTCCTTCAATAAATTCTTTAACAGCTTCATGGTTCATTGCAATTTGTTCTAATTCTTCTTTGCTTAACCCACGAGCGACATTTTGTTTGCCACGTAATTTTCCGTTCACTTGGAAAACTACTTCCACTTCATCTTCTACTAAGGCTGCTTCATCATAGGTTGGCCAAGGGACATAAGTTAAACTTTCCTCGTTACCTAAAATTTGCCATAGTTCTTCACCAATATGTGGCGCGATTGGCGCAAGTAATTGGACAAATCCTTCCACATATTCATAAGGTAAGGCATCCACTTTATTGGCTTCATTCACAAAAACCATTAATTGAGAAATCGCTGTATTAAAGTGCAAGTTTGCCATATCTTCTGTCACTTTTTTAACCGTTTGGTGATAAACTTTCGTTAAACGGCCATCATTAATTGTGGTAATTCGGTCACGCATTTTGCCTTCTTCATCAACAATCAGACGCCAAACGCGATCTAAGAATTTACGACTTCCTTCTAAGCCATTTTCATTCCAAGCAATGGAAGCATCTAACGGGCCCATGAACATTTCATAAAGACGTAATGTATCCGCACCATATTTAGCCACCACATCATCGGGATTTACAACATTGCCACGTGATTTAGACATTTTTTCGTTGTTTTCTCCTAAAATCATACCTTGGTTGTATAATTTTTGGAAAGGTTCTTTGGTAGGAACCACACCAATATCATATAAGAATTTATGCCAAAAACGAGCATAAAGTAAATGCAGCACCGCATGTTCGGCACCACCAATATAGATGTCAACTGGTAACCAACGTTTTAATTTTTCAAAATCAGCAATTTCATTTTTATTATGAGGATCAATGAATCGTAAGTAATACCAAGAGCTTCCAGCCCATTGTGGCATAGTATTCGTTTCACGTTTTCCCTTCATGCCAGTTTCAGGGTCGACGACATTGACCCATTCATCAATGTTTGCTAATGGCGATTCCCCAGTTCCACTTGGGCGAATATCCGATGTTACTGGTAAACGTAGAGGTAACTCAGATTCAGGAACCGTTGTGGTTGTTCCATCTTCCCAATGGATCACAGGAATTGGTTCACCCCAGTAGCGTTGACGAGAGAATAACCAGTCACGTAAACGATAAGATACTTCTTTTTTCCCTACGTGATTTTCTTCTAGCCACTCATTCATTTTAGCGATGGCTTCTGCTTTGTTTAATCCATTTAAGAAATCAGAATTGATATGCGGTCCATCTCCTGTATAGGCTTCTGTTGTAATGTCGCCACCTGCGATTACTGGTAGGATATCAATGCCAAATGTTTTCGCAAATTCGTAATCCCGTTCATCATGCGCTGGGACCGCCATGATTGCGCCTGTGCCATAGCTTGCTAAAACATAATCGCCAATCCAAATTGGAATTTCTTGGCCATTGACTGGATTTATCGCATACGCACCTGTGAAAACACCTGTTTTTTCTTTTGCTAAATCCGTTCTATTTAAATCAGATTTTTTTGAGGTTTCTTCAATATATGCTTCTACAGCTGCTGTTTGTTCAGGTGTCGTAATTTTTTTCACTAGTTCTAGTTCAGGAGCTAGAACAGTATAGGTTGCACCAAACAAGGTATCAGGACGGGTTGTAAACACCGTGAAACTTTCTTCTGTACCAGCGACTTTAAAGGTCACATTGGCTCCTTCAGAACGTCCAATCCAATTTCGTTGCATATCTTTAATACTTTCTGGCCAATCAACAAGCTCTAAATCTTCTAATAAGCGATCTGCATAAGCAGTAATTTTCAGCATCCATTGACGCATTGGTCGGCGAACCACATCATAACCGCCACGTTCACTTTTTCCATCAATGACTTCTTCATTTGAAATAACAGTTCCTAGTTCAGGTACCCAGTTAACCGCAACTTCTGCTTCATAAGCTAACCCTTTTTCATATAATTTTGTAAATATCCATTGTGTCCATTTGTAATATTCAGGATCAGTGGTATTAATTTCACGATTCCAATCATAGCTGAATCCTAGTGAATTAATTTGGCGACGGAATGTTTCGATATTTTTCTTAGTAAATTCAGCTGGGTCATTTCCTGTATCTAACGCATATTGCTCTGCTGGCAAACCAAACGCATCCCAGCCCATTGGATGCAACACATTATAGCCTTGCGCACGTTTCATACGTGAAAGAATATCGGTTGCTGTATAGCCTTCCGGGTGACCTACGTGTAAACCTTGTCCAGATGGATAGGGAAACATATCTAGTGCATAAAATTTTTCTTTATTTGGGTCGTCCAATGTATTGAAACAATTGTTCTTAGCCCAATATTTTTGCCATTTTTTCTCAATCTCTTTGTGATTGTAGCTCATGTTATTCCTCCTAGTAATATAAAATTTTTCATTCTTAAAATTTGCCATCTGCAGCCATTGTCACTATTCTGACTTAAACTAGCCACTTAGTGATAAAAAAAAGTCCTATAGGAAAAATTCCTATAGGACGTGAACATACAAATGCAACGTGGTACCACCTAAATTCGTCAAAGAAACGGTCAGTCACCGTCACCTTAACCTCAAACGTCTTAACGATCGTCACCGACTTTTCCTACTTGGTTTGTTCAAAAAAGTAACTTAAAGGCGAGTTCAAAAGCTTCTGTACGTATTTCCACCAGCCATACGCTCTCTATCACATGGTTCTTTCTACTATTCCTTCTCATTGTTTTTTTCTATTATAAGACTCATGTTACCAAAGATAGCTATTTTTTTCAATCTTAAATTAACCAACTTTTAAAGTTTGACCAATATAAATTGTATCCCCGCTTAAGCCATTTAATTGTTTGATTTTTTGGATGCTGATTCCGTATTGCATTGATAAGCCCCAAAGTGAATCACCGCTTTTAACTGTATGGCGTTTGCCTGATGCACTATTTGTTGAAGAAGCATTGCCACCTGCAGAAGCGCCTTTTTTCACGATGATTGTTTGACCAGCAAAAATTAAATCGCCTTTGATCCCGTTCCATGAACGTAGATTAGCAACACTCACGCCAAACTGTGCAGAAATTTTATTCAACGTATCGCCTGATTTAATCGTGTAGGATGTTGTCGCACCGCCACCATTATTCGTAGGCTTGTTCGTATTCGTTGAACCTGAGTTGGCGCCTTTTTTCACGATAATCTTTTGACCAGCAAAAATCAAACTACCGCTGATGTTATTCCAGGCTTGTAAGTTAGCCACACTAACACCGAATTGTGCAGAAATTTTGTTCAAGGTATCGCCTGATTTAATCGTGTAGTACGTATTCGTACCTGATTGATTATTGTTAGAACCACCATTGCTTGAGCCACCGGTGTTACCTGAAGTACCTTTTTTCACAATAATTTTTTGACCAGCGAAGATTAAGTCGCCAGAAATGCCATTCCATGAGCGTAAATTAGCAACACTCACGCCATATTGCGCGGCAATTTTGTTCAAGGTATCGCCTGATTTAATTGTGTAGTACGTATTCGTTCCTGATTGATTATTGTTAGAGCCACCGTTGTTTGAGCCACCAGTGTTACCTGAAGCACCTTTTTTCACGATGAGTTTTTGACCAACGAAAATTAAATCGCCAGAGATGCCATTCCATGAGCGTAAATTAGCAACGCTCACGCCATATTGGGCGGCAATTTTATTCAAGGTATCCCCTGATTTTACAGTATAGTACGTGTTCGTTCCTGATTGATTATTGTTAGAACCACCGCTGCCTGAGCCACCAGTGTTACCTGAAGCACCTTTTTTCACGATAAGTTTTTGACCAACGAAAATTAAATCGCCAGAGATGCCGTTCCATGAGCGTAAATTAGCAACGCTCACACCATATTGCGCGGCAATTTTATTCAAGGTATCTCCTGATTTTACAGTATAGTACGTGTTCGTTCCTGATTGATTGTTCGAGCCGCCTGTTCCTGGATTAACTGTTCCGCCCCCAGTATTTCCACCAGAAGATGGTGTATCATATTGAGTTAAGTTATATGCGGTAATGACATTATTTAATTTAGCATTGTAGCTAGGATCTGTCGCATAACGACCTGTTAACCAAGCAGTTGCATCGCGGTACGAGCTTGTATTGCTTTTCCAAGCCCCAGCATAATAGTAAACGCCCGCTTGGAAAGAAGTTGTTTTTAGCACGTGCGCATTATCTTGGAATGATTCCATGTAAGAAGGATATTTACGGAAAGGTTCTTTTTTCACTAACCATTTGCCGTTTAAATATTCCCATGTATCCATATAGACAGATTGTCCATTGTAGCTGCCTTTAATCCCAAATAAGTTATAGTTTGGTGCCTTAGATAGCGTACTTGCTCCCCAACCACTTTCAACGATTGCTTGAGCCATCATCACTGATGCATATAAATCATTGGCTTGCGCAATAGGTTGTGCACAACGAGCTAACTCGGCAATAAATTCTGAAGGACTTTGCGTCGGTGATAACGCTGAAAAAGTTTGCGCAGAAGCTACTCTAGCTTCTGGTACTTTTACTTCATCATCGGGTGTAACCGCAGGCGCTGCTTCAGACTCGGTTGTTGAAGGAGCTACTGGCGTGATTTCTGCTACTGAAGAATCAGTCGTTCCTGATTCCACAGGTGTAGTTGAATCAACTGTTGGTTGCTCGGTACTTGGTGTTGTTGGTGTTTCTTTTGATGATTCAGTTGTCGATTCAGTCGTTGTTGACGAATCCGTTGTCGGTTGTTCCGTAGTTCCTGGCGTAGTTTCTGTTGTTGGTGTCTCTACTAAGCCAGTTTCCGTAGTAGGTGCTTGGGCAACTTCCGCATTTGTTGGCTGCTCTTCTGTTGCCTCAGCAGTCACTGGTAGTAACGCAACGGGCGTTCCTACAGATGAAACAATTAACGCCGAGCTGAATAAAGTAGTGCTTTTCTTCCATTGTACTGGCGTTTTCTTTCTTTGTTGTGCTTTCCTTCTTTCGATACGTGACATTGATTCTTTCTTCATTGATACGTCCCCAACTTTCCTTTTTTAACTTATATGTAAATGTAATTTTTTAGTTTTGTTATTATAACAAGTATACCTTTTTTTCTAGCGAATTAAAAACACTTCAACAAAATTTCATATTACTGTAACTAGATTGTAAAGAAGTAATGTTTTTTAACATGGATTTCCTCTCTTGTTACTACTCGGAAAAAAACTGCGACTTTAGTTGTAGATGCTTCTTTACCTTAGTCTGATTTTTTTAATTCCTCTTGTTATTCGCTCAAAAAGAAATTATAGTTTAAGATGAGAAATGAATCGTGTAGAAAGAGGGAGCGGAATGAATAAAGAACATTTTATTATTGAGCTGAAAATTTATTTAAAAGCATTAAATCCAAAAGATCAAGCTATTATTCTTGCGAAATACAAGGCGTTATTTGATGCTCGTGTTGCGGAAGGCGAAACAGAAGAACAAGTGGCAAAATCATTGGGGAAACCACGGGTTATCGCAGAAGAAATTTTAAAAGAACAAGGCATCGAATTGACGGAACGAAAAATTGAAAATAATGGCTGGCAAGAAATTCCAGCGGCTACACCTGTTTATGATCATCCCTATGAAGAAGAATCTGAATTTTACTATGATAATGATTCTCCATACTATCAACGACCACAGCATCGGCCGCTAACCCGATTTTTCCAAGTGCTTGGTATTTTCTGTTTAAATTTTTTCTTCATGTTTTGGGTTATTTTAGGGATTGCCTTAATGTACGTCGGTTGTGGCATTGCCGGAGCTGCAACTTTATTTTCACCAATTTATGGTATTTATAGTGTTATTACCCAAGCAAATGCCGCTTCCTTTTTCCAATTATCTATGAGTCTCTTTTTATTTGGTGCATCAATCATTGGTTGGTTACTTTTTCTACCAATTTTAAAATTTTCAGCACATGTCTTTAAGCGTTATTTCCAATGGAACATTGCTGTTTTACGAGGTGATATCTAATGAAAAAAACAACAGGGATTCTCTTATCCATTGCTGTCTTAGCGATGCTAATTGGTGGATCTGGCGCCGTCTATTATTACAAGCAAGCGGAAAAATCAGTCACACCGCTAAAAGAAAGTTATACACTAAAAAATAAACAAGCAGGCGAAGAACTTCACTTATCTTTAAAAGGCAAAGGCCCTTATACCATTTATAAAACTGATAGTAACAAAATGGGATTACGATCACCGAATAATGCCTTTTATTCAAAAGCTGAAGGCACCTTAGATGTCAAAGAAGAAAAAAATAAAATAACAGCAACCATCAATACCACTCGTGCACAAAACCAACCCGAATTGTCATTCTTTAATATTGGTATTTTTAGTGACTTCACACCGAACGTGAGTGTCCAGATTCCTAATAATGTGAAAAAGTTAGTAATTGATGGCTCAACCCATTCACAAGTTTCATTGAATGCTTTTAACGTAGACGAATTAACAACTAATCTACCAAATTCTTATGTTAGTCTATCGGGTGTTAAAGCCAAAAAAATGACGCTTAACTCTTCAGATGGTATCTACCTTTCAGCGGATACTTCCGCTAAAAAAGCAACAGTTGAAACCACTGACGGCGATATAACGTTGGATTCAGCCTATTTCGATGAAATCAAAAATACGACTATTTCTGGTGATATTCGAGTGCAAAATGCTCGCGGAAACATCCAAGCAACAACGACAGATGGCGATATTAGCGTCTATGATTTCAAAGGAGAAGCTAACTTTTCAAGTGAAAATGGTGATTTTTCTTTAGACATGCCTGCTGTGCCTAAAAAATTAACTGTCGCTCTTGTCCATGGAGATATTTATGTAAATTCTGGAGAAATTTTGCGTAACATTTCAATCAAAGGTGAATCAAAATTAGGCGATGTTCAACTTTTAAACAAAGAGCGAACATCTTATAAGAATGGTCGTGCGGATACAGAGTTTAACCTTTCTAGCGAATTCGGCGATATTACCGTTGATACTCCTGATGATGATAATCAATAACCATGCACCATTTAAAAAAGTTCTGGCACCACAATGAGAGATTGTGGTGCCAGAACTTTCTTAATATCTGTATCCCCTCCAAATCAGGCAATGAAATTATCTTTTAATTTTTTACTCTTTTGATGGTATAATACGGATTGTTGCGATTAAATTTTGAAAGGATTTTTTATGAAAAACAAACTTTATTATCAATTTGCAGGTAGTTGTTTTCTTTTAGTATTTATGTTTTTAGGCTATGTTGTTCGTTTTTATCCAACCTGGCTCAAAGGCTTTGATCAAACGATTACTTCTTTTGTTCGTCGTCCTTTTCCACAGCTAAATAACTTTTTTATTTGGTACACCAAATTTGCCAATTCATTGACGATTATCATCTTAGCAATCGTTGTCATTGCTCTGTTTATTGTTTGGAAATATTATGCTGAAGCATTATGGCTCTTTATTAATACTGCCTTAATTGCTGGCGTAGGTAATTCTTTATTAAAATTATTCTTTATGCGCCAACGTCCTACTTTGGAGCATTTAGTAACTGAACATACGTATAGTTTTCCTAGCGGACATGCTGTAGGAAGTACCTTGTTCTACGGCACAATTTTATTGATTCTGCCAATTTTCATTAAAAATAAAACGGTCCGCCTTTGTGTGCAAATTTTACTAGGTATTGGGATTTTCATGATTGGAGTTAGTCGAATCTATTTAGGTGTCCATTTCCCTAGCGATATCTTAGGTGGTTTTTGTCTTGGTTTAGCTTGGTTGTTATTAAGTTACCCTATTTATTTAGAAAAACGCTTTGTTTGGCGATTTCAAAGCAAACAACGCTAGAAAGAAGTCTTGATTATGCAAATTTTTCCTTATTCAGATGATCCAAATAAACGCTATCACACTTGGAACTATGCACTTCGTCAACAGTTTGGTGAAAAGATTTTTAAAGTGCCAATTGATGGTGGCTTTGATTGCCCCAATCGTGATGGGACGGTTGCCAAAGGTGGTTGTACGTTCTGTAGTGTTTCTGGATCAGGCGACATGATTGTTGCACCTAGCGATCCCCTGCCGCTTCAATTTCAAAAAGAAATCCAATTGATGCATCAAAAATGGCCAACTGTCGATCAATACATTGTTTACTTCCAAAATTTCACCAATACACATGCGCCCGTTGACGTTATTCGTCATCGGTTTGAACAAGTAGTCAATGAAAAAGGCGTCGTTGGTTTATCCATTGGTACCCGTCCTGATTGTTTGCCTGATGAGGTGGTGAACTATTTAGCTGAATTAAACGAACGCTTTTATTTATGGGTAGAGTTGGGTTTGCAAACCACGTTTGAGGAAACTAGCGCTGCCATTAATCGCGCCCATGATTATCAAACATATCTAGATGGTGTGGCTAAATTACGGAAACACGGGATTCGGGTCTGTACACATTTAATTAACGGGCTACCTGGGGAAACACCTGCCATGATGCGCGAAAATGTGCGGCGAACTATTCAGGATTCAGATATCCAAGGGATTAAACTGCACTTACTTCATTTAATGACAAATACCAAAATGATGCGGGATTATAATGAAGGACGCTTACAATTGATGAGCAAAGAAGCCTATGTTTCAGTGATTTGTGATCAGTTAGAAATGATTCCACCCGAAATTGTTATTCATCGCTTGACAGGCGATGCTCCCTTTGAAACAATTATCGGACCGATGTGGAACTTGAAAAAATGGGAAGTCCTCAATGCGATTGATGCGGAAATGAAACGCCGCAACAGTTATCAAGGAAAATATACTGTCATTTCAGGAAAGGAAGTTTTCAATTAATGCTACAAACAGCCCTACATTTTAGTCACCAACTTTTAAAAGAAGTAGTGGAACCTGGCGACTTCGTCATTGATGCAACAATGGGAAATGGTCATGATACAGCATTCTTAGCAGAGCTGGTTGGCCCTTCTGGTGAAGTTTTCGCCTTTGATATCCAAAAAGAAGCGTTAATCAATACAGAACAAAAGTTAACAGAACTTAATTTACTCTCACAAACTACGTTATTTCCATTAGGACATGAACATCTTCATGCTGTCCTAGATGAAGAAACAGAAATCACTGCCGCTATTTTTAACTTAGGCTATTTACCTAAAAGTAATAAGGAAATTATTACAAAACCCGCTACGACTAAACAGGCGTTAGATGGGTTACTGCCTCATTTGGTAAAAGGAAGTCGCATTATTTTAGTCGTTTATTATGGCCACGAAGGTGGTTCAGAGGAACTTGATTTGGTCACGAATTACACGCAAGCCTTACCACAAGATGTTTACAGTGTCTTACGTTATGAGTTTATCAATCAAAAAAATCAGCCACCTGTTCTTTTCTGTATTGAAAAGAAATAAGAGAACATGGTCGGATTGTCTCCAGCAATCCGATCATGTTCTCTTTTATTTGTTTTGTTACTCTGTCAATTCACCATCACGAATACGAACCACTCGATCACAGTATTTCAACAAACGCTCATCATGTGTCACCATGATAATCCCTTTATCTTTCTCTTTGGCCTCTTTCGCTAGTAATTGGACAACATCAAATGCCTTTTCTGTATCTAAACTAGCCGTTGGTTCATCTGCCAAAATTACGTCTGGCTCATGATACAATGCACACGCAATGGCTACCCGTTGTCTTTCCCCACCAGAGAGATCACGAGGATAACTATTTCGTAATTCTTTTAAACCCAACGTCTCTAACAATTGCTCTTTTAATTCACTATTTTTACGTGACTTATCAACTTTTTCAATTAAGTGAAATTGATCTTCCACTGTTAAAAATGGCACCAAATTAGAGCTTTGTAAAATAAAGCCGATTTTTTGAAAACGTTGCGCCAAACGTTGCTTTTTCGTTAACTTATTTAGTGATTGCCCGCCAACAATGACTTCACCACTTGTCGGTGCCTGTAAACCAGCTGCAATCGTTAAAAAGGTACTTTTACCAGAACCAGAAGGACCAATTACTGCGACAAATTCACCTGGCTGAACCGCAAAAGATAATTCTTTTAACGCGATCACTTCTGTATGTTTTTCACCATATTTTTTATAAATATTTTTCATTTCTAAAACATTTGCCATGTTTTTAACCTCCAATCGCGATTAACGGATCAATTTTAGCAATCGTTCGAATTGAAAATGCCCCGCCAATTAATGCAGATAAAATCAATAGTACACTAAACAAAATCATGCGTGGTCCATTAGTTGCATAAGGCATCGCTTCTGGTAAAAAGAGCACGGTAATTCCCGTTAAAGCAAGACCAATCGCCACTCCTAGAACAGCCAATAAAGCGGTTTGTAGCATGACTGCCTTTGCTAAGAAACTAGTCGGCACCCCTTGAACTTTTAAGACACCGAACATTGCTGTTTTCTGTAAAGTCATCACAAAGATAAAAATACCGATAATGAACGCTGCAATCACAATCAAGAAATAAATCATGCCATCCAAGGTCAAGTTTTGAGCGCTGTATCCTGGCAGTTTTTCAATAAAATCTGAAATTGAAAGAACTTGGCTGTCTTTATTAGTCGTTTTAACTTCCGCGTTGTCCTTGCTGCGAACAATGAAACCATTAACCATTTTGGCCATTGCTGGATTGTCACCATATTTAATTGACCGCCAAGTATCCAGAGAAGTGTAAATAACTGGCACAATGTTATAGCTACTTTTAGAAATAAAGCCGACAATTTCTAATTGCTCATCATATTTCCCTGCAGTTAATTTGTCGCCAATTTTAAATCCTTGATTTTTCAATGTTTCTGAAGCAATCACTTGATTTTTATCAGTAAATGCGTTTCCTTCAATCACTTTTGGCATTAAAAAACTTTCTTTTTCAATCCCAAATAAGCTAACATTCGTTAATTCAGCCTTTTTGTCATCTGCTGGGCGGATGGCTAAAGATTGTTGACCAATCGGTGCAATTTTGCCTCCTGAAATCGTTTCTTTCACGTTTTCATCTAACACTGATACATTTAAATTACTATTGGCCTCTTTTGATAAAACCACTTGATTCGCTTGCCATTGATCTACGGCTAAACGATTTCCTTGAGCTAAACCGTTCGCTAAACCTGACAAAATAAAAATTAACCAAGCAATCAAGACCATTACTAAGACTACAAGGACGTACCGTCCTTTTGAATACTTCATTTCATTAAATCCTAAAAACATGAATGGTTCACCTCTTTCTTCTTTTCGAAATAAACTATATCACTTATCAATCGATAAATCAATAATTATTTATCAATTGATAAGTGAATTTTACAAAAAAATAGAGAAGTCTGTTTTCCAACAGGGCTTCTCTATTTTTTATTTGTGACTTTTCAGAACGCCATGTAGCATAAATTGAATAAATTTTTTGACATCGTCATCCACTGTTTTTCGCTGGTACGTTTTTTCAATACTTAATAATGCACTAACGTTATATAAAATAAACCGAGTTGCATCATCTACACTGATGCCCTCTTGTAAGCAATTGGTTTCAGGTTCACTTTCAAAAATAGCCGCAATATTATTGATATAGGTTTTTTTGAAAATTTGATACAGCGTACGATTATAATCAGGGCCCATTTCTTGAAACATGTCGTTCAACATTAAGAAAAGATTGGTCGGATGTTCATCTAACAAAACTTTGATTAATTGATAAAGTTTTTCTTCTACTGATGCATTTCCAGAAACAATTGGGACTAATTCTTCCTGAACACGGGACGTTAATTCTTCAATCACAGCTAAATACAGTTCTTTTTTATTTTTAAAATGGTGATAGAGATTCGGTTGGGTAATGTTCGCTTTTAAAGCAATTTCACGAGTGGAGGTATTTTTGAACCCCTTTGTCATGAATAATTCAGAAGCGACAGACAAAATAATTTGCCGTGTACGTTCTAAATCAGCTTTGCGTTTATTTGGCTTTTCCATGGTTTTCTCGCCCCCTGCTGCTTTTTATTTTAGCATATTCTCCGGCAAGAAACGAGAGACCTTTATACAAAAAACGAAAAATATACAATTAATGTGCCTACTATTTGGAGAAGAACCGCGCAATAATACCACCGCTGCAGATGTGTCAGCCAGCCTTTTTCGCCCCCAAAATAAATCAACCACTGCAGTCCATATAAAAAACTATTAGCCAACAACCAAAAAAGTAGTGCCGATTTTGTCCATCGATTCTCTCTGAATACACTCAGTACAAATAAAGTATTTAGCACCAAAAACGTGCGCCGTAATTGCCGTACATTCCTCATTTTTTCCATTGACATTTCTCCTTTTTCTATTTAGCATAGCAAAAAAAGAAGCAAATGAGAATGACTCATTTTGCTTCTTTTTCAACTTATTCAAAAACAAATTGATTTTTATAAAGTTCCGCATAGAATCCATCTTGTTCAACTAGTTCATGGTGGTTGCCTTCTTCAATGACTTCACCGTCTCGTAAAACAATAATCCGATCCGCATTTAGAATCGTTTTCAAACGATGGGCAATCACAAAACTGGTGCGCCCTTTAATTGCTTCGTCCATCGCTTTTTGGATTTTAGCTTCTGTTACTGTATCAACATTACTTGTTGCTTCATCCAAAATTAATAATTCTGGATTGGTAATAATCGTTCGTGCAATACTTACTAATTGCTTTTGCCCCGTACTGAAAAGGTTATTCTCTTCCGTAATCTCAGTATCGTAGCCTTGCTCAAGATTTACAATAAATTCATGGATATTCGCTTGTTTCGCTGCTTGAACAATTTCTTCATCCGTGGCCTCTGGCTTACCAAAAGCAATATTCTCACGAATTGTTCCTGAAAATAGAACGGACTCTTGCAAAACAATGCCTACATGTGAACGCAAGCTATCTAAATCCATTTCACGAATGTCCACACCATCAAACGTCACGGCGCCTTCATTCACATCATAAAAGCGATTCATTAAATTCATAATCGTTGTTTTTCCTGAGCCTGTCGGTCCGACTAAAGCGACCATTTCACCTTTATCCACATGAATAGAAACATCTTTCAACACAGGCGTTTCTGGATTATAGCCAAAAACAACATGATTTAAAGCCACAGCTTTGTTAATCTCTTCTAATTTTCCGCCATTTTCGGGACGAATTTCATCTGGTTCATCAAACATCTCATTTAAACGACGAGCGCCTGTAACAGCTAATTGAATCATGCTATAACCTGAAGAAATTTGCATCAATGGTTGATAATATTGTTGGGAATATTGGACAAACATAACGACTAAACCTAGCGCAGCGGCACGATCAACAGAGCCATTGATTGCTAACCAACCACCAAAGAAAATAACAATCGCCGTATTGACTAATGACATTCCTTGCATCATTGGGAAAAGTAATCCTGAATACACTTGACCTTTATACGTAGCTGCACGAACTTTTTCATTTTGCTCTAAAAAACCGTCAATGGTTTCTTCTTGTAAGCCATTAGTGATAATCACACGTTGCCCACTAATTTTTTCATCCATATAGCCATTTAATTTACCCACTTCATCTTGCTGTAAATCGACATATTTGCGCGCCTTGCTAATCACAAAGACCGCAATTAAAATCGCAATCGGCGTAGAAGCAATTGTAGCCCATGCCAGTTCCACATTTTGACGGAACATCATGATTAAGACACCAACCAATAAGGCAATATTGGTTAATACTTGTAGCAACGCTTGGTTTAAACTGTTTTGGATGTTGTCTAAATCACTAGTAAAACGACTTAAAATTTCACCATCTTGATGAGAATCAAAGAAACGAATCGTCAATTTTTCTAATTTATTAAACAAACCAATCCGCATGCGGTTTGTTGATTTCCCCACGACTTGTGTAAAGAGAATACTATAAATGAAACTAGCGGCACTAGTTAAGACATAAAAAATGAGTAGTTTCCAAATGACAGAAACGAACGCACTTTTATCGTCTTTTCCTTGCATCACATTAACCGCATATTTCGCTAATTCCTGAATAGCTTCCCCAACGAATTGCGGCGCTTTGACTTGTAAATAAGTCGCTGCGAAAATTGCTAAGAAAATAAAGAGGAAAGAAACTTTGTAACGTTTTAAATAATGATAGAAAAATTTACTAGCTTTTATTAAATCAGTCATTAAGCTTCCTCCTTTCCTTTTTGAGTTTCATAAATTTCTTGATACACGGGGTTCGTAGCTGCTAATTCTTCATGCGTGCCTTCCCCGACTAAACGTCCATTATCCAATACTAAAATACGATCTGCATGGACAACAGAAGAAATTTTTTGGGCAATAACGATCGTGGTAGTCTCTTTTAACTCTTTATCCAACGCTTCTCGGACTAACCGCTCCGAACGAGCATCCAACGCGCTGGTGCTATCATCTAAAATCAAAATTTTAGGCTCACCAATCACACCTCTTGTAATTGATAACCGTTGTTTTTGTCCACCAGAAAAGTTATTACTCCGTTCTTCGACGGGTGCATCATAACCTTCTGCTAATTTTTCAATAAATTCCTTGGCTTGGGCGATGCCTGAAGCCCGTTCCATGTCCGCTTCAGAAGCGTCACGTTTACCATGGCGTAGATTTTGCGCAATCGTTCCAGAGAACAGGATTGCTTTTTGCAACACAAAGGAAACTGTTTTTCGTAAACTGTGTTCGTTCACTTCTCGTAAATCGACACCACCAACTTCAATCTTTCCTTCTGTCGGATCAAACAAACGTGGAATTAATTGTGCCAATGTAGATTTACCAGCGCCAGTTGCGCCCACAATCCCAATCATTTCACCTGGCTGAATAGAGAAAGAGATGTCTTTCAAGGTATCTTCTTCATCCCCAGGATAACGGAAAGATACGTGATCAAACTCAACACTACCAATTAACTCTTGTTCTGGGACTTTTTTGTAGGTAACATCTGGTTCTGTTTCCATCACTTCTTTAATCCGCTTAATGGAAACAGCGGCACGAGAAGTCATCATCATCATCATTCCGCCGATAATAATCGCCATCATGATTTGCATTAAATAGTTCATAAAGGAAGCGACACCACCGATTAAAGTTGGATCATCCTTGACTAAGTTACTCACAAAGAAAATCGAGCCTACAACGGCTAAGTTCGCAACCAACATAAACGCTGGAATCATCACAGCAAATAAGCTACCTACGATTAAGTTATGGGTGGTTAATTCTTCACTCACTTTTGTAAAACGTGACAGTTGATTTTTTTCTTGAACAAATGATTTGACGACACGAATGCCTAACAAATTTTCTTTTGCAATACCATTAATCTTATCAATCAAGTTTTGAATAATCATGAAATGCTTGCCCATTTGCGAAAAGGACAGCATAGAAATCAAAATAACTGCGATGACAAGTGCAACAATCACCCACCATAGTTGTGGCAAGGTTAGCATCGCTAAAATAAAACTCCCGATAAATAAAAAAGGAATTCTAAAAAGTGTCTGCAACGCAATCATAATGACATTTTGAATTTGAGTAACGTCATTTGTTAAACGAACAACTAAGTTACCTGCTGAAAATTTTTCGATATTGCCAAATGAAAAGGTTTGGATTTTGCGGAAAGTTGCTTCACGAATGTCAGCACTGACACCTTGGGCAACTTTGGCAGAAAAAATTGTATTAATAACCCCTGCAACGAGTCCTAATCCTGCAATGGCAATTAATTGAATCCCTAAGTTTTTCATTTTGTCGCTATCGTCATTCATAATTGCTTCCAACACTTGTTGTAACAATTTTGGTTGCCAAAGTGCTGAGACAACCATTACGATCACCGCCAACAAGGCAATAACTACCGAGCCTTTGTATTTTTTGGCGTGTTGAATAATAAGGTCCATCTTATCCCTACTTTCTTAAAATAGTTCCCTGCTTCTTCAGTGTTGGTCTGCGAATTCTTCCCCATTACAAAAAAATCAATTTGCTCATTGACTTCACCAATTTAACACTGTAAAATAAGGCCGATTCATAATTTACCATTTTTAGTGGTAAAATACAAGCGAACAAGTTAATTTTTCACAAGTTTTTCCTATCATAAAGTGTACCTTCTTTTTGATAAACTTACGAAGATAACGTTTAATAGGAGCTAAAATCATGGAACCGAAATTATCAAAAGACACGATTATTGCAGCCGCATTTTCTTTGTTAGAAAAAAGTCCCACTTTAGAACAACTTTCTATGCGTAAAGTCGCCAAACAGCTTGGTGTACAGGCGCCCGCAATTTATTGGTATTTTAAAAATAAGCAAGCCTTACTTCAAAGTATGGCTGAAGCGATTGAAGAGCACTTTCAAGAACCTGCATTATGTGGTGAATGGTATTCTGACTTACTGGCCTTCATGGAAAACTATTATGATCTCTATCAACAATTTCCCTGTGCCGTAGCTATCGAAATCCAAACCGTCCCTGCCTATCCCCAACGATTACGCCATTTGAATCAAATGATGGGCATTTTAAGAGAAGCAGGTTTTTCACCAGAAATGACTCATTTAGCAGTAACGTCTTTACAACATCTTTTATTTGGGATGATTATGGACGCAACGGAGGAAAAACAGCTCGTTTCGCAAGTATTGAACGGAGATGACTATTTAAAAGAACAAGTGCTGCACATGAAACAATATGTCTCCGACAATGAGTTAACGTACATGGAGGAAAGCATTCAATTTCGACACTCCATCCACCAAAAATCCGCCTTTATTCAAGCCGTTAAAACCTACTTAGATGGGTTGCAAGCAGACAACACATCTTCATCTAAATAAAAAAAGCCCTTGGTCCGTCAGTCATTTCGACTGACGGACCAAGGGTTAACTTTTAAAATAAATAGCGAAAACTACTTTCTCTATTTTGGTATTGGTAGCCAAGCCAAGGCTTTTTGAATCCATTCATCCCAGAACACCCAGTCATGTTCTCCTGGTCCAGTTTCAAAAGTGTAACTTGCCTGTGCCTGTTCCAACGCTTGAGCCATCTGTTGATTAGCAGAAAGTAACATATCTTGTTCCCCACAACAAAGGTAAAATTGGGGCATTTCTGTTTGGCTTTCTACTAATTGTTGTAATAAATACAGCGGATCGTGAATGGAACCTTCAATTTGATCTAACGGGCCAAAAATACCTTCCCAATAGCTTCGCTTACGGACTTTTAATAATTCCCCAAAACTAGTGGATGATAAACTGACTGCCCCAGACAAAGAAGCAACGGCTGCAAAAGATTCTGGTTTCGCTAATCCTAATTTCAAGGCGCCATAACCACCCATTGACAAACCAGCGGCAAAGGTTTTTTCTCGTTTTGTACTTAACTGTGGAAAGAGTTGATGACAAATTTTCGGTAATTCTTCTGAGATAAACGTCCAATAGTTCATATCGTATTGTGTGTCCGTATACCAAGCTAAATCCGTGGACGGCATAATGACAGCAATCCCCAAATCAGCGACATACCGCTCAATAGAGGTTCTGCGAGCCCAGACACTGTGATTCCCTCCCATCCCATGTAATAAATACAACACGGGAATATCTGTTAATGCTGCTTGGGTACTTGTGCCCACTTTTTTTACCGTTTCTTGTGGTAAAATTACGTTCACATTCACTTCCATTTCCAATACATTTGAATAAATATTTGCTTGTAAAAAGGCCATCTACTTTTCCCTCCAATACTCTTTCTATTAGTGTACCACTAAACCTTCGCTCGTTGCACTTTTGCGAAAATATTTAACAAAAGAGCGACAACAACTAAGCCCGCACCGACTAAGTAAACATTATGCAGACCTGCATAGAGGATACCGCGTAATGGTTTTAACAACGCAGCTGGAATTAAATTTGCAGTATGTGGATTCACTAATTGATTCATGACATCTGCATCGACGTTTAACGCGCTCGCTTCCAATTTCGCAAACATTCCTGCATTTAAAATCACACCAAAAATTGACACCATCACAGTCTGCCCAATTGTACGCACCAACGTATTAAACGATGTTGCAACCCCCATTTTTTCAGGCTCCACTGTACTTTGTGCTGTCACCGTAGTCGTTGTGATAGTAATCCCAAAACCAACTCCTAAGACAGAAGACACTACAAAGAAAAGCCAAAACGGAACGGCCATTGGCATTACCACTAAAAAGATGGCCCCGACTAATAGAATCGATAACCCAATCGTTAAGACTTTTTTCATAGCATATTTTTCCATAAAGCTACTTGCTATAAATGATCCAGCCATCCAAAGTAACGACATAGGCGCTAAAACTAAGCCACCAATTCCTGCACTTTTTCCTAAGACACCTTGCATCCACATCGGAATGTAGACATCAATCCCCATTAAGAAACCGCTAATAAGCGCTGCAATAAGATTTACTAAAACAAACGTTGGTTGATTAAATAAATGCAAATCAATCACTGGGTCTTGCGCGCGTTTTTCTATCATCACAAACGCTACAAAAAAGAGCACACTCAAACTCAAACAACCAAATGTTACTAATGTAAAACCATTATCGCTAATCATTTGAAAACCTAGCAATAACGTTAGCAGCACTGCCATCAAAGTAACGCTGCCCAAAATATCCATTGGCATCTTGGTCCGTTCCCGCTTTGGTTCAACTAAGAAAATACTAATCAAGCCCAATAAAACAAGTCCAATAGGAACATTAATGAAGAAAATCCAATGCCAACCGACTGTATCTACAATAAAACCACCTGCTAACGGACCAAAAATACTAGCAATTCCCCAGGCGGCACTGTTTAAACCTAAAATTTTCGCTCGCTTGTCCAATGAATACATATCGGCAATAATCGTTAACGCAACTGGTAAAATTGCGCCTGCACCCACACCTTGAATTGCGCGGGCAATAATTAAAGTCAACATATCTTGAGCAAAGCCACACAACGAGGAGCCCAAAATAAAAATGATAATGCCAATCATGAAGACAGGTTTACGACCAATTTTATCCGCAAGTTTCCCATAAATCGGTGTTAACATCGCATTCGTTAATAAATAAATTGAAAATACCCAGTTCATAATTTCCATGCCATGTAACGAGCCGACAATCGTTGGCATCGCAGTAGACACAATGGTCCCTTCAATGGCTGTCATAAATGTTGCCACAAAAACACTCACCGTGACTAACTTAACATTTGTTTCTTTTGCCATTTGTTCACATCCTTTTCTATTCAATTGTCAATTTTCTAAATTGCTCCATAGCTATTCTATACAAAAAAGAACAAAATGTCTTAAAAAAATGCTTTTTCATAAAAAAATTATTACAAAAAAAAAACAAGAAGTCAGCCAAGTATTGGCTGACTTCTTGTTTTTTTTATTTAATTATTCAGCTAAACTAGCTTTTAACGCTTCAACTTTATCTGTTTGTTCCCACGGTAAATCAATATCTGTTCGACCAAAATGACCATAAGCCGCAGTTTGTTTATAAATTGGGCGACGTAAATCTAGCATTTCAATAATACCTGCTGGACGTAAATCAAAGTTTTTACGAACTGCTTCGATTAATTTACTTTCTGGAAGATCACTCGTACCAAACGTATTAATAGAAATAGACACTGGTTGCGCCACACCAATTGCATAAGCTAATTGGACTTCTACTTTTTTCGCCAAACCAGCAGCAACAATGTTTTTCGCGATATAACGCGCAGCATAACTAGCAGAGCGGTCAACTTTGGTTGCATCTTTTCCAGAAAAAGCGCCGCCGCCATGACGAGCATAACCGCCATAAGTATCAACGATAATTTTACGACCAGTTAAGCCGGCATCTCCTTGAGGGCCACCGATTACAAAGCGACCAGTTGGGTTGATAAAGTATTTTGTTTCATCATCTAAAAGTTCATGAGGGATCACCTCATTGATTACTTGTTCTTTAATGTCTTTTTCGATTTGTTCTAAGGTTGTTTCATCATCATGTTGTGTACTGATGACAATCGTATCCACACGTTGTGGTTGACCTTGATCATCATATTCCACTGTTACTTGAGATTTTGCATCAGGACGTAAGTAAGGTAAGACTTTTTCCTTCCGCAATTCTGCTAAACGGCGAACCAAACGATGACTTAACGCGATCGGTAATGGCATTAATTCTGGTGTTTCGTCAACGGCAAAACCAAACATTAAGCCTTGGTCACCAGCGCCAATATCGTCTTTTTCATCTTGATCACGCACTTCTAAGGCTGCGTCAACCCCTTGAGCGATATCAGGTGATTGCTCATCGATTGCTACAAGAACTGCGACAGTCTCTCCATCAAATCCATATTTTGCTCGTGTATAACCAATATCTTTCACAGTTTGACGAACAATTTTTTGGATATCTACATAAGCTGTTGTAGAAATTTCTCCAAATACTAGGACTAAACCAGTTGTTACGGATGTTTCACATGCCACGCGGGCCATCGGATCTTTCTCCAAAATCGCATCTAAAATTGCATCACTGACTTGGTCAGCTACCTTATCTGGATGTCCTTCTGAAACGGATTCTGATGTAAATAAATGTCTTTCTGTCATAATGTTATTCCCCCTAAATAGTTTCGGTTACAAGGCATCTTTAGTAAGTAACGACAATTACTTGCTAAATCCTTTCGGGAACTTGTAACAAAAACAGTATACCAGATATCTAAAAAAAAAGCTTAGGTTTTCAAGAAAATCATTAAATTACCTATATTTGCTTTTCCTATAACAAAAAACTTCCAGCCCCTTTCATCTGAGCTGGAAGTTTCTTGCTACTGTAAAATTTTCTCCGCGATAAAGTGTGTATATTGCTCGCCACCTGCCACATTTGGATGAACTCGGTCATCATAAAACCAATCATCATGGGCGTTACTATAATTAAACCAGTCAATGACCGTTAAGTTATCGTATTTTTTGTCCATTTGACTAAGTAAACTATTCACTTGATTTTGCCATCTTCTAGTTGGGACGCGAACATTAATCCAATAAACTTTTCGATTACCTAACGCTTTCATAAATTCATCAAATTGTGCCTCTGTAAAAGGACCATTCGTACCTAAACTCACTAAAACAGTATCTTTAAGCATTTTCTTTTTGTCTAGTTCACCAATTAGTGAAATGCTACTATACAATTGACGGCCCACTTCCCCATCGATAATCATTTTAGGGAAAATATCTTGTAACCCGCTAGCACCATCTAGAATAACAGAATCACCAATAGTTGTGATTTCTAAATTCTGCGCTTTTTTTACTTGCTCTGGGGTGAGTTGTGCGGGTAGAACGTCTTGGCTTTCACTCGGTTTTGTACTACTTTCTGTGGACGTGCTACTATTTTTCGTGCCACTTTCTTGGACTTCTTTTTTACGTTCTTCAATTTTTTGCTGATTTTTCGCAATATTTTTTTCTAGTTGCTCTTGTTGCGCACTTTTAGCGTTTGCTGGAGCCACAATTAAACCGAATACTGCAATCACGCTAATCACTGTCATAAAGGCCATTGTCCCTTTTTCACGAAGGTCCCACGGTTTCCGTAAGAACTCAGTGAATTGAGTCCAGACATCCTTATAAGACAATCGTGTCAGTGGATGTTCGATAAAACGATAAGACAATTCGCTCACTACTAAAATTAATGCTATTTCAACCAATGAATGTAGAAAAACATGGTCCGATAAGGTCTTAATCTTGGCCTCATAAAAAATCATGATTGGGAATTGATACAAGTAAATGCCATAACTCCGTTTACCTATCCACGTAAAGACTGGATTCGTTAACCAACGATTCATATCTGCCCCTGGATGTGCAGTGACGGCCACTAAAACGGTGGCTGCCAAACTAATTAAAAACATGCCGCCATAATAAACAAAATTTGTATGATCTGATAATGTTAAAAAGGCTAACACTAAAAGAATTAAGGCACTTAAACCAGCGCCATTTAAGATTTTTTTAGAGGCTTCTGGAATTTCTTCTTTCAAACGTGTGCTTGGCCAAACATACGCCAATGCACTACCTAGTAAAATAGAAAAAACACGTGTGTCTGTTCCATAATAGACACGTGTAGGATCTGCGCCAGGAACATATAAAACGGCCATCAGCGTCACCGAAATTAAGGCGCCGATTAAAACTAAACTGAAAATTCGACCGCGCTTACGAACAAAGCGTTCCAGAAGAATAAAAAGTAATGGCCAAATTAAATAATTTTGCGCTTCAACTGCCAATGACCAAATATGTACAAATGGCGATTGTGTCGCAAATCCATCAAAATAAGAAAACCCTTTAAAAATTTGCCACCAGTTGTTGTAATAAAAAATACTACTAGCGACAACGCTGCGAATATTGTTTAATAAATCCTGCTGAAAGAGTGTAATATAACTAACTGCACTTAAAAGCATCACAATTAATGCTGGATACAGCCGTTTCATCCTTCGCACATAAAATCCTTTTAAATCAATGGTCTGATTTTCTGCCCATTCTTGCCGCAACAAGTCGTTAATAAGATAACCTGAAACAACAAAGAAAATCGGAACACCTAAGTAGCCACCTCGCATGACTTGGGGAAAAAGGTGATACAAAATCACGCCAATTACAGCGATCGTCCGAATGCCATCAAAACCTGTAATATAGCGTTTTTTCTTGCTATTTGCTGTCTGATTCATTTGTGCTTTCCAACTTTTCTATAAAATTATTCTTTTCCTTTATTTAAAGAAGCAAGTAACTTTAATATACGTTTTTTCCTAGGAAATGGCAAGCAAACTTTGCCTCCTTTAGGCTTTTTTTACAATTCAAAAAACCAGCATTTTTTAAATCACAAAAAAACAACCAAAGCTTATGAAAATCACTCATAAGCTTTGGTTGTTTACTCATATCGTTTTCGTTTAGATGAAGATGGAATCCCTAGGGCTTCACGATACTTTGCCACCGTTCGTCGGGATATTTCCATGCCTGAATCTTTTAATCGCTCGACTAATTTTTGATCAGATAACGGTTTACTTTTTACTTCTTCATCAATTAATTTTTGTAGTTGCTTTTTAACCATCGTTGTTGAGACATCCTCGCCATCTTCTTCTGATGAAAGAATACTTGTTGAGAAGAATGAGCGCAATTCAAAGACGCCAAACGTGGTTTCTAGATATTTTCCATTGACCGCACGACTAACTGTCGATTCATGAATAGACAAAGCATCCGCAATTTCTTTTAAAGTCATTGGTTTTAATGGCCGATCTGCTTCTAAAAAGAAGGCTTCTTGACGGCGCACAATTTCTTGCCCTACACGTAAAATTGTATCCCCCCGCTGATTCACTGCGCGCTCTAACCATTCAAATTCGTTTTTCTTATCCTTAATATATTCTTGGACTTCTTTGTCGTCAGTCTCTTGCATTCGTTTGAAATAATTTTCTTGAAAATTTAATGTCGGTCGACCAGCTTTGTTGGAAATCACCACTATTCGATCTTCCTTGATTCGGACAGTTAAATCTGGTCGAATATACAATTCCTCGGTCGCATCAAAAATATTCCCTGGCGCTGGCGATAACGTTTGTATATAATCAAAAATCAATTGAATTTCTGCTAATTCAATCCCGAATTTTTTAGCTAACGGGCCCCATTTACGACTCACTAAGGCATCAAACTCTTCCTCCAATAAAATATACGCTAAATTAGGCGCGGTATCGTCTCGTTCTGTTTGTAGCATCAAACATTCTTGTAAATTGCGTGCCCCCACACCTGCTGGATCTAGCTGTTGTAACAAAGTTAATGCATCTAGCATTTGAATGGCGCTTGCTTCGGTTTTCTCTGCCGCTTCTTCTAACGAAATCGTTAAATAACCATTCACGTCTATATATTCTACTAAAAACAATACCAATGTTCGCAAGTATGTATCGCGGTAATTCAAATGAATTTGATCAATTAAAGACTCAAATAATGATAAATGATAGTCTGGAATTTGATTCATATAATTATTTTCTTCGTCTTGATTGGTGTAAGAACGACTAGTTATCGGAAAATCTGTGGTGTACTGCGTGTCTACTTGTAAATCAATCAATGGATTCTCTAGTGCTTTCGCTTCAACAAAGGCAGCGAGTTCTTCCGTATTAAATTGTAAAATTTGAATGGATTGTTGAAGCTGTTGAGTCATGGCCAACTTCTGGACTTGTTTTTGTTGTTGGGACATTCGTTGCTCAAATTTCATTATTTTCGTCCTCCCTCTTGTAATTTTTGTCAATATCAGCTAAACTAGTATTCGTGCCGCGCCCTTAGTGTAGTGGATATCACGTAAGATTCCGGTTCTTGAGACGGGGGTTCGATTCCCTCAGGGCGCGTTATTTAAATATGTTGATTTATCAACGTTTCTGGACACTCTTTATTCATCTAAAGAGTGTTTTTTTCTTGTTTAGGAATGATTTTTCTATCCGTAGTTTTTTCAAATGTTGCTTGTGGCAAGCTCAATCGCACTTAACGCGACAACATTTGTTCTGCTTCAGCTACAAATCCAATAAGGTTAAAATTCCTCCGTTCCTATTGTAACGCATAACGTTTCCTTTTTCTATCTGCTAAACAAAGTATTACGACAAGCAAACACCTGCTTCTCTCTTAAAGATCCCTTTCTGATTATATAGTAAATTGCTTTTAATTTGTTAATTATTTTACCTAAAACTTGATATCCTAATTAAATAAAGAACCTGGGGCAAAAATCACTTTGGATTTTTGTCCCAGGCTTAAAACCTGATAATTGGCGAGAACAGAACCGTTCAGCTCCGACCTCTAAAATACTTAATTAGAAATATGCTACCCGCAATCACACCAATTATGATTACTAGCCAAAATAATCCACTTACAAGTAACAGCTCAGTTAAGGTCATCTTCAGATTCTCCTCCTTTAAATGGCCTCTGCTTTGTTTTGTTATGTAATTAATGGCGAGATCAGACAACAGCTATCAAAAAAACGGACCAACACGTGGTCCGTTTTCATTCATTATTAAGCTTTTACGATGTTCGTTGCTTGTAAGCCGCGTGGACCTTCTTCAGTATCAAAAGTTACTGCTTGGCCTTCGTCTAAAGTTTTAAATCCATCTGATTGAATAGCTGAAAAATGTGCAAATACATCATTGCCATCTTCACCTGTAATAAATCCAAAACCTTTGTCTGCGTTAAACCATTTTACTGTACCGTTGTTCATATATATTTCCTCCTAGTGCATAAAAATATGCAAGTTATTGCAAAAAATGTTGAGTGGCAAAAGGAGAAGTATAGTTTTTAAATATATAACTCAAATTACTTATCAAAATTGATTACTTAATTACTATAACATATTTACTAGGAATAAACAATGCCCACGACTTTTCCTTGGACTTTCTAAAATAATCAAAGATGCGCTTGACAAAGACCTAGCAAAAGACACTCCTATTCTTTCTATTTCCAGTTAGTTTTGTTTAACTTTAAATAATCACTACGCGCTAAATAATCAAATAGCGGAGCTAATCCTGGTGAAAAATTTACTTCCTCAAACCGCTTAATAAATTGTACGCCTTTAATTTTATTTGGTTCGTTCAGGGTAACTTTTCCTTGGGCTTGTTTAGCAAAATAAAAATGTCCTTGCCAAACGATTGAATCAAAAACGAGTGGTCCAGTAAAAATTTCTTCAAGTTCAGTAATTTCCACTGCTAACTCTTCTTTAATTTCACGAATCGCACATTCCAGCGCTGATTCACCAAGTTCTTGTTTTCCGCCAGGGAAATTCCATGTGTCTGGCCAATCTTTTAAAATAAGAATTTCATCAGATTGATTTTTAAGAAGTACTCGCGAAAATTCTTTTTTCATTTCGTTTAACCCTCTTCTTCATTTTTTATTGAGAAGCCACACTTGGCAGCATAAAAATATAATGCAAAATACGATCCGCATACGACGGATTTTTTTCAAAGTCATTGACTTCTTCATTGACTAACTCCAAATCATCGGTAATCACTCCAGCAACGTCCATAAAGAGCATTTTACTTAATACCTCTGAGTCATTAACTGTCCAAGCATAAACTGCTTTTTTCTGTTGGTCAGCTTTTAAAATGAAGGTATCGTTCAACGTGGTAGCTTCCATTGTATACAAATCAGCTTGTGTTTCTGGAAAAGTGAAATTATAGGGCAAAATAAAACTAACTTTTACTTTTGATTTGGCTTTTTTAAACGCTTTGATCACATTGTAGTCGAGAGATTGAACCTGATGGTTATTCTTTATCAAAGGACGTTCATATTTTTCAATAAAGTTAGATAGCGCACCTTGACTATCTTGTTTAGACGTTTTAATTTCTACTAGTAATTTTTGTTTGGCTTGGTTTGCTTTCGCTAAATAATCATCAAAACTGGCAATTGGTGCTTCTTGGCCATTTTCTTTAACGGTCATTTTTGTTAATTCAGCCAACGTAAATTCTTGCGGCGTGCCATCAACGCCGGCGAGTTCTTGAAGGTTTGCATCATGCATCACAACAAATTGATGGTCTTTGGTTTCTTGAACATCAATTTCAATATAATCTGGTTTAAATTTAATGGTTCTTTCCATAGCAGGAATAGTATTTTGCACGCCATTACTATTGGTGACCCCTCGATGCGAAATAATCAAAGGTTTTGATTCTAATAGCCCTGTTAAGTAAACAGCGTTGAAAATTATATAGCCGCCAAAAATGGTGAATAGTCCTAGGCCCATTCCGATAGTCACTAATTTATTACGTTTCGTTTCTTTGTCAAAGGCAACTTTTGTCGTCGTTTCTGCTTGAACATTTAATTGTGTATATAAGAAATTAATCAGTAATACTGAAAGCCAAGCATTAGAGACAAACTGTAAAAATTGGACAACCGTTAAATTTAAAATACCACCTAGCAAGCTAATGGTATCGCTCAAGGTATCTAACTTCAACTGTAGAAGATAAAGTAACACATAAATAACATACGTTGAAACAAATACCGCGATCGTCACAAATGCAATATTACGAATAATGAACCATAATCGTTTGTTTGTCATTGACCAACTAGCCTTAACTGCCTCGCCCGCTTTTTTTCTCTCCAGAATCATTAATGGAAGCGTGTAAATGAAACGAATAGCTAAATACCAGACTAATAACCCAAAGGCCAGTAACCCAACCAAGTAAGGAATTCGTTGGGACAAAAATTCAACAATAAAATCTGGAATCACAAATTTCGTCAATAGATTACTTTGGAAAATCAGGTTACCAAAAGGGACAATGACAACAAAATAACCGAAAAAGAATAACCACGAACGGGCATCTTGCTTTTTAAGAACCTTAAAAGATGCCTTGGTAACTCCTTTAAAATGAAAGCGATGGTCTTGCCGTATTTGAAAAATCCCTAATAATAAAAAGGTAAACTGATAAAAAACTGCACCTAAAAAAAGTAACAACAAGAGAATTAATAAAACCAGAGCAAGCGGCTTTTCTAACAGTAAATTCAGGTTATTAAACGAAAGATAAGGAATACCTTGAGTTTTTAGTGCGTTGGAAGTAGCCCAACTAAAAGCCCCACCCACCAATAATAATAAGACATTTAAAGTAAAAAATAACCATAAGTACTGCAAGATGTCTTTAAAAAATTGCCTTGTTCCATTTTTAAATGTTTGCCAAGCAGACATACAAACTCCTCCATTCTAAAAGTATCTGATTAAAGTTCTTCCATACGAATCCTAAATAAAACAACGGCAATCCAAATTGAAATAAATGATGGCAAAATAACAATAATGATTGCGACTGGCTCATCAATAGTCCCTTGTAACATATTTTTTACTTCTGAAGAAACAATAAACTGATCAAAAATCACTTGATAAATAGTAACATAAATCAATACCCATTGAATATAATATTCAATTATTTTCATTAAAGCGATGGGTAAAACAATTTTTTTCGTCGTTAAATTCAATAAAAAATATAACAAAAGACTCGTACTGATGATAACGACTATCCCTAAAAGAAATAACGACTCTAACCGCTGCCCTATTACGTTTGCAACGCCTATTGTTAATAATAAATACATAGCTACCGAAATTAAGATGCTCACACTTAGCATAACAGAAAACAAAAGTAATGCCTTAAGAAAAAGCCACTTATCAACTCTTTTATTTCCAATCAATAAACCTAAAAGAATCACCGACAAAAGTAAAATCAATTCAATCATTCGTTCCTCCTTCCAAAACAAATGAAAGTAAATTCATATGTTCGCGTTTATTTTACCAAACCAAAATGTATTTGTAAAACATTTCACATGTTATTTAATAAACGACTAACACTATAAAAAAGACAAGTTTCCTAATAAAGGAAACTTGTCTTGTCTTTTTATTCTTTTTACTTCGTTATTTTTTGATAGTTTGCGAATAATTGATTCGCATCTCCTTCTCCATCAATTTTCTTGAGATGGCCGTTATCTATTTTAAACATAGATGGCACATGTAAAACTTTATTTTCTCGGATAAATGTTGACCATTCCTTCATGGTCTCTTTGTTGGTTAATTCTACATAGTAAACCTGTTTAGGTGCTTGTAATAGTTTCTCGAAATCCTGACAATCTGAACAGTTTTTCTTTTTTAAAACAACATAAAATGTTTCGCCAGAGTGTTTTTTTTCTTGATACTCATTAAAACTTAATTCCTTTTTATGCGGAATAAATGTAAAACCTACCAACAAACTAAGTAACAAAATTAACAGACTGAACGAAATTTTTTTATTCATGTTTTTTCTTCCTTTTTAGTTTGTCTAATTTTTTCTTTTTTTATTTTTTGTTATGCCAAAGCTAATAGCCACTATAAGGACAATTAAACCTGCGATCATGTAAAGTGGATTTACTGTTGTATTAGTCATTGGTAAATGAATTCCTTTACTTGCTGATTTTCCAAAATTGACTGGGTTCGTTGGTGCTTGATGATTTGTAGGCGTCAACGGTTTCTTCGGTTTTAACGGTTGTTTAGGTTCAGGTTTTTTTGGATCTTCTGGCGTTGGTGCAGGCGGTGTTACGGTTGGCTTGTTGGAATGTAACACGTCACCTTCGTTGCCAAAGTTTAAGTCGGCTTGGTTGGGAATGCCACCTTGTTCAATATAAGGCGCTAATTCTTCATCGGTTGCGCCGTCTTTAATTTTAGTGGTAATAGTCATTGTGTACGTATGTCCAGCTAAGTATGAGTAGCTGTCTGCTTGTTTGTTCATTTCAAAAGTTACTTTGTTATTTTCTTGTGTTACTGTGCCGTTAGCTGTAACATCTTTACCATTTTCATCTGTGATTTTTACATCAGTGATATCTAGCACTTTATTAATGTCGTCCACCATGCTAGCTTGGGTCCACGTGCTTGTTTCGTTACCAAAGGCTGTTTTGACGTTCCATTTAAATTCTTGGTCACGGTTAGTTAAGTCTAAATGTTCTTGGCCTTCGATATCTTTTGTAATCGTTGGATCTTCTGGCGTTGGTGCAGGCGGTGTTACGGTTGGCTTGTTGGAATGTAACACGTCACCTTCGTTGCCAAAGTTTAAGTCGGCTTGGTTGGGAATGCCACCTTGTTCAATATAAGGTGCTAATTCTTCATCGGTTGCGCCGTCTTTAATTTTAGTGGTAATAGTCATTGTGTACGTATGTCCAGCTAAGTATGAGTAGCTGTCTGCTTGTTTGTTCATTTCAAAAGTTACTTTGTTATTTTCTTGTGTTACTGTGCCGTTAGCTGTAACATCTTTGCCATTTTCATCTGTGACTTTCACGTCTGTGATGTCTAACACTTTATTAATGTCATCCACCATGCTAGCTTGGGTCCACGTGCTTGTTTCGTTGCCAAAGGCTGTTTTGACGTTCCATTTAAATTCTTGGTCACGATTAGTTAAGTCTAAATGTTCTTGGCCTTCGATATCTTTTGTAATCGTTGGATCTTCTGGCGTTGGTGCAAGCGGTGTTACAGTTGGTTTGTTGGAATGCAACACGTCACCTTCGTTGCCAAAGTTTAAGTCAGCTTGGTTAGGAATCCCACCTTGTTCAATATAAGGCGCTAATTCTTCATCCGTTGCATCAGCTTTAATTTTGGTTGTAATGGTCATGGTATAGGTATGTCCAGCTAAGTATGAGTAGCTGTCATCTTTTTTGTTCATAGTAAAGGTTACTTTGTTATTTTCTTGTGTTACTGTGCCGTTAGCTGTAACATCTTTGCCATTTTCATCTGTGATTTTTACATCAGTGATATCTAGCACTTTATTAATGTCATCCACCATGCTAGCTTGGGTCCACGTGCTTGTTTCGTTACCGAAAGCTGTTTTGACGTTCCATTTAAATTCTTGATCGCGGTTGGTTAAATCTAAATGTTCTTGGCCTTCGATATCTTTTGTAATCGTTGGATCTTCTGGCGTTGGTGCAGGCGGTGTTACGGTTGGCTTGTTGGAATGTAACACGTCACCTTCGTTGCCAAAGTTCAAGTCGGCTTGGTTGGGAATGCCACCTTGTTGGATATAAGGCGCTAATTCTTCGTCCGTTACGTCAGCTTTAATTTTAGTGGTGATGGTCATTGTGTATGTGTGACCACTCAAATAGTCATAGCTGTCTGCTTGTTTGTTCATTTCAAAAGTTACTTTGTTATTTTCTTGTGTTACTGTGCCATTGGCTGTAACATCTTTACCATTTTCATCAGTGACTTTTACATCTGTAATGTCTAACACTTTATTAATGTCGTCCACCATGCTAGCTTGGGTCCACGTGCTTGTTTCGTTACCGAAAGCTGTTTTGACGTTCCATTTAAATTCTTGATCGCGGTTGGTTAAATCTAAATGTTCTTGTCCTTCTACGTCTTTAGTGATATTTGGATCAACAGGTGGCGGTGTTACGGTTGGCTTGTTGGAATGCAACACGTCACCTTCGTTGCCAAAGTTTAAGTCAGCTTGGTTGGGAATCCCGCCTTGTTCAATATAAGGTGCTAATTCTTCGTCCGTTGCGTCAGTTTTAATTTTAGTGGTAATAGTCATTGTGTACGTATGACCGCTTAAATAGTCATAGCTGTCTGCTTGTTTGTTCATTTCAAAAGTTACTTTGTTATTTTCTTGTGTTACTGTGCCATTGGCTGTAACATCTTTACCATTTTCATCTGTGACTTTTACATCTATAATGTCTAATAATTGGTTAATATCATCTACTAAACTGGCTTGGGTCCAAGTGCTTGTTTCGTTACCAAAGGCTGTTTTGACATGCCAATCGAAACTATCTTCACGATTGGTTAAATCTAAGTGCTCTTGATTTTCGATATCTTTTGTAATCGTTGGATCTTCTGGCGTCACGTCACACGCATGCGCATTGTCATTTTTAGGAATCGTCGCTTCTGGAAATTCCTTAGCAATTGTTCCTTGATTCATTGTCCCACTACTTACAAGGGTTGCTGCATCGATCGCTGTATTTTCTTTGACTTCGTAGTGAATCGTGATGTTTCCTACGTAACCTTCTGTACTAGTTGCTGAAATGGTTTGTCCGTTAATTTGAACAGGCACATCATTTCCAGCATCGTCCGTAGCGGTCGCCGATTGAATATCAAATTGATTGGCAATCGTTAATGAAGCTGTTGCTGGTGTCGATTGCGCCAGACGATCTTTGACAATTTGTTTTAATTGGGTTGTAAAATCATCAATAGATTGGCTTGTAATAAAATCTTCTGGTGTGCTAGACCCTTGTTGCAACTCTTGTTTTACAAAAGGACCCACTTCTGTTTTATATTTATCAAAGTATGAATTCACTGAACTTAAAGATTCAACACTTTCCCAATACGCATTAATCATTTCATAGCCTTGGTTAGTAATTTCTTGGTTTAACGCTAAAACTTCTGCTGCTGCACCTTGATAGTCATTACTATACTCAACCGAAACTTGAAAAGGATGTCTTGGATCTGGATATTCATTGATTGAATCATTGGTGTTGGTTTTATGCAAGTAACCATCTAAACGTGTATTAGCGACCCCATCTGTCACTAATAAGAAATATGTTTTTCGATTCGTTAAATCTCCGTGTGTTTGATTGTACGTATCTAAAGCAAGTTTCAATCCTGAGGCAGTTGGTGTACCACCATACGTCCGAACATCTCCAAATCCAGAGACAAATTGGCTTTTATCATGGGTTAATTGAGTATCAACACGCACATTCATATCATAATCAGCTGAATTAATTTTTACTTTTCCATCAGGAAATATAAATTGTTTTCCGCCACGATACGAAGCCAGCATCACACGGTCTTGATCAGATAATCCTTGAACCACTTCATCAATCGCTTGCCTTACATGTGGAAAATTATCTGAAAAACTACCACTGGCATCTTCAACAACCACTAAATCAACCGGTTCCGTTTCACCCGCTTGAACTGGGAAAGCAGCTTGTCCTTCCAATATCCGTTTACAGTCAGCCAAACTGTCGTCTTTCACTTTCACCGTATTGGTCATTCCTTCTGTATCTCCTGCTTTAACCACTCCTTCGGCTAAAGCCAATGTGGGACTGAAATTTCCCACAACTGTTCCAGCGACAATCACCATTGTCGATAATAATTTCGTTGCTTTCTTAAACATTTTAATCCTCCCTATTTTCTTTCGCTAGTGTTTGGGACACTTGCTTCTCTTTACTTCAACTACAGCTCCTTAAATCTTTCATCAAGTCGATGTGTCTCCTTATTTTTGTGACACATCTCTTACTCAATTTCTGATTCTATCACCTTTAAAGGCTAAAACTTGGCAGTATTCGGCTCTTGAAAACGTAAAATTTGTCTTTTAAAAATTAATGAAAAGACTATCCACTGACAAAGTTGGTTTTTACTTACTTTTTGCTACTTGATTCCTTTTAAGACTCTTTTTTTACACAAAAAAAGTAAAAGAACCTTTACAGTCCTTTTACTTAATTGTTAGATGCTATTCATAAATTTCTTAGTTTTGTTCTATAAGCTGAATAATTTAGCCTGTTTATTTCAACAATATTTGACGTTAGTCAGCCGTTTCGTTATAGTTAAAGAAAAGGCTTTTTGGTAGGAGTGAATACGATGAATGAGTGGCCCCATCAGTTAATGACGCTTTTAACCCCACTTTTTGAGCTATGTATTTTAGGACTGAATGTTTTTTCGATTATTGTTTTAGTTTGGGGTGTTTGTTTAGCAGGAAAAGATTTCATTAAAAGTGAACGACAAAATCAAAGCCGCTTTACCTTAACCAAAATGAATACGTTCATCAAAAACTTCCTTGGTAGCTACATTCTGTTAAGTTTAGAAATTTTAATTGCTGCTGATATTATTGAATCCATTGTCAAACCAACTTTTCAAGATATTTTGAAATTGGCAACCTTGGTGATCATCCGTACAGTTATTTCTTATTTCTTACATAAAGAAATTGAAGACACTATGACCGATATGGAACAACAAGAAAAAGAACCAGATACCCAAAAAAATTAGCGGGTACGCTGGTTCTTTTTTATTTAATCGCTTTAAAATAATGAAGTGGTTCGTTAGACAAACGCTGCATTTTACGTTTTTTATCTTCAATAATTGCTAAAATCTCGTCTGAAAAATTTTCCAAAATAACACGGCCGCCTTTATAGGTGTGACCACCCATTTCAGCAACTTCGCTGGCCGTCAAAATGACTTTACGATGCGCAATTTTTTTGAAAAATTCTTCAATTAAGTACGTCGGTAAGTAAAAATTATTTTGAGCAGAAAATGATTCCAAATAAATAAAATCATCGATGCTGATGAAACAATCATCCATCGATAAGTATTCAATTGATCTGTCTATATATAATTCACGCTTTTGTAAAATTTCTTTGACTTTTTTATTTAATAAATTCAATGATTCAATTTCTTTAACCAAATGTTCTAGTTCACGATAACGTACTTCTTTTCGCTCTTTGTAAGATGAATGTAAGGCGGCACTTGCTGTGACTATTAGCGCACCGACGATTACACCGACCATTCCGGCGATAAAAACAAACATATTTTTCCCCTCGCTCTTTTCTAATTTTCCATTTTAGTATAACATAATCCAAAAGTTTCGGATAAAAAATGACACAAAATTTTTCAAGCGACTTCGTTGACCTTTATTGACCAAAGAGGTATACTTTTCATAGGCATTCAAAGTGCTTTGTGATAGAATGACTTTAAAAGTTTCTTTATATAGGAGGATTTACTTATGAATTTAATTCCAACAGTTATTGAACAATCATCTCGCGGTGAACGTGCTTATGACATTTACTCTCGTTTATTAAAAGACCGCATCATTATGCTAAGCGGCCCTATCGATGATAACGTGGCAAACTCAGTGATTGCACAGTTATTATTCTTAGATGCCCAAGATTCAGAAAAAGACATTTACTTGTACATTAACTCTCCTGGTGGTAGCGTTTCTGCAGGTTTAGCGATTTTCGATACCATGAATTTCGTTAAAGCGGATGTCCAAACTATCGTATTAGGAATGGCAGCTTCAATGGGTAGCTTCTTATTAACAGCTGGTCAAAAAGGCAAACGTTTCGCTTTACCAAATGCGGAAATCATGATTCACCAACCACTTGGTGGCGCTCAAGGGCAAGCAACAGAAATTGAAATTGCTGCTCGTCACATTTTAGACACTCGTCAACGTTTAAATTCAATTTTAGCTGAACGAACTGGCCAACCAATTGAAGTGATTGAACGTGATACCGATCGTGATAACTATATGACTGCCGAACAAGCAAAAGAATATGGTTTAATCGATGAAGTAATGGAAAATAGTAGCGCCTTAAATTAAAAATAAAAAAATGGAAACAGCGACAGTCGCTGTTTCCATTTTTTTATTTTTCAATGTATCCACGTAATTCTTCTTCAGTGACACTTTCGTCAAAGATATGCTCACCAATGATGATCGTTGGTACAAATTGAATGTGCGCCGCATTGGCTTCAGCAATCACTGCGGAAACAAGCGTTGCATCTTTTTGTTCTTTTAAGCCCAGATTTTTTTCAGCATACGTCGCTACTTCTTCTAAGGTTAAGTTTCCCCATTCATCTTGCGTAGCAAACATTTTATGCAATGCTGACAGCGCTTGTTCAGGCGCTGAATAGTCAATGTAGTGATGCATCACATTGCCGCGTTGTAAACTTTCTTTTTCTTTATCAAACAACTTAATGATACGTTCAACTTTACCACTTTTGACAGATTGTGCTAACAGTTCCTCAGACTCTTCAAACCATTTTCTGCAATAAGGACAGCGAACATTGATAAATTCTATCATTTTGACAGGGGCATTACTCTCACCAATGTGAAGCCCTGTTTCTGTGTTAACTTTTGTTGCATCAATTACTGAAATATCCATAAAAAAACCTCATCCTTTCAAACCTTTATTTCTCTTTTAGTATACCGTTTTTCAATAAAAAAATCATAAGACACGAATTCAAATTTTCTGAATTCGTGCCTCTGTTCACTTTTTTAACGATTAATCGAACGAGCCATTCTAGCAACAGTATGTCTTTTCCCACGTATCGCATCAGAAAGCTCTTTAATATTTTCAATACCAACTAAGCCCATATTGGCATCGCCAATATGTTGAATATCTACGCCTAAAATTTTATTTCTAATGCCGATTGCTTGGATAACTTCAGGTTGAGCACTTTCTTGTGAAGTTCCAATGGCACTCATAACTAATTTTCCTTTTGAATGTGCAAAATCCACAACTTCTTTGACTTGTTGATCATCGATGCCCCAAACCGTGCCGACTGCTGGGACTAAGACAATATCAGCGCCCGCTTCAATAAATTGTTCAGCTGATTTTAAACTGACCACTGGTTCATCTACGCCTGAACTGTGCATTTTTCCGGCAATAATGATGCCATCAAAATGTTTTTTGGCTAAGGCCACGTTCTTAGCAATCAAGTCGTTGGTCACGCCAGTTCCTGGATTACCTGTCAATAAGATAAAATCCAAACCCAGTTCATTGGCTTTTTTGAAAGTAGCTGCTGATGCTTTTCTACCTGGTTCGATCGAAACTCTCGTTGAAGCTAAGTCTAAATTTTCATCAACAGGTTCGACATTCATACCAATCGGTAAACCGACTAGTTCTTTCAAACGATGAACAACCTCATCATTAGGGACACATGTTTCCGCAGTATATTGCCCTTCATAAGCGGCTACTACAATCGGTTGATTAACATCGAAAACATTCAATAAAATCATGTCTGCGCCATATGCTTTTGACATTTCCGCACAAGTGATATCACCTGCTACGGATGGATGAACTACCACATTTTCCGATAAAATTACGCGCCCTTCGCTCGCTTTAATACTCTGAAACAGCTCTTCTTTTGACATCCGTTTGATTTCTGATGCATTTGCACTAATTAATCGTTGAACCATTTTGACCCCTCCAATAGTTTTTAATGTTTTAGTTAAAAACAGCAATAAGTAATCGCTTGCATTTTATTACATGCAACATTCGTGCCAACGTCGTTTCTTTAAACCACAGGTCAACACTACATTTCAGTGCTACACACTTTTTGCACACTTTAATTTTTTTTACACGCTTAAAGAAAAAGTGAAGGATAGCACTTCAAACGGAAATGTTATTCTTCACTTCTGGAGCAGAAAAGTTACGCACTTTTTTCTCGTAATTTTTCTGCAAATTCATTAATTTTGCGAATACGATGATTAATACCTGACTTAGAAATAGCTCCTGAAGGAATCATTTCCCCTAGTTCTTTGAGACTAACTTCCGGATACTCTAACCGTAATTCTGCGATTTCCTGAAGTTTCTCCGGTAATGACGTCAGCCCTACTGTACTTTCAATAAATTGAATATTTTCAATTTGTTTTGAAGCCGCATCAATGGTTTTATTTAAATTCGCTGTTTCGCAATTCACTAAACGATTTACTGAATTCCGCATATCACGGACAATCCGGACATCTTCAAATTTCAACATAGAGTTCGTGGCACCAATTAACGTTAAAAAGTCGGCAATTTTTTCAGCACCTTTTAAATAACAAATATACCCATTTCGGCGTCCCAATGTTCGAGCGTTTAAGTCATAGTAATTCAACATCTTACAAATGTCATTATTGTGTTCTTCATAAATTGAAAAAATTTCTAAATGATAGCGACTTGTTTCCGGATTATTAACTGAGCCAGAAGCCATAAAGGCCCCGCGTAAATAGGAACGCATTTTTTGCGCGTTACCCATGATTTCATTTGACACATTGCCATTAAAAACGACCCCATCCATAATATCCAAATCAGCTAGAATTTTTTGTGTATCTTGTTTTAGACGCACAATGTAAACATTATTTTTCTTTAGTTTCATTTTTTTACGAACTAATAATTCTGCTTGTGCATGGTAATGATCTTTCAGTAATGAATACATTCGACGAGCAATTGCAGCATTTTCCGTTTGTACATTCAAGACAAACTGTTGATTAACTAAGCTAAGTGAGCCGTTCATCCGAATTAATGCTGCTAATTCTGCTTTCGCGTGTTCTCGATGGACTTCTAAACCAGTTAACTCTTTTTTGACATCCGAGGCAAAAGACATCTAAGCTCCTCCTCTCTTGATTCTTTTGATTAATTAATATTTCGTTCCAAATACGATACGGAAAAGTTCTTCAACAACTTTTTCCCCATCATGAAAAACTCCGCCATCTCTTAATTCTAAAAAGTCTGTCGAAATGACTCGGCATCCTTCTTCACGTAATCCTTGAAAATCATGCTTTACTTGAACTAAATATTCATCATAAATTTCAGGATCCATGTAATTTTCTGGTACTTTTTCTGTGTTAACCAGCACTGTATCAACAAACTGCGCTTGTAGATGTTCGTTTAAGACACGAACATGATCGGCATCCGTAAAATGTTCCGTTTCCCCTTTTTGGGTCATGATGTTACAAATATAGACTACTTCGGCTGCCGTTTGTTTGATGGCTTCACCAATTTCTGTAATAACTAAATTAGGTAAAATACTTGTAAAAAGACTCCCTGGTCCTAACACGACCATGTCTGCTTCTTCAATTGCTTTGACGACTTTGCGCGCAGCTCTTGGCTGTTCTTCTCCGTGTGTATTTGTCACAAACACATGGTCAATCGTCTTGCGATCCAGTGCAATTTTTGATTCTCCCACCGCCACTGAGCCATCTTTAAATACGGCATGTAACGTTAATGGCCGTTCTGATGATGGATAAATCCGTCCATCAACATGCATCATTTTTGAAAGTAATTGAATCGCTTCATACGTACTTCCTCTCATTTCTGAGACAGCAGCAATGATTAAATTACCGATTGCATGATTGGCAAAATGACTATCTGATTTATCAAAACGATATTGAAAAATATCTTCATATAATTGTGGCATATCTGACAATGCCACTAAAACATTTCTTAAATCTCCCGGAGGTGTCATGTTATTAATAGAGGAACGAAGCTCGCCACTACTACCGCCGTCATCAGCGACCGTTACGACGGCAGTAATATCAACACTTTGATTTCTTAAACTTTTTAAAATTACTGGCAAGCCTGTTCCACCACCAACAACCACAATCTTCGGTTTACGAATTCGATAGGTTTTCATTAAGAGCGATTAACCGTTTCTTTTCTTTTTAAGCGGTCGCGGTGAGTAATATTTACATGGTAATCTTCCTCTTTTAATTCAGCGCCAACACGTTCTGTCAATGCAACAGAGCGATGTTGTCCGCCAGTACAGCCAATTGCAATGGTGACGCTACTTTTACCTTCTTTTTTATATCCAGGTAAGACTGTTCGCAGTAAATCGATAAATTTGGTATAAAATTCATCGGTTTCTGGGAAGCCCATCACATAATCATAAACAGGTTGATCCATTCCAGTTAACGGCCGTAGTTCATCAATATAATGGGGATTAGGTAAAAAGCGAACATCCATGACGATATCTGCATCAATCGGCAAGCCATATTTAAAGCCGAAGGACACCATTTCCACTCGAAATTCGTGTGTCTCTCTCGTTGCTAGTTCTTTATTCAAACGTTCCCGCAATTGACGAGGGGACAAGTCCGTAGTGTCAATGACCAACTGAGCATCCGCCTTGATTTCTTCCAGCATTGCACGTTCTTTACGAATACCTTCTGTCACTAAACCATCCATCGCCATTGGATGCGCACGCCGTGTCTCTTTATAACGAGAAACCAACTCTTCATCGGTGGCATCTAAAAATAAAATCGTTGTATCAATAAAATTAGTATTTTCAAGTTCGACTAACATATCCTGAATTTCTCTAAAGAAGGTCCGTGAACGTAAATCAATCACTAACGCAATCTTGGTAACTTTTCCAGATTCTTTAATTAATTCCCAAAATTTTGGGATTAAGCTTGGTGGTAAATTGTCGATACAGAAATAGCCCATGTCTTCAAAGCTTTGAACAGCGACTGTTTTTCCAGCGCCACTCATTCCTGTAATAATAACCAGTTGTAAATTTTCTGGCATATTCAACACTCCCTTCACTTGCATCACTATATTATAACACCCCGGGCGTATCAAAGAAAGCTTTTCAATCATTCTTATAAAGATTTCTATTCTTTCATAGAAAAACAGCATTGACATTTTTGTCAACGCTGTTTTAATTGCTGAATTATATTATATAACTGTGTGTTATTTTAATACAAACTCAATTTCTGTTTTATCAGTAAAATTAGCTTCAAACTCAAATTGTTTTACTTGTTCATTCACGGCTAACTTTTTCGTAATGTGTTCTTTAATTTGTTCATTTGTAGCTGTTTTGATTGACAATCCATCTAAAAGAGTCATGATTTTGTCTTGTGCTGCCTTACCTTCTAATTCTAAATCAGCAGATTCATCTTCATACGTTGCTTCAATTGTTCCGTTCGATTTTATTTCATAGGTGAACTCAATTTCATTTTCGTCGTATTCGATTTCTACGTCAATCTCTTGAAGACTGGCAACAGTTGGTGTCGGTGTGGTTAGTTCATTGTCTGCTGTTTCATGGTCTCCACCAACTTCAGGAGTTACGGTTTCCCACTTAAAGGTGCCAATTTTAGCTGTTGCTAGATAGGGATTATTAATGGTAATGACTTTCAATTGAAGGTCTGAATGGTTGGCGATATCTGTTAAAATCCCCAGAGCCTGATATGTATTTTGTGTAAAACGTGTCGCAATATTTTGCGCATCAATTGTGGAATAGCCTAATGTTTCCCAGGTGATTTGTTGCTTTAATTCCTGATGAACGGCTTGTACTGTCGCCGGCTCCAATTGAATGCCCGTTGCTTCTTTTAAGTCTTTCTTGGTAAAACTCATTACTTTTTCATGGTCTGATTGTGAAATTAAAGTAGCTGCTTCCATTGTGTTACTATGTACAAAAGGTGTGATTCCGATAGCTAAGACCATTCCTGCTGTTAATAAACTTGTTGTTATTTTTTTGTTTTTCATTTAAGACTTCCCTTCGTGTTCATTGTTATTTTGTTAACAAACATAGTATATCTTTTAATTACACATTAAGTCAACATTTATTTTTAATTTTTATTAAAAAATATTTGTTATTTTATAATAAAAGAACCTTGTTTCCCATAAAAACAAGGTTCTTTATCTAATCATTAATGTTTATTTCAGAACACGTTTTAAATAATATCCTGTGTAACTGTCTTTGACTTTAGCAACTTCTTCTGGTGTTCCTGTCGCCACGATCGTCCCACCACCGTCGCCACCTTCTGGCCCTAGATCAATCACATGATCCGCAGATTTGATGACATCCAAGTTATGTTCAATCACTAAAACGGTATTGCCCGCTTCCACTAAACGCTCTAATACTAGAAGCAACCGCGCAATATCATCGGTATGCAAGCCTGTTGTTGGCTCATCCAGAATATAAAAGTTTTTCCCATTAGAATTTTTATGAAGTTCACTCGCTAGCTTCATCCGCTGTGCTTCTCCACCAGATAAAGTAGTTGCTGGCTGCCCCAATGTCACATAGCCTAAGCCTACATCCACAATTGTTTGCAATTTACGATGAATTTTAGGGATATGTTTGAAAAATTCTACGGCATCTTCCACCGTCATATCTAAAATATCAGAAATGTTTTTGCCTTTATAATGAACTTCTAACGTCTCAGAATTATAACGTTTGCCATGACAAACTTCGCAAGGCACATAGACGTCAGGTAAAAAGTGCATTTCAATTTTGATGATACCATCCCCGCGACAAGCTTCACAACGGCCACCTTTGACGTTAAAACTAAAGCGACCTTTTTTATAGCCACGAACCTTGGCTTCATTTGTTTGGGCAAACAAATCGCGAATGTCATCAAAAACACTAGTATAAGTCGCTGGATTACTTCTTGGTGTTCGACCAATTGGACTTTGGTCAATGTCAACAATCTTTTCAATGGCTTCATAACCAGTGATGCTTTTGTGTTTCCCGGGTTTATTGGAATTACGATTTAATTTTTGGGCCAGCGCTTTTTTTAAAATTTGATTGACTAAAGTACTTTTCCCTGAACCTGAAACGCCTGTGACAGCAACAAATTCACCCAGCGGAAATTCAACACTGACATTTTTCAAATTATTTTCACTGGCACCAGTGATTTTGATCGCTTTGCCATTACCTTTGCGACGTTCTTTTGGCACAGGAATCACTTTTTTCCCAGAAAGATATTGTCCAGTCAATGAATGCGGATTTTTAGCAACCTCTTCCGGCGTACCAGCGGCTACAATTTCACCGCCCAGATGTCCAGCGCCAGGTCCCACATCAATCAAGTAATCCGAAGCCATCATTGTATCTTCATCATGTTCCACCACAATTAATGTATTGCCTAAGTCCCGCATTTTTTTCAATGAGTCAATCAAGCGGTCGTTATCTCGTTGATGCAAACCAATTGATGGTTCATCTAAAATGTAAAGGACGCCTGATAAGTTTGATCCAATTTGTGTTGCTAAGCGAATTCTTTGTGCTTCTCCGCCAGAAAGTGTACCAGCAGCTCGACTTAAGGTTAAGTAATCTAACCCGACATTTTTTAAGAAGGTTAACCGATCTTCGACTTCTTTTAAAATTGGCCGAGCAATCGTTGTTTCTTGTTCAGATAAAGACACACCTTCAAAAAATTGGACCGCATTTTTTATTGCTAATTCACTGACTTCACCAATGTGCGTGCCATTGATTTTTACAGCTAAAGCTTGCGGATTCAAACGATACCCTTGACAGCTTCGACAAGTCAATTCTGTCATGTATAACCGCATTTGATCTCGTGTAAAATCGCTATTTGTTTCATGATAACGTCGTTTAATATTTTTTAAAATCCCTTCAAATGGCACTTCCACATCACGAACACCACCAAAGTCATTTTCATAATGAAAATGAAAGTTTTTCTCGCCAGAACCATTTAAAATAATTTCTTGTTGGTCTGCAGGTAATTCTTCAAACGGCGTATCCATATCAATCCCAAAACTGGTGGCTGCTTGTTCCAACATTTGTGGATAATATTGGGAACTAATAGGGTTCCACGGAACAATGGCTCCTTCTCTCAAGGTTTTAGTGGGATCTGGAATCACTAAGTCTTTGTCCACTTCTAATTTAACACCTAAACCATCACAATCGGGACAAGCGCCAAATGGTGCATTAAATGAAAACAAGCGCGGTTCCAATTCACCGACTGTAAACCCACAATAAGGACAAGCATAATGTTCACTAAACAACATCTCTTCTTGACCAATCACATCAACAATTGCGTAACCTTCAGCTAAACGCAAAGCCGCTTCAAACGAATCAAACAAGCGAGAGCGAATACCTTCTTTCACAACGATACGGTCAATCACAATCGCAATATCATGTTTTTTATTTTTTTCAAGTTCTGGTGCCTCACTAACATCATAGGTTTCACCATCCACCCGCATTCTGACATACCCTTCACGTTGGATCATTTCGAACACTTTTTTATGTTGACCTTTTTTCTTGACCACAACAGGCGCCAAAATTTGAATTTTTGTTCGCTCTGGTAGCTCTAAGACTTTATCAACCATCTGTTCAACAGACTGACTGGTAATTTCAATATGATCGTTAGGACAAATTGGATGACCTACCCGAGCAAATAACAATCGTAAATAATCATTGATTTCTGTGACCGTCCCCACCGTTGAGCGCGGGTTTTTACTTGTCGTCTTTTGATCAATTGAAATAGCTGGACTTAAACCATCGATGCTGTCAACATCTGGTTTATCCATCTGTCCCAAAAATTGTCGCGCATAAGCAGAGAGACTCTCTACATAACGTCGTTGCCCTTCTGCGTAAAGCGTATCAAATGCTAATGAACTTTTGCCAGAACCAGATAGTCCAGTTACAACAACCATTTTGTCACGAGGAATCGTGACATCAATATTTTTTAAGTTATGGGCGCGTGCACCATGAATCACAATTTTATCATTTGCCATATATGTTCTCCTTTTACTAAATCTCTTACGTCAAATCATTTCAAGTCATTCTATAGAGAAAAGATTAGTAAAAGATACGATGGTTCATCGTATCTTTTACTTAATCCGTTGGTTGACTTATTTGGCAGCTTTCAATTCAAGAATGGTATCTCGTAATGTAGCTGCAGTTTCGAAGTCTAACGCTTTGGCCGCATCTTTCATTTCTCTTTCAAGTTTCATTAATAAATCAGCTTTTTCTTGTCTTGATAAATCTTCATATGATTTATCCAATTGAACCACGGTTTCATCTTTATCAGCTGTTTTGGAAATAGAAATCAAATCACGAATTTCTTTAATAATTGTTTTTGGTTCAATACCATGTTCTTCATTATATGCTTCTTGGATTGCCCGACGTCGTGCCGTTTCATCCATAGCTCGTTGCATCGAATCGGTGATTTTATCTGCATACATAATGACTTTTCCTTCAGCGTTCCGGGCAGCCCGTCCCATCGTTTGCACTAACGAGCGTTCACTACGTAAGAAGCCTTCTTTATCCGCATCTAGAATCGCAATTAAGGAAACTTCTGGCACATCGATTCCTTCACGTAATAAGTTAATACCTATTAGAATATCAAATTCGCCTAATCGTAAATCGCGAATAATCTCCGTTCTTTCCAGTGTTTTTATATCACTATGCAAATATTTAACTTTTAAGCCTAATTCTTTGAAATAGTCGGTTAAATCTTCGGCCATTTTCTTCGTTAAGGTTGTGACAAACACCCGCTGATCTTTTTCGATCCGTTCATGAATTTCGCCCACCAAGTCATCAATTTGACCCATAATTGGGCGGATTTCTACTTCTGGATCTAGTAAACCTGTTGGTCGAATGATTTGTTGAACAACAGTCTCTGTTTGTTCCATTTCATAAGGGCCTGGTGTTGCCGATACATAAACAATTTGGTTTACATGTTGTTCAAATTCTTCTAAACGAAGCGGTCGGTTATCAAGTGCACTTGGTAACCGGAAACCATAGTCCACTAACATTTGTTTCCGTGCTCGGTCGCCATTATACATTCCTCTAATTTGCGGCATTGTTACATGAGACTCATCGATTACAAGTAAGAAGTCATCTGGGAAAAAGTCCAACAGCGTATATGGCGGCTCTCCTTCTTGGCGACCATCCATATGTCGAGAGTAATTCTCAATCCCTGACGTATAGCCCATCTCTCTCATCATCTCAATATCATAGTTGGTTCGCTGTTCCAAACGTTGAGCTTCCAATAATTTATTTTCACTGCGAAGCACTTTCAAACGTGCCTCTAATTCTTCTTGGATCTGCGATATGGCGTGTTCCATATGTTCTTCGTTCGTCACGAAGTGTGTTGCCGGAAAAATAGCGACATGCTCTGTTTCGCCGACAATTTCACCAGTTAACGCATCTACTTCACGAATTCGATCAATTTCGTCTCCGAAAAATTCAACACGTAGCGCATGCTCATCCCGTGAAGCTGGGAATATCTCAACCACATCACCGCGGACACGAAAACGCCCCCGTTGAAAATCAATATCATTTCGTTCGAATTGAATATCGACTAAGCTTTTTAGTAACTCATTACGATCCATTTCCATTCCCACACGTAATGAAACAACTTGTTGACTGTATTCCCGCGGATCCCCTAAACCAAAAATACAAGAAACTGATGCTACCACGATGACATCGTTTCGTTCCAATAAAGAACTTGTCGCTGAATGGCGTAGTTTATCAATTTCATCATTAATACTGGAATCTTTTTCAATATATGTATCACTTGAGGGTACATATGCTTCTGGTTGATAATAATCATAGTAACTGACAAAATACTCGACCGCATTATCTGGGAAAAATTCTTTAAATTCCCCGTATAATTGTCCAGCTAGTGTTTTATTATGTGCAATCACTAATGTTGGTTTGTTCACTTCTTGAATCACATTAGAGATTGTAAATGTTTTACCTGTTCCGGTCGCTCCAAGTAAAATTTGAGCTTTTTCTCCACCTTTGACACCGTCAACTAGTTCAGCAATAGCGGCTGGCTGATCTCCGGCAGGCTCATATTTAGAAGCCAAATGAAAGGTATTGGAAGTTTCTCTTTCGATCATTTATAACTCCCCCTCAAAGTGTCTAATTTCTCTTAAATTATCGGCCCATTCTGGCAGAATGTCCACTTATTAGTTTAACATACCGAACATATTTTCGCCACTTTTGCTGTTTCGGACTTCAACTGATCTTAATCTTTTGTTCTTAATTTCTATGTCACATTTTATAACATTCAATGTAAGGAAATTAGAGTTTTTTTCTCTTTTTAGCGTTCAAATACTTGTCAGCTTCCTATTTCTTACTATATAATTGTTCAATATGCAAAACTAGGAGGTATTTTATGAAAAGGAAACACTTTTTACTTTCTTTCTTTGTGATGATGGTAACTCTGCTAACATTCATTAGTGGCACTTCAGCACATGCAGAAGGAAAGAAATATACAATTGGAACGGATTTAACATTCGCCCCTTTTGAATTCCAAGACTCAAAAGGAAAATACATTGGTATTGACGTTGATTTATTAGATGCGATTGCCAAAGATCAAGGTTTTGAAGTGGATTTAAAACCATTAGGCTTCGATAGTGCAGTCCAAGCGATTCAATCTAAACAAATTGATGGCATGATTGCTGGAATGAGTATTACGGATGAGCGAAAAAAATCCTTTGATTTTTCAGATCCATACTTCGATAGCGGTTTACAATTAGCGGTTAAAAAAGGAAACGACAAAATTAAATCATATGATGATTTAAAAGGCAAAACGGTTGCGGCTAAAGTTGGAACTGAAAGTGCCAATTTCCTTGAAAAAAATAAAGAGAAATATGACTACACCATCAAAAATTTTGACGATGCAACGGGTCTTTATAAAGCCTTAGAAAACGGTGAAGCGGATGCAATCGTTGATGATTATCCTGTATTGGGCTACGCAGTTAAAAATGGCCAAAAATTACAATTAGTTGGCGATAAAGAAACAGGCAGTTCTTATGGTTTCGCAGTGAAAAAAGGGCAAAACCCTGAATTAATCAAAAAGTTCAACGCTGGTTTGAAAAATCTTAAAGACAATGGTACTTATGATAAAATTTTAAACAACTACTTAGCGACAGGTGATGAAACAAACACACAAGACGCTGGCGAACAGATGAAAAAAATCACTCCTAAAAAAGAGAAATATGTGATTGCTAGTGATTCTACGTTTGCTCCGTTTGAGTTTCAAAATGCCCAAGGTGATTATGTCGGAATTGATGTAGATTTAGTCAAACGTGCAGCTGAATTGCAAGGTTTTACTGTTGAATTTAAATTTATTGGTTTTAGTTCTGCTGTCCAAGCTGTTGAATCTGGTCAAGCAGATGGGATGGTTGCAGGCATGACGATTACGGATGATCGTAAAAAAGCCTTCGACTTCTCTGTTCCTTACTTTGATAGCGGTATTCAAATTGCGGTCAAAAAAGGCAATGACAAAATTAAATCGTATGATGATTTAAAAGGCAAAAAAGTCGGCGTAAAAATTGGTACTGAAAGTGCTGATTTCTTAGAAAAAAATAAAAAGAAATATGATTACTCAATTAAGTATTTAGACACAACTGATGCATTATACAGTGCGTTAGAAATTGGCGAAGTTGATGCCATGATGGATGATTATCCTGTCATTGGCTATGGGGTTGCACAAAATCAACCACTAGCGACACCAATTCCTCGTGAAAAAGGTGGTTCTTACGGTTTTGCTGTCAAAAAAGGGCAAAATCCTGAACTACTTGAAATGTTTAACGAAGGCTTAAAAGAAATGAAACGTACAGGTGAATACGATAAAATTATCGGCACTTACGTGAAAGATGGCAACGAAGCCAAAGAAGAAACAGCTGACGAATCTACGTTTGTTGGCTTCATGCAAAACAACTGGAAACAATTGTTACACGGTTTATGGATGACGATTCTATTAACGTTGATTTCCTTCGTACTTGCTTTAATTGTCGGCGTTATTTTTGGGCTATTCAGCGTTTCACCAATCAAAGCATTACGTGTACTTTCAACCATTTATGTTGATTTAATTCGCGGAATTCCTTTAATGGTCTTAGCGTTCTTCATCTATTTCGGATTACCTGGTGTGCTTGGCTTTAATATCCCGGTCTTCATTGCTGGGATTATCACATTAACTTTAAATGCCAGTGCCTATATTTCTGAAATTGTGCGCGGCGGAATCAAAGCTGTTCCAGTTGGCCAAATGGAAGCTTCAAGAAGTTTAGGTCTTTCCTATAATCGGACAATGCAAAAAATTATTTTACCACAAGCGATTCGCATTATGATTCCTTCATTCATTAACCAATTTGTTATTTCATTGAAAGATACAACTATCCTTTCAGCAATTGGCTTAATCGAACTACTACAAACAGGAAAAATTATTGTTGCTCGGACATTACAAAGTACAATGGTTTACTTCGTTATTGCGTTAATCTACTTAATTTTAATTACTAGTTTAACTAAATTAGCGAAAAACCTTGAAAAGAAGGTGAACTAATATGACTGAAAAAATCTTAGTTGAACATTTAGTAAAAAAATATGGTGACAACACGGTCTTAAACGACATTAATGTTTCTATTAACGAAGGCGACGTAGTCTGCGTCATCGGTCCTTCTGGTTCTGGTAAAAGTACTTTTTTACGTTGCTTGAATCAATTAGAAGAAGCTTCTAGCGGAGACATTATTATTGATGGTGCGAACTTGACAGATAAAAATACGGACATCAACCAAGTCCGTCAACATATCGGCATGGTTTTCCAACATTTCAATTTGTTTCCACATCTATCTATTTTAGAAAATATTGTTTTAGCACCAACCGATTTAGGTCGCTTATCAAAAGACGAAGCGGAGAAAAAAGCGTTAGAACTTTTAGAACGTGTTGGGTTGGCAGATAAAAAAGATGCCTATCCAGATTCTTTATCTGGTGGTCAAAAACAACGTGTCGCAATTGCACGTGCGTTAGCGATGAATCCTGATATTATGCTTTTCGATGAGCCAACATCAGCCCTTGATCCAGAAATGGTTGGCGATGTTCTTGGTGTAATGAAAGATTTAGCAAAACAAGGAATGACAATGGTCATCGTTACTCACGAAATGGGCTTTGCAAAAGAAGTGGCTAATCGAGTAATGTTCATTGATGGCGGTAACTTCCTAGAAGATGGTTCGCCAGAGCAAGTCTTTGAAAATCCTCAAAACCCTCGAACAAAAGATTTCTTAGATAAAGTATTAAATATTTAAACAAAAGCACTTGGCGCGCGCTAGCGCCCAAGTGCTTTATTTTATGGTTAAATTGTTTCCGTGACAGAGACAGATTGAACGTGCCCTTTTTCTTTCAAGAGATGGTGCAAGTTGGAATGCCAGAAATCTTCTTTGCCTACATAAGAAATCTTTGCTGTCACTGCCTCTTGTTCGGATTCCAAAGTCAATTCTACTAAGCGCTCCCCTTTTTCTAAAGAATCTTGAAGTTGTTCATGCAGTCGGCTTTCTTTAATCATAGGTTCCTTCATTTTTACGATAAGCTGCAATCGTTTTAAAGGAGTTTTTCGTTTAAAATGGGCCAGAGCTAATACTAGCAAAGTCGCCACGAGATTGATAAACGCAATGGTTAAAAAGCCCATCCCAATGACTAAACCAATAATAGTAACATTCCACATCATTACTGCTGTCGTTAACCCAGAGACTTTCCTTTCTCTAAAAACGATAATCCCCGCACCGAGAAAGCCTACACCACTAATCACTTGGGCGCCATATCGTGTAATATCCATAGAAATAATGGACGCCAAGGCGCTATTTTGTTTCACCACATCGACTAAAATATCCACCGATTGAATCTGTAAAATGGAAATCGTACAAGAGGCCAAACATAAAATGGCATTACTACTGATACCGAAGCCTTTTCTTTTAATACTTCTTTCTAACCCAATCAAAGCTCCAAAAACCACGGCTAGAGCCATCCGAATGACAACGTCGGTGAGAGAAAGTTCAATCATTTTTAAAGAATTCATCGCTTTCTCTCCTTTCTTGCAAATGACTATTTGACTTATTTTGTATTAACTAATAAACGCAAGCCATTAAAAATGACCACTAAGGTACTTCCTTCATGAATAAGTACGCTAAATGCGATATTCGCAATACCTAAAAAGTTCAAGATAATTAACGTTGCTACCACTAACATTGAAAAAATAATATTTTGCTGCACAATTTTATTCAAGCGTTTTGAGACACGGTGAGCATAGCCTAATTTAGAAAGATCATTTTTCATCACTACCACGTCTGCAACATCGATAGCAATGTCTGTACCATCCCCCATCGCCACTCCGATATCAGCATTCACTAAAGCCGGTGCATCATTAATGCCATCACCAACCATCCCTGTCATTCCTACTTCGCGTTTTAATTGATCAACAATCGCTGATTTTTCCTCAGGTAAAACATTAGCATAAACTTGGTCCACGCCTACTAAGCGACCAACTGCTTCACCCGTAAGTTTTGCATCTCCTGTAATCATTGTTGTTTCAATATTTTGTGACTTGAAATAGTGAATGGCGTTCATTGCTTCTTCATTAGGAACATCCATCAATGCCACTAAACCAATCACTTGTTCATTTTCGGCAAAGTACACTACCGTTTTGCCTTCACTCGCTAATTTCGTTGTTTGTTTCTCAATGATTGTTGGCACTTGTTCAAAACTAGATGGTTTACCAATTCTAAAAGTTGTGTCTGCAATGGTCGTTACTAAACCCACCCCAACAATATTTTCTACTTCTAAATTTAAAGCCGTTGTTTCTACTTCAAAGCGATTAACAATCGCCGTCGCCAATGGATGATTGGATTTTTTCTCCATATTTGTTAAAACAGCTACTAATTCGTCTTGGCGATCTTCTAAGCCATCAACAAAAAGATAATCTGTTACCTCAGGTTTGCCTTTTGTTAGCGTGCCTGTTTTATCAAAAGCGAGTGCTTTCACTTCAGCTAAATTTGATAAGAATGAGCCACCTTTAAACAAAACGCCTTGTTTCGCTAAATTGGAAATTCCTGATAAAGTTGCCGGAACGGCACTCGCTGCTAGTGCACAAGGTGAGGCAGCAATTAAGAAAACCAAGCCTCTGTAAAAACTTTCAGCCCAAGTCAATTGGAAAAGTAATGCGCCACCTAAAACAATTAGTGGAAAAACTGCTAAAACTAGTGTGACATATTTTGGTTCAAATCGTTTAATTTTGCTTGCAATTTCTGATTGATTTTCTTGTGATTGGTTCACGAGCTGTACGATTTTTGCAAAAACTGTTTCTGAACTATCTTTCGTTACTTCAACAACAATTGTGCCTGAACCGTTCATAGTACTACCAAAAACTGGGTCCCCACTATTTTTTTCTTTGGGAATACTTTCCCCATTAATAGATGATTCATCCACAGCGGTACTTCCTTCAATCACGACGCCATCTGTCGGAATTTGCGCACCATTGAGGACTTGCACGCGGTCGCCAATCTTCAATTGTTCAACTGACACAGTTTGAATTGAGCCGTCATCTGTTATCAGGCGAGCTTCTGTTGGATTTAAATTTAATAGTTTTGTAATTTCACGTTGGCTTTTGCCTTGGGCATAATCTTCAAGGAAATGCGCCGCCGCAAAAATCAAAATCAACAATGCTGATTCTTCAAAACTTCCCATTAATGCTGAACCAACTGCAGCTAAGGTCATTAACAAATGAATATTAGGCGAAAATTTTCGATTGTTTTTCGTATCCCGATACGTATCTCCAAAGCCTTCCCCAATAATATGATAACCAGCTAAAATAGCAGCTAACGAGAAAAGAATATTTTTCACTAAGAGCATGTTCCCTAAAAATAAACCGATAAAGAAAAGAGCCAATCCCGTAAAAAAGAGAATAACTGGAACATTTTTACCTTTTTCTTCATGTGTGTGTGCACCTGTTTGTTTTGACATTGTTATGCGCCTCCTCATTAATGTTTTTCTATTCATATGAATGTATATTCATATTATAAAACACTTGGGTGGTTTTGTAAAGACTTAAACACAAAGACAAGCGATGATTCTATTCGATAGGATCACCGCTTGTCTTTGTCGATTCTTTTTGTTGTTGATATTTTTCTTCTTGAATAGTCAATAATGATTGCGTTAAATTGACCCAATCAATCGAACGAGGTGGATCCAGCCAAACCATAACTTTACTCTTTTCTTCTTGATACAAGTTATTTAAATTGGTAATCACCACATCTGGTAAGGTATCTGATAACGGGTCAATAATTTCTACATTTAAATTCACATAGACGGATAAATTTTTTTTGATGAATTGGTTATACTCTTTTCCATAAGAAAAATCAATTAGGACCTTGGCTGGCTCTGCAATTAAATGAACCGGAACATGATTAATTAGCAACAATAGATAGTTAAAAAACAAACAGTGATTGGCTTTCGCAATTTTTTTATGTTTTGCTGTTAACCAACGAATATATTCAATTAAATAAAAATAAAATTCCGGATATGTTTGCTTAAAAAACTGTAAATCCATTTCAAAATCGTCAAACATATTAATCGGAAAGTAAATAACATTGAAATGAATAATTGCTAACCCTTCTTCTAGAGTATTCCTTGTTGACTCCTCTAAACAATTAAATGCTTTTTCAAAACTTCCAATGAAAACACGAGTTAGGCTTTCAATCGTAGGATCTTCGTGAATAACATATTTTTTCTCTAGTTTGCCATGCAAATACAAGAAAAAAACAATCGTATACGTTAATGATTTTGAGGCCAATGCCCATGCCACTTGCGATTTTTTTATTAGTTCCTCTGAAAATGTATTCAGTGCACGCGTATCGATCCCTTCCACCGCACGTCCTTCGTTGTTAATCATAATAGCTAAATAATGGAAAAAATTGCGTCGCTCATAGGTGGTGAAAGTATAGTTTAACTCAACAGACTGTAATACACGTTTCGCTTCATTATAGACTTTTACCGAATATAATTCGGAAATCGGTTGATTGGAAAGCGTGAACAATTTATACAAAAAAAATGAAATTGCTTTTTGATTGCCGACAATTTCCCGCTTACTAAAATAGATCTGATACTCCTTTAAGGCTTTTTTTAGCCGCTGTAAGGTACTATACGCCACAGAGGTGCTGACATGATTACATTCAGCAAACTTTGTCAAACTATAATTTCCTCTAAAGTAAGACAACACTAATTTAAAAGAGAGCGATTCTGTTAAGTATTTCGTGAGCAAAAGTTTACTTGAATAGTTTCCATCAATTTCAAGTGTAACATCTACATCAGAAACGACTAAAGTTAAGCTGTCGCTTAACTTTAGATTGTCAATATCTGCTTTTAATTTTTCTAATGTTTTTTTGACTAAAAAATTCGACATTGATAATTCTTCGCGAAGTGCAATAAAAGTACCTGATAGCGTGGGACTTTCTTCTAAATGCCTTAGCAAGGAATAACTTCGTTGATCTTCTTTATTTAAAAAAATTTCATAATTCATCATTTATCAGTTCTTTCTCCCATAAATAGCCGTTCCTACTAATTCCCGTATGAAATTCAAGTAAAAAGTGTTTTGCCCCTCCGTTCCAGCACCGCCTGTGCTATTTGGTACAATGGTGATATGGCTAGCATCAAATAATTCATCCGTGAAAAATACTTGATGCTGACTTTTCTTGGAAGAAGGCCTTTCTTCATTTGTTTTTGGATTATTGGTTGTCACTTCTTTTTTACTAACGTCTTCGCTACTTTCTTCCGCTTGCGTTTCGCTAGTAATAGTACTTTCATTTGTTTCTTCCATTTTTTCTGGTGTGCCAGTATTCTCAATCGGATAAATTTCTTCTGTTGGATTGGTCGGATTATAAATTGGATTCCGTTCTTCTGCTGCTTGCACAGTGGTTACTTGAAAAAACGAGAGTAACAATGTACTCCATAATAGTAAATGTTTGTATTTATCCATTTTTCTCACATATATTGCCAAATACTTTAGCTACATAACAAAACAAAAAATATAACTAGTAAAGTGGTATCAGACGATATTTAACAATACTCCTTCTTATTATTTCTTTTTTTGAGTTAGGTTTGTTGAATAAACTGCATGTTTGATAAGTAAAAACAAACAAAAACGTTGCCGATAATCAAATCAAAAATTAACTACTCTTTATATTTCTCTTTCGTTTTTTTCCTGTTTCTTTTTTCGCCAAATCAACCAAGCAATGATTAAAATCACTATCAATAATAGTAGTAAGCCAATCATCAAATATAAATTCGAATGATTTTCTTTTAAGGTGACATCTTTTTCATTTAATTCTTTGGCAACTTCACCATTAATTGTAAAGTCTTTTTCAAATTGCCATTGATTTCTAAAAGATATCGATTCATTGTTTATTGATTTTTTAAATGAGCCTGCAGCATCTTTATTCCCAACAACGGTCATAGACAAATGGTAATCTCCTGGCTTAAGTGGTTGCCCTTTTAGCGCAATAGGAACAGAAAAATTGGTATTTGGCGCAATTTGCATGTTTGCTTTTTCCTCTTTATATAAAACTTCTTCATGCCCCTTTTTGGTAATCTCTACCGAAAATGCAACTTGGTTAATATATGTTTTTTGATCATTTTGTAGATTGACTAAAATCACATTTCTAGCATTAATCTGTCCTGGTGAGACTTTTTTCAAAAGTAAATTCGGCTCAACCTTTTTTTTATTTTGTTGCATCAATAATGCAACGACATACGAATATTCATTTTTAATGGATAACCCTTGACTCTTATCGTCTTGGCGTTTGCCTTCATCCGACGTTTCTTCTTTAAAAGTGATACCACTAGCTAACACTCCATCAAAGGGTGTATTAGGCATTTTGACGTTAATAGAAACCGTTTGTTCACTTTTCGGTTTTAAACGAACTGAGCTAGGGTATTGAACGTAGTCTTTTATATCAAACGCTAAACTTTGATCTTTTTTCCCCTTATTTTCACCATACTCCACGATTACATTTGAATTGGTAATGGCACTATTGATGGAAATACCTACCTTTACTTCTTTATCTGTATCATTGCGCAAGTTCACTTTCAACTCAGTTTCTTCATTTGGTGCTAGTAATAAATCAAAGTAAGTTTTTTCTTTATCTACTTGTTTTTCTGATGGAATAGGCGTAACCGCAAAATTAAATTCACTGGCATAACCATTGCTAGGTACTAACGCTAAAAGAATTAGTAGTATCGGAAAAAAAAGAAATCGTTGTTTTTTTCTGTTCAAATTATTTACTCCTTTTCTATATGTAGTGAATAGCAGGTAACCATGTTTCCTGCTATTCTTCTTTTTAAAACTCGTTTAATTTCCTGGAGCGTCTGTCAACGTCCATGTTAATTTTGTGGCGTATTTTTCAGCGTATTTGGTTGTAGAACCTGGAACAGTTAACTCAATACTTTTAGCAGCTGTAGTTGCATCTGTTCCCCAATCAAATAAATAAGTTCCTGCACCGTTTCCTTTCGCTGCACTCATTACATCTGATTGACTACCATCTGAATTTAGCGTGATTGTGGCTGGGCCTGTTGGTTTGCCTGAATCTGAAGCAGTCACTACATTTCCGTTTTTAAACGTGATAGCTGCCCCAGTCAATTCTTTACCAGAAGTTGATTTAAATTGTCCTTCTTGTTTCACTTTTAATGACCAGCCAGCTTCGGTTCCACGGTTATCTGTTACTTGGACATAGTTAGGCCCTTCTTTGACTTCATCGGTTGCGCCTACTGTCTTGTATTTTTGGGTAGCAGCAAAATAAGTCTGATCCTTCGACGTGATTTTTTGAACACCGAAGTCTAGACTTGACGCATAATCAATTGACAACGGACCGTTTGTTCCTGGATTAGGACCTTCAGGATCTGTTGGGTCAATAGGATCAACTGGATTAGTTGGATCCGTTGGGTCAACCGGATTAGTTGGATCTTCACTTGGTGTAAATTCTACGATACCATTAGATGTATAACTACCGCCATCTTCTGCAAAGGCTTGAGAAGTCATGCCTAAGCTCCCTAAAATAAATGTGGATAAACATACTGTTGTTACTTTTTTCATTTTCTTTTCTCCATTCTTTTCTTTAATTTCCTGGTACGTCTTCTAACGCCCAAGATAAACGAGCTTTAAATGTTCCAACTCTTTGATAAGCTACAGGAACATTGATTTGAATTCCTTGTTGTTTTGATTCATCAAGTAAAGCTGTTAAATCTGTTTCACCTTTCTGATTACTTTCTAAAAGCGTAATTGCCTCATTTGTAATCTGAGAGCTTCCAGCAGTTGAAACGAAAGAAAAAACATCTGGCATTACAATTGAATCATTCGTTAACGGTTGCGTTTGCTTTAGTTGCAAGCGCCAATTATTTGCGTTACGTTCATCCACGACTTTGAGTCCTTCGGTGGGATGCCCAAGTTTAATTAGTGGTTGATTACGTATCTTTTCCGTACCAAAAGTAATCTGTTTTGGTGCCTCTTTAAAATATAGTTCCCCTAAACGATAGTAAAAATAAATATCTTTTGTTTCCTCTGTCATTGTTCCTTCCGCATTGCCTGAGTCTTTTGTAAAAACATAGCCAGAAATATCTAGGGGTTTTTCTTGATAGGGTGCACCAATTTTCCCTGTTACACTTTTAGGTGGAGCAATATCTTTACCTTCCGCGTCTTTATAAAAAACGGTTACTGTTTTTTCTGTTGGTTTAGGAATAGTAATCGTTACATTATTTGACTTTTGCAGTAAAGTTCCTTCTTCATAATAGTCAAAGTTCATAGTTAAAACTTTTTCGGGCGTATTATCTTGAAGGGTTGTTTTTAATTCAATAATCATGTCCTTCTTTAAAACTAGGTAGTCATTTAAAGCAATTGTTAAGTGATTCCCTGTTTGTGTCAGATCTTTGGCTGCTACCTTTTTACCATCAATCGTTAATGAATTTTCTTCATATGCTAATTCATCAGGTAAGTCAATGCTTACTTGCGGTTGACGATCTTCGATAAAGTCATTGTCAATATTCAACGTATTCCGTAGCCTCACCTGATCATTTTTCACTGCTTCAACAGCTGAGCTAAACTCCTGACCATTCACGCTAAGGGCTGCTTGTGACGTAACGTTGGTAGGAATTTGTGTCATTGCTAAAGCATTCTCTTGGTATTTGCCACCTGTGGATGATGTAAAGCCCCAATAAACCGTTGTTGCGCCAAATTGTGTATTTAAATCTGAAACTACATACGTATTCGTGCCCACACCTTCTAAATCATATGTTAATGCTTTGGTTGCGGCATTCCAATGAACAGTCAACATGCGCCAGGTTCCATTAGATAGATAGGTTGGCGCAACGGTGACGCCTGAATGCTCCCCTGTATAGCTGTTGTTATTAGCTTTCGGAGTGACAAAAGCTAAATGCCCATTTCCCTTATCTTGTGAAATTTCTCGGTCCATTCGGTTGGAACTACCAGTATTTTTATAGGTATCAAACTCAATCGATAAGGCATTTCTAACATAAGGTTGACCCGCTTTCGTGGAGTATGCACCGATTCCCATCCCAGGTGAACCAATGACTTCTTGAGGTGTTGTGGACATTCTAGGATCATTCGTTAAGGTAAAGGTCATACCATCACCAGCATTTGCATACTCGTTTCCTAAATACAAATAACTTTTAAAGGTAAAATCCGACAATAAACTGATTGGTTTTTTTGACCAAATAGCTCCTTTTTGTGATTTAACAGCTGGGTTTAGTTGTAATAACTTCCCACCTTCTAAAATACTTGTTGCATTTCCAATTGGCTCTTGAAATACCTTGTCGATTGGAATGATATTAGGATCATCTGGCAATGAAGTAGCGTATGGCGCAGCCAACATGCGCGGCTGTGGTTCAACTATCGCCGATTCCGTTGCACTGTTATCGTCATCCTTTTGTTGTTCGCTAGGTTCTAAAGTAGCCGTTGATTGGTCTGTTTCTGCTGGATGATTATCGGTTGTTGTTGTCGTTTCTAGGGAAGGTTCTTGCTCTAATGTTTCCGAGTGAGAAGGAGCGCTAGTTGCCTGATCATTGGCCGATTCCTCCACTATTTCCCGATTGACTTCGTTGATATTTGTCGAAGGATTACTAATCGCTTCGCTAGTAATAGGCGCAAGGAGTAGTAAGAATAAACTACTTGCCAAAAAGACTAGGCTTTGTTTGTTTCGCATCTCTCTTCACCTCTACTTTTTAAATTCCTGGTACATCCGTCAACGTCCACAATAATTTTGTTTGATATTTCACGGCATCTTTAGGGGTTGACCCTGGTACTGATAGCGCAACATCTTTTGTAACATTAACATTGTGTACCGTATTGGTTTCATCGCGTTCTGCAACCACTTCTACTTTGCCCCAATAAGTAGCCCAAGTTCCTGCACCGGTTCCTTGCTTCGCAGCTGCCACTAGCGATGCGGTCCCTGGAACAAGGGCAATCTTATTTGTTGCCTCTGGTTTCACAACATTTTGCGCATTACTATTAACAGTCGGGTTAGCTAAAGAAATTTGCGCACCTGTCAACTGACTATTTAAAGTCGCCTTTGTTGCTTTAAATTGCTCCTTTTGCGTAACCGTTAAAGACCAACCACTATTGGTTCCTCTATTATCAGAAATTTGCACAAAATTTGGTGTTTCTTTTTGATTTTCTTGATATTGCTGTGCTCTTGCAAAATATACTTGGTCTTTATTCGAAATACGATTTTTCCCAAAGTCAAAACTTGAAGCATAATCAATAGACAGCGGTCCTTGGGTACCAGGATTGGGACCTTCTGGGTCTGTCGGATCAATTGGTTTGACTGGCTTTTCTGGATCGGGATTTTCTGGATCAACCGGGTCTGTCGGATCTACGTTCGGAATAAATTCTACTAAACCATTCGAACGATACTCTTTTGGCTCTTCTGCCTTCGCTTGTAAGGACCAACCAGCAACTGCAAATGTACTGCATAGAACGATTCCTGTGAATTGTTTTTTCATTGCTTTTCTCCTTTATTTAATTATTAGCGGGCGTATCTTCTAATGCCCAAACTAACTTCGTTGAATATTGTTGTGCAAGCTTTACAGATTTTCCGGGAACGAATAGTTGGACAGCTTCTTTATTTGTTGCTTCATTTGAACCAAAGCGATAAACCCAAGTCCCAACACCTGTTTCTTTTTTAGCGTTCATCGCTAGATTATTATTTACACCAGGTGTTAAGGAAATAGTACTACTAACTTCAGTAGGTTTATATTTTTCATCCACCATTGAGGCAGCTTCTGCCTTTGTAAACGTTAATTGAGCGCCGACTAGTTCCTCTCCAGTAGCTGTTTTAAATTGTTCAGGTTGGGAAAGCGTTAGTTTCCATCCTGCTAACGTTCCTCTTTTATCAGTTACTTGTACATAGGTTGGTTTTTTTGAACCATCTTTCATTTCATCTGGCGCAGCATAATACGTTTGATCTGCCGTAGAAATCTTTTGTGTGCCAAATTTAAATTTTGACCCATAATCAATTGATAAGGCACCACCCGTTCCTGGCCCTGGAGGATCAATTGGGTCTACTGGATCAGTAGGATCGGGATTTTCTGGATCAACTGGCGGTGTGATTTCGTTATCGCCTGCTTCAAAAGTAATTGTGCCTTCCGTATTGTATTCTTTCGGAAAAGTTTCTGCTGCTGATGCGTTTATTGCTTGAAACCCTACGCCTAAAAGTATGGTTGCCGATGTAAGTAAAACAGTTTTTTTCATTAAATAAGCTCCTTCTCTCGTTTCATTTTATTAATTAAATAAATGACTACCCCCAACAAACTAACTCCTATCAAGGAATACAGCGGATTTTCAGACTCGCCTGTTTTAGGTAAAACTGCTTGTCCAGAAGCAGCTAAATTGTTTCTTCCCTGTTCTTCTGATTGTTGGGTATATGCTACGTCATTTGACTCTTTTTCATTCTCATAAACGTAGGTACCATAGAAGCTCGCTTGACCATTTGATTCATAATTATTTTCTTCAGCCATAACGCTTTTTGTTTGCAACCCAATGATCAACAGCCCTAAACATACCAAACTAAACCTTTTTATGATTTTCATCTGAATTCCTCCTTCCCCATTTTCAACATTGACTGGCCCAGCCAATAAACATTATATAAAAGAAATATTTATTAGATTTTTTTATTTTTTTCAGACGCTTTTAAAAAATAAAATGGTTTTAGCTAAGAAAGCTTTAAAATCAACACTTTTAAAGACAAAAAAATAAACAAAAAAACTTCAAAAAATAATTTTCGAAGTTTTTTTGTTTATTTTTTTATTATTTTTATACTTCAACCGCTTCTAACAAAGCTAAACGTTCAGCAACTTCTGCTTCTGTTAAATTATGTTTTTTTACATAACGGTTGGCAGGATGCTGGCTACATTCTAATGAGCAGCCACCTAAATGTTTATGTTCATTTTCTTCTGAAGTTAAGATTTGACGATTACATTCTGGGTTTGCACAGTTAATGTAGCGTTCGCAAGGTGTTCCATCAAACCAGTCTTTCCCAATAACTTTTTTATCAACATGATTAATTTCGACACTGATTCGGTCATCAAAGACATACATTTTGCCATCCCAAAGTTCGCCACGTGTTTCTGGATTTTTTCCATAGTTGGCGATACCACCATGCAATTGAGCAACATCTTCAAATCCTTCTTTTAATAACCAGCCAGAAAATTTTTCACAGCGAATCCCGCCAGTACAATAGGTAACAATTTTTTTATCCATAAATTGTTCTTTGTTCTCGCGAATCCATTGTGGTAACTCACGGAAGCTACGGATATCTGGGCGCACGGCACCACGGAAATGACCTAAATCATATTCATAATCGTTACGAGCATCGATTACAACAGTGTCTTCGTCTAATAAGGCTTCTTTAAATTCTGCAGGTTCCAAATATTTCCCCGTCGTTTCTAATGGATCAACGTCTTCTTCTAAGTTCAACGCCACTAATTCAGAACGTGGGCGAACAAACATTTTGCGGAACGCCATTTCTTCTGCTGGATCAATTTTAAAGAATGTATCCTTAAAGCGCTCATCTGCTTGCATTGCTTCCATGTACTTTTCTGTTTCTTCGACAGTACCAGATAACGTTCCGTTAATCCCTTCTGTCGCTACTAAAATACGGCCTTTTAAATTTAATGATTTGCAAAAAGCTAGATGCTCTTTCGCAAAAGCTTCTGGATCTTCAATTGTTGTATATTTGTAATAAAGTAATACTTGGTATTTCATCTTGTTTTCCCCTTTTGTATAAAGTCATTCTATCCCATTATACGGTGAATAAAAAAGGGAAAGCGATTATTTTGCTTGTGTATTTACACACAATAAAAAAGTAGCTCGTTGTTGCGTAATAATTATTACGCAACAACGAGCTACTTTTTTATACTACTCCTTTTCAGAAGTCGCGGCGAGTTGTTCTTGCAATTCACCTAAAAGTTCAATTTGAATATTTTGGATTTTTACCAAATTTTCTAGTTGATTATTGATAATATAATCCATTTTCTCATGTAATAAATTAATTTCTACTTCTGCTTTTAAGTTAATTTTATAATCATTATTCGCTTGTTCTCTATCACGGGCTTCTTGTCTGTTTTGACTCATCATAATAATCGGTGCTTGGATAGCTGCTAAACAAGATAAGGCGAGATTTAGCAAAATATAAGGATATTTGTCAAATGGTTGTCCCAATAAAGTGGTAGAGTTAATCACGATCCAAGCAATCAACACGAAGCAAAAGAAGCCAATAAACACCCAGCTACCGCCAAATTTAGCAATGGTATCCGCTGCTCGTTGGCCAAAGGTTAATTTCTTTTCCATCTTTTCATTCATATTATTGGAAATCAGCTTATCTTCTTTGATATGTTGAACCACCAATTCATTCAGTTGTTGGATTTTTTCAGAATCATTTGCGACCAATTGTTTCATGTAATCCAAACGATAATTAAGTAACTCCGCCAATGTAATCATCGATTCAGCTGTCAATTGTGGATTGTTTTGGAGAATAAAAGCTTGCGTTTCCTGTTCTATATCTTGAAGATAAATGTTTTTTTTCGTTGATTCACCAATAACAACTTGTTTATTTTTTGATTGCTTCATCTTCGTCACTCCCTTTGATCGTTCTTCCCTTTATTTTAATATAAAGTCTCTCAGAAGAAACCTAAAAAGGCTTTGGAGTGATCGTTGTTGCTTCTGCTTTAAAATTTAACAGTTAAATTGGTTACATCATGGAACAACGAACCAATTAATTCTTTGTATTTCGCTGGATTCACACAATTAGTTAGCAATATGACCCCGGTTTTCATATCTTTTGAAAATAAAACCAGGGCTTGTTGACCCGCTTCAACGCCGTGTAAGCGTAAATAATTATCATGAACATAGATGCCGCCATGATAAGAACTTTGCTGAGAAGACGTCCATAATTTTTGCAAAAGTGCGGTGGAAACTAAGTGTCCACTCATTAATTGATGTAAGTACCAATACAAATCACCTGTCGTCATATCCACATTCCCAGTTCCAAATTCATGGGCAAAACTAGCTGCGGGAATTGAGAGCACTTGATTATACGAATTGTCTTCTGTCCATTTATAACTTGTTGAATTATTGGGTTGTTCCAATAAGGTTTCATAGAAGCCAAAATTCTTTAAACCAGCCGTTTTGTGATAAAGATTATTAAATAATTCTTGATAGGTACGTTGATACATTTTCTCTAACATTCCTGCTAAAAGGACAAAATTTACTGGGGAATAATTGTATTTTCCTTTATTGACTTGAATGGTATTTTGTTTAACAAATTGAATAATTTCTTCATCGGTAACGATATTATTAGGCATTGCTGATAACTTTAAACCGCTTGTCATATTCAACATATCGCTAATCGTAATATCCTCAGCACCTTGAATTTGCGGATAAAACGTAGCGAGTTTTGTATCTAATGTAAGTTTACCTTCTTCAATCGCTTTTAAGATCAAGGTTGTGGTAAAAGATTTTTGAATTGAGCCAATCTGAAACCTTGTGTTTGGCGTATTGGCTTGTTGCTTTTCAAAATTGGCAAAGCCATATCCTTTATTTACTAAAACCTGATCATCTTTAATGATCAAAGCCGAACCAATATAATTTGTTTCTTGAATTTTTTGATCAAGTTCGCCACTATCGGGTGCAACTATTTCTTTCGTTAAATTCGCATAATTATCACTTCGGCGATCTTCTTCCAAGACCACTTTCGATTCTTGATTAACTTGTGAATCTCTAGTGAAAAAGAACGTTTTTATTAAATAACCACTACCACCAATCACCACCAACAAACATACTATAAAAAGCCAATTCACTCCTCCATGTCTTTTCTTTGCATGTCGTTTACGCATACCGCTTACCTCCGCCTATTCTATTAACAGCATTATCATACGCTATATTTTCATGAAAATTACAGATTTTAGTAAAATTTATAAAACTTTCAACTTTTATAAAAAACAGCTTGGCACCAGAATCTAGATTGATTCTGGTGCCAAGCTGTTTTTTATTTACTTTCTTGCCCCATCACAGCAAAGTAATTATCATCGTTATCTGCAAAATTAAAAACTAAGCCTGTTGGCAATTGAACCATTTCACCAACAGTAACGCCAGCCTCTTGCATTTTTTTATAGAGACCAATGATATCATCGCTAGCAAACATTAGAGAAGGGGTATTCCCCGCCACTTCTGGTGAATGTTTTTGAATAAAGGCCAAATCATATAAAACAATAATCGCTTCTGCTGATTCACTTGGTGCAATTTCTACCACCAATGTGCCGTCAACTTCCTCTCTTTCCTTTTCAACAAAGCCAAACGTTTGCCAAAATTGACTAGATTCCTCAACATTATTCACATATAACATAATCTTTACTTGGTTTGAAAACATTCCTTCACGTCCTTTTGAATTTAGTTAACAACTTATTATATACGTTCTTTTAAATAATTACTGCACTTTCGCTTAAAATCCAAAAAAAGAGCGTGGAACAAAAATCACTTTGGATTTTTGTCCCACGCTCAAAAACTAATAAACGGCGGGAACAGAAGCAACTCCTTCGGAAATAAGCCGAAATTCTCCAAAAATTAAAGAACAATTTCCGGAAATTTCTTCTTACTTCTCGGAGTTAAACACTTCTGTCCCGACCTCTTTTCGTTTTATTGATTTAGATATTTGCATCTAAGACAACGTCGCGATCATTTAAGACATCACGATCTAATTCATGAATACGAGCACTTGTTAACACGCCTGCAACCATACTATCGTTAACGTTAACAGCTGTCCGCGCCATGTCAATAAGTGGTTCAACTGAAATTACTAAACCAACAATTGCAACTGGTAAGTTCATTGCGCCTAAAACGATTAGAGAAGCAAAGGTTGCTCCGCCGCCGACACCGGCTACGCCAAATGAACTGATTGTGACAACTGCTACTAACATTAAAATAAATTGTAAACTAAAGACATCAATTCCAACAGTTGGTGCAACGATGGTTGCTAACATAGCTGGATAAACGCCGGCACAACCATTTTGTCCAATAGATAAACCAAAACTACCAGCAAAGTTTGCTGTGGCATCATCGACACCTAATGCTTTGGTTTGTGTTTCAATATTTAATGGTAAAGCTCCTGCACTTGAACGAGAAGTAAAAGCAAAGCTCAAGACTGGAAAAACTTTTTTTAGATACGTAACTGGATTGACTTTTAAAGTAATTAAAATCAGCATGTGAATGGCAAAAACAATGATTAAGGCCACATATGATGCCAACACAAATTTACCTAAGTTAATAATCGCAACAAAATCACTTGTTGCTACAACATTAATCATTAACGCTAACACGCCATAAGGGGTCAAGCGTAAAACTAAGGTAACAATTCGCATGGTAATTTTATATAAACTATCAATTAAATTTGCAAAAAATTCAGCTTCTTTTGGCGCTTTACGACGAACGCCTAAATAAGCGACACCAACAAACGCAGCAAAGATTACCACCCCAATGGTACTCATTGGTCGTGTTCCCGCAAAGTCAGCAAAGACATTTTTAGGAATGAATGAAACGATTTGTTGGGGAATCGTCAAATCTTGAATCGCATCTTGACGCGTCGCTAACTCGGCAATTCTTGACGTTTCTGCAGCACCTTGCGTGAATTTTGCCCCTTGAAGACCAAACGCTAAGGTTGTTCCAATCCCCACCAAGGCAGCTACTGCTGTTGTTCCTAGTAAGGTGGCTAACACATTAAAGCTAATTTTTCCTAATTTATTGGATTCTTTCATTTTTGTAAATGCACCTACAATAGATACAAATACTAACGGAATTACGAGCATTTGTAGAAACGCTACATAACCATTACCTACAATCCCGATCCATTCCATTGATTGCGTAGTAATTTTACTGTCTGTACCAAAAGCAAATTGAATAATTGCACCTAAAACAATCCCCACGCCCAATGCTGAAAAGACACGTGTTGAGAATTTTAAATGTTTCTTTTGCATTTGGTAGAAACCGAATAACACAGCAATAAATGCAAGGATCACTAATACAGTGATGAATGTTGTCATTTTAGTTCCTCCCTATGTTTTTAATGACAAGTACATCAAAGGAAGTAAAGGTTCCCGGTACTCACTCTCCAGTAAATACCCTGAAAACAGCAAACTGTTTCCAGTGATAGTTCTATTGTACCTTATTTTATAGCAAATAGTGGGATAATTTGCTTACTTTTTGATAGAAAATAACCGTTGCGATAGTTTAAAACTATCACCAAGCGTTGTTTTACTAGTCACTGTAAAAATAATTTGTTTTTTGTCCTCTTTCTTTTAAGCTGACGTGGTATACTTAGTTCTAGGAGGTGTAAGCGTATGCAAAAAATTTGTTGGATCCTTTCTGTCAACCGTGATGGAGCAATGTTGTATGTTGGGAGCCCTGCAAATGGAGGTCCTTGGCTCTTTTCAAATAAAGAGCAGCAAAACATCAAAGCCTTTTTTCAACCAACCTATGAAATTGACTTTATCAGTTATGATGTTCTTTCAGAGGAAGTACCAGAAGCTGCGTTCATTTTGTACAATGAAATGCTCGCTCCCTATCTTCCCGAAAAAATCACCAAAGTTGGTCAGCCGATTGCTTATGTGGATATCGCTACAAAAAATTATGAACAGTTTAAAAAAGCTTTGGTTGCTAAATCTTCACAAGAATAAAAACAGCGTTTATAACGGAATCCGTTATAAACGCTGTTTTTAAAGGTTACGCTTCTTCTGATTGTTGAAAATTCAATTGAACACCTGGACGATCCAGAGCAATTTCAGTTACTTCATAAGATAAACGTTCGACGATGCTAAATAAAGGACGCACAAGTTCATCGACTTCTTCTTGCGAAATATCTTCTTGTTTTTCAATTTTGCGATCAATAATGTGATTAATTTGGCTAATCGCCCCTGATAAAACAAATTCGTCAAAGACAATTCGAAATTCTAAGCGAGCAACAAGTGCTGAGCTGTTTTCTGGATAATTTTCTTCTTCTACTTCAATTGGTGAAAAACTGACACGTAAATCTGTCTCTACTTCTGAATCAGGTACTCGCATATCATAGTGATACGCTTCAACAATTTCTTGTTGGCGTTTAATTTCCATTGTTTTTTCTCTCCTTTTTTAACAAGATATTCCCCTTTTAGAATATCCAATGGTTTCTTTTCTCAAGTATACCACAAGTCCAAAAGTTGCCTAGACCAAAAAACACAGAAGATCAGACTTTTTTGATAAATTGATTTTGGCAGTTTGAACAAGTGACTTTGATTGTTCCTCGTCCTTTCGGCGCACGTAATGACTGCTGACATTTTGGACATTTAAAATAACGATACTCTTTCTGAGTCATGTGTCGCTTGCGAAAAGCATGAACCTTTTGCATTAGGCGTTGTTTTCGAAGAATAAACCGTTGATTTTCATTCAATCGCGGGTGAATATGTTTTGAAAAAAAGCGATAATACACGTAGGCGACTGTGATTAAAATCAATAATCGAACCCAAAGATAGCCAGTAAAAATATTGATGAGCGCCAGCACGACACTTGTTAGCAACAGCGTTCGATTCAATTCATCGAACCGGGCATAACGTCCTTGTAAAAATCGTTGCGCTTTTTTGCGCCACCGTAGAATGCGTTCAAACCAAATTTGGCCCATTTATCTTCCTTCTTTCGAGCATTATTTTTTGAATAAATGATTGATTTGCAGAAACTTTCAATCAAAATTTACACTTACTAAGTCCAAATTTTGAACAACTGTTGGTTATTTTCGATGGTATACTTCTAGAGAAGTCAGGTCAACCGATGAATGACTTCGTTGATAATAGCTACCGCTATTTTATACAAACTTAAACTGTCGATGGATAGATTATCCGATTTTAACTTAGGGGAAGGTTAAAATCCGATTCTATAATTTAGCACTACACTCCTTTATTTAGTAGCAACTTTAGCCTATCTATCCACATTTTAAGTCAAAAAGAAGCAAGTCCGGACTTGCTTCTTTTTATTTATCTTTCTAATTCTTCAATTTTCTTCTCAATTAACGCCAAGACATATTGACACGCTTCAGGATCTTCGACAAAATCATATTTATCGCCATCAATTTGAATTTTAGGACTTTCATCATAGTCTTCATACCATTGATCATAACGCTCGTTCAACATTTGATAGTAATCATACAACGTTGGATCTGTCTCAATTTGTTCATAAGGACGGCCACGTTTTTTGATGCGTTCCAACATTTTGGGAAATGAAATACGAATGTGAACTAACAAATCAGGTCTTTTTTTATGCGCAGCATAAGGCAATTCTTGGAGCATGTTTTGTAATAAGTCATCGTACACTTTGACCTCTGTTTCGTTTGCACGACCTAAATCTGCATTTAAATGAAAAAGTAATGAATCTTCATAAATCGAGCGATCCAATACATTATTTTCATGCGTTAATGCTTGTTTAATACTATCAAAACGTTTATTTAAAAAATAAATTTGTAATAAAAATGCGTACTTTTCCGGTTCCGCATAAAATAAAGGTAATACCTCATTATCATCAACTGATTCGTAAAAGGCTTCTGAACCTAAACGGTTTGCAATTAAAGCTGTTAAACTAGATTTACCAGCGCCAATCGTACCTGCTAAAACAATCACTGCCATCGAACTCCCTACCTATTTTTTTCCATTTTATTTTTTATCTTCAACCAATTAAACATACCAAAAATTGAGTTAAAAGTATACATACAATACATAACAAATATCGCATAATCACCACCAGCGTGCGTCCCTGCTCGGAACCATAACAAAATTGAAAAAATATTTCCTAGTAACCAAAACACGAATTGCGATTGATAACGTTTAATCATCAATAACATCCCTGTCGCTGAAACACTGAACGTGATTGCATCTAATGTTTGTTGCGCATCATTTACAAAGCCTAACAAAATATATGCAGCTACGCCAATGAGCAGCCACGTGAAAAAGGCATACAACCACTGAATACCTTTTAAAACTTTTACTTTGGTTACTTGACCCGAGCCATCCTCGCTAGCCCGAAGCCAAGCATAAAGCCCTGTAATGTCCATAATAATATAGAAACTTTGTAAAAGAACTTCCGCATATACCCGTGTCACTAACCCAAAATAGCCAATAATCACTGCACTGATTAACCCAAAAATGTAATTGCTGACTTTTCCTTGGGCAATTAAATTCACACAAATGATGCCGGCTAAACCACCTACTAACGTAATCCAATTCGATGGATTGATAGCAAATGCAATCAACTGTACCCCCACCATCAAAGCTAAAAACAAGTAACTTCTCGTTTCCCAACCTTTAAAATCATTCACCAAAAAATTCTTATTCACGACAAATTTCCGACCTTCCTAAAACCAAACTTTTCTCTGTTGACGTCTCAATAAGAGTACTCCGTTTTAAAAAACAAGTCAATCAGATTTCGGAATAAAAAGAAGATTTTAATACTATATATTGATTCGAAAAATATCGAAACACTACATATAGTTATTACGTAAGCTTTCTGATATCCTTTATTGCCACAATATTTTCTTCATCTTGCTTTAATCTTCTATGTATTCATGGATTTGTTTCCATCTAATAATTCCTGCAGCAGAACCCTTTACGACGGCAGCGCTCCAAATTAATGTTGCGAAAGCGGAAGCAACCGTACATATTTATGCTTCAAACACAGCCATCGTTCACTCTTTTTATTGAGATGCTTAAAAATTGACGGCCTTATTTCTCGAATCTGGCCACTTATTAACTTATTACATGAAAACATTCGCCTAAAAAAGCAAAAAAAACGACTCACCTAAATAATCGACCTACAAGCAATTCCTTTCATTTGTAGGTCGATTATCTTTATTAGGTTTGATACAGATGTTTCGCCATTCCTAGTTTCCCTTTACTGCTCATCTCTATTTATTTTTTTACTGTTTGCCAACAGCTCGTTGTCTGAAAGTACTATCCGTCCTTTTGTACTTTGTTCAAAGCTGTAAGCTTGCTCAAATAACGTTTGCTCTTTATTGGCAGTTTGTGTAAAAGTCAGCCCATAAGGTTGTCCTTCACTGTTTTTCGCCAAAGGAACAGTCAATTCAGGATATCCTGCCACAGCACTTAAACCCGTACCTTCAGAATCAATAAAGGCATATCCGTCTAATTGTTGTTTTTTTAGCAACGCATCAAACGTTTGCTGTGCTTTTTTAATGGTTGTTTGAATGATTTCTTTATCTGGTTGTTTCTTTTTAACATCTGCTTCTAATAAATCTTGCCCATACTTGGCACGAACCTTTTTATCTTGTTGATTATACACAATTAGTTCCTCCAGTGTTTTAAATGGTAAGTCATAACGTTTCGCAAATTCTTCCAATGCAAACTTAAATTCATTGGAAATAACTTTCCCGCCATCAATCCCTTCCATGTCTGGTGTTACCGGAATCACTTCTGCTCCAGCTTTTTGGAGGGCCTTTTTAGCAGTCGCAAATTCTTCTTCAGCACTCAGCATTTCTAGCAAACCAATGCGTTGACCTTGTAAGTTATTTTTAGTAAATTTCGTTGAATCAATGCTCGGAACCGTGTCTTTCTTAAACGCATTATAGCCTTGCGCAGCATCAACGACACTTCGGGCAATCGGGCCAACTGTATCTAATGACGGTGCCAATGGCAAAACACCTTCGCCACTTACTGAACTGTGGGTCGGTTTAAAACCAACCACTGATTGATGAGAAGCGGGGGAAACAATCGATCCCATCGTCTCAGTGCCTAAAGAGAAGGCGCCGATATTCATCGTCACACTAGCCCCACTCCCAGAACTTGAACCTGAAGGTGTTATTTTGAGCGGCCCATAAGGATTAAGTGTTTGTCCATGCTTGGAACTATAGCCACTTGGTGCTTTCATTGACATATAATTCGCTAGTTCAGATAAGTTTACTTTTCCTAAAATCAAAGCTTGCGCCTCTGTTAACTTCTTAACTACTTCCGCATCTTCCTTAGGCTTGAACGTGCGTAAGGCATAAGCTCCTGCACTCGAAATCATGTTGGTCGTATTTATATTTTCTTTCAAAGTCACAGGAATACCATACAAAGGCTTCTTCGGTGTTTGAGAGGCTTGCTGGTCAAATGCCTTGGCTTCCTTAATTGCTTGCGGATGGATTTCAGAGATGCTGTTCATGCCATTATCTATTTGATCGAACTGTAAAATACGGTCCAAATAAAACGCCGTAAGTTCTTCATAGGTCAATGCTCCGTCGGCAATCGCTTGCTGTAATTCAGTGATATTTTTTTCAATAATAAACGGTGCTTTGGTCCGAGCTTTTTGTACATCCGTTTCTTTTAATTGGTCTTCAATCGTTTTAACGATTCTCTCTTGATTGTACATTGCTGGGGTTTCTGCCTCAGGAGTGAACTTTTTGAGTATAAACCAATACGCTGCAGCGCCTATTATGACTAACAAAACAGCAATTATTCCGATTACTTTTAAAAATTTAGACATTTTTATCCTCCTATACCATTTAAAGATTATCTTACTATGTTTATTTTTGCATGACAACTAACAGTTTTGTTCGTTAAAAAGACAAAATAGAGAGTAGGACATCCGTCAAAACGACCGATGTCCTACTCTCTAACGATTAAGATAGTCCGCTAAATGCGTTTGTTTTAGTCTTTTGTGAAAGTTAAATACTGAGAATTTATTGTGTAATTCGTGTACCACTTTCTCCTTTGATTGCTTCCGAAGCTAATTCTAAAAGCCCGATAATCGCCTGGCGGTTTGGTTTACTTTCTGCAAAACTGATGGCCGCTTCTACCTTAGGTAACATACTACCTGGCGCAAATTGATTTTCTTCTATATATTGTTGCATTGCCGTAACCGTAACATCGGTCAAAGCTTGTTGATTTGCTTGACCAAAGTTAACAAAAACATGTTCTACTGCAGTTAATACCACAAAAACATCTGCTTCAATGAGTTCAGCCATTTTTGCTGCCGCAAAGTCTTTATCAATGACTGCATCTACACCATGATAGACTGGACCATCATAGGCAATAGGAACCCCGCCACCACCACAAGCAATTACGATTTGTCCTGCATCAACAAGTGTTCGCAAGCTAACTTTTTCGTAAATATCAACTGGTTTTGGTGAAGGAACTACCCGTCGCCAGCCTCGACCCGCATCTTCTTGATAGACGTTCTCAGTTTCCGCCATCAACTGTTTGGCTGTTTCTTCGTCATAATAACCACCAATTGGTTTTGTTGGTTTTGTAAACGCTGGGTCTTTTGGATCCACCACGACTTGTGTAATTAACGTAACAACTGGTTGTTCCCCTAAATTTCTGGCTACTAGTTCTTCATCAATTGCTTGTTGTAAATGATAGCCAATATAGCCTTGGCTCATTGCTGTGCATTCAGGAAACGGCACGACATCTTCTGGAGATTGACTCGTTTCCTCAAAAGCTAAGCGAATTTTGCCAACTTGTGGCCCGTTGCCATGAGCAATCACCACTTGATGGCCTTGTTCAATTAAATCAACAATCGATTTTGCCGCGGTTTGTGCTTTTGCCAATTGTTCTTTCGAAGAATTTCCTAACGCATTTCCACCTAATGCAATCACTATTTTTGACATCTGTTTCCCTCCTAGCGCTTTGGTTCTTGTTGTGTGATACAGTGTATATTGCCGCCCCCATAAACAACTTCTACCGTATTAACGCCGACAATTTTTTTATCTGGGAACATCGTTTGAACTTGCTCTAAAGCCAAACAATCATTTTCATCACCATACTGTGGCACAATCACGCCATCATTTGTAATTAAAAAGTTCATATAGGATGCGATACAAATATCGCCGTCTTCTCTTGGCATGGTTCCTTCCACGAAATCAATTTTGAAGGAGCCTTGAATGGTTACATTTTTGACAGGACAGCATAATTTGTGGACTTTTAATTGGCGTCCTTTAGCATCAGTCATTTTAAGCAAACGTTGATATGCATCTTGTGCCGCTTCATAAAATGGGCTATTTTGATCTTCGGTGTAAATACAAGCCACTTCACCAGGTGCAATAAAACAAGCTACATCATCCACGTGACCATTGGTTTCTTCTGGGTCAATTCCATCACCTAGCCAAAGAACTTTTTCAACATTTAAATAGTCGCATAATTTTTGTTCGATTGCTTCTTTTGAAAGTTGTGGATTTCGACCTTCACTTAATAAGCACATTTCTGTAGTCAAGACTGTTCCTTGTCCATCTACGTGGAATGAACCGCCTTCTAAAACAAAATCATCTGTACGATAAGAATCTACATGCTCAATTTCACAAATTTTTTGTGCAACCAAATCGTCTTGGTCCCAAGGGAAATATAAACCATCTACTAATCCCCCCCAAGCATTGAATGTCCAATCCACACCACGGATTTCTCCATGGTCGTTAATGACAAATGATGGTCCACAATCACGGACCCAGGCATCATTGTTTGACATTTCGTAAACCGTAATTTCTGGCGGCAATTGGCGACGGCAATTTTGAAATTGTTGTTGAGAAACCACCACATTCATCGGTGTAAATTGACTAATTGCTTTGGCCACATTAGTAAAAGCTTCTTGGACAGGTTTACCACCATCACGCCAATTATCCGGTCTTTCTGGCCAAATCATCCAAACTTTCTCTTGTGGTTCAAATTCTCCTGGCATTCTAAAGCCATCTTGTTTAGGGGTACTTCCTACAATTCGTTTAGCCATTTTCTTTCGTTCCCTTCTTAATTTTTTTCACGTAAATAATTACTTCACCAAACAGAATAAAAATGATTGCCCCAATTGTGATTGGTAATTTTTCATTTAATGCTGCGGGACTAAAATCTAAAGGCACTGCTGTGAAAATCAGTGAAATAATAATCATAATCATTGGCAAAACCACTAAAACTTTTAAAAATCCTGGTTTTCCGTTAACTTTAAACGGACGTGGTGTATCGGGATCAATTTTTCTAAGCTTATAAAAAGCTGGGAAAACTGGGATATACGATAACAAGAATAGGACGACATTCAAGGAGAAAAAGGCCCAGAATAAATCTTGATTAGGTAAAATTGGTGCTAATACAATGACCACCGATGCCACAATGCCATTCATCAAAGCAGCCCCAATTGGCATGTCATTTTTCTTACTACGTTTTTCAAAAAATTTAGGCATGTCACCATTTTCAGCAGCATAACAAGCTGTATTATTGACTCCTAATGACCAAGAAATCATGTTTCCGAACAACGTAAGAAGGAATAGGAAAGCCATCAACATAATGAACCAACCTTCTGTCGAGCCTGTCAATAGTTTAAAGCTATCCATCATACCACTGCCGGTACTAATTTGATCGGTGGGAATCGCTACCCCAATTCCAAAGGCTGAAAAAATATAAATGGCTGCAATGACTAACCCCGCTGCTACAATAGCTTGTGGAATTTGCTTCTTAGGATTTTCCATATCATCTGCAAACGTACAGATGACTTCAAATCCTAACAAATTAAAAATGATTACAGAAATAAAAGATAAACTCCTTAAGTCAAACGTTGGCAGCATTGATTTCAAGGTAAATTCGTTGGCAACACCTTTCGTCAAGGCTACATACAATCCTAGCCCACCAATTAAGACAGCTAAAACCATCTTGATTACGGCAGCTCCATTTAGAATCCAGATACTGTCGCTGACTGGATAAAAACTAATCCAAACCACAATCCAAGTAAAAATTAATTCAACAATAATCATCATCGGTGTTGAAAACTTAATACCTGTAATTGTCGTTAATAGTTCTGGCGTCATAACGGCTAATGAAGCTAGCCACAATGGATAATTAATCCAATAATACCAAGAAACTCTGGCACCCCAACGATGACCATATGCTTTGGTCACCCAATCATAGATGCCCCCTTCACCAATATAAGTTGTTCCTAATTCTGATGAAATTAACCCATATGGCAATAGGAATGCAATTAATAAGAAAATCCACCAAAAAAACTGAGAATTACCAATTGCAGCAACAGGCGCCGCTGCTTCAGCAACGAAAACCACACAGATGACTGATAAAATGGCACTCGTTAAACTAAATTTCTTTTTCCCCTCCATGAAGACTCTTCCTCTCTTTATAAACTGTCCACTGATTCATTTTTTCAATCAGTGGACAGTTGGCCGTTAAATGCTTTGAGTGTCTAAGAAAACTTCTAGTTCTTTTTTCGCTTCTGCTTGCTTGATTAAATCATAAGGATTTTTTGCTTCATAATCATTCATAAGATATACTAATAAGCCACGAATAGATGTTAAACGGTTTTCTGCTTCATCGAAACAAATAGAATTTTTACCGTCAATTACTTCATCAGTTACTTCTTCCCCACGTGTTGCTGGTAAACAGTGCATGAATTTACAATTGGCACCTGCCCGATCCATCATTTCTTGATTCACTTGATATTTTGGATAGAAAACCTTCATACGTTCTTCTTCAGATAATTCCGCTTCGTACAAGCCATACCAAACATCCGTGTACAAGAAATCAGCGCCTTCAACAGAACTTGCATCATCTGTGACCAAAAAGCTACCGCCTGAAACTTCACAATTTTTTGCTAATTTCGCTTGATGCTCTTCATTTAATTGGAAGCCTTCTGGACCGAAGTGAACAAAATTCATGCCCATTTTTGTTGTGATTAATCCTAAAGAAAAACAAACTTGTGTCGCATCTCCGACAAAGACAACTTTACAATCTTCTAATTTTTTGCCTTCTGGTAAATGCTCAACCATGGTACACAAATCACCTAATTCTTGGGTTGGATGATTGTAATCAGACATACCGTTAATGACTGGGATGGTAGCACAATTAGCTAAATCAACAATACTATGGTGACGTTCCACACGAGCCATCAAAATATCTACTAAACGTGACAATACGCGGCTGGTATCTTCAATCGTTTCATGTCCCCCTAATTGAATTTGACCAGGTGCTAAATATTCGCCATGTCCACCTAATTGTTCCATTGCAGTTTCAAAAGATACTCGTGTTCGAGTTGAAGATTGTTGGAAAATCATTCCTAAAGATTTGTTTTTTAACAGTTGCGGATAATACCCATTTTTAATCGCTTCTTTAATTTTTAATGATAAATCGACTAAGTAATGCATTTCCTCTTTCGTATATGTTTCTGTTGTAACGTAATCTCTTTTCATGATGTGTTCCTCCTAAAGTTGTTTTTGTTTACACATTGACTTTACCAAGTTTAGCGAAGAGTTTACTATCCGCCAAAAGTTAGAAAACGCTTTCTTTTTTGGCGTGATTTTTCATTAAAAAAAGTTTATTTATGGTTATAAACCGTTGATACACCAGGGGTTTATAAAAGTTTAGGCGGATTTCTCTCTAATTTCTGACCAATCATAGATTTGAAAATGGTATAATTATTTTGAAAAATCATTCACTTAAAATAAAAGATGAAAGGGGTTTCCAATCGTGACATTTGTTTTTATTTATAACATCTTGTTGATTATTTTATATTCGTTTACTTCAACCTTTACCTTAAATCTTTACTTGAAAAATAAACAACCGATTTTTTTATTGCTTCTCTTTTTAATGGTTATTTTTATTTGTGACAATGTGATTGTTTATATGACTGAGTTCATTAATTCGTTTGCAACCGAATATAATCAGACCTTTATGACCGCACCTTTTTTAAAGACCATCATTTTTATTTGTTGTAATTTTGCCTATCTGGCTATTATCAATACTATTAGTGGTCGTCCTTTTAAAAATTATCAATTTGTCTGGTTATTTTTAATTGGTTTATGGATGCTAGCTATTCCATTTTCACAAAATTCCGCCTTAAAAGTTTGGTTGTACTATTTACCCAATCAGCTATTTTTAATTTACCTTGGATGCTATGCGCTCTATCAACTACGAATAGATCCTTTATCAGCCCTTGCGAAAAAATATCTTCGTTTTATTGGTTGGCTAAGCATTGGTTTCGGTGTGGCGATTCTTTTGGAAGATACCTTCGTTATTTTTAACATTGACCAATATTCTGATATTGTCTTTAAAATTAACAACCGAAACGTTTCTGAAGATATTTATACAATCATTCTCTCGATCGCCATTATCTACTTCTGTAATCGTGATTTTCCTCTGTCGGTTCTTGAAAAAGACGCTGCTAAATTGGAAGAAAATCAATCAGATGAACCCGTACTTTTGGCGCCTTTTTGTGATGCCTATCAATTAACGCAGCGAGAACGAGAAGTGCTTTCGTTACTTTTAGAGTGCAAAACAAATCAAGATATAGCCAACGAACTATTCCTATCAATCGGGACAGTAAAAACACATATCCACAATATTTTCGTTAAATTAGAAGTAAACAAAAGAGCAGAAGTTTTTGTCAGTTATCAACTTTTTTCTCAACAACAAACTGAACATTTAGCGAGATAATTAAAAAGGAAGCCTCTCCGTGATCGGTGGCTTCCTTTTTGATTAACTATTTTCTTGTACTTGTCGAACTCTCTTTTCAATTTCTTGAAAGTTAATAATTTTAGCTTGGCGATGAATTTCTTTTCCTTCATAGTATAAGATAATGGTCGGTGCAGAAAAAGCATTTAATTGTCCAATTATTTCTGGACTTTTATCAGCTTCTGCAATGTATGTAGGAAATTCATATTTTGTTGCAATTTTTTCGACAATCGGTTTATCAACTGTACAAACACTACAATTTTTTGCTGTCAAAAAGACGGCTTGTAGACGATTGTCTGTAATTTTTTCTTCTAATTCTTCTAATGTTGTTACATATTCCACTGAATAGCCCTCCTTGTCTTTTGTCTAAAATAACAGATTTACTAGCAAAATAACAACTTATTTGTTTGGCTAGGAATGCTTTAACAAAAAAGTTGAGCGTGGGACAAAAATCACTTTGGATTTTTGCTCCACGCTCAAAAACTGATAAACGGCGGGAACAAAAGCAACTCCTTCGGAAATAAGCCGGAATTCTCCAAAAATTACAGAACAATTTTCGGAAATTCCTTCTTATTTCTCGGAGTTAAACGCTTCTGTCCCGACCTCAACTTTTTACTGATAACCGCTTATTTATTAAAAATTTTAGGCCCTTTGCGCATGTTTTTACGATCATTTTTGGGAGTTTCCATTTTTTTAGAACGGCCACCACCTTGTTTCTTTTTAATTAATTCTAACATTTTTTCTTTTTCATTCATTTAATCCACCGCCTTTGTTAATAACGTGACAGATTCAATGTGGGTCGTTTGTGGGAAATTATCCACTGGTTGAATTTCTTTTGCTTCATAGCCACCTTCTGTTAATAATGCAATGTCGCGAGCGAGTGTGGCTGGATTACAGCTGACATAAACAATTCGTTCAGGTTGCGTTTCAATTAATGTGTTTACTAATTGACCGTCTAACCCTTTCCGTGGTGGATCCACCACCACAACATCTGGTTGCAAGCCATTTTCAACTAATTTTGGCAATAATTCTTCCGCTAAACCAGCCGTGAAAGTGGCATTCTCAATGTTGTTTAATTTAGCATTATTTTCTGCATCTTTGACCGCTTCTTCAATTACTTCAATACCGTAAACTTGCTTTGCATCTTGGGCTAAAGTTAAGCCAATCGTCCCAATCCCGCAATAGGCATCCACCACAATTTCATTGCCTGTTAAAGCCGCATACTCTTTAACTTTTTGATACATCACTTCTGTTTGTTGTGGATTTACTTGATAAAATGAACGCGCGGAAATTTCAAATTTCAAATCAAAAATAGTATCTGTAATTTTTTCAGACCCATGTAATAAGATGGTTTCGTCGCCAAAAATGACATTGGTTCGTTTTGGATTTACATTTTGTACAATGCTGACTACTTCCGGAATAGCTTCCAAAATATCTGGCACAATTTTACTAATTGGGAATAATTTCGGTGTTCTCGTAATTAGAACAACCATCATCTCCCCAGTATGGTAGCCACGACGAACGACAATATGGCGTAAGTTCCCTGTATTATCAGATTCGTTATAAGGTTTTACGCTATATTTACGCATAATGTCACGGATTTTAACAATTGCTGCATCAATTTCGGGGTCTTGAATATAGAAATGTTCCATCGGAATTAAATCATGGCTATTTTTCCGGAAAAAACCTGTTTGTAGTTGGTTGTCAATTTTACGCACGGGAATTTGTGCTTTGTTCCGGTAATGCCACGGATCGTTCATCCCAATTGTTGGTAAAACAGGGACTTCTGGTAATTTAGCAACACGTTGCATAACATTTTCGACTTGTTGCGTTTTAAATGATAGTTGGGCGCCGTACGCTAAATGTTGCAACGGACTGATTCCGACTTTTGTAAAGTTTTCATCTTTCACGGGCACCCGCTGTTCACTGCTTTTTAGGACAGTCAATACTTTCCCATAACCAAAACTTTTGCCTGTTTTTAAGACTTTGATTTCAAGTTTTTCACCTGGTAAGGCATTTTCAATAAACAATGGATAATGGTCCACTTTTGCCACGCCTAAACCTTCATGCGTCAAGTCAACGATTTCTACTTCAATGACGTCATTTTTCTTTACTGGATAATTTTTCATAAGTCGCTCCTTCTTTTTATACACTTCACTCATTCTAATGAAAATACCTAAGAAAAGCAACAACGAATTTTCATGGCGATTTAGCAATTTCGTTTGAGCTTTTTAGGTAAATAAAAGAATGAGACCCTTTCCCTTAGTCAAAAAATAGCCAATGAAAGATCTTATCAACTAAATCTTTCATTAGCTATTCACGGACTACCTAGTGCTTTTCTTTTTCGGCAATCTTTCCATCGCCATCAATATCTTCGTCTGTTAGTCGTTCAACTTCTTTGACAAATTCTTTGCTGGCTTCGTTATATGCTTCTTCCTCTTCGTCTTCTGACTCTACGACAATCTCATCGCTACCAGTTAAGACAGAACCCATAATCGCATTGGACGGCAGTGCATCACCATTTGCAAAAATTTCAATGTGTTGATGCATATTTTTAAAGGTCATTGGAGCATCGCCTCCATATTCACCATCTAAATTAATCATCATTTTATTGTTCTTTTCTAACGTTTCTGCATGTAAATAGCTGGTCTTTGTATAGATTAGTCGATGATCTTCAACATGCTTTCCACCATTTAACATTAATGCAACTAAATGAAGAATCTCAAAAATATTGGCTGTTTTTACAATGATTAATGAAAACTTACCATCATCTAATTTAGCATCTGGTACGATTTGCTCGAAGCCACCCACCGAGTTAGTCAGCCCTAGGAAAAACATTGAGGCGTTGCCTTCGTATACACCTTCATCATACGTCATGCGCATTTTAATCGGCTTCACTCGCGGCAACATTTCGGCTCCTTTGGCTAAGTACGCTAAGTAACCAAAAATACTTTTCAACTCTGATGGAACTTCATAAGTCAGTTCCGTTAAATGACCACCCGCCGCAATATTGATAAAGTAATTTTTGCCGGCTTGGCCAATATCCATTTTGACAGTTTGATTTTTTTTAATCACTTCTGCTGCCTTAACGATATTATCACGAGGAATCTTCAAGGCCCGTGCATAGTCATTCGTCGTTCCAGCGGGAATAATGGCCATTTTAGGGCGCCGCTTCAACGGAGCAATCCCATTCACGACTTCATTAATGGTCCCATCTCCACCTGCAGCTACTAGTAAATCAAATCCTGCCCGCGCAGCACGATGTGCTTCATTGCGTGCTGAATTTTCTTCTGGTGTGGTCGCAAATGCACTGGCTTCATAACCACATTCTTCTAAAATAGATAAAATATCGGCTAAGTTCTTTTTGATTAACTCTTTTCCTGACGTTGGATTATAAATCACTCTAGCTTTTTTCATGGTTTGCCTGCTACTTTCTTATCGTTTTGAAAGCTCTTCTTGCAATAACTTGTTAACCACACCTGGGTTTGCTTGTCCACGAGTTGCTTTCATAATTTGTCCAACAAGGAAACCAACTGCACGGTCTTTTCCGTTTTTAAAGTCATCAATTGATTGTTGGTTGTTGTCTAAAACTTCGTTAATCATTGGTAATAATTGCGCTGGATCAGATAATTGAACAAGGCCTTTTGCTTCGACAACTTCTTTAGCGTCTCCACCGTTTTCAATTAACTCTTTGAACACTTTCTTCGCAATTTTCGAGCTGATTGTGCCATCGTTAATCAAAGTAATCATACCCGCTAGATTTTCTGGTGTTAGTTTAGTATCGGCTAATTCAACTTTTTCACTGTTTAAGTAAGCAGAAACTTCGCCCATTAACCAGTTTGATGCTTGTTTCGCATCTGCACCGTTTGCTAAAGTTGCTTCAAAGAAATCTGACATTTCTTTCGTTAAAGTCAAGACCATTGCGTCGTATTCAGGTAACCCTAATTCACTGATATAACGGGCACGACGTGAGGCTGGCATTTCTGGCAAACTAGCGCGAACTTTTTCAATCCATTCATCATCAATTGAAAAACGAGGAACATCTGGCTCTGGGAAGTAACGGTAGTCACTTGAGCCTTCTTTAACACGCATAAGCAACGTTGTACTAGTTGCTTCATCAAAGCGGCGTGTTTCTTGTTGAATTTCGCCACCAGATAATAGGACTTTGGCCTGGCGTTTTTCTTCATAAGCTAAACCTTTTTTTACAAAGTTCATAGAGTTCAAGTTCTTTAATTCCGCTTTAGTACCAAATTCTTCTTGACCATACGGACGTAAAGAAATATTGGCATCACAACGCATAGAACCTTCTTCCATTTTCACATCAGAAACTTCTGTAAATTGGATAATTGAACGCAACGCTTCTAAATAAGCATACGCTTCTTCTGGTGAACGCATGTCTGCTTCAGAAACGATTTCAATTAAAGGCGTGCCTTGACGATTCAAGTCTACATAAGAATAGCCATCTGTGCCGTGAATATTTTTCCCAGCATCTTCTTCTAAATGCACCCGTTCAATGCGAATTTTTTTCTTTTTGCCTTCGACTTCAATTTCAATCCAACCATCATGTCCGATTGGTTGATCAAATTGAGAAATTTGGTATGCTTTCGGGTTATCTGGGTAAAAATAGTTTTTACGGTCAAAATGTGTTTCTTTTGAAATTTCACAGTTCAAGGCAAGTGCTGCTTTCATGCCAAATTCTAAGGCACCTTTATTCATGACAGGCAAAACACCTGGGTAACTCCAGTCAACCACATTTGTGTTGCTATTTGGTTCTGCTCCGAAATGCGCTGGCGCAGAGGAGAAAATTTTAGAGTTGGTTTTCAATTCTACGTGGACTTCTAATCCAATGACAGTTTCAAAGTTCATTAATCGTTCCCCCCTAAAATGACTGGTTTTTTCGTATGGAAATCTGTCGCTTGTTCAAAAGCATAGGCTGCTTTATACATTGTATGTTCGTCAAAATGTTTTCCAATAATTTGTAAACCAACTGGCAAGCCTTCTGAGAAGCCTGCTGGAATGGACATGCCTGGTAGTCCTGCTAAGTTGACAGGAATGGTTAAAATATCATTCATATACATTGTGATTGGATCATTGATGTTTTCCCCTAGACCAAAGGCAACTGTTGGTGTGGATGGGCCAATGATTAAGTCATAATCCGCAAAGACATTCTCAAAATCTTGTTTGATTAGTGTACGGACTTGACCAGCCTTTTTAAAGTGCGCATCATAATAACCAGCACTTAAAGAGAAGGTTCCTAACATAATCCGACGTTTAACTTCTGTTCCGAAACCTTCAGAACGTGAATTAACATAGACATCTTCTAGATTTTGGACATTTTCGGAACGGTAACCATAACGAATACCATCAAAGCGTTGTAAGTTTGAACTTGCTTCTGAAGAGGCAATAATATAATAAACCGCTACGCCGTATTTAGAATGTGGCAAACTAACTTCTTCCACCGTTGCTCCTAAAGATTTAAATGTTTCTGCTGCTTTTAATACCGCTTCACGAACATCAGGTTGTACCCCTTCACCTAAGTATTCTTTTGGCAAAGCAATTTTCATGCCTTTGATGTCGCCAGTTAAATCTGCCGTAAAATCAGGAACAGAAACGCCCGCAGAAGTGCCGTCTTTTTCGTCATAACCACTAATTGCATTTAAAGCTAAGGCATTGTCTTTAACATTTCGTGTCAATGGACCAATTTGGTCTAAACTTGAAGCAAAAGCAATCAAACCAAAACGAGACACACGTCCATATGTTGGTTTCAAGCCCACAATACCGTTGAATGCGGCTGGTTGGCGGATACTGCCACCTGTATCGCTCCCTAAAGAAACTGGGACTTGTCCGGCTGCGACAGCAGAAGCTGAACCACCAGAAGAACCACCAGGGACTTTCGTTTGATCCCAAGCATTTTTTGTTTTCTTAAAGTAAGACGTTTCCGTACTTCCGCCCATGGCAAATTCATCCATGTTCAATTTTCCGACTGGAATCATATCTGCTTGATAGACTTTATCCATCACGGTCGCATCATAAATTGGGTCAAAATTGTGTAACATTTTTGAGCCAGCTGTTGTTAAAATATCTTTTGTGACAATGTTGTCTTTAATCCCAATTGGAATCCCAGCTAATGGATTACTTTCAGTGATGCCTTTTAAGTCAATCGCTTTGGCTAATGCCATTGCTTTTTCTTCACTAACTGTAATAAAAGAACCTAGTTGTTCTTCTGTATCTTGAATACGATTTAATGTTTCTTCGGTTAAATCAACTGCAGTGATTTCTTTTGAAACCAATAAATCATGTAACTCTGTTAACGATTTGTCGTATAATTTTTCCATTAGGCTCCTGCCTCCCCGTTATCCATAATTGCAGGCACTTTAATGTAACCATTCTCTGATTCCGGAACATTCCGCATTAATTCTTTACGGTCCATTCCTGGTGTCGCTACGTCTTCACGCATGACATTGATTGATTCATTCACATTTGAAGTAAAAGGAACCCCGGTTGTATCTACTTCTTCTAGTAATTCCACCATATCAATAATTTTATCTAGTTGATTGGTAAAGTCCGCTAATTCTTCTTCGGAGAAAGATAATTTTGATAATTTAGCGACATGTTTGACTTGTTCTTCTGTAATTGCCATAGATACCCTTCTTTCTATCATTTACTGAAATTTTCATTTTCAGATTAATCAATTGGATTGTATTTCTTTAAACAGCTTAGCACAGCTGTTCACTCTGTTCCTATTCTACCATAAAATGGTCGGATATTTTAGATGAAACCTTGAATTTCATTGATAATTTGTCGCTCGCAAAAATGACGGAAACATGTTATTATGAAAATGAAAAGAGAGATATGCAGGAACATACCTCTCTAATAGCCACTACCAGTTATAAGAACTAGCGGCTTACTGAGTTATTGGTTTTATTTCAAACGCTTAACCGTTCAGCTCCTCAAAGCTTATGAACGGTTATTTTTGTTGTCTGAGACAAGCGCGAGGATACTGATGATTGGTTTTACAACAAGTGTTGCAAAACCAATCATCAGTCCCAACGCCGCTTCAACGGACAAAAACATTGCTCCTTTCGTTAAAGTAAGAAGAATTGCGCATAAGCATCAACCTCCTTTCTCAACTCAGAAATTCCTCGTTCATATAACTTTTATGACTAAAATAAGTATACCATCAAATTACTACATAAAATCTGACAACGTTAATTTTTCTTCTTAAAAATGACTTGCATCTAACGCATCGACCATTTCTTGTTCATTCCAAACGGTCACGCCTAAGCTTTCAGCTTTGGTTAATTTACTGCCTGCATCTTCGCCAGCAACCACAATGTCAGTTTTTTTCGAAACACTCCCTGTAACTTTTCCACCAAGATTTTCAATTTTTTCTTTGGCTTCTTCGCGAGTGTACTGCGTTAATTTTCCTGTTAAAACAACTGTTTTGTCTTTGAAAGGTGACTCCACTTCTGCTAATTGTTCTGTCCGGAGACCTTTATATGTCAAGTTCACTTGGGCTTTTTCCAGTTCAGCCATTAATTCATGAACTTCCTCATTTTCAAAATACGTCACAACGCTGTCTGCGATTGTTTCGCCAATTGAATCCAAAGCCACAATTTCTTCCGCAGTTGCACGACTTAAGGTTGGTAAATCACCAAAATGCTCCGCTAAAATTTTCGCCGCTTTCGCCCCCACATGGCGAATCCCTAAGCCAAAAATCAAACGTTCGACAGAGTTTTCTTTACTCCCTTGAATGGCAGTGTAAATGTTGTTTGCTGATTTTTCTTTGATTTTATCCAAAGTCATTAATTGTTCTTCTGTTAAGAAATACAGATCCGCTACGTCTTTCACTAATCCTTTGTCATACATTTGTGCTAACACTCGTGGCCCCAAGCCATCAATGTTCATTGCGTTTCGTGAGACAAAGTGATTCAGCCCTTCTTTAATTTGCGCAGGGCATTTGGGATTAATACAACGTAACGCCACTTCCTCATCTAAATGCACCAACTCACTATGACAAATTGGACAATGTGTCGGCATTTCATAAGGCTGACTATCGGCTGCACGTTTTTCAACTAGGACTTGCGCTACTTCTGGGATAATATCGCCGGCTTTGTAAATAATAACATGATCATTTAAACGGATATCTTTCATTTGAATAAAATCTGCATTATGCAAACTTGCCCGACTAACCGTGGTTCCCGCGACTCGTACAGGAGCCATGACTGCAGTAGGAGTGACCACCCCCGTGCGCCCAATTGTCCATTCAATATCTTCCACTACTGTTTCTGCTTCTTCTGGTGGAAATTTGTAGGCAATCGCCCAGCGAGGTGCTTTGACAGTGAAACCTAATTCATCTTGCAACGCAAATTCGTTCACTTTAATCACAATTCCATCGATTTCGTATGGCAAAGTGCTCCGCTTTTCATGGTATTCTTCAATGTAGGCCCAAACTTCATCGATTGACTGACATAATTGCCGTTCGGGATTGGTTCTAAAACCAATTGCAGAAAGCTCTTCTAATGCCTCAAACTGCGTCTTCGCTTTCATTGGCCCAAAGTCAGCAACTGTGTATAAAAACGTATTTAAGTTCCGTTTCGCCACAATTTTTGTATCTAATTGGCGCAAACTTCCCGCCGCTGCATTCCGAGGATTGGCAAAAATATCTTGGCCATTTTCTTCACGTTCTTCATTCAATGCGACAAAGGATTGTTTAGGCATGTAGCACTCGCCACGAACTTCCACTGAAATGGGCTCCGTTAAACGCATTGGCACAGAGCGAACCGTTCGTAAGTTCTCTGTAATGTTTTCACCAACCGTTCCATCTCCTCGTGTTGCTCCGCGTACAAACACCCCGTTTTCATAACGTAATGAAATTGCTAACCCATCAATTTTCAACTCGCAACAGTAAGCAACGGGTTTACCAATCGCCTTACGAACACGTTCATCAAAAGCAAAAATGTCTTCCTTGCTAAACCCATCATTTAAACTATACATTGGAATGTCATGCGGAGCTTTTTCAAAACCAGATAAAACTTTGCCACCTACACGTTGTGTCGGCGAATCTGGCGTGATTAAATCAGGAAACTCCGTTTCAATATCGACTAACTCTTTATACAAACGATCGTAAACATAATCTTCTACGGATGGTTGATCTTTGACATAATATTCATGGGAATATTGATTGAGTTGTTTTCTTAATTCTTGCGCACGAGTTGTCGCCGCCGTTAATGTTAATGGTTGTTGTTCCATCGTAGAACTCCTCCTCATAAGTGTAATGCTCTTATCGTCTTTTTAACACATTTACACTAAGATAGAAAATAAAAAGAATTTATCTAATGATGATTTCTCATTAAATCGCTGATCTATTTTGCATGTTAAATTTTTTCAATAGGTGCAAATGCCGCTAACAACCGTTTTATGCCTTTTTCAGGGAAAGCAATGTCCAACTCTAAGTCTTTGGCCGAACCGCCTACACGAACGACTGTACCAACGCCCCATGCTTTATGTTGGACCTTATCACCTGCTTGCCAGGAAACTTTTTCGCCACCACTTGCCACTTTGTTGCTAACTGATTTTGTAGCTGGCTGTGTATAAGCTGGTTTACTTGCGCTGGGCTTGAATACTTTAGGATCAAAGGTGCGCGCTGGAGCTTTCTGTAAATTGGCCGCCGCCCCTTGTTTCATTAAACGCTCCGCCTCAATTTCTTCTAAAAAGCGACTTGGTCGATTATATTGCGTGCGACCATATAATGTTCTCGAATAAGCATTCGTTAAGAACAGGGCTTCTTCCGCTCGTGTGATACCAACATAAGCCAAGCGCCGTTCTTCTTCCAGTTCACTTTCTTCTAGCATGGCACGTGATAATGGGAAAACCCCTTCTTCTAAGCCCATTAAAAAGACCACTGGAAATTCCAGCCCTTTGGCCGCATGCAACGTCATTAAGGTTACTTGTGAAGAGCTCTCTTCTAAATTATCTAGATCAGAAACCAAGGCTAAATCTGTTAAAAAATCCGCCAATTTTGTTTCTTCGCCATTTGGATCGTCGTTGTTTTGCGCTTCAAAACGTTTATCAAATTCTTGTGTCACAGATAAAAATTCGTCTAAGTTTTCTAAGCGAGCTTGAGATTCTAAATTATTTTGCGTCATCAAAGCTTCCCGATAACCACTACGTTGTAAAGTTTCTTTCACCAATTCTGTAATCGTTAAATAGGGCACTGTTTTCGTTAAGTCTTGAATCATCATGCCAAAATTACCAAGCTCTTTACCCGCTTTTCCTGAAATATTTGCCAAATCAACATTTTGGGCAGCTTCCAGCAAAGCCCAACCATGCGTATCCGCAAATAGTCGTAATTTTTCAATTGAACTTTTACCGATTCCTCGTTTTGGTTCATTGACAATTCGTTCAAAACTAATCGAATCATCTGGATTGGCAATCAAACTTAAATAAGCCAAAATATCTTTAATTTCTTTACGGTCGTAGAATTTATGTCCGCCCACCATGGTATACGGAATATTAGATTTCAAGAGCATTTCTTCCACTACACGGGATTGGGCATTGGTCCGATATAATACCGCAAAATCACCATAAATTCGGTCATTTTCCCGCATTTCTTTTTGGATTTGGCTCACAATAAATTGTGTTTCATCCCGTTCTGTGTCCCCGCGATAATAGACAATTTTTTCACCGTCTATATTTTCTGTCCACAGTTCTTTCTCGCGGCGGTTACGGTTATTTTTGATGACATCATTCGCAGCCGCCAAAATGTTTTTGGTGGACCGATAATTTTGTTCTAGCAAAATTACACTGGCATCTGGATAATCTTTTTCAAAATCCAAGATATTTTGCATATCCGCCCCGCGCCAACCATAGATACTTTGGTCGGCATCACCTACGACACACAGATTTTTGAAACGTGCAGCCAATAAATTGACTAAGGTATATTGTGCATGATTGGTATCTTGGTATTCATCCACATGAATATAGTGAAATTTATTTTGGTAGAAAGCCAACGTATCTGGTTGTTCATTAAATAAACGAATCGTATTCATAATCAAATCATCAAAATCCATACATTGGTTTTTGCGTAATTCTTTTTGATAGGCTTCATAGCATTTTGCGACAATTTCTTCATATAAGGAACCTTGCATTTCAGCAACTTTTTCAGGCGTTTGTAATTCATTTTTGGCATTGCTAATCGTACCTAAAATTGAGCGAGGATCATATTTTTTTGAATCAATATTTAAGTCGTTTAAGATGCGTTTCATTAATGTTTTTTGTTCCGATGGGTCAATAATTGTAAAATTACGGTTGTAACCAATCTGATCCACATCACGACGTAAAATTCTTACACACATGGAGTGAAAAGTGGAGACCCATACATCTTCACCACCCGTTTCCAGTAATTTATTTACACGCTCTTTCATTTCTTTAGCAGCTTTATTGGTAAACGTAATCGCCAAAATATTCCATGGATTTACTTCTTTTTCCTCAATTAGATAGGCAATTCGGTGTGTTAAAACCCGCGTTTTTCCACTACCAGCACCAGCCATGACTAACAGTGGTCCTTCTGTATGCAAAACGGCTTCTTCTTGTCGAGGATTCATTCCCTGAACCAAGGCATGTTTTTGTGTCATATTAAACGTCCTCTCTCTTTTTTCAATCTTATACAGTATACCAAAAATCCCTTTGAAGTTCTTTAGAAAAGAACAAAAAATCTTTTTCTTTTTATATGAAATTTTCTTGTAAATCAAGTCAAACCGCAGTACATTAGTAAGTAGTGATGGAGGCTAAAAATGAAATGAATAATGATGTACATGAAATTAAACAATTAGATGGTACCCGAATCGGCTTTATCCTTAAAGGCATCGTCGTCGGAATCCTGGTCGGCTTTGTTGTCAGCTTATTTCGCTTAGGCATTGAAAAAATTGGCGAACAAGTCGTTCATCTGTATCAAACGTTTCACGAAAAACCCTTTTGGATGATTCCTTGGTTCTTATTTTCTCTCGTGCTTGCTTATTTATTAGGACGACTGATTAAGAGCGAACCAGCAATTAAAGGCAGTGGCATTCCCCAAGTGGAAGGACAACTTCAAGGTCAATTAGAAATTCATTGGTTTCCAGTGCTTTGGAAAAAATTTATCGGTGGGATCTTAGCGATTAGTCCTGGGCTATTTTTGGGACGTGAAGGTCCTTCAATTCAACTAGGTGCAGTGGTTGGACAAGGCTATAGTCAATGGCGGCAAAGCACCAAGTCTGAAGAAAAAATTTTAATCAGTAGTGGTGCCAGTGCTGGTTTAGCCGCCGCTTTTAATGCACCAATCGCAGGACTTTTATTTGTTCTAGAAGAGGTTCACCATTCCTTTTCACCTTTAGTTTGGTTAACCTCTTTTTCTGCGGCCATTTCCGCTAACTTTGTTTCTTTGCATTTCTTCGGATTGCAACCAGTTCTTTATATTGGTCCGGTTAAATCTTTGCCTTTAGAGTACTATTGGACATTAGTCCTGCTGGGCGTTTTGCTAGGATTATTAGGTTGGATATATCAAAAAACATTGTTGTCCTTACCAAAAGTATATGGAAAAATCAAAGGCCTTTCTTCTAATTATTATGGTTTTATTCCTTTTATTTTGATTTTACCGATTGGTTATTTCTTTCCACATTTACTTGGCGGTGGGAATCAAATTGTTTTAGCTTTAGGCAATCAACCGGCCACGATTTGGGCTTTAGTCGGCTTATTGGTTTTACGTTTTGTTTTTTCAATGGTTTCTTACGGTTCGAATCTCCCTGGTGGTATTTTCTTGCCTATTCTAACTTTAGGTGCCATTATCGGAACATTGTATGGCAGTCTACTTGTCCAATACGTAGGGATGGATCCAATTTTTGTGAAAAACTTTTTAATTTTTGCCATGGCTGGTTATTTTACTGCGATTGGTAAAGCACCGTTAACAGCAATTATTTTAGTAACAGAAATGGTCGGCAATTTTTCTCATTTAATGTCTTTAGGGGTTGTCGCTTTAGTTAGTTATATTACCATCGATAGTCTTGGCGGCAAGCCAATTTATGAAAGCTTATTAGAACGTTTGGTTCCTTCTAAAGTAAGTAATATTCGTGGCCACAAAACGATTATTGAATTACCTATCACTGCAGAAAGTTCCTTAGATGATACGATGGTACGTGATTTTGTCTGGCCTAAACAAATGTTGCTCACTTCCATTCGCCGTGGCGAATCGGAAATTTTAACACATGGTGATACTGTTATGCATGTTGGCGATGTGCTCATTATTTTGACCGATGAAAAACTCGCTTACCAAGTCAAAAAAGAGATTTATCAAAAAACTTTACCGAATGATTTAGTGAATTAAAGAAAGCTGCTGAACCTGAGTTCAGCAGCTTTCTTTTTTTCTTATGACTGTTTTTTAATTTTTTTGAATGTTTTTGACCGTTTTAGATTGATTAGCGTTTTCATTTGTGCTATTATATCCATGAAATGAGGGATGAAAATGCTTACGGAAGAACGACATCAAAAAATTTTACAATTGTTAGATCAAAAATCAGTCGTCAAATCGCAAGAACTTGCTAGCTTGTTCAATGCTTCAGAATCCACAATCCGCCGCGATTTACAAGAATTAGAAGACGCCAATTTGTTAGAACGCATTCACGGCGGCGCTAAGCGTATTCTTAATTTAGGCTTTGAACAAAACATGACGGAAAAATCAATCAAAAACACGCACGAAAAGCAAAAGATTGCTTCTTTAGCCGTTAGTTGTGTACAAGATGGCGATATGATCTATTTAGATGCTGGTTCAACCACGTTAGAAATGATCCCTTTTTTAGTTGGGAAACAAATCCATGTAGTGACGAATTCCGTGCATCACGCTGCAAAACTTAGCGATATGGAAATTCCCACTATTATGCTTGGTGGTACTTTGAAGCTCTCCACTAAAGCAATCATTGGTGCCACTAGTATGGAACAGCTACAACATTTTCGTTTTAACAAAGCTTTTTTAGGAACTAACGGCGCACATTTAGAGTTTGGTTTAACGACGCCTGATCCCGAAGAAGCAGCGCTAAAAGCCTTGGCTATTCATCAAGCAGAAACAGCCTATGTTTTACTGGATCATACAAAATTTAATGAAGTAACGTTTACCAAAGTGGAAGAATTAGAGTCAGTTACTTTACTAACTGACTACTGCCCTGCTGAATCGCTTCAAGGATTCCAGCAAAAAACTATTTTAATGGAGGCAAACAAATGATTTACACAGTGACTTTAAACCCTTCTATCGACTTTATCGTTCATGTCGATCATCTACAAATTGGTGATTTAAATCGGATGACGAATGATTTTAAATTACCTGGCGGCAAAGGAATCAACGTTTCACGTATTTTAAAACGTATGGAGACAGAATCCACTGCCTTAGGTTTTTTAGGTGGTTTTACAGGCTCATTCATTGCTGATTGGTTGAAAAAAGAAGAAATCCAAACGAATTTCACTCCCGTGTCTGCTGATACACGAATCAACATTAAATTGAAATCAGATACTGAAACAGAAATTAACGGCTTAGGACCTGCTCTAACAAACGAAGAAATTCAAGAACTAAAACAAGCAGTTAGTCGTGTTCAGGCTGGTGATATTGTTGTTCTTTCAGGAAGTACACCTGCTTCTCTACGCAAAGGATTTTACGAAGAATTAATCCAAATTGTGAAGGAAAAAGGCGCAGAATTTGTTATTGATACGACAGGTGAAGATTTAATGAACGCTTTGTCACAAAAGCCTTTATTGGTCAAGCCAAATAATCATGAGTTGGCAGAATTATATCATACAACCTTTACAAGTATTGAAGATATTTTACCTTATGGACATCGGTTACTAGAAGAAGGAGCACAACACGTAATTATCTCAATGGCTGGTGATGGTGCATTACTTTTCACAACAGAAGGTGTTTATCGTTCCAACGTTTTAAAACGTCCACTGAAAAATTCTGTCGGCGCTGGCGACTCAATGATTGCTGGTTTTATTGGCAACTTTTCAAAAACACAAGATCCTTTAGAGGCTTTCAAATGGGGTGTCGCTTGCGGTAGCGCGACCGCATTTTCTGATGATTTAGCCTCAGAAGATTTTATCCAAGAACTTATTCACGAAGTAACAATTGAAAAAATTTCAGAATAAATCCACTAAGGGAGGAAAATAGAGTGAACATTAATGATTTATTAATAAAAGATGTCATGATTATGGATTTACAAGCTACTGATAAAAAAGGCGCGATTGATGAAATGGTCCAAAAATTATACGATGGTGGCCGCATCTCTGACATTGACACTTACAAAGAAGGAATTTTAAAACGCGAAGCACAAACATCGACTGGTTTAGGCGACGGCATCGCTATGCCTCACGCAAAAAATAGTGCCGTAAAAGAACCGACAGTTCTTTTTGCTAAAAGTAAAAAAGGTGTTGATTATGAAGCACTAGATGGACAACCTACTTATCTATTCTTCATGATTGCTGCTCCAGAAGGCGCCAATGATACACATCTCCAAGCGCTTGCGGCCCTTTCTCGATTACTTATCGATCCAGACTTTGTTGGCAAATTGAAAGAAGCGGAAACTCCAGAAGCAGTACAAGCTCTTTTCCAAGCAGCAGAAGATCAAAAAGAAGCGGAAGAAAAAGCAGAACAAGAACAAACAACGCCAGCACCAGAAAGCAATCGTAAATATATTATTGCTGTGACTGCTTGTCCTACAGGAATTGCTCATACTTACATGGCCGAAGATGCGCTGAAGAAAAAAGCAAAAGAAATGGGCGTAGACATTAAAGTAGAAACAAACGGTTCAGAAGGAATTAAAAATCGTTTAACTGCTGAAGATATTGCTCGTGCTGATGGCGTGATTGTTGCAGCCGATAAAAAAGTAGAAATGAATCGATTTGATGGTAAAAAATTAGTCAATCGTCCCGTCAGTGATGGAATTCGTAAAACCGAAGAACTAATTAACTTAGCCATTAGTGGTGAAGCTCCTACTTTCCATGGCAGTGACTCGGCTGCAAGCGATCAAGAGGATTCAGCGGAAGGTTCAATCGGTTCTCGTATCTATAAAGATTTAATGAATGGTGTTTCTCATATGTTACCTTTCGTTATTGGTGGCGGAATTGCCATTGCTCTTTCCTTTATGATTGATCAATTTATCGGGGTTCCTCAAGATCAATTAGCCAATTTAGGGAATTACAATGACGTAGCTAGCTGGTTTAACCAAATTGGTGGCGCAGCATTTGGCTTTATGTTACCTGTCTTAGCTGGTTTTATTGCTTCTAGTATAGGGGATCGTCCAGGCTTAGTTGCTGGTTTCGCCGCTGGTGCGTTAGCAAACGCTGGAGGAGCTGGGTTCCTTGGGGCCCTAATCGGTGGTTTCTTAGCTGGTTATGTAGTGGTTCTTTTACGTAAAGTTTTCAAAGGCTTGCCAAAATCATTAGATGGAATTAAAACCATTTTATTCTATCCAGTTTTTGGTTTGATTATTACAGGCTTATTAATGTTAGTCATTAACATCCCAATGAAAGCAATTAATGATGCGTTAAATCATTTCCTACTTGGCTTAGATGGCACAAATGCAGCTTTACTTGGTGCCTTATTAGCTGGTATGATGGCCATCGACTTAGGTGGACCAGTTAACAAAGCTGCTTATGTTTTCGGTACAGCTACGCTAGCAAGTACTGTTGCAGAAGGTGGCAGCGTGGTCATGGCTTCTGTAATGGCTGGCGGAATGGTTCCTCCATTAGCAATTTTCGTAGCAACTCGTTTATTTAAAAATAAATTTACAAAAGATCAACAAGATGCCGGCTTAACCAATATTGTAATGGGACTTTCTTTTGTCACTGAAGGGGCAATTCCTTTTGCAGCAGCTGACCCATTACGTGTGATTCCAAGTTTCGTGGTAGGTTCTGCCTTTACTGGTGCGTTGGTTGGTGCGTTTGGTATCAAATTATTGGCACCACATGGAGGAATCTTCGTCGTCTTCCTATTAAGTAATCCATTACTATATCTATTGTTCATCTTAATTGGGGCGATTATTTCAGGAATTGTCTACGGACTTTTGAAAAAACCTGTCGAAGTACCTGCTTAAAAAAACAGCAAAAAAGCGATTCAACCATGGTTGAATCGCTTTTTTATTATTTTCTCTTTATCGCATAATTTTCTAAATACTCAGGATTTCCTTTGCTTCTGATATACGTGTACACGCCCATCACAAAGGCCCCAAGGGTATTGGTAAATAAATCCCCCATCGTATCCATTAAAGCAGCACGCCCAATAAATGGTTGGCCGTTGGACATATTATAGCGTTGTAAGTTCATGTTCCCTAATGAATCGCAGATAAATTCCCAGAATTCCCAGAAGACGCCACAAAGCCCTGCAAATGCAAACCCAAATAATAAAAATAACCACGGGGAAACATCGGCGTACTTCGTTTTCTTCAATAGGAAAGCAGCAATACCATAACCCACAGCAGTTAAAAGCATCGGACTAACAAAATGTAAAATTTTATCCCAGAACGAAATGATTGAAATCATATGCAACGAGGTTCCTAGGAATACTGAAATAAATAAGAAAAACCAGTAAAAATAAACGATAGTCGGTGGCATAATAATTTTTAAAAATTTATTGACAAGATCCGGTAAAAAGATCAGCCCAATTCCAAGTAAACATTCGATAACAAACGTCACACCTTGTTTTGTTGAATACTTAGCCGTAAAAAATTCCCAGAGATTGTACGTTAAGCATAAGATGCCAAACACCACTAATCCATATTTAATTTTCGAATAATTTTTATCCATTTTGACACACCCTTTCAAAAGTTATTTTATATGAAAAAAACTGTAGATGAAAGACACCTTCCATCTACAGTTTTAGAAAACTCTATCGAATGAAGAGCTTATTAAAAATGTTTATTTTTCAACAGCTGTTTCAGTAATTGTTTCAACAGCACGTTTCATACGAATATCGTGTTCTAACATGTCGTTGTTTAATACTTTACGTACTTGCGCTTCAGGCATGTTGTATTGTTCTGCTAAATCTTTCACTTCAGCATCGATGTCTTCTTGTGTTACTTCGATGTTTTCAGCTTTGGCAACTGCTTCAATCACTAAGTTTGTTTTTGTGCGTGTTTCTGCTTCGCCTTCAAATTGTTTGTGTAAATCTTCTTCTGTAGAACCAGTTAATTGGTAGTACATTTCAGGAGAAATTCCTTGGCGTTGCATGTTGTTTAAGAATTCATCCATTGAACGGTGAACTTCGTCGTGAACCATTACGTGTGGTAATTCAACGATTTCAGCATTTTCAACAGCTAAACGAATTGCTTCTTCGTCTTTTGCTTCTTCAGCTGCTGCTTCTTTTGCTTCTGTCAATTCTTTACGGAATTTTTCTTTTAATTCGTCTAATGATTCTACTGAATCGTCAACGTCTTTTGCAAATTCATCATCCAATTCTGGTAATTCTTTTGCTTTTACTTCATGAACAGTTACTTTGAAAACTGCTTCTTTACCAGCTAAATCTTCTGCTTGGTAATCTTCAGGGAAAGTAACGTTTACTTCTACTTCTTCGCCAGCTTTTTTGCCAACTAATTGGTCTTCAAAGCCTGGAATAAATGAATTAGAACCTAATTCTAATGAGTAATTTTCGCCTTTGCCGCCTTCAAATGCTTCGTCGCCTAAGAAGCCTTCAAAGTCGATAACTACAGTGTCGCCATTTTCAGCAGCGGCATCTTCTTTGATTACTAATTCAGCTTGAGATTCTTGTTCGCGTTTCAAACGTGCTTCCACGTCTTCATCTGTTACTTCACGGTCTTGTTTAGACACTGTTAAGTTTTTGTATTCACCTAATTTTACTTCAGGTTTTACAGTTACTTCAGCAGTGATAACCCAGTCTTCCCCTTTATTCATGCTTTCAACATCAATTTTTGGTTGTGCTACTGGTTCAATTCCTGCTTCTAATACAGCCGCTTCATATGCTTCTGGTAAAACAGCGTTTAACGCATCTTCGTATAACGCTTCTTCTCCATACATACGGTTAAAAACAGTACGTGATACTTTTCCTTTACGGAAACCAGGTACGTTTAAGTTTTTTTTCACTTTATTGAACGCTTGCGTTAATCCTTTTTCGATTACTGCTTGTTCGATTGAAAAAGTTAATACACCATCATTAGTGCCTTTTTTTTCCCATTTCGCAGACATTTGTTTCCCTCCGAATAACATTTAATTTTATACATCAAACTTTATTTATGCATACCTTTAAATAGTACACTATCCCTAGGAAAATGTAAATATTTTAAGTGCTAAGAAGTGAAAGAAAGACTCGATTTTTAGCAAACTATCAGTTTTTTAATTTTTTCGGATTAAAAAAGCATAGAATTTCGAGAAATTTCCTTCTTAAAACACTAAAAGATTGTGAACAAAATATCTTGTTCACCATCGGATGTAATCGCTTTACTTTATGAATGGCCCATTATAGAATGTATGTACTTAATATTTACACATTATATATTTTCGTCATTATACATATAATATCAAAAAAGGAGAGGATGGTTTTGAATAAGTTCGTATGGGGAATCTTTTCTTGCATCATATCATGGCTTTTTTTATCGCTGACTCAACCTTTGATAGCTCATTCTGAAACACTGAACCCTACAACTCACGCCTCTACTTTTAGTGAAACATTTACTTCAGTTTCAACAGAACAACAAACAACTCAAGCAACCGATATCGTGGAACAAGAAACCGAGCAAACCCATGCTTCCTCTGAAAACGATGAACCTATGGCACCTACGCCAGCTAGTGTTTCTGTTGGTAATAGCACCTTAAAAAGTACCTTAAGCACGGGAACGTATAACCAAGATATTATCACACTTTCGTATGAATACAGTGTGACACTTATCGGCTTAGCAATTAATGATCGACCGATTATTGCTATTCAACTTCCTACAGAAATTTCAAGCCAGTTAGATAACGACACTCTAAAGCAACAAGATTTTCTGACTCTTTTAACAGGGACTGTCAGTTATCCAGGAACAGCCACTCAAGATATTCACAGTTCAACTAACGGCGTCAGCCTCTCTTATAGTAGCACTTATCATTCTGTTTATCTGACTTTTCCAAGTAGCACCTTGGTGTTACTTCCCGGAACCAAATGGTCTGCCGCCATTTCGTTTGATGTGGGCGCACTTTATAAACGAGGAATTTCAATCCCTCCTGCTCTTAACGGCAAAGACTATCCGATTCGAGGAACCTTTACAGATGTCGGCACTGGATTAGGCGCAATTAATATTATTATTGGGAATAATACAAAAACAGGCATAATTAGCAAAGCTCAACTTAGTTTAGGTAATTATCCCGTTCCTCAAGTCACACCAGCCAAACTAACTCAACCAAATCATCTGGACACTACTGTAACAGGGACCATTCAACAAGTACAAGACCCAAACTATAACTACTCTGTTCAATTAACCTTGAACCGCCATGATGGCACCACTACCCCCATTGTGGTGAAAGGGATTTCTGTCGATGCAGCCGGAAATTTCTCGACATCGTTAGCTTCACCATTAGAATATGGCGACACGCTCTCTACAATTGTCTTTGCTCGTTCAAAAACGTCAACCGACTATATTCAAAGCAGCCCCTCAGCTGACCAAAGTGTCAATTGGTCAATCCAACCAGTCACAAACGTAGTCGCCAATGCCGGCTCAACTCAACTTTCAGGTAAAGCTTCTCAAGTATCTAACGGAACCTATCAAGTTAAAGTACAAATAAATGGTGGTTCTATTTCCACAACGTCCTTAGATTCCAATGGCCATTTTCAATTTGCTAATTTACCCACTTTCCAAGGGGGAGAAACGGTCAGCTTGTGGGTCCAAGGTCTCAGCAATCGCACTGGCCTGCCTTTGTTAACCAGTTCTACTGTTTCTCAAACAGTTGCTTATCCTGTGCCTCAACTAACGGTTACGCAAATCATTGAGCGGAAAAATGCACAAGGGCTCTGGGAAGCTGCAAACTCTGTCGTAAGTGGTCAAATCATTCGTTTTACGTTAACCACACGTTTAACCAATCAACCAGCAACGTGGATGAATCAGCAATTACGAGCAACGGTGCCTAAAGGACTGTCCCAACTTTCAGCTGCTACATTAACAAAACAATCAGCAGCAGGTTTAAGTACGCCAATAGCTGGGCTTCAACTTTTAACTGATAGTTCCACTGGTTTGCCGTATTGGAGTTATCATAATTCGCTGCCAGCAGATAATTTTACGGAAGCCAATACACAATTCACCTTACAATATACAGCAACGGTTACAGAAGAATGGATAAACCAATTTCTTTTATTTTCTAGCACGGTTACTGGCAATGATGGTGGCGGAACGCCAATTACGCCAATCACTAAAGAACAATCTTTACCTATCAAAAACGGTACCCTCCGTTTTGTGCAGATGCCAACTACAGTTTCCTTTAAAAATTTGCCTTTTCCCAGCAAACGAACCCTCTACTCACCATCGACCATCAGCGCTCCTTTCCTCATTGCCGATGGTCGTGTTGCAAAAACACCATGGCATTTGTTGGTAAGAGAGAGTCAGCCCATGCATTCAACTTCTACAAATAAAACGATCCAGCAAGCTTTCATTTATCGAAAAAATGGCAGTGATTTCCCTATCTCCTCTTTAGCAACCGAAGTTTATCAATACACCGCAACGGACGATAACAATGTAGAAATTCCTTGGAACCAACAAAATGGACTTTTTTTAAGCGTTGCTCCTGACCTTAATTTAACGGTCAAAGAATCTTACACTGCCGAATTACAATGGATTCTTTCTGATACACCCCTCTAATTAGGATTTAGCTTTTTTAAAAGTTAAAAATAAACAAGAAAGAAGGAATAAAAAAATGAAAAAGATCGTGCGCATTTCAAGCATTTTGTTCGTTGCAACGCCTCTTATGCTTTTAAATAGTCCAAAAGTTGAAGCAGCTCAAGTCGCTTCTATTCAATCCAACGCTGATATTACGTTTGCTCTTGATAATACTGTCACGCCACCTGTCAACCCGACGAACCCTTCTCAGCCTGTGACACCTAATCCTGCTGATCCTCATCAACCTGGTACAGCCGGACCCCTTAGTATTGACTATGTTTCAAATATCCATTTTGGATCAAAACAAATTCAAGCCGGAACAGCAATCTATTCGGCACAACTGGACCAAGTGCAAAATAGTACTGGCGATTTAATTAGCGTGCCAAACTATGTTCAAGTAACTGACAAACGTGGTCTAAATCTTGGCTGGAAATTATCAGTTAAACAGAGTGCGCAATTTGCTACAAGTGATTCAACACCCGCTGTTTTGGATAATGCATCCTTGACCTTTTTAGCAGCAACACCCAATTCAACACAGTTACTTTCTTTGGCGCCATTAACGGTCCCAGTAACCTTGGATCCAACTGGTGCCGCCACTTCTCCTGTGGCGACTGCCGCTCTTTCAACAGGAATGGGCACTTGGACATTAGCTTTTGGTAGCGGAGCGACCGCTGCTCAAGGCATTCAATTAACTGTTCCTGCGACAACGAAAAAAGTTGCAGCTAAACAATATAAAACAACGCTTACTTGGATTTTGGATGATACACCACTTTAAAAGAAAACAAACAAGGTATTGCATGAAGTTGTTTCATGCAATACCTTGTTATAAAAAATTGTCAAAAAGGAGTGCACACTATGAATCAGCAGCTTTTTAAATGGCTCCATGCTATTAGCGTCATCATTTTTTTATTTTTTATTGGCTCTTATTCTGTAGAAGCAAGCGAAATGACTTTTTCTGTAAAAGCCATTTTACCCGACAATCAACGAACCAAAGAAACAAGTTATTTTGATTTACGTGTCGCTCCAAACCAAACACAAAAGCTACAAATCGAACTAACGAATCAAACAGCCAACGACATTACCGTGCTAGCTTCAGCCAATGCAGCGATTACTAATGATAATGGCTTGGCAGATTATTCTCATGCTGAAACAAAAAAAGATCCATCTGCACCTTTTACTTTTAATGAGATTGCGCAATTACCAAAAGAAATCCAACTACCTAAACACTCAACCAAGACTGTTGAATGTCAGCTTATTTTACCGGAAAAACCATTTAATGGGTATGTTTTAGGAGGACTTTACTTTGAACAAAAGTCAGATGAACAACCTGCTCACTCAGAAAACGGTGTGGCCATCAATAATCGTTTTTCTTATGTAGTCGGCGTCTTACTTAGTGAAACAGATGAACCTGTTCAGCCAGAATTATCTTTAAATGAAGTAAAAACCGATCAAGCTAACGGTCGTAACCGCGTATTAATGAATCTCCAAAACAAACAAGCGGCTATGATTAAAAAATTACAAGTCGATGCCTCTTTATATTATGAAAAAGAAGCTAAACCTCGCTACGAAAATCACCAAGAGTCGTTAACAATGGCCCCTAATACAAATTTTAATTATCGGATTGACTTAAAGGAACAACCTTTTGTTCCTGGAAATTATACTGTAAAAATCAAAGCAAACGATGGCTATCAAGACTATTCGTGGGAAAAACACTTAGTCATCCAAGAAAAAGAAGCTAAAAAATACAATGCTACCGCCGTCAACCTCCCACCTGAAAAGCACACCAATTTCCCTTGGAAACTGGTGTTTAGCATCACGCTAGTTTTTCTATTCATTTTGGGAAGCACGATTTATTATTTCAAGAAAAAAATACGTGAATCGCAACAGTAAAAAAGCACATCGACAATTGTCGATGTGCTTTCATAATCGCTTAATTATTTTGTATATTCTTCAACTAATGCAACGACTTCTTCCATCGTGTCGCATTCTTTTAATGCGCGGTCAGCAAGTTCAGCCATTTTAGTTGTGTCTAGACGTTTCATCAAGCTACGTGTTTTAAGGATAGATGTAGCACTCATTGAGAACTCATCTAAGCCCATACCTAATAGTAATGGAACAGCTGTTTGATCGCCCGCCATTTCACCACACATACCAGCCCATTTACCTTCAGCGTGTGCTGCATCAATTACATTTTTAATTAAACGTAAGATTGATGGGTTGTATGGTTGGTATAAGTAAGAAACGCGTTCGTTCATACGGTCTGCCGCCATTGTGTATTGGATTAAGTCGTTGGTTCCAACACTAAAGAAGTCAACTTCTTTGGCAAATTTATCAGCTAATACGGCAGCTGCTGGAATTTCAATCATAATACCTACTTGGATATCGTTTGAAACTTCAACACCTTCGTTGACTAATTTTTGTTTTTCGTCTTCAAAGATTGCTTTCGCTGCTCTAAATTCTTTCAAAGTAGCAACCATTGGGAACATGATACGTAAGTTACCATGAACAGACGCACGTAATAATGCACGCATTTGTGTACGGAACATGCCGTCACCTAGTTCTGATAAGCTAATACGTAATGCACGGTAACCTAAGAATGGGTTCATTTCGTGTGGTAATGTTAGGTAAGGAAGCTCTTTGTCCCCACCAATATCCATTGTACGAACCACAACTGGTTTTCCTTCCATTCCTTCAAGAACTGCTTTATACGCTTGGTATTGGTCCTCTTCAGTTGGAAAGTCAGATGAATCCATGTATAAGAATTCTGTACGATATAAACCAACAGCTTCGCCGCCGTTTTTGTGTACGCCTTCTAAATCTTTTGGTGTACCAATGTTTGCAGCTAACTCAACATGTTTGCCGTCAGCTGTCACGGTTTCTGCATTTTTTAGTTTATCCCATTCTGCTTTTTGATCTGCATAAGCTTTTGCTTCTGCTTCAAATTCAGATTTTTCAGCATCTGTTGGGTCAATAATAACATCCCCAATGATTCCGTTCACTGCTAAAATATCGCCTGCTTTTACTTTGTCAGTAATTTCTTTTGTACCAACGATTGCAGGGATTTCTAACGAACGAGCCATGATTGCTGAGTGAGAAGTACGTCCGCCGATGTCTGTAACAAAGGCTTTAACATACGTACGGTCTAATTGTGCAGTATCACTAGGTGTTAAGTCATGGGCAACCACGATTACTTCTTCGTTAATCATTGAAGGATTTGGAAGAGTCACACCTAATAAATGTGCTAAGATACGTTTGGCAACGTCACGAATATCTGCTGCACGCTCTTGCATGTAAGCATTGTCGTCCATTGCTTCAAACATACCAATATACATATCCGTAACTTCTTTCAAGGCAGCTTCTGCATTGACTTTGTTGTCTTGGATATTTTGTTTGATTTGACCAACCATTTCTGGGTCAGATAAAACCATTAAATGAGCATCGAAAACTTGCGCTTCTGCTTCACCAAGGCTTTGAGCTGCTTTGTCGCGAATTGCTTGCAACTCTTCAGTAGATTTTGCTAAAGCATCGTCTAAGCGAGTTGCTTCTGCATCAGTATCTTCTACGGAAGTTTTGTTGAAAGACAAGTCAGGTTGAACTAGCAGGTAAGCTTTAGCAACAGCAACGCCATCACTTGCGGCAATCCCTTTTAGCATCTCAGACATTATTCAGCCAATCCTTCTTTTTGTAATGTTTCAACGATTGCTGCCATTCCTTCAGCTTCGTCAGCACCATCAACAGTGATTGTTACGTCAGAACCTTGACCAACGCCTAAAGACATAACGCCCATGATTGATTTTAAGTTAACAGATTTACCTTTGTATTCTAAGTTAATATCTGAGTTAAATTTGCTTGCAGTTTGTACTAATAAAGTAGCTGGACGTGCGTGAATTCCTGTTTCTGCTACAATGTGAAATTCTTTCTTTTCCATATAAATCGGTCTCCTTCGTAAATAAAAAATTTTTATGTTAGGGTTTTCCTTTCTTGATACGCTAAAATCAAACGTCTACTCGAAAAAAGACCCTTTCAGTTTCTAAGATTACCATTTTTTTCTATCTTACACAACACTTTTTGCTTAAATTTCGTGATGTTTTGCACTGACTATTCTTCCTCTTTTTGGTAACGATAAATGATTCGTCCATTTAACCCCGCTTCTCCAACAATTTCCGCGCGGTCAGGCAAAGAAATCCAAGCATCACGAAATTGGAAAAATTCATTTTGCTCCACGATTAATTCAGAGATTTCTCCAGCTTTTAATGAAGCAATTTTTTCTACAAAAGGATTTTCAGCCATTGATTTCACCACTCTTTCTCTTAAATATCAACTCTTATAGTTTACTTGAAAATGGCGCAATTGTCTGTAAAAAAATCGAATCTTTGCCTTTTTTTAAACAAGGTCTTTTACTTGATTCTCTTACAAAAAATGCTATAATAATCTCAAAGGTCAAAAATGGTCAAGTGGTTTTATAGACAGAATTTATTCTTGCTATCTAGTACTTGGCTGGTTTGAGGAAAAATGGTCTGTTTACTAGAAATAATAGAGCAAACAGCTATTTTTCTGGCCTCAGTTATTTTGAAAGGATGTGTTTCATTCAATGATTTGTCAAAATTGTCAACAAAATGAAGCAACAATTCATTTATATGCAAATGTGAATGGTCAAAGAAAACAACTGGACTATTGCCAAAGCTGCTATCAAAAATTAAAAAATCAAGCAAATAATTCCCCTCAAAATATGGGACAAGACCCTTTTGGCTTTGGGAGTTTAGACGATTTATATCGTTCTCTTTCTCGCCAAATGCAACAAGGTAATCCTTATGAACAACAAACACCACCCACTCAATTTGGTGATGGTGGTAATGGAGGTCAACCCCCTCGCGGAGGCGCTGGCGCTGGTCAAGGTTTACTAGGCGAGTATGGGATTAACATCACCGAAGCGGCACGCCAAGGAGATATCGATCCTGTAGTAGGACGTGATCAAGAAATTAAGCGTGTCATTGAAATCTTAAATCGCCGTACAAAAAACAACCCCGTTTTAATCGGTGAACCAGGTGTTGGTAAAACAGCCGTTGTCGAAGGTTTAGCCCAAAAAATTGTCGATGGCGATGTGCCCCAAAAATTATTGGACAAAGAAGTCATTCGTTTAGATGTGGTTTCACTTGTTCAAGGAACTGGTATTCGCGGACAATTTGAAGAACGGATGCAAAAATTGATTGAAGAAATCACTGAAGCTGAAAATGTCATTTTATTTATTGATGAAGTCCATGAAATTGTGGGTGCTGGTGCTGCTGGTGATGGCAATATGGATGCTGGCAATATTTTAAAACCAGCCTTAGCACGTGGTGAATTACAATTAGTCGGTGCCACAACTTTAAATGAGTACCGTATTATTGAAAAAGATGCTGCCTTAGAACGTCGGATGCAACCAGTCCAAGTAGATGAGCCAACCGTTGCCGAAACCATAACGATTTTACATGGTTTGCAAAAACGTTATGAAGATTATCATCATGTTAAATATACAGATGAAGCGATTAACGCAGCAGCAAACTTATCCAATCGTTACATTCAAGATCGCTTTTTACCAGATAAAGCGATTGACTTGTTAGATGAATCTGGTTCAAAAATGAATCTAACTATTCAACTCGTCGATCCAAAAACAATTGATAAAAAATTAGCAGAAGCGGAACAACAAAAACAACAAGCTTCCGCAGAAGAAGATTTTGAAAAAGCGGCTTATTATCGTGATCAAATCAATAAATTACAAGCAATGAAAGAAAAACAAATCAGCGATGAAGAAACACCCGTCATCACTGAAAAAGATATTGAAGCCATTGTGGAACAAAAAACTGGCATTCCTGTCGGTGACTTAAAAGAAAAAGAACAAACCCAATTGAAAAATTTAGCTGTTGACTTAAAAGCTCATGTTGTCGGACAAGATGATGCCGTCGATAAAGTAGCTAAAGCGATTCGTCGCAATCGTGTAGGCCTAGGCAAACAAAACCGCCCAATTGGTTCCTTCTTATTTGTAGGGCCAACAGGCGTTGGTAAAACAGAATTAGCAAAACAATTAGCTTTTGAGCTATTCGGTTCAGAAGATTCGATGGTTCGTTTTGATATGAGTGAGTATATGGAAAAACACAGTGTTTCTAAACTGATTGGTTCTCCTCCAGGCTATGTTGGGTATGACGAAGCTGGACAACTCACAGAAAAAGTCCGTCGTAATCCTTATAGTTTAATTTTATTGGATGAAATTGAAAAAGCGCATCCTGATGTTTTACACATGTTTTTACAAATTCTCGACGATGGTCGTTTAACAGATGCACAAGGTCGTACGGTCAGCTTTAAAGACACCATCATTATCATGACAAGTAATGCTGGAACAGGAGCTGTGGAAGCCAACGTTGGCTTCGGTGCTGCCCGTGAAGGTGTGACTAAATCCGTTTTAGGTCAATTGAACAACTTCTTCACCCCCGAATTCCTTAACCGTTTCGATGGTATTATCGAATTCAAAGCATTAAGCAAAGAAAACCTGATGAACATTGTCAGCTTGATGTTAGAAGAAGTAAATAGCTTATTAGCTAAACAAAAATTACACATTGAGGTTCCAACAGAAGTCAAAGAGAAACTCGTTGATTTAGGTTATGATCCTGCAATGGGCGCTCGTCCTTTACGTCGAACAATTCAAGAACAAATTGAAGACGGCATTGCTGAATACTATCTAGATCATCCTGAAAATCATCAATTAGTCGCAGCGTTAGATAACGAAGGTAAAATTATCGTAACTGGCGCACAAGAAGTGACTAAAACAGAAACTTCAACATCTGACCAAGCAGAATAATCAAAAATCCACACGCATTAATAACAATGCGTGCGGATTTTTTTATGCTTTTCACTTTTTATTTTCATCAAAAAAAACTATAATAGAAGAAAGATATTCGTATACTTGTTCCTCATAGAAAAAATTCAATCTGGAACTCCTGTACATAATTGGAAACGCTCTTTTGCAGCACACAACTATAATGAGGTGATAAAATGAAATTAGTGAATGTGACCAATAGCTACAAACAATTAGTAAATAAACAATTGGAAAACACGGATGCTTACTTTGTAAAAGTCTACTCAGCAGGAAACACGACCGCTGTCTATTCAGAAGCAGCTCACCATGTGGAAGTTCTGATTATGAATAAAAATCGTCGCATTCGTCCGACAGAAGTAAAAGAAATTTTAGCAAAACTGTTAAAACGATTACCTAAAGAGGCTTATGACCCAGATGAAATTTCTATCATTGAGTTAAACCATGTGACCGAAGTGTCTGTTCCATTAAAAGTTTCCCTCATGGAAAACTAAAAAAAACTGCCGAAGTTTCCCCACTTTGGCAGTTTTTTTAATTTATTGTGACGTTATTTTTTTTACAAGCCTTTGATAATTTTCCGACCAGGCTTCCTCATTTGTCGGACTGACTAATTTATTTTCCTCGATTGCTTTTTTTCTTAAGTCATCCACTTCTTTTTTGAAATTTTCCCCCGATTTTTGAGCATAATCTTTAGAAAAATATTTTGATTGGCGAGAATAAGCCTTCAGTTTTGCGTCTTTAATCTCTTCTTCTGTATCTGCAAAATATTCATCATAACGAAGATCGGTTATTTTCCCTGAATCTTTTAACGTAATAACAGTTAAACGTCCAGAAAGCCCCTCCCCAAAATCTTCTGTTAGACTTGTATAATGTTCTTTTGAAGGTTCTTTGATTTCCTTGGCTAAAGCCCTAGCAGCAGGAAGATAGCCATTATTAGCGCTATTGGATTGACCTTTGGCTGTCTGGAATGCGCCATCTAGGCGATTTTCAGCAACCATTTGATTTTCTAGAAAAGTCATCGTATTAACAACGGTCACTAACGATTGATCAGTTCGGGCGTTGTTCGCTTGAAAATTTGCATAGCCGGATAAACGTTTTGTCACTCCTGCCCATTCTTCAGAATAATAGTTTTTAGGTCCACGTTCATCAAATTCTACTAACTGAATTTGTTGATCCTTAACAACGACATCAATTAAAGCCGTATAGCCGCCATCAAACACGACTTCATGATGATAATAATCCCCTTGAACTTCCCCGATTTCTGGACGACCTGACCAATACATCTTCTGAGCTTTTTCTTCTGGACTAATTCCTGATTGTCCATTATTAGCTTCTACTGTAGCGCCAGAAACAGCATCAACTTCAAAGGTATGTCCATTACGCTCATAACTCACTTTGGCAGCACTCTCCTTCGGTTGATCATTCGTGTTTGTCTGCTCCTCCTGCTTTACAGAAGTGGCATTAGTGGCTGCCGAGGCACCACTCGTTACTTGGACTGCTTCTGCTTCAGTACTTTCTTTCATTTTTTCAGTTCGTTGATCTGGTTGGCACCCCATTAAAATAATCATTGAACAAAATAACCCGACAACTATCTTTTTAGTTTTCATTTTTCCTCCTTTTAAAACTCATTGAATTACCATTTAATTTTAATATAAGTAGAATGAAAAGTATAGCTAAGAAATCGTTTTTTCTTCATACGGCGATAAACTTAACTGTCCAGATAAATACTCACCTAAATAGATTTCCTGTAATCTTTGGAATCCTTGTTCTTGGATTTGCGTTAATAGCCAGTGCTCATCTTTTTTGATTAACTCTAGGACATCCATGTTGGCTTGACCGTCCACAATAATCGGATAACGAATACTTTCATCGCCATATTCGACGATTGTTAATTGACCATTTTGTTCTAAAACCGCCCGTTTAACAAGCTGGACTTCATAAATACCATTTGCTCGTAATTTAAACATTAGATCATTTGCAGAAATACCATTTTTCAAACATTCCTTCACCACAACCTGTCCATCCTTGATTAAAGTAATGGGTTTACCATCCACAATTTGCTTCACATAGCGATTGTGTTCTTTTGCAAATTTTAAAATTAAGACTAATAATGTCCACAAAATTAACACTAATACAAATTGGAGCACCGTAATTGAATCATTATAAATAACACCACCAATAATGCCCCCCAATACATAGTTTTGCACTTGGTCCATAGCCGATGTGGGCGCCAAATTGCCTTTTCCCATCAAATTAATTTGGACAATTAAACAAATAATACCTAAAGCAAATTTAATAATAATTGGACTATAAAACTGCATTAATTTTCCCTCACTTTACTTTATGATTTCAATCGTTGGTGTTAATAAATACGTTTCTTGTAACGTATAAGACTGCTGATCCGTACTTAAACTCATTTTATAAAACACTTCGTCAATTTTAACTATGGTTCCGTCAGCCAATTGTGTACCATTGACATAAACTTTTTCTGGAGAAACCTTTTTTTCCCGTGCCACTTGTTCGACAAAATGTACCATTTGTGAAGATTGTGAATGCTGATTTTGGTTCAGTTGATAATTGGAATATTGAACCCCTAAAACAAATAATAATGATAAAAAAATAATAATACTTAATTCACGATATTTCGTTTGAATTTGATGTCGCACATAAAAACTAAACACAATGACTAGCCCGATTAACAAAGCAAAAATAAAAAAATACTTTAAGTAATCATTTAAATTAGATTGGCTTTTTAAATACTCGATGCCATAAAAATTCATGTTCTTGTCCACTCCTTGATAGGTTCGTTATAGTAAGTATTCTATCTCAAAAAAAACAATCACGCCTGCTTTAATACCTTATAACAAGAAAAGCTCAGCGCAATCATCTTGAGAATGACTGCGCCGAGCTTCAATCTTCTAAAGATTCAGCTACTGATTGATTACAAATTAATTTTACATCAAACTTTTCAGTTCAACATCTGGATATTTATCCGCAAATTGGTTTTCAAATAAGTGAAAGTCCCTTTTTATCAGGCTTCATCATACAATAAATAATCTTAGAAAGCAATCCATTTCTGCTACAAACCAACGCAATGTTCAACCTTTGTTTTTCTCAATACACCTATTACTTCTTAATCAATAATTTTAGTAGGAAAATTGATTAGACAAGTATCACAAAACAAAAATTGAAAATTATATGTTATTTAATGTGACTTTTCTATTCTATCAATTGTGCCTAATCCAAACTATTTAATGGATAAATCTGCGTTTTTCTTTCATTCTTATTGACAATCAAAATACTTACCCTTGAGCTTTTCTACTTAATAATTATGAAAGATTTTCAGCCATTAACTCTGCTTGCGTAATTACTAAATCAATGGTTTCTAAATCTGTCTTAAATTTATTTTTTCTCAAAAAACGTTTGATTTCAACTCTCATTCGGGCTTTCTCAGAACTACGTTTTGTCCAATCAATTGTCATATTTTCTTCAATAGTTTTAGCGATACCTACTGCAATATCTTTTAAAACTTGCTCGTCTTCATCAGAACTTTTAGAGATAACATCATAAAAAGCTTTTTCCTCAACTGTCAAGCCTAATTCTTCGCCTTCTTCTTTCATTGTTTTCATGTCTTTTGCCAATTCAATTAACTCACGAATGGCAATTTCAGAAGTAATTCCTCTAGTATTGTATTTATTTATGGATTTTTTCAATAGGTCAGAGTATTTTTCTGCTTGAACAACATTCGTTTTTTGAATAGACTTAATTTTTCCCGCTAATAAATTTTCGAGTAGTTTTAAAGCAAGATTCTTCTGTGGCATTTCTTTAATTTCTTCTAAAAACTTGTCAGACAAAATAGACAATTCAGCTTTTTCTAATCCTAGAGAATCGTAAATATCCACAATATCTTCCGTTACAACAGACTTAGAAATTAATTGCTTCAGTTCTTCATCGATTTGTTGAGGAGATTTTACTCCATCTACAAAGTTTAATTTAATTAAATATACTTTTACAGCTTTAAAAAAGGCAATTTCAGCATTGTATTGTTGGACTTCTTCTTCTGTCACACACAAAGCATACGCTCGAGTGATTTCCGTTACTAAATCTTTAAATCTCTTAACATCTTCAACATCATCTAATCCTAAAATATAGTTTGCAGCATTTGTAATAACTTGTAATTTTTTCGTATAATCTGTTGAATTAAAATCAGAATAATCGAACTTATCTAGAATCGTATTGGTAATCAAGTCATATTTTTCTTTGACTAAACTCACGGCAACTTGGGTATCAATCCCTGCTTGTTTTTGGTCATTTGGTGTATACTCTTGTAGAGCATTTTTCAAATTCGGTGCAATCCCAATGTAATCTACAATCAATCCGCCTGTTTTGTCTTTAAATACACGATTTACACGAGCGATTGCTTGCATTAAATTATGTCCTTGCATTGGTTTATCAATATACATCGTGTTCATAGACGGAACATCAAAACCTGTCAACCACATATCTCGAACAATGACAATTTGAAGTTCATCAGAATCATCTTTCATTCGCTTCGCTAATTTATCACGTCTTGTCTTATTCCCAATAAAAGGTTGCCAATAATCTGGGTCACTACTTGAACCTGTCATTACAATCTTAATTTTCCCTTTATCATCATCATCAGAATGCCAATCAGGACGAAGTTTAATTATTTCTTGGTATAAATCAATCGCAATTCTTCTAGACATTGTAACAATCATTGATTTACCGAAAGAAGCTTCTTGTCTTGTTTCAAAGTGTTTCACAAAATCTTGAGCCAATTTTTCTAATCGAGGTTGTGAACCTGTGATAGCTTCTATCCGACTCCATTTTGCTTTCGTTTTTGATGCGACATCATCTTCTTGACCTTCCACAATGTCTTCTACTAAATCGTCTATATCTAATTCATCAGGAAGTGATACAGGGATGATGCGGCTTTCATAATAGATTTTTACTGTAGCTCCATCTTCTACCGCTTGGGTCATATCGTATACATCTATATAATCCCCAAACACAGCTTTTGTAGACTTGTCTGCACTAGAAATAGGTGTTCCTGTAAAACCAATGTAGGAAGCGTTAGGTAACGCATCTCGTAAGTATTTAGCATACCCGTATTTGATTGAGCCATCTTTATCATTCACATCCGCACTAAATCCATATTGAGAACGATGAGCTTCATCTGCCATTACAATAACGTTTCGTCTATCAGTTAATATATCCATTTGATTGCCTTCTTTAGGTGCAAACTTTTGCATGGTACTAAAAACGATACCACCTGCATTAACAGACAATAACTCTTTTAACTCATCCCCATCATTGGCTTGTTTTGGTGTTTGCCGTAATAAATCACTTGATTGACTAAACGTTAAAAACAATTGGTCATCTAAATCATTTCTATCAGTTAAAACTACAACAGTCGGATTATCTAATTCTTGCACCAATTTTCCAGTATAAAAAACCATTGATAGGCTTTTACCTGACCCTTGGGTATGCCAAACAACACCAATTTTATTATCTCCTTCAGTGCTAACCGCACGTTTTGCTTCTTCTACTGCACGATTCACTGCATGATATTGATGATAAGCCGCTAAAATCTTAATCGTTTTATCCCCATCAGTTTTAAACAAGATAAAATGATGAAGTAAATCAAGTAACACTTCTGGATTACACATTCCTTTGATTAACACTTCTAATTGACTACTAGCTGTTCCATGTTCCACTTTTCCGTCAATCGTTCGCCAAACCATAAAGCGTTCCTCATTGCTCGATAAAGTCCCAACTTTTGCTTGCACACCATCACTGGCAACCATGAATTCATTAAACGTAAGTAATGAAGGGATTTCTTGTTTATATGTTTGTAATTGGTTATAGGCGTCTGAAATACCCACGGCTTCATCCGTTGCATTCTTCAATTCAAACAACACAATAGGTAATCCATTGACAAAGAGAATAATATCCGTTCTTTTTCGTTGATTGTCTTCTTCTACAATAAATTGATTGACAGCTAAAAAGTCATTGTTTCTAGGTTCATTAAAATCAAATAATAAAATACGTTTTGTAACGTTGCGATTGCCTTCTCGTGTAGGAATTTCAATACCATCTGTAATATATCTATGGAAAGTTTGATTATTGACCACCATATCGGGATGTTTATGGACAGTAATCGTCTTTATTGCATCATCAATTACTGCCATCGATACATCAGGATTAATTGTTACAAGAGCTTCTTTCAAACGGTCTATCAAAACAACTTCTTTGTAATCTTTCCGTTTAGACATCCCGCTATCTTCTAATTCTTTAGCAGAAACAGAAGTATAGCCCACTTCTTCTAACCAACGTAAAGCAACTGACTCTAAATCATTTTCATTGAAATGGTATTCTTCAGCCAAAAATTACATCTCCTCATCTTCTGGTAGTTCTATTTCACCTGATAGTAGTTTGGGTAGTAATGCATCTCTCATTTCTTCAAGATTCTCGATTTGATTCCTTAAATTCATAATTTGCTCACTTATCCCTGAACAAATTTCACCATATTGATTAATTAAATCAACTGCACCAACAAATTTAAACCCCATTGCTATACTTGGTTTTATACGTTGTCTACTGCCTGTTGACCCAGTAGCATTATTAACTAAGAACCTATTAAATGCGGTTGACTTGCATAAAAAATAAGTATAAGTTTGTAGATTAATATTTTTACAATCTAATGCTATAAACTCTGGTGAGCAAACATTTAAATAACTTTTATTTAGTTCTGTTAACCATACTCTTTCAAAATTTGGATTCATTTTTGAAAATAACACTGTAAAATCTGTTATTTTTGTTTTATTACTTTTAATAGTATTTACATTCTCTATAACAGGAAACTTTTTAGAATCAAAATTAGGAATGCTAAAATGATTTACTTTTTCCACTTCGGTTTTATTTGGATTAAATGTTTCTTTTATCTGTACAACTAAATCTGACAGTTTTATTATTTCCCATCCTTCAGGAATTTCACCTAATTCACTATCAACCATCTTTCCACCACTTGATTTATATGGATTTCCATTTTCATCAGGAAATTCAAAATCAACAAACCATCGTTTAAACAGCGCAAAGGCTAGTTCTTCAAGAGTCGATATAATTTGATTATTAATTTCAACTTTTTTGTTTATATTCTTAAAAAAAGAAGCAATTTTCTTTTGGATATTTAGAGTAGGAAGAGGAATTGGTATGGTTCTTATTGTTTTCATTGGAATTGTTGGCTGACCACTTCCAACTCCAAAACGTTTTAAATTATACTGAAATTCATATCCTTGTAATACCATAAAATAAAAATATGAATCATATTCTTTCTTTATTGATATTTTAGCAACATTAGGAGCCAAATGATATTTATCATTCTCTTCAATAAAGGCAACATTTCCATATTTAGAGCCTGTATATGTCATAACAATATCATTTTCAAATAATTTTGACCGCAAGAGCCTATTGGAAGTTTCCTTATCTATATATTTTACATCACTTAAATCTAAATACCCTTTTTTTATATTCAGCCCCCTAAGGGCACAAATATCTCCTTTTTCCTCATATTTTATATATTTAGTAAATTCAAAACCTGCTAATTTAGTTACTTCAGCCACTTCGCTCAGTTTCACATACTCAAATTTCATACCCAATTCCTCCTAGTGATTTACAGATGTCTTCTTCTAATTGATGAGATTGGATAAATTGTTCAGATAACAATGTAGTTAGTCGTTCCATCTTTTCTTCAAATGATTCAGAATCTTCTACTTCATCTTCTAAACCTATATAACGACCGGGAGTCAAAATATAGTCTCGTTCCTTAACTGTATCTAATGATGCTGATGAACAGAATCCTGCCACATCAGCATATCCTTTTTCATTTGTTCCTTTCCATGCATGATAAGTATCTGCTATTTTCTTAATATCCTCTTCACTAAATTCCTTGGTCGTTCTGTCTGCCATAAACCCTTCATTTCTGGCATCAATAAATAAAATTTCACCTTGATGGTTGCGTTCATTTTTCTTGTCTTTGGATTTTGTTAAAAACCAAAGACATACTGGTATTGGTGTTGAATAAAACAGTTGTCCCGGTAACGTCACAATACATTCTACTAAATCATTTTCAATTAAATTTTTACGAATTTCAAACTCTGAAGTAGTAGAAGTAGACATACTTCCGTTAGCTAACACAAAACCTGCTGTCCCTTCCGGTGCTAATTTGGCTGTCATATGTTGAATCCATCCATAATTGGCATTTCCTGAAGGAGGTGTACCATATTTCCAACGAGAATCTTCTAATAATCTCTCCTGTCCCCAATCACTAATATTAAAAGGTGGATTGGCTAAAATATAATCCGCTCTTAGTCCCTTGTGTAAATCATTATGGAAAGTATCTGCATTGTGTGCTCCTATATTTCCATCAATCCCTCTAATAGCCAAATTCATTTTACACAGTTGCCAAGTCGTGGGATTAGATTCTTGCCCATATATAGAGATATCTCCAATACTACCCGCATGCTCTTCCACAAATTTTTCTGATTGGATAAACATACCACCTGAACCACAACAAGGGTCATAAATACGTCCCTTATACGGCTCTAGCATTTCGACTAGTAGTGAAACTACAGAACGTGGCGTATAGAATTCTCCGCCACCTTTTCCTTCAGCACTTGCAAACTTGCCAAGAAAATATTCGTAGACTCTACCTAACGTATCAGTTTTACGGTTTTCGAAATCCCCTACTTTAATGTTAGTAATTAAATCGACGGTTTCTCCTAAACGAGTTTTGTCCAATTGAGGTCTTGAATAATTTTTAGGTAATACATTTTTCAAAGATGGATTCTCTTTTTCTATAGCAATCATCGCTTCATCAATCGTTTCGCCAATTTTTGGTGTTTTAGCATCACGATTGATTTTTTCCCATCTTGCTTCAGCAGGTACCCAAAAAATATTATCAGCCAAATATTCATCTTTATCTTCAGGGTCTGCATACTCATCTTGGGTTAGTTCTTCATACTTTTCTTCAAAGCTATCTGAAACATATTTTAAAAATATTAATCCTAAAACAACATTTTTATATTCTGAAGCATCCATGCTTCCTCTTAATTTATCGGCAGCTGCCCACAGTTTATCTTCAATTTTAAGTTCTGCTGAAACCATCAATACTTCCTCCTAATCAGTTGTCATACTCTTCTATTATAACAGTTTTTAAGCCAGTTTTGGATAATAAAAAAACCTAATCTAAAATAGACTAGGTTTATCTGTTTGAAATTTTTGAGACATATGATAATGCAAAGCAATTGCTCTTGAAGTATCTTCTGTATAAATTGAAAAATCATAATTTTTTTTTAATTCATCCATCAATAATTGTAATTTTTGATTGTGTTGTTTTGGATAGTATTTCTTTTTCATTAGTTGATGAAACTCTTTTTCAATATCTCTATAATCTCGTTTTCTACTCATAATTAATATCATCCTCTTTTATCAATAATCAGTATATCTATAAATATCTATAAATCAACTACAATGTTTTAATTATCTAAAAATAAGTACTACCTTCAATATTAGGTAGTGATTCTATAATAGTTAGCTCATTTTCTAAGCTATCTAAAGTTTGAGCAATAATTTTTTCTACGGTATCACGATATACCTGATTTCCTATAAAATCTTCCGGCAATGAGTTAAGTGCTAATAAAGAAAATATTGCTTGTTTATAGCTTAAATTATTGGAAATGATAGTTACTGTTCCGTTCATAATAATAGCCTCCATTCACTATAATTGGTCCAGAAGACTATCATCAAAAATCATTATAGTCAACTTATTTTTAAATATATATTTCATATGTAAATATTCTCTATTCATTAATACTCCTTTTATCTTCTTTTTTATCTCAAAAACATTGTCAAAATATACTTAAAAAAGTTCCCCCCCTTCAAAAGTCAATAAAATGAAGGGGGGTATACCTATTAACAAAATCAACAAATTGTTATTATATCAATCTTTACATATAGTTTTTCAAATTCTAAAACTGGTATAAGTAAAATTTTTATCTTTCCATCAGATTATGTTTTAAAATACTATTCATAAAGTCATTTTAGCATTTGAAAGTTTAAAAATATTTTATAGATTTCTACAATCGATTATATGCTGCTTTTTTTCGTTCTAAGACGTTTTAAATTTTTATGTATAATTTATCGAAAATGATTTCTAACACTCTCTAGAGATAATACAGGCTATTTAAAATACGTTGCAAGTTATTTTATTATCCAAAAAAATCCATTGCTTCATTTTATATAAGATTATGTATATTGTTGTTAGATATAGGTTCATATAGATTTTCTAAGTACTTTCATTTACTGAATTAAAAAGATAGAAACATAGCGTTTCGTTATATATAAAAATACATAATCACTGATAGAGAGTAAATTTTAGCTATTTTACTAAACCTAGACAGTGTTATTAAGTAAGCAAGATGTACCTTGCTGGCACTATAAAAATAAATACTAATATATCAATTTTTTACAGCTGTTTTTCACACAATTATCTATGTAAATAGTTTTTTTGCGTAAAGATATGTGTGAAAACAGGTAGATTACCTTAGATTTTATTGACTTTTATTATCCTACCATTTTTATCAGTGTTTCTAGAGATAAACTATAAAGATTTTCTTATCTCGCACTTTTTCTTTTTTTAAGTTACTATTATACTAACAAAAAAACAAATAGAGAGTTGGAACATATAATGAATACTCACAAGATGCAATTTGGATGGATTATCGAAGCTCCTAAGTATTTGTCGATACTAACAAATCAAGATGGATTAGTTGCTATTGTTTCTGAATATACTACTTTTGGCGACAATCAATCATTATTAATTACGTTGTCAGAAACATCTGCTAAAGTGGCAGTAACTCCTCATTATATTTCTTCTTTAACGATTTCAACAGATAAAAAGATTAAAATATCTACCTCGCCATTCTATGAACAACAAATAGTTGAAATTGAAAAAATGAATTCTGATGGTCAAATTATAGATTAATACTTCTCAAATCTTATTGACTATTAAAAATCATTAGTAATTTCTTTGCTTAAAATTCAAAATCAATTTTATGCTGCTTAAATTGCGTTTTAAGCGATTATAAATTTTTATGTATAATTAGTCGAAAATCATTTTCAAGACACTAAGGGATGAAAGCTGACTGTTCAAAACGTATTTAACGTTATTTAAACACCTAGACATTTAATATAGAACAAAATATATCATTAAAGATATATTATTGATATGATGATGTTTAAAGCTGATTCCCTAAAAAGCTATTCAAACTAGAATTCATGATTAATTACCACTAACTTGTTGCATTAGGAAATAGAGCAAACTTTAGCTATATTACTAAACATAAGAATACCTATTAAGTAAGCAAGAGTCCATCTTGCTGGCACCTAAAAATAAAAATACTGATATATCAATGTTTTACAGCTATTTATATCACACTATTCTTTATTGTAAATAAGTTTTTGCGTATTTATATATGTGAAAACAAATAGTTTTCCCCTAGTTTTATTGAATTTTGTTAACCTCATCATTTGATACCTCTAGAGGGAATATTCCTTATAGAGGTATCAAATGATTTCTATCAATTTCATCAATATTTCTAGGGGTAAACGATAAGGATTTTCTTAGTTCGATACGCAATTTTGAATAAATACAAAAAGAGATAATATTCTTTATGTATAGAAATTATTCTTTATTGTTTATATTTAATAATAGAAAAGACAGATAGTACTCTCACTATCTGCCTAGAATATCTCTTTTATAAATAACAACTTTAGATGTATAGCTCTCTTGGATGTTAAATTTTTGATATAACTCTTTTGTTAATCTCTCTCTTTCTAAATCATATTTATTGTATACATCTACTCGAATTTTCTGGAATTTTCTCTTAGTATCGTTTATTTTCAACCTTCTCGCTTTAGCTAACTTAGAAATAACATCTTTTTCGTATACATATCCTTTTTTTTCTATCTCGTTCATGATAATTTTAACAGCTGTTTTTTCTAACTTCTCACTTGCTTGACTTATATTACTATTGGTTTTACTCATTTTAATCATTTTTCGTTGAATAAGTGGTTCATAGGATTGTGGAAAATCTTGATACGCTTTTTCTTCACCAAATAATCTATATACTAACTCGTAACTTAGACTACCGACCGTTACTTTATTTTCCCTCAAAATTTTTGCTATCCCTTCGCTATTACCTTTATTTTCATCAGTTAAGTTCGTTGGTTCATAAATATTACTAGTCCTTAATTTATTACTATCTTTCTTTTGTTCCAATATCAAATTATTAAATATGTTTTCAGGAATTTCTATTTGGTATCTACTAAAGTATTTATATAATTCAGGATAGTTTTCTTCTAATTCTCCTGATTGTAATTCTTTTTTAAATTTTTGGGCGTTAAATTTACTTTGTCCTAATTTCGATGTATTTGTTACTTTTGAGCTACTAATTTCTACTAGTAAATTAACTACTTCAATTGAAGATATTTTTAAATATCGTTCTAGTAAAGAAATAATATTCCCACAATAAGGATGACTTTCACTAAAACATTTATATAAGAATATCCCATATTTTTCAGCATAAAATACTGATGCACTAGGTTCTGTCTCTTCATGAAAAATATCATAAAAAGGATTCTCATCGGATAATTCAAGAAACTCTCTCATATCTAACGATTTAAAGTAGTTCATTGCATTGTAATCGTCAGGAAATTCTTGTTTATAATTGTCTCCTAGCTTTTCTTTCACAATATCAAGTCTACCTAATTTTAATAATTCATAATTCGGTATAGAATTATCAATCATTTCACCACTTATAGCTTCTATACCTTTATAAATATCTGTATTTGTTGGCTCTAACAATTTTGAAGTATCCAAGTTATTATCCCAATCAATCACTTCGTATCCTTTATTACTTCCAAAAAACATTCTACTTGTTTGTCCAACACTCCTGTCTGCTTGTGGATACATTTCAAATAATCTTCTATATATCTCTTCTATCTCAGAATTCATAGTTATTAATTTATCTAAATGAAAGACAACTCTAAATTTATCTACATTAGAATCATCATCACTAAAAGTCCGATAGATAAAACAAGCATTTTCTAACATAAATGTATCTTGTTCTAAGTCAGCAATAGTATACTGATTATTTTCGTCTTTATTATCAAAATCTAACATAATAATTTCTTGACCAACAATTGGCGTATATTTTGATAATTTTTGTTCCGATAATTCTGATAAAACAACAGTTTTTCCTTCTTCAGAAATCTCAATCGCAAGCTCTTCTAAAGAGATATCTACTAATTCTTTTAAAATTGTAGTTGAAATTGCTTTAACCATTGATGAATTAGGTTTTTCACTATTTTTAATACTACTTAGATAACACTTCATATTCACTATCCTCCAACATTAATAATCTGCCGTATTTTAAGACGATTACTTTTTCCAATAATATTGTTTTTTCTTCTGATAGACCTCGTTTTCCTTTCCTGAAATTGTGCAAATTTTGGTTATGAATACCGATTGCCTTAGAAAACACAGTCATTTTAACTCCGTAAATTTTATCTAAGATATGTAGCAAAGCTTTTACCTTTTCTTGTTTCTCAATCAATTCCTCTTCTGTTAATTTTTTTGCATTCATATATTTATCCTCCATTAATTATTTTATTAATCATTGTTGCCGGACTATATCATCATTTCAATCTGAAGTAAAGTAATTCTGTCACAATTGGACACTAAAAAATAAGTAGTATATTTTTATCAGAAATTTCATTTTGCTATCTCCTATTTTCCTAGCACTTTATTAGAAACAGTAAAATCTTAAAAAAAAGCTGATATATCGGTATTTTTTCAAATTTTAAATCTATCTACATATTAAAAAACACCTCTCAGATTCATTTAAGCGTAGAATTACCCACAAAAATTTTTTCATGGCGTTTGAGAGGTGTTTTTTGAAAAATAACACTTTAAAACGTTGATATAACAACAATCTGTTAATTTTGTCAAGAAGTAGAAAAGTATTGATTTTACTGACTTTTTCGAGGGTCATTTTTTAAGTGACTTTTTACAAAATTTTTAAGATAATTTTGTAAATAAAAAAGAGACATGAATAAATTCATATCTCTTCTAACAATTCTGTATTCATTTTATCCATATGCTTATTACATAATTCAATCACCAAATCCTCGGAAAACATCAATTTTTCCTGCTGTTTATCAGATAGTTTTTCAAATTGACTATATAATTCATTTGCCAATTTATTTAAAACAATCTTAGGTATGGTCACGTTGGCTCTCACAAACGTTCGTTTTACTTTATTTTGCACATATTTCTTCTTATCTAAACTATTCATTCACATCATCCGTTGTGATTTCCAACCATTGTCCTAAATCATCATTTATACGAAAAGTAAATAGAGCATTTTCAATTTTTCCTAACTTTTTAATCTTTTTATCAAAAAAAATCAAATCAGATTCTTTTTCATACTTTTCTTTGTCATCAATAATTTGTTGGTTCCATTCTGATATATCTCTTGCTAAAGATTTTTCTTCACTCTCAGAAACACTATACGTTCTCAGATATAAACTCATTGGACTATATATGGGTAAACCAAAATCTTCAGCTATGACATACCCTGTTCTTCTAAAATCATAATTCCCTCTCGCAAAATAACCATCTTTTAACTTTTTGGAATATTGACCTTCAAAAAGTGTTGCATTTAAAATTTCTACCGCTCTGGGAACATTTCCTTTTACTTTTGTTACTAAATAAGCAAAATCCTTTGGTGATAATTCATTCGTGATTAAGCTTGAAACATATTCACTGATGGTTGAATATCCTCCTTTAACTGAATGTTCGTTATATCCTGAATAATCCAATTCAGAGGTAAAATCACGTGAAAAGAAACTATTCTCTTCTGCAAATTTCTCGTAATTATCAATATCATGTTTTTTCATATAATTTTTAGGAATTGCTACGCAATAATAATTCTCATTTTTAAATTCATTGGCTAATAATTCTTGAAATCTATAGGGGTCATAAGAATATTGCCCGTCTCCTGTATTAACGAATTTCGTGATTTCTGGTCGAACTGCTTCTTTCAAATCAACAGTATATTGAACTTTATCTTTTGAATCTAACGCTAGTTTAGTTAACTCATCATTTTGAGAATTACAGAGATAATACTCCATTTTTTGTCGTTTATTTTCATCAATATACTCTTTTTCAAACTTAAATGTCATCACTAATTGACCATCTTCATTTGAATAAGTTTTACCTACTGCCGAAAATGGTCTTTTTTGTTTCTTCAATAGTTAGCTCTCTTTTCAACTCTTTTTGTTTTTGAACATAGGTGAAAATTCCCCAACTAGAAATTAGAATTGCTCCTATTATTCCTATACCAATCTTTGTACGTTTACTTAGTCCCACAAAATCAATCCTTTCTCACTCTCATTCAATGTAATAAACCAAGGTTTTTTCTGCATAAAAAAAGACCAATCTATCAATCTTTAAAACATTGATACACTCGTCTTTGTCTGTCAGTTATTTTTTTAATAAATTATCGGTAAAAAACCTTGGTTTTGTACCGATTAAACATCATGTTATACTACTAAATCTTATCGCTTGTCCAAAAAAATAGCAAGTACTATTTTCTTGATAATCCTTCACTTTTAGCCAAATTATAGACAGTTTTCACACTAATACCACATTTTTCAGCAATTTCATTTAGTGATAATTCTTTATTCTGATATAGCTTTAAAACTTTCTTTTTCGTGTTATTTTTAACTTTAGGTCTCCCAAGTTTTTTATTTGAATTCGCTAATGCTTCTTTTGTTCGTATACTGATATTTTCTGCTTCAAATTCGGCAATAGCAGCTAAAACGGTGGAGAATAACCTTCCTGTGGCTGTTTTCGTGTCTACACTCTCTTGAATACTTTTCAGATGAATACCTTTTGCATTTAATTCTGACATTAAATTCACTAGCTGCTTGCTCGACCTGCTTAATCTAGCTAAATTGTAGACGAGTAAAGTATCTCCTGTATCCAAATTTTCTAACGCTTTTTCAAGTTCTGTTCGCTTCTCTTTTCTTCCACTAACTTTTTCAGAATAAATAATGTCTGATTCATACCGTTCTAACGCTTTTTTCTGAACTTCTAATCCTAAATCTTGTGAGCTAGTGCTTGTTCTGATATATCCAATGACTTTATTTGTCATCCTGCAAAACCTCCCTTCTTTCTTTAGTTTAATCGTTTATTTTCTATACAAAAATACCCTAGTACCACTGGAGGAGTAAATACTAGAGCAAATTAGGGCTTTTATATCATATAGAAGAATATAATTATCAAATATTGTATCGAATTATATGGCAATGGTGTTTCGTCAAGGTATACATTTATTATTGCATCAAAAATAACATATGTCCAGCGAATTAATCCTCCTTTACTTTTCTATTATTTATCTTTAAATACTCTATTCCACAAGACAAAACCTTTTTAACAATTGTTATGATGTTCTATAAAATTGATTTCTGATAAGTACTTGCTATAATTTATACTAAAATAAAATAACAAAAAGGAGGTCATTTTTTATGACAAATGGAACAAGTCAAGGACTATTTATAGTTGTTGCAATAATTATATTTGGGATTTTTATAGCTATTAGCTATTTACTATTTAGAGATACTTTAAAACCTAGTTTATCGACAATATTTACTGACAGTTTAGAGCAAGCAGAAGGTAACTTAACAAGAAAGACTCCTTCCCCTCAATATCCAAAAATTACAGAAGAACAAAAGTACGTTAAAATTAGAAGTGAGAATAATAGAGCAGGTGAAACAGAAATCTGGGTTGAAATTTCTCAACTAGAAGATGGAACGCTATCTATAGATAAGAGTTCTAATTATAATGGAGATTATCTATACGGAAATTCTAAAATGACTGGAACATTAGTATTTCCAGATAAGATTCATGATATCCCAGTTACAAAAATTAAAAATAATGCTTTTCAATCAACCAATTTAAATGGTAAGATACAATTTCCAAAATTCTTGACGGAAATAGGGAGTTCTTCATTTGAAAAATCTGCACCAACCTCAGTTGTTTTCAATGATGGTTTAAAGGTTATTGGCGATAGTATTTTTAGTAAAGCATACTCCTCTTTTGAAATAAATTTACCTGATTCTGTAGAACATATTGGTAATAATGCGTTTAGTACTGTTATGATGCTTCGTGGAGAATTAAAACTTCCTGAAAATCTAAAAACAATTGGTAGAGGGGCATTTGCAAATTCAAATTATTCAGGGGAATTAATTATCCCTAAAAATGTAGAAAGTATAGAGAGCTTAGCTTTTCCAATTACTAAATTTAGTAAGGTAACTATAAAAAATCCTAACACAAAAATAGCTAATAATAGTATTAAAATGCAGGATGGTACTTGGTTTTCACGTTAATTTCAAAACTCCTTTGACAAATTATCAAAGGAGTTTTGTTATTAATTACATTTTTTGTCAACAAATTTTATACATAACGTTCAAATTTCCATCTATTAAACTAGTCAAATTGGATAGATTTAATTCTCTTTGTTTATTTGTCTTTTTCTCGACAATGACTGTAGTAGTCTTATTTTGAACATCAGAAACTTTCAAATTTAAAATATCAGAAATTCGTAAGCCAGTGAAAATACCTATGGTAAATATCAAATGGTCTCTTTTCCCATGTTTTCCTTTTTTTAATTCCGTTAAAAAATCTACCATCACTTGTTTATCTTTTATAGGTTTTACATTAATAATATTTCGTGTCATTTTACCTCCTCCTATGCTGTTTTAAAGGGATACTTTTACATTGAATAATAGTTAAAGTCTCCTTTTCATCTTTGTGGTCTGTTTCGATGTTGATAAATCAACATCTTCAAGGGATACTAATTACAAAAGTATCCCTCTTACAAGGACCGTTATAGCATCGTTGTTAGGAGGTTGCAAATTTGTAGAACAAAAAAACCTTCTAAAATTAAAAGAAGGTTTCAGACAAACATATTACTCTAAATTTTCACTTTCTAAAACATCACTTTTTTCAACAAAAGCATTATCTTTCCAAGACTCTGAATGCATACGTTCTATTTCATTTTTAATTGATTCATTTGTTTCTTGTATAAGAGTATTCAATAAAATTTCTGACATACCCTCTCACCTCCATCCTTATTTTACCATATTTTTCTTAATTTATCTCTTTTAGCTTCTCTTCAATGACATCTTTTTCTCTTTCTAAGAGCTCTCTATCTGATTGTTTTTTCCAAGTACTATAAACTTTATGAACATTTTGAAAAGGTGCATCCTCACTTGTAATTGCCTTTAATAAATCATTGTTATCATTAACAAATTCAATAAATACCGAATGTACAGTTGGGTAAACTACATCGTGCAACACTAATTCATAACTGACATACGCACAAACTTGTTCAAGTTGATTAAATATACTTCCACCTTGTGCTTTAAGCTTAGCAGAAATTTCAACAAGTGAATCTAGCTTTTTGGGAAGTTCCGTAATCGTTTTGTTTTCTTTTTCCTGAACTTTAGTTATCATTTGAATTTTTAACTTTTCATATTCTTCTTTTGCTTCGCTATCAAATTTTTCTATACTTGGGATAATGTTAGTAGAAAAAATTTTCAATACTTCTATAGAATTTTCCATTAATTTTGATTCTTCAACCTTTTTTGTATCTTCAACCGATTTTTTAAACCCTTTTATTGCGTAAATAATCGCTATAAAACTTAAAACTGTAAATATATACGATAATAATTCAAAAAAATCTTTTATATTATTAAAGTTAAACATAAGACCCATTAAACCATCCCAGTTCACGTAAATACCTCCACTATTCTATTCTCTTACCATTATACATTATATTTAAATTTTTTTGAATGACTAAATATATCCTACCTATCAACCTAGTACAACTACTACCATCTTATTATTCAGTATAATAATTTTTTATTTACCTCAAATTCAGCAAAGTACTTGTTTTAATAGATTTCTCAATAAAATCTTCACTATTTAACGTCTGAACATATCTTTGAGTCATTTCAATTGAACTATGCCCCATATTTAAACTTAACGTATAAATATCTAATCCGTTCCTTAATTGCATACTTGCATAAGTATGTCTTAGCGTATGACCCGAAAAACGAACACAATCTCTTATATCAATTTGTTTCTTTATTTCTTGCATAATCTGCCAAATACTTTTTTCATTCAATTTTTTACCTAGATTACTGATAATAAAAGGATTCCCTTCTAACAGCCCATATTTTCTTTTCTTAATTCGATGATATTTTATTATTTCTTTTTTGAGAATTGGACTGACAGCAACGGCTCTATCCTTATTATTTTTTGATTTTCTAATAATGATTTGATTATTCATAATGTCTTCATCTCGTATCTCGCAAACTTCGCTAATCCTCAACCCACATTCAATCATCAACATCAATATCACAATATTTCTTTGTGCTATATGTTTGTATGGGTGTTTTTTAGCAACTGTCAGCATTTGTTTAATTTCATAATCATTCAAAGGATAGATTACTTTTCTTTGTTCTTTTAATCTTTCAATATCAACAAACGGATTATACTCAATATATTTTTCAATTAACATATAGTCAAATAACTTCTTTAATCTGCTAACACTGACATTGATTGTCGATGCTTGCATTTCTTTTTCTTGCATATCTATTATCCAGCTTTTTATATGTTTCTTTTCAATCTGTGACGGTTTAACATTTATTGATTTGAAAAAATTTGCTGTGTTTCTTAATTTTGATTTATAATTTTTGATTGTTATTTTTGAAAAACCTCTCACTGTAATATCCATACAAAATTCTAAAATAATATCCTCCCAATTCATAGAAAAAAGTCCCTTCTTATCAAATTTTGATAAAAAAGGACTTCTTGCAAACCAACGCATCTTAGTAGATTTTTGCTAAAGATGCGAGCTTCAATCTTCTAAAGATTCAGCTACTGATTGATTACAAATTAATTTTACATCAAACTTTTCAGTTCAACATCTGGATATTTATCAGCAAACCAGCGTTCCGCAAATTGGTTTTCAAATAAGAACAATGGTTGGTCGAAGCGGTCCCGTGCCAAAATGTTTCGGCTAGAGCTCATGCGTTCATCTAAATCTTCTGGATTAATCCAGCGGGCAATTTTAGAACCCATTGGCGTCATTACCACTTCAGCATTGTATTCATTGGACATTCGGTATTGGAAAACTTCAAACTGCAATTGACCTACTGCGCCAATGATATATTCTTCCGTTAAATATGTTTTGTATAATTGAATGGCTCCTTCTTGAACCAGTTGGTAAATTCCTTTATGGAAAGATTTTTGTTTCATTACGTTTTTGGCAGTCACTTTCATGAATAATTCAGGGGTAAATGACGGCAACTCTTCATATTGAACATTCATTTTCCCTTCATACAAAGTATCGCCAATTTGGTAATTTCCTGTGTCATACACGCCGATAATATCGCCTGCAACAGCTTCTGTGACGTTTTCGCGGGCATCCGCCATAAATTGTGTCACGTTACTTAATTTGACTTTTTTGCCTGTTCTACCTAAGGTCACGTCCATGCCTCTTTCAAAAACACCTGAACAAATTCGAACAAAGGCAATTCGATCACGATGGGCTGGGTTCATATTCGCTTGAATTTTAAAGACAAAGCCTGAAAATTCTTTTTCATAAGGACTTACTTCGCCACCCTCTTCTGTTTTATGCGCATGTGGCGCAGGCGCAAATTGTAAGAAGGTTTCTAAAAATGTTTGAACCCCAAAGTTTGTCAAAGCAGAACCGAAGAAGACTGGCGTTTGATCACCACGAGCGATTTTTTCCTCGCTAAATTCATCGCCTGCTTCTACCAATAACTCAACATCTTCCAACACTTGTTGATAAACGCTGTTATTGTGCAATGGTAAATCGCTTGGGATATCGCCATCTTTTAAAGGAATAAAACGCTCCCCGCCATTATTTTCTGGACGATATAATTCCACACGTTCATTATAAATATCGTATAGACCTTCTAGGCCTTTTCCCATACCAATTGGCCAGTTCATTGGATAAGATTCAATATCCAATAGTTCTTCCAATTCTTCTAAAAGTTCCAATGGTTCCCGTCCGTCACGGTCCAATTTGTTAATAAAAGTAAAAATTGGAATACCACGTTTTTTAACAACTTGGAAAAGTTTTTTCGTTTGTGCTTCAATCCCTTTGGCACTGTCAATAACCATCACAGCACTATCCACGGCCATTAAGGTCCGATACGTATCCTCTGAGAAATCCTCATGCCCTGGGGTGTCCAAGATATTAATCCGTTTGTCTTGATAGTCAAATTGCATCACAGAACTCGTTACCGAAATTCCCCGTTGTTTTTCAATTTCCATCCAGTCAGATTTGGCAAAGTTCCCTGTTTTTTTCCCTTTGACTGTTCCAGCTTGGCGGATGGCGCCCCCAAATAATAATAATTGTTCAGTAATCGTTGTTTTCCCAGCATCCGGATGGGAAATAATCGCAAACGTACGGCGACTATCGACTGCTTCTTTTTGATTGATCGTCATAAAAATCTCCTTATCACTTGTGATGTTTATTTATTTATTTTCTTCAGCATAATTTTTGATTAACCTTTGCTAGTATATCATGTCAAGCCTTGAGAATAAAGAGCTGCTGTTGGCTGTTTTTTAAAAGGAAAACCTGCGACATTAGTCAAAACGACTGATGTCACAGGTTATTTTTAACGTCTTGGTTCGTCATCTTCCATTTCTTTACGGAAAAAACGACGATTTTCTTCTGGTTCTTCATCGACAGTTTCTTCATCGTAGAAATGAACGCGTAAGACTAGCAAACGTGTGCCTTCCATTTCTTCAGCAGTTAACTTAATATTGCCCACTTCAAAAGAAGGTTTTTCCCCTTCATCAGGAATGGTTCCTAATGCTGTAATTAAGTAACCTGCCATTGTATCAACATCGCTCATGTGTAAATCTGTTTCAAATACTTCATTAAATTCGTCAATTAACATGCGTCCTTGAACCAAATATTCATTGTCAGCCACTTGTGTATATAAATTTTCTACTTCATCTGTTTCATCGTCAATTTCACCAACGATTTCTTCTAGTAAATCTTCCAGTGTTGCTAAACCGACAACACCGCCATATTCATCTAGTAAAATCGCCATTTGGTTTTGTGTTCGTTTTAACTCATAAAGTAAATCATCAATAAAAATGGTTTCTGGGACAAATAATGGTTCTTGGATAATCGCGCCTAATTCAATGTTTTCAAAGCCTAAATTACGTGCAGCTTTTAGTAACGTTTTGGTATGTAAAATACCAACAATTTTATCTTTGTCTTCACTATAAACAGGAATCCGAGAATAATTTTCTCCTAAAATTAAATTGATGTTTTCTTGGACATCATCTTGGATGTCAACCATGAATGCGTCTGTCCGAGGAACCATTACTTCTCGTGCCACTTTTGTATCTAATGAAAAGACACCTTGTAGCATTTCTAGTTCTTCGTTTTCCAAAACACCTTCTGTTTCAAGCATGTAGCGCATTTCATCTCGTGTCATCTTCGAATCGGCATCATCGAAAGTCATTGGTGTGATTTTGGATAATAAATCGGTCGAAGCCGATAGCAACCAAACGAAGGGACGCGCGATAACACCTAAAAAGCGGACTGCACCAGAAGTCAATTGAGCGACTTCTTCTGATTTATTCATGGCAATTCGTTTAGGGTATAATTCACCAAATACAATAGAAACGTACGTTAACAACGCTAAGATAATGATACTGGCAAGACTCTTAGCTGCGGCGCCGCCACCTAATACAGGGGCCAAACGACTAGATAAAGTCTCTGCTAATGAAGCACCAGATAGGATATTAACCAAAGTAATCCCTACTTGGATTGTGGATAAAAAGTTATTGGGGTCTTGCAATACCTTAAGCAATTTTTGAGCTTTTGCGTCGCCGTCTTCCGCTTTTTGTTCCACACGATTCTTGTTAACAGATACGACTGCAATTTCCGCCGCTGCCAAAAAGGCATTGATAAACGTCAACACGACTAATAATAGAAGTTGCGCAATTAGCGACTGACTCTCAGGGTCAGCATTATTCATAATGTTCTCTCTCTCCTTAATTGTTGATAATTCCGAGGCTGTACTCTCGTACTCTTTTAACGTTCTTCCTCTTTTTATGGTTAGGCTTAGAAACAGACACAATCAGTATTATGACAGGTTATTTTCTATCCTAATCCATAAAATCATAGCACGAAAGATTAGCGGATTCAATCATTAACCGTTATTTTCTTTCGTATTTGTTTCATTCCCTAAAAGAACGGCATTGGTAACTTTTTCACTACGACCCGCTTTGACCATATCAATAACATAGTAGATAATGGTCCGGCAGATTGCGTAAAATGGGACACCGAGGAAAATACCTAGCAAACCTGCTAAATTTCCTGCCACCAATAAAATTAAAATAATCGTTAATGGATGGATTTTTAGAGATTTTCCGATAACGTTTGGATAAATAATATTTCCGTCCAATTGTTGAACCACTAGCACCACTAAACAACATAAGGCTGCTTTGACGGGTTCATTAAAGATAGTCACTAAGACAGCGGGCGCTAATCCTAGATAAGGTCCTAGATAGGGAATCAAATTCGTAAAGCCGGCAATGACACCAAATAAAAAGGCATAACGAACGCCAAGCAATGAATACCCAATAATCGTAAATGTACCGACAAATAAACATTCAATCGCTTGTCCACTAATATAACTGGATAAGGTTTGATTCAATTGTCCTAAAAGATCCACAATATCATCTTTTCTTTTCTCAGGTAAAAAGCGTTGAATCGCTGGTACTAGCTTATCTCCATCTTTTAACATATAAAATAAAATAAATGGCGCAGTGACCAAAACAATGGTGGTTGACGCCACCGTTGATACGATTGAACCTAAGCTACTTGATAAACTACTTAAAAATTGTTGGATAATATTGGCATAAGAAATATCCATTTTTTCAATATAGCTTGTTAAATCAATTTGTTTAAAAATAGGTAACTCCGCAATCTCATAAATCCAGGTCTCCACTTGTTTAAAGAAATCTGGCATACTTGATGCTAAACTAGCTAGCTGATCTGCCAACTTAGGGATAATTGTTAATAAGATCAGAACTAATGCGATGATTAGTAATAAAAATACCAGTAAGACGGCATAAATTCGTTTCATTTTCGTCTTCATTAGTAGATTGACCACAGGATTTAGTAAATAATACAAAAAGCCTGCTACTAAGACTGGGGCAAACAACGTTGAAAAGAATGTCCCAATCGGTGCAAATAAGAAATTAATTTTCGAAGCAATAAATAATAGCATGGCCACGACAAGTAATTCAACTGACCAGAAAAATAATTTCGATTCTTTAAATCGATTAATCACAGCGGCTCCTCCTTTATTTTTATTCAATTGTTGCTGTTTTATTTTATCACACCTTCCCCCCTCAGTCATTGAGAATACTTCATTGCTAGAACTTTTTCGTGGTATAATAAAATAGAAACAGATTCTGAACTTGGGGGTTTTTCTATGCATGTAGCTCAAACAAAAGATACCATGAGTGATCTTTATTTAGATGCTGTCCGGCTTCGTCAACGCGTATTCGTAGCGGAACAAGGGGTACCAGAAGAGATGGAAATCGATGAATATGAAGCACATTGTATTCACTTTGTTTTGTACACGAACCATGTAGCTGTCGCAACTTGTCGCTTGCTTCCACTAGAAAATGGCGTTATGAAATTACAACGAATGGCCGTTGAAAAAGCTTACCGTGGCGCCGACTATGGACGAGTGATTATGGAAGCGGCGGAAAATTTTGCCAAAGAACAAGGCTACCACAAGATTACTCTAGGAGCACAAGTCACCGCTGTAGGCTTCTATGAACGTTTAGGTTATCAAAAAACAGGAGCACCTTTTATGGATGCTGGCATTGAACACTACGAAATGAATAAAGAACTATAACACCAATTAAATCGGAAAATTTAGAGCTTGGAGCATTAGCCATTTTGGCTAATGCTCCAAGCTCCTTTTGTGGGCTGTTTACATCGGCTATTTTTTTGATAGCTGTTGATAACGTTGATACCAGATATCTACATACTCGGGCGAGAAGGGGCCTTTTTCGTTATTAATCCAATCCACTAAAGTCTTGACATTTTCTTTTAAAATGAAGTCAATATCTTCTGGATAATCCATTAGTTTGCTATGAAATTCATATTCATCAACGTCTAGTAAACGTTTTTCACCATCTGGAAAAACCTTGATATCTAAATCATAATCAATATACTTCAACGCTTCGTCATCTAAAACATATGGCGAAGCCAGATTGCAGTAATACGAAACCCCCTTTTCTCTAATCATTGCTATTATATTGAACCAATATTTCTTGTGAAAATAAACAATGGCTGGTTCACGAGTCACCCACCGACGTCCGTCGGATTCCGTTACTAACGTGTGATCGTTCACACCAATTAAAGAATACTCGCTCGTTTTTAGTACCATCGTATCACGCCACGTTCGATGTAAATGTCCGTCATGTTTATAACTCTGAATGGTTACAAACTCGCCTTCTTTAGGAATTCCCATAATACCCCAACTTTCCCCAAATAAAGTAAAGCAATGTTACTTTTTGGGTGTTCATACATCGATATCGAAATAATTATATCATATCTTTTGAGTTTGCGTACATTGAGTTCACTTAAAGAAGACGATTTCTGAAAAAATTTAATTCAGATGACCAAATAGTTCAAATTCAGTAAATATTTTCAGCTTAATTACTGGATTTTTTCAAAGACTGATACTGCGCTCTCTCTTAAAACCTGATTTAATTCGTCAACATTTGTTTTACCAGTTGTTTCAAGCCACGCAACGGCTGCTTCAGCACCTTGTTGAACAAATGGAAGCACGCCGTCTGCCCAAGTTGCGCGACCACATAAGACTCCATTAAACGAGGAACCTGCTTTTTTTGCAAATTTCAATGTTTCCTGAAACATCGTAGCACTAACCCCTGCACTCAAGAAAATAAATGGAAGTTGTGTTGCTTCACTTTGCATGTTGAAAAAAGCCTGCGCTTCATCTTGGCTATAAAGACTTTCAGTGCCAAAACCTTCTACAAAATTCATATTCACAGGGACTTCTACTTTTAAAACATCAACATTATAGCGATCCTTTGAAAATTCTTTCATCGCTTCAATTACTTTGTGCGGTTTTACTTTAGCGTATTCTTTTGAAGCACTATCCGAATTGTTTGCATCATAAGAGACAATTTCTAAAAAGAATGGAATTTCTTCGGCTAAACACTCTGAACCAATCCGTTCTATATAAGCTTTCTTTCGTTCATTGATTGCTTCACTTTCGTCAACATCGTAATAAAGTAAAAATTTACACGCGTCTGCGCCCGCTTCTTTTAAACGCTTAACCGACCAAACATCAAGACTATCGGGTAACCGTCCTGGTGTCGAAGCATCGTAGCCCGTTTTTTCATACGCAAGTAACAAACCTGAAGTCTGTGCTCGATTTTCAGCAGCAGCTAGGCCATATTCTGGATCCAACAAAATTGCTGAAGTCTCTGGTGTTAAGCAACGAGATACTAATACTTTAAAGTCACTGATTTCTTGCGCAGTCACCTCTTTGTATTTTCCCATCATGCGTTTTAAGGCCCCACGTTGATCAATGGCTAGTGCGCCAATAATCCCTTGATCATCTACCAGATTTTCTAAATGTTTACGTTTTTGTTCACTAATTTTTTTCATTCTGTTCCCTCTCCTAATTGATTATTTAGTAACGTAGCAATTTCAGCTGGCGAACTTGCTTGTTTCAGTCCAGAAGTAACTTCTTCTCTTAATAGGAGGCGCGCAACGGAAGAGAGTAATTTCAAATGTGTCGTGCCAGCTTCGGCATCTGGAATAAACAGCGCAATCACAAACTCCGTTAATTGGTTGTCAAGGCTCTGCCACTCAACACCTTGGTCCAAGGTAACGATGATAATGGCCGCTTGTTGAATCGTTGCTGCTTTTGCATGAGGTATCGCAAATCCATTCATCATCCCCGTTGTTCCTTCTTGTTCTCGCTCGTTCAGTTTATCGAAAACTTCCTGTGCGTCCTGAGCAACTTCCAATTCTGTTGATTTTTTTGCTAAAAAGTGAAAAACATCCTCTTGCGTTTGTAACTGTTGATTTAAAAAAATATGATTTTCTTTAATAAAAGCCATTCCATCCACTCCTAATTCCTGTTATTTCATTTTTTTGATAACGATTGCTCTTGTTTGGCGATTCTACTTTTTTGTACAAAACCTAGCAATAAACCGCCTACCAATGAACCAGCTAAAATTGCCAGAACCCATTGAACAGCGTGAGTAACAACTGGTAAAACAAGAAAGCCTCCATGAGGTGCTGGCACTTGTACCCCAAACATATACGTTAAGACTGCCGCAATTGAAGATCCGAGCATCATAATTGGTAAAACCTTCAATGGGTCTTTTGCCGCAAACGGAATAGCGCCTTCTGTAATATGTGTGGAGCCTAAAATAAAGTTCACTAGCCCCGCATTGCGTTCATTTGTGTCAAAGTATTTTCCAAAGAATAATGTAGCAAAGCCTGTAATTAAAGGTGGCGCTATGCAGGCAGCAGAAACTCCTGCCATAAAAGAAGTATTTCCTTGAGCTAAGAGTGCCGTCCCAGTAACATAGGCCGCTTTATTAACTGGACCTCCCATATCAAAGGCACACATACAACCCACAATAATTCCTAAAACCAACGGACTGGAGTTTTGGAAACTAGCTAAAAAGCTCATCATTCCTTCGTTAACAGCTTTCATCGGATCTGCTAGTAAAGACATAGTGATACCAATAACTGCAACGCCAATGACTGGATAAAGGAAAATTGCTTTTAAACCATCTAATGATTTAGGCAAACCTTTAAATACTCTTTGTAATAAAAGAATGAAATACCCAGCAAGGAAACCAGATAATATCCCTCCTAAAAAGCCAGTACCACCAGTGTTAGCAATCAAACCACCGACAAAGCCCACAACCAAACCAGGTCGTTTGGCAATCCCCTCTGCGATATACGCAGATAAGATTGGCACCATCATGCCCATTGAGGCATCACCAATACTTTTTAACATAGCAGCGGTAGCATTATACTGACTACTTTCTGGATCAAATGAATAAATGCCCCAAATAGCAAAAGAAAGAGCAATTAAAACGCCGCCTGCTACTACAAACGGCAACATGTGAGAGACGCCATTCATTAAGTTTTTATAAATACTATGTCCAACATTTCCTGAAGAAATTTGTGTCTCCTGTTCAAGTTCGTCCACTGCTTGGTTTTCGGCCGCAATCGATCCTTTGCCTGCGAGTGCTTCTTCAATTAAGCGATCTGCTTCTTTAATCCCCACACTGACAGGGACATCAATAATTCGTTTCCCAGCAAAACGTTCTGCTTGAACGTCTTTGTCGGCGGCAATAATGACTGCCTCCGCTCCTTGGATTTCTGCAGGTGTTAACTCGTTTTCTATACCAATCTGACCATGTGTTTCAACCTTAATCGTAATACCTTTACGTTTCGCAGCTTGTTCCAATGCCTCCTGTGCCATATACGTGTGCGCTATTCCCGTCGGACAACCTGTAGCAGCTATTAATTGATACGTAGCCATCTGTTTATTCCTCCTCTTGAATCTTTATTTGTTGCTCTAACTCCTGAACATCTGAAAAATCTGTCAATCCTTTGCGAAATGCTGTTGAACTACCTGCTGCAATACTTCTTTTTAAATTTTTTTCCAATGAAAGTCCTTGATGCCAGCCAGCTAAAAAGGTACCTAACATTGCATCCCCTGAACAAGCTGTATTCACAACCATTCCAGTTGGTGAATTACCTGAAAGAACCTTTTCATTATTCATAAATAAAGCCCCTTCACTACCTAAAGAAAGTAAAATATTTTTGGCTCCCCGCTTCAGTAATTCTTGTCCGTAAAAAATGTAATCGTCCTTAGTCTGCACTTCTGTATGAAACCACTCTTGAAGTTCTTCTTCATTTGGTTTCAATAAAAATGGTTGATAAGGCAAACAATCTAAAATTTCTTCATAACTACTGTCTAAAATTAAGAACACCTGCTTTTCAAAACAAATTCGGCTAATTTCAATCAAAATACTTGGCGAAACCCCTTGTGGTAAACTTCCTGATACGCACAAATAATCCCCTTTACGTAACTCTGAAATTTTTTTCAAAAAACGTTGTACATGTTCTTCAGATAATTTTGGTCCTTTATTGACTAATTTGTATTCCTTTTGATCTTGGGTAACTTTTGTAAACACATTGATTCTCGTTGTGCCAGCGACTTCGATAAAATCAGTGGTTATTTCTTTTTCTTTTAAATAATCCTCGACATAGTTCCCAGTGAAACCAGCTTTGACTCCCAAAGCGGTATTATCAATCCCTAACATCTTTAAAATTAGGGAAACATTGACTCCTTTCCCGTTTGCTTGAATATCATCTTCCTTCGTGCGATTCACGACAAAAGGAACTAGCTCTTCTGTTTCGATAAATAAATCAATGGCTAAATTTAATGTACATGTATAAATAGTCACTGTAGTTCCTCCTTTCTCCTCTTTATTATGTCTCAAAATACCATGTAAAGGTTTTCATTCTTTCGCAAAAATATAGAAAACATTTACAATTTCATAATTTCTCTAGCTTTTTTATTTTTTTTCATTAAAAATAGGCTTATAAATGTTTTTTAGTGAAAGAAAGAAGGGCTGGCCATTATGGAACAAAAATTGAGTGAGTCGGAGCAATATCTCTGGCATTTTATCGAAACACATATTTTAGAAATCCCTGATTATTCCATTGTAAAATTAAGCGAACGAGCCAATGTATCAACTGCGACGATTGTAAGAACCATGAAAAAGAAAGGCTATGAAGGTTTCACATCCTTCAAGCATCACTTGAAAGATAAAGAAAACCAAAATATAAATTTTTCAGCATTAGAAAAAGTAGACCGAGGAATTCGGACAGCCATTTTAAAGAATGAAGAAGAAGTAACTCGCACGATTAACATGATTGAAATTGGTAATATCGAAGATGCGATCCAAAAAATCAAGGCTTCTCGACGGATTATTATCTTTGCTAGAGGTTTTTCAGAATTAATTGCTCAGGAAATGATGGTTAAGTTTCAATTGGCTGGCAAATACTGTGAACTGCATACGGACCCAGAAATTATTAAAAATATTAGTAAAAAGTTATCAAAAAAAGATGTGGCTCTTTTTGTTTCTTTAAACGGAGAAACCCAAGAATTAGTTGTCGCTGGTAAAAACTGTTACGACTCAGAAATTGGGACTATCCTTTTAACTGCAAGCAAACACTCTAGTTTAATGAAATATATTGAAATTCCGTTCGTAGGCTTCAAATCAGAAGGCTCCTTTTTCCCCGATTATGAAGTGCGTTCACGGTTACCACTATCCATTCTGGCAAGAATTTTATTGGACGCTTATGCTTTAAGAACGACAACTTAGGCTTTCTTAAATAATAAAAAACAAGCATTCCTTCACTTAAAATAAAGGAATGCTTGTTTTTATTTTGCAACAAAACGTGCTTCTACTCGATAAATTCGTTGACCACGACTAGAAAATTTTTCTTCGTATTCTGTCATAATGTTGCCTTCAAACTCGCTATTATGCAAATCTAGCCATACACGTTCAATAATCATGCCATATTTAGAAAAGCTACTTAATGAGTATTCGAAGAGCCCTTGATTATCCGTTTTAAAATGAATTTCTCCATTTGGTTTTAAGATAATTTCATCTGTCGCTAAAAAGTTTTTATACGTTAAACGACGTTTTTCATGTTTTTTCTTTGGCCAAGGATCTGAAAAATTTAAATAGATTAAATCTACTTCATTTTCAGCAAAATATTCTGTTAATGCTTCGCCGTCTACTCGCAATAACTGTAGATTAGGTAACGGCTCGGCCACTAGCTTATCTAATGCAATCGATAAAATACTTAATTGCATATCGATACCAATATAATTAATTTCAGGATGTGCTTTAGCCATTTCATAAATAAAACGACCTTTACCTGAACCAATTTCAATGTGGATGGGATGATTATTGCCAAAACGTTCTTGCCATTTCCCTTGCCATTTTTCAGGACCTTCTACCACATATTGTGGATATTTTGCCATATATTCTGCTGCTCCGGGTCTATTTCTTACACGCATATTTAAAATTCCTTTCTTTTAAAAACAGACTGGTGAAATTCGCCAGCCTGTGTGGATGTTAAATGAATTAGTTTAACTACTAAACATTCGTTTTAATTGTAAAATTTCTGCAGTCATTGCTCTTCTTTCGCCCTCTTGGTGATGACGAACAATCTCTTGTAAAAAGCTAAATAAACCATACCAATAAATTCGTTGAACCGTACTTTCATTCGGGATTAAACCATAAGATAGTAACCATTGATTCCAACCGGAACGAGGGACATAATGACTCAAAATCATTCCTAAATCTACCGCTGGGTCCGCGACCATCACAGAATCCCAATCTACTAAATAGAGATAATTATTCGAGACTAACCAATTCCGATGATTCACATCGCCGTGGACAGCTACATAACTAGTCTCTGGATATTCTGGTAAATGATTATATAAATAAGTGATTACTTCTTTTAAATAACTGTTTCGTTTTAATTCTTTAGGTAGTTGACGCTTATACTCTTTCAACATTGTTAGCGGGGTACAAACTTCGCCACCAATTTTTTTCAACATGTCTTTCAGCAAATTGGAATGATGCAATTGGTATAACACGTCAATCACGTCATTGCGTTTGCCAATTTCGTCCGCATGTAATAAACGTCCTTCCAGCCATTCTTGGGCTGTTAGTACGTCGCCATTCGCTGTCCGCTTTGTCCAAATCATCTTCGGGGCTAACCCTTCTTTAGACAATGCTGCAAGAAGTGGAGAAGTGTTTCGTTTAATGAACACTTTCTCGGTTTCTTTTATTCCCATGTATGTTTGACCAGTTGCGCCCTTTATCGGCTGCAGACGCCAGTCTTTATCCAACTGAAATTCCATGGAAATTATCTCCTATCTCAACACAATTTTATTGCAATTTTTACAGCAATTACCATTTTAGTCGCCAAACCTTGCTTCGTCAAGCTTCTATGTGGTTCTTTTGTAAATTTTGCTGGGTTTTCTCATCTTTATAACTTATTCAAGCGCATTGGAACATACATTTTAGTGAAAATCACAACTTCTACAATTAAGGCACCCAGAATGAGCAAGCTATTTTGCAAACTGCCTAAACGAAGGCAGACAATCCCACCAAAAATAATGGCCGCAACAGATAATGCGCCGCTAATTAACCGGCGAATCGCTGCTTGTTTTTTTTCCATTGAAATTGGATATAGCTGTGTCATCACCATATAATCAAATTGCGTGTACATGGGAATCAACTGGAACCCGATTAAATAGACAAACAATAAAGCAACTACCAACGCAATCCAGAATTCTTGTAAAAAGAAGAGTAGCACGCCACCAACCAAAATCAAACGAAACAATAAGCCGCTATATTCGCTACCTCGTAAAAAGCTTCGAATGAATAAGTAAGCATACGTGTTCTCAGATGTTTTTTTGACTACTCCGAGGAGAGGATCTAAGTATTTACGGCGTTTCACTGTACTACTCACTTCAGGAATATCTGTAAACAGCTGAATGAATTTATAAATTCTATGCATTCTGTTTTGTTCTTTTTGGATCATTTTTTCCCAATCCAAGAAACTCTGTTTCATCTTATTTTGCCAAATACTCGATAAACAAACGGCCAGAATGATGCCACCAATCACACCAACCCAAGGCGTCCAGTAAATAGCTCCCGTCATAATCAAGAGACTACTGATCAACCAAACAAACCACCAACTACGGTAAGTGGTTGACGAAAGATGATAGAGCCCATAGCTTTGTAAACTAAGATGTGTATAAATCATACAAACTAGCATGACCAAAAATAAAAAGAAGGTTTGAAACGACCAACCTGTTGTGACTACAATCAACGGCATCAATAGGCCACTTCCTAGAAAGCTGACCACAATCGGTAAAAGTAAAGAGTAGCGCAGCGCTCGTTTCAGATAAGCAGCGAATTGTTTTTCTTTTGGTAATAAAAACACCTTGTCTGGCTCTTCTGTCAAAGTGGCCAACTTACCAACTTGAATGAGTAGCAGCCAGCCCAATAGAATTAACGGTCTGCCCCAAACAAAATCACGAGGTAATTCTTTTAACAACTGGGAATAGTACAGACCTAATCCGCCTAATAAAAACATACAGACTAAAACAAAATGATCATTTAAAATATAGCGCAAGTACTTGGACATTTTTTTGAAATGCCGTGACAAACGTTGACTAAAAAATTCGCCCATGTTACCCCACCTTTTCTTCCTTCGTCAAGGCAAGATAAATATCATCTAAAGAAGACTCTGGTAAATTAAATTCTGCACGTAATTCAGCCATTGTACCGTTTGCCCGTAATTTCCCTTCGTGTAGCACCACAAAGCGATCACAATATTTTTCAGCTGTTGCTAAAATATGCGTGGACATTAAAATCGCTGCCCCTTGCTTACGCATCGTATCCATTAATTCTAATAAAGCATGAATTGCTAAAGGATCTAAGCCTAGAAAAGGTTCATCAATAATATATAAACTCGGTTCAATTAAGAATGCACAAAGTACCATGACTTTTTGTTTCATGCCTTTTGAAAAATTAGCAGGAAACCATTCCAATTTATTGTCTAAACGGAACGTTTTTAGTAATGGTTCTGCTCGTTTGAACGCTTCTTCTAATGGAATATCATAAGCCAAGGCCGTTACTTCGATATGCTCTTTCAATGTTAATTCTTCATATAAAGAAGGTGTTTCCGGAATATACCCGATTTTTTTACGATATTCTTCAGGGGCTTGTTGCAATGTTTCCCCGTCAATCATAATTTTGCCTTTTTGCGGCGTAAGTAACCCAATAATATTTTTGATGGTGGTACTTTTCCCCGCACCATTCAAGCCGATTAAACCAACCATTTCACCAGACTTGACGTCAAAATTAATATCTTTTAAGACAGGAATATGGCCGTAACCTCCTGTTAAATGTTCAATTGTTAAGCTCATTTCTTTTGCCTCCAACCTTTTCTCTCTACCATTATTAAACCCTAAGCGAACCAAGAATTCAAAAATTACTCCCTTAATTAAATGGATTTTTTTCTTTCTCTTATTATACACGAAATGAAACGAACTTTTTAGCGAACTCACGTACTTTTTCATCCACAGAGAAATCAACTTGTGGTAAAGTAAAGGAAAGAATCTAGAGAAAAGAGGAATTTTTCATGAATGATTGTATTTTTTGTAAAATTATCAACGGCGAAATCCCAAGTTATAAAGTCTATGAAGACGAGAAAGTCTACGCGTTTTTAGACATTACACAAGTGACCAAAGGGCATACCTTAATGATTCCAAAACAACACGTTGCTGATATTTTTGAATATAATGACGTTTTAGCAAGCGACGTCTTTGCTCGTATTCCTAAAGTAGCACGAGCATTAGAAAAAGCTTTTCCAGAAATGGAAGGATTAAACATTTTAAATAACAATAAGGAAGTGGCTTATCAATCCGTTTTCCATTCCCACGTTCATTTGATTCCCCGTTATTCAAAAAAAGATGATTTCTCTATTCATTTTGGCAACCATCAAGAGGACTATTCCGCCGAAGCGATGCAAGAAATTGCTGAGACCATTGCAAAGCAGGTGAACTAAATGAAAAAATTTATTAAAGGTCTCTTTTTTGGTGCAGCTGCTGGTACCATTGGCGGCTTGTTGGCTGCTCCAAGAAGCGGGAAAGAAACACGCCAACATTTAATCAATGAGCTAGAGGACTATCGTTCACTAAAAAATCAAGTCACGAATGACTGGGATCAGGTGCAACGAAATTTGGCAGTTGTCGAAGAAAACGTTCCTCTGGCAACTGAATTTTCAAAAGACCTGCAACAAGAAATCACTGATTTCAAATTCCAAGCGGAACCTCGGATTGCTCAAATTAAAGAACAAATTGCCAAAATCACGGCTGAATTACCTGACACACAAACCAACAAGCAAAAGTAAAGTCTTTTATGTTAATTATTTCTTTTGTTATTAAAAAAATAAAAAGTGTGACGTAAATACGAATTTTGTTTGAAACTATGCCTGAGACTCTTTCTTTTTCAAAATAAGGTATGGTATAGTTATAACAGAAATAAAACTAAAAAAAACAGGAGTGCATAAGAGAATGAAGAAAAAACTAATCTTAGCTGCAGCGGGCGCAATGGCCGTTTTTAGTTTAGCAGCGTGTTCAAGCGGTTCAAAAGATATCGCAACAATGAAAGGTTCAACAATTACTGTTGATGATTTTTATAACCAAATTAAAGAACAAAGCACTAGCCAACAAGCGTTTAGCCAAATGGTTATTTATAAAGTCTTTGAAGAAAAATATGGCGACAAAGTAACTGACAAAGATATTCAAAAAAACTTTGACGAAGCCAAAGAACAAGTAGAAGCACAAGGTGGAAAGTTCTCTGATGCATTAAAACAAGCTGGTTTAACTGAAAAAACATTCAAGAAACAGTTAAAACAAAGAGCAGCCTATGATGCAGGTCTAAAAGCCCACTTAAAAATTACAGATGAAGACTTAAAAACAGCTTGGGCAAGTTTCCATCCAGAAGTAGAAGCACAAATTATCCAAGTTGCTTCAGAAGATGATGCCAAAGCTGTCAAGAAAGAAATCACTGACGGCGGCGATTTCACAAAAATTGCTAAAGAAAAATCAACAGATGCTGCTACGAAAAAAGATGGCGGTAAAATTAAATTTGATTCACAAGCAACAACTGTTCCTGCCGAAGTTAAAGAAGCTGCCTTCAAATTAAAAGATGGCGAAGTGTCAGAACCAATTGCTGCAACAAATATGCAAACCTACCAAACAACCTACTATGTAGTGAAAATGACGAAAAACAAAGCAAAAGGCAATGACATGAAACCTTATGAAAAAGAGATCAAGAAAATTGCTGAAGAAACAAAATTAGCCGATCAAACATTTGTTTCGAAAGTCATTAGTGACGAATTAAAAGCGGCCAATGTGAAAATTAAAGATGATGCCTTCAAGAACGCTTTAGCAGGCTACATGCAAACTGAATCTTCAAGCGCTTCTTCAGAGAAAAAAGAATCAAAATCAAGTGATTCTAAAACAAGCGATACCAAAACAAGCGACTCTGAAAAAGCAACAGATTCTTCAAGCAAAACAACAGAATCTTCTTCTAAATAAGCATAAAAAAGAGAGTGGTCGATTGACCACTCCCTTTTTTTATTTATCTTTTGGAACATAGAAACTGCGGTTATCTAAACCAAAGATTCGTTCCGTATACTCCCCAGGCTGTGTTTGACGAATTGCCCCTAGCATCATTTGAATGGACGCATCCATGGTATCAATTTGATGTAAGATTTCCGCTTCCATAATTCTTGGTCGCACAGGTGAGCCATATTCCAACAATCCATGGTGGGCTAAAACCATGTGCCGAAGAACGACAACGTCTTCTTCTCGATCATCAATTTTCAAAGCCAAACACGCCTTGGTAATTTCCTCATCCACCAAAACTAAATGACCAATTAAGTTCCCTGCCACCGTATATTCTGTCGTAATAGCACCAGATAATTCTAAAACTTTTCCTAAGTCATGTAAAATAATCCCCGCGTATAATAGTGACGTGTTAATTTCAGTATATTCCTTAGCAATTGCTTTGCCTAGGCGCAACATTGAGACAGTGTGGTAAGCTAAGCCATTCGCAAAAGCATGATGGTTCCGTTTGGCTGCAGGAAATTCATAAAATTCTTGTTGGTATTTTGTCATGAGATAGCGCACAATACGATTCCAATGAGCATTGGTAATCTCAAAAATCACTTGATTGATTTCCTCGACCATCTCTTCTTTTTTCAAAGGCGCTCGTTCCATATATAAACTTGGCTGGCTTGGTTCCTCTGCTGTCGCTAAACGCATGTGTAAAATTTTTACTTGGGGTTTATTTTGATAAACTTCTCGTTTCCCATTCAGTAAAACAACGTTTCCCGCAGTAAATCGTGTAATTTCATCCTCAGAGGCGTCCCAATATTTTCCGTCAATCGTGCCAGATGTGTCTTGAAAGGTAAAGGCAATAAACTTTTTCCCATTTTTAGCTACACGTACATCGGCATTTTTAATTAGAACAAATGATTCAAAAAGTTCTTCTACTGTTAATTCACGTAATTTTTTCACTTGACGCTTCCTCCTTCTAACGCAATTACTCTTTGTTGTAAGTCCTGATAATAGCTTACCATTTCTTGGTCAGAAGAAAAACAAATGACTTGCTGTTTTTGACCAAATTTAGTAAATAATTCAGCTAATTGGGCTTTTCTTTGATGATCATAGTGTAACCAGCCATCATCAATGATAATTGGACAAATCAGTTGCTCGCCTTGGACTGCTAAAAAGGCAAAACGAACAGCCATCATCAATTGATCTTTAGTGCCAGTTGATAATTCATGTAAATAAAACATTTCTTGTTCTTTCGTCACCGCAACTAGTTGACCTTCGGCTACTTGGATTGATTGATAACGCTGATTTGTTAAAAGTGCAAAGTAGCTTGATGCATACTGTAATAAGCTGGGCAATTGTTGTTCCGAAAGCTCTGTTAATAGGTCCATTAGCAGTTGTCCCGCTAGTTGATACCCAGACCAACGTTGAGCTAGTTCTTTGATTTCCGCTTTTAAAATTGCTTGTCGTTGATACAACTCATCTAAGGTACCATCCGTCATTAATTGTTGTTTTTCATAAATCAGCGCTTGATACTGTTCTTGTATTTTATCTAACTGGCTTTCTTCCAATGCTTGTTGCTGCGCCAGTTGTAAAGAACGGTCTTTTAACGTTGCTTCTGTTACCGCTTCTGGAAACAGATTGCCTAATTGTGTCGCTAATTCTTGCCCACGACCAACTTGAGCTTGCTGAGTGGTCAGCTGTTGAATCCTACTTGGAACATCAGCGATTGATAGAATCCGATAACGAATTAGTAAAGGCTGAATTCGTGTTAATGCTTCTTGCTGTTTAGTTTTCAACTCTCGTAACTGCTGTTTGAGATAGCCATCTGCTTGATACTCTTGAGCAAAGCGAACCTTCTCCATTTCTTCAGCAAATCCTTCTAAAAAGTGTAACTTTTCGGAAAGGCTCTTTCCTTGCAAGGGTAAATGCGTCATCAATGGGACGACTTGTTCTTCAAATACTTGGCGTTTTTGTTGATTTTCCTTCAATTGACTCATGAGTTCTTCATTTGTTTGAACAAGCAATAAATAGCGCGTAATCAATTCCCGCTGATTCATTAAAGTATCAATTTGATTCATTTTTCCTAATTGATGGACTTGGGCTTGCTCCGCTACTGCTTGTTCAAGTTGTTCCACTTGCAGTTGTGCCTCACGTTCTTGATTCAGCGCTTGTTGGAACTGTTCATTTAAATAATCTAGTTGCGAAAGTTTCGTCTGCCATTCTTCTTTCACTTCATCAGAGGAAGCTTCTTTTCTAGTGGCGTAGCTAAGCACTTCTTTCGCGATAAAACTAACTCCCACGAGAACTAGGCCCCATTTTAAAGGGCTTGGCAAAAAGAAACCGAGTAATGCAAGGATACTTCCTAGCAATAACCAAAGTGGTTGACTTGTTTTCTGCGCTTTTTGGGCACGCGTCGCTTCACCAAAAAATGCGGCATGCGCTTTTTCAAAATCCGTTAACTGGTCTTCCAGATTTTCAATTTGAGAAGTCAAGAATGCTTTCTGTTCTTGTCCTTTTTGAAGAGCTTGCGTATACGCAACTTGTTGTTGGCGCCACTTTTGAACGGTTTCGTTGTCATAAAAAAGCTGTGGTGGCCGTTCAGGCGACCATGACCATTCGTTCTCTAAAAGGACCATTTCTTGACGATTTTGCTCAAAGGTTTGGGTCATCCATTCCGATTCCGTCATCAATTGTTGCATATCATAGCGTTGATTCAATAATTGTTGAATCAATGCTTCTTGTTCTAGGTAAAAAGCATAGCCTTCTGGAACATCGAGCGCTTCTGACTGAAGAGATAACTCTTTGGTCAAACGTTGTCGTTCTTTATCTAGGTACATATATTCTTGAAAGGTTTCTTCTAATTGAACTTGGTCTTCTTTTACTAAAACAACGTTCTCTGTTTCTTCAGGTAGCGACTGCCATTCTTCGTACAAGGGAAAGTGACGTTGCTGTTCCGCAACCTGTAACAAGTCCTGTTGCGTTTCTTTTAATTGCTGTTGCAGTGTCACTCGCTGTTGTTCTGTTTCGCGAATCGTTTCTTCTAATTGTTGAAAAGTTTGTTGCTGCGCTTCTTTCTCTTGAATTTGCTCTTTTAGTTCTTGATAAGCCGCCAACTTCTGATTGAGTAATGGCTGCTGCCCTTTGCCTTTAAAGATTTTTTGTGCTTCTTTAAAGTACGCATTTCGGTAAGTCAAAAGTTGTTGACTACCAGAAACACCAATGGCTAACAAGGATGTTTGCAGTTCCTCTTCTGTCAACTTGTCACTCGTAATTAATTGTTCTTGTTGGAAAGTAAAAACCTCTTGAAATAACTTTTTCGTTAGCGGATGTAACATTTGCTGTAAGGTTTTTTCATCCCCCATTTGTTGTTGATAATAAATGATTGCTTGCCCTTTATTTTTTTCTTTAAAACGCTCGACTTGAACTTCCCCAAACACAGGATGTTCCAACCACAAACGACCACCATATGAACCGCCATTTTTAGGTGCGTAATCGCGTTTTCTTTTGCCCTTTGTGGGAAACCCAAACAGCATTGCTTGAATGAATTGATACAATGTGGACTTGCCAACTTCATTTGCGCCGTACAGCAATTGATTACCAGATTCAAATGTAATTTTCTGTTGTTGCCATTTTCCAAAGCCCACAATCTCTACTGCGAGTAATTTCATAGTGGGTCCTCCTGAATAGTAAAGTCTTCATTAATTTGCTCATGTGCTAGGCCCAAGCTCTCTAATCGCCACTGCTCATCCATTGAAAAAATTCCAGCAAATTCTGGATAACGTAACAATTCCTTGGTGGTATCTTCAAAAATAACTGGATCTAAGTATGTTTTTTCTAATGCCGTTAATAAATTGGGACTAGCGGCTAAATAGATCGGTTCTTTCGTTGGTTCCTCTGCTTGCAATATTAGGCGATAAACAAAAAAATCACCTTGCGTTTTTTGTAAAAGCTGCTGCTGTAAGTAGCTTAATAGTTCACCATTGACAATGGCTTGCACCACGGTCACATCCAAATGTTGCGTTTCTTTCAGTGTCAACGCCATCAATTGCTGTTGCTGATGCGCCTGCCACTTCGTCAGCAAACTGGTTTCAAGATAAGACAAAACGCTTTGGGTGTCACGGCATTGCGCCAGAGATACTTCTTCATTCGTCCAATCTATTTCTGCGACTTTTTCAAATTGAACAGTCGCTTGATTTTGGGAAAGTGTGACCACTGCAACCCCTTGTAAAGACTGTTCTTTTTTCGTGTGCCCTTGAGGTGTTCCAGGATAAACAATTAGCGGTTGTTCACTAACAATTTGCGGCTGATGAATATGGCCCAATGCCCAATAATTATAACCAGTGGCTTTTAAATCCTTCCATGTAAACGGAGCATAATTTTGTTGCGCTTTCCGACTGGTGTCTCCATGATAAATCCCAATATGAATGTCAGATTCTGCTTGTTTGATAGGAAATTCTAGTGCTTTATTTTCATCAATCCAGGGATGCTCATAACTAAACCCTGAAACAGCCACTTGTTCGCCCGCTTTCGTTTCAAAATACAGTGTCTCAACCATTTCTTTTTCAAATAAAAAAACATTGTCTGGAAAAGAAAACCAATAGCGGTCTTTTTTATAGTAATCATGATTCCCAAATGTTAGAATCACAGGGATTTCTGCTTGTTTCAACTGTTCTAATGCAGCCATCAATTGGGCTTGCATTGAAATAGAGGTCTGACTTTGATGAAACGTATCTCCTGCAAAAATAACCAAGTCCACCGCTTCTCGAATGGCAACTGTTACGATATTCATTAACAATTGTTGATTAGCTTCTCTTAAGCGCTTCGCTAAGGCTGTCGGGATCCCAGTTAACCCTTCAAAAGACCGATCCATGTGTAAATCAGCTGTATGCAATAGTTTCATCGTTTCCCCTCCTTTTCTCCTCCCTTTATCATATCATTTTCTGCCAGCTTGGTCAGTAAAAACATACGAAAATTTGTTCGTTTTTTTATTTTCAGTAAAAGAAAAACTCTGACAAATTGTCTTATAGACAACTTGTCAGAGTTCAATTACGTAAATTAATCGTTATACATATCACGCACAGGAGTCATGATAATTCGGTTTAAATCATTGACAACTAAGCTAAACGCTTGTTCTTTTTGCATTAATTCGTTGATAACTGCTGTTTCTTGCACTTTCGTTGCAATGCTTTGTGCTTTTTCAGCATCTTCATCCGTGAATTCTTCGCCGCGCATTTGTTTTTCTTGAAGTCCTTGTTGGAATCCTTGGAATTCTTTAAACAATGTGTAAGCTGCTTCGTCTGCTTTTACTTCTTCATACGCTGCTTGTAATGCTTTAAATTCGTCTAACTCACGTAGTTCACGTTCAATCTGATTGGCTGTATCATAAATGTTACTCAATGGAATCCCTCTTTTCTCAATAGTTTCATCTTTATTGTACCATTTCTCTTAGGTTTTCCCAACTAATTTCCTAATAAGCCTCCGAAAATTCCTTCAATCTTGTCTTTGACTTTTTTCGCGCCGTCTTTAATTTGTCCCCCAACTTCATTCAATGTATCTCCGAAATTGCTAGCGCCATCTTGAACAGAGTTTCCAAAGTCTTTTAAGTTATCCCGCCAATTAGAATTGGCACCACCGGTTAAACTATCGTTGCTATCAACAACTTTCCCACCTGTTGCATAAGCATCCGCGACAGGAAATTGTGCTTGTTTGACTTGTGGCAAGATGCCACTGGCTTGACTGTTGAACACCTGAGAGGCATATGTGGCGCTACTACCTTCCAGATAATGGGTTTTACTGGTTTCTTGGAAGCCTAACCAAGTAGCAATGACAACTTCTGGTGTATAACCAATCACCCACTGATCGTTCGTTTTACTACTATCGAAGTTGGTTTCTGTCGTACCTGTTTTACCAGCCATTACGTAGCCTGCTGGTTGTGCGTTGACCCCGCTCCCAGAACTAAAGACCCCTAGTAACATACTTGTAATCCCGTCTGCAACATCTTTGGTAATGACTTGTTCTTTCTTGACTTTAGTATTATCAACTACAATTGCGCCAGTTGAGTCGACGATTTTTGTAATTAAATGCGTTTCAGTTTTATAGCCTTCATTGGCAAAGGCACTATAAGCTCCCGCCATAGTTAGTGGCGAAACACCCGTTTGTAATCCTCCAAGGGCTAAACCATAGTACCGATCTTTTTCTGATAACGGAATGCCAAATTTCTCTGTTTTTTCATAGCCTTTATCTAAACCAATTTGATGTAATAACCACACCGCTGGTAAATTTAAGCTTTCTCCTAAGGCTTGGTACATAGGAACTTCTCCACTGTACGTGCGGCTATAGTTTTGCGCTGGATAATAATCTTGTGGTTTATCTTCTAAAACAGAGTCTGGTTTATAGCCAGCCTCTAAAGCTGGTGTATAGACAGAAATTGGTTTTAAGGACGAGCCTGGTGAACGTTTTGTTTGCGTTGCAAAGTTAAAGCCTCGATAAACGTGTTCTCCTCGACCGCCCACCAGTGCTTGCACGCCGCCGGTTTTCGGATCAATGGCTACAGAACCACTCTGAACCATGGCACCATCTTCTGCATTGGGTGGAAATAGTGCATCATTTTTATAAGTTGCATCCATCGCATCTTGATACTCCTGATTTAAAGAAGTGTAAATCTTGTAGCCTTTATTTAAAATATCTTCTTCTTTAAATTTATAACGATTGACTGCTTCATCAATTACCGCATCAAAATAATATGGATATTTGTAACTATTTTCGTCGCCAACATAGGTGTCATTTAATAGACTCGCTAAATTAACACTCGCTTCTTGATTGGCTTCTTCTTGAGACAGTTTTTTATTGTCGACCATTAGTTGTAAAACGGTATTCCGTCGCGCTGTGGCATTGTCAATGTAATCAATTGGGTTATAAATTCCTGGCCCTTTTAACATGCCCGCTAGCGTTGCGGCTTCCCCCACTGTAACTTGAGACGCATCCACGCCAAAATATTTACGAGCTGCATCTTGCACGCCCCAGACACCATTACCAAAATAAGAATTATTTAAATACATTGCCAAGATATCTTTTTTCGAATATTTCTTTTCGATTTCAATCGCTAAGAATAATTCTCTGGCTTTCCTATCTAACGTTTGCTCTTGCGTTAAGTAAGCATTTTTGGCTAATTGCTGCGTAATTGTACTTCCGCCACCACCGCCACCGATTTTCCCAAAGGTCAATTTTCCAACAACCGCACGGGCAATCCCTTTGATGGAATACCCTTTATGTTGATAAAACCCGCGATCTTCAGTTGAAATAACCGCATCTTGAATATAAGGAGAAATATTATCCAGTTCCACAAAAGTCCCTTTTTGCCCGAATAACTTTCCGACTTCCTCTCCTGATTCATCATAAACACGTGTTGATTCACTTAGCCCCGATTTTAGGGTCTCAACGTTTGCGGACTTGGCTAAGTAAAATAAATAAATACTGGCACCTAAAGCGACTACCAAACCAATTAACAAGAAAATTTTATTGATTTGATACTTTTTCCAAATCCGCTTTCTGGCTTGATGGAATTGTATTAAATAAGGCTTTATCCACGTCCAAAAATGACGTAATCCGACACCGACTTTACTAAAAAATTGTTTAAGATTGTCCATAGTACTCCCTCTGTTTACGTTTCTTGGCTAAGTCTACCATATTCTTGTGGGTACGACCTAGGTCTAAAGCATGAAAAATTCTTGAAAAACAATTTCAATGATCTTTTCGCTGTAGCAAAGGAAATATGGCCTTCACTAGAGGTAAATAATTGCTTACGCTTAGAAACGAGTCTTTATTTAGCCTCTATTCTATCATGCTTTTCTTCGTTTTTTATGTAAATTTGTTTAAGAATCTCTCAAGGAACTGCCTTTCTAACAAATTTCAGCTTTTTTTCCGTTCTGACTTGACCTTTTGAGCAGCTTTGTTACACTAAATAGCGAATCAGTGAAAGGTGGGATTTGGTGGAATATTCAATGCGATTACCTGAAAATTTTTCAACAATGACTGTAAAAGAACTATTAGAAAATGAGTGGCTAGTCCCTCGAAAAGTGCGCCATTTTTTACGCACGCGAAAAAATGTCAAAATCAACGGAGAAACAGCTGCTTTTCATTTTCCAGTCCAAGCTGGCGATTGTGTCACCTTAACGTTTGAAGAAACCGATTATGTGCGTCCCACTGTTCATTTGGGGGAAGCAACGCGTGTGAAGGTTTTATATGAAGACGAACATTTAATGATTGTAAATAAACCTTATGGCATTAAAACCCATCCAAATCAGCCACAGGAAACGGACACCTTGTTAAATCATGTTGCTGCCTATTTAGCTGAGAAAAATCAGGTCCCTTATGTCGTTCATCGATTAGATAAAGAAACCAGTGGTGCGATTGTCTTTGCTAAAAATCCTTTTGTCTTACCTATTTTAGGGCGTTTATTAGAAACAAAACAAATTTACCGTCAATATCAAGCGATTGTAGCTGGTCACTTTAACCAAAAAGAACAGACAATCAATCAGCCGATTGGTCGTGATCGGCATGATCGCCGGAAACGACGGATTGATCCTCAAAAAGGGGATTCAGCGATTACGCATGTCCAAGTGGTCAAAGCTCTTTCTAATAATCAAACCACAGTTACCTGTGTTTTAGAAACAGGTCGGACGCACCAAATTCGGGTCCATTTAGCTAGCGAAGGGCATCCAATTATTGGTGATCCGTTATACAACCCAAAATCGCAGGCAGCTCGTTTAATGCTCCATGCTTCACAACTTCATTTACTCCATCCGTTTACAAAAAAACAAATCGTTGTGACTGCAGCGCCTGGCCTATGGTAAAAAAACAGAAGAAATCGGACGGTAACCGCCGATTTCTTCTGTTTTTTTATTTTACCGCACATTCACTGCTGAGAACGGCATATCTGCGTTTGCTCAGTGTCTTGGTGTTAAACAGTTCCTGAGCTAACTCTCAGCCTTAATCATTTGTAGCCACTCTTTTTGTAAAATTCCGTAATTGTAGATATCCAGCCATTGGCCATCTTGAAATAACGCTTCTCTATCAATTCCTTCTTTTTTGAAGCCTACTTTTTCATAAACATGAATCGCTTTTTGATTGTTACTATTGACAGCTAATCTGATTTTGTGCAAACCCAATTCATAAAAAGCAAATTTACAAATTAAAGACACCGCCTCAAAGCCATATCCTTGACCACGTTGCTCTTTTTGTAAAATAGCAATCCCTAAATTGGCCCCTCTATTTTTCAACTGTACATCAGACAACGAAACCCAACCAATAAATTCCTCTGTCGTATTTTCTAAAATAGCAAATAAAAATCGATCATCTTCTCCTTTATTAATTGTGAAATCTTTCCATTCTTCAAGCCCCCACGGATGTAAAGCATCCCAGCTCAAATGCCGAAGCAATTCATTATCCCATTGCTGCTTTGCAATATGTTCGATATATTCTTCTCTAAAATGAGAAAAGCCAACGTGTTTTCCTTTTAAGACATTTTCCATAAGAACACCTTTAATTTCCTAGATTATTTTTCTATTTGCTGACTATCTATTTCCTCGTATTTTTGTAAAAAAGTGGCAATTTTTTCGATGACACATGCATTTTTATCACTTTGGTCATTCTCTACCTGAAGAACAAGCAACGGTTCATGCAGACTTAAGCGTAGCAAAAACCACCCACTGCCATATTGACCAGACACGTTTCCCCGAACACCTTCTTGGTTTTCACGGTCCACAGCAAAGTCTGCTTGATTTTCTACAAACAATTCAAATTCTCGCAAGACTTGTTGCCCATAACAAGTAACATTCTCCGCAGTAATTTTAAAGCGAAATTCGTTGGTTTCTGCTGGTTGCTTCAATGTAGCAATTAGATCACCTAACGTTTGATTATTTTGTTTCAATTCTGGTAACAACATTAAAATTTTCGCCACGACATATGCACCATCATCCAGATTGTAGTTTTCTTGAAACGCTGCATGACCACTGGTTTCAATGGCTAACGGTGTCTGAAAGCCCCCATGATTCAATTCAATCATTTTATTAATGACATTTCGGTAACCAGAAATATAACGAATCTGTTGGCCGCCTTTTTCTTCAATAAATGTTTTTAAATGACTTGAGGTTGGCGAATTTGTCACAATATAACTACCAGGCGCTTCTTTTAAAACAATTGCCGCTAAAACAGCAATTAAATTATTTCGGTTTAGTACCTCACCTGATTGGTCCACCACGGCCGAACGATCTACATCTGTATCAAAAATAATGCCCAAATCTGCTTGATTAGCTAAAACAGCCGTTTGAATACTTTTCATTGCTTCAGAATTATCTGGATTAGGTACATGATTAGGAAAATGCCCATCTGGTTCTAAAAACTGTGATCCCGTCGTATCAGCGCCCAAAACTTGAAGAACCTGCTCCGCAAAGAAGCCCCCAGCCCCATTACCCGCATCAACGATAATTCGAAAGCCCTGTAAAGGTTTCTCTTCGGGCGAATGAATTCCTTGGCGGATTTTTGCCACCAAATGCTCCGCATAAATTGGCAGTAACTCTTGCTTCATCAGTGTGCCATTTTCATTGGCTGTCAGCGGATCAGTATGAGATAAAATATACCGAATATCTTCTTTCTCTGCTCCACCTTCTGCTGTGAAGAACTTCAAGCCATTAAAGTAATAAGGCAAATGGCTAGCTGTAATCATAATCGCTGCATCACATTGAAGCGTTGGAAATTGAGTAGCCATAAACATAGCAGGCGTCGTAGCTAAACCAACGTCAATCACCTGAATACCTAATGAAAGAAACGTATCTACTAATGCTTGCTTAATCGGCTCCGCCGTTAGACGACTATCATGTCCGATTGCAATTGTCAGGCGCTGTTGTGCCTTTCGTGGCAGCTGTTTTTTATCCTGTAACCAACGAACCACGCCCACCGCAATCTCGGCTACTGCTGTTGCGGTTAATGTTGCAGTTTGCTCTTCCGTATCCAAAGCAATTCCCCGAATATCCGAACCATTTTGTAGCGCTTTCAATTCTACCAAGAAAAAAACTCCCTTCTATTGATGCTTTCAATTTTAAAAAATCATATTTTCGATGCGTTCGATAAAGTGTTCCGCATCCTCTTCTGAACGTGTAATCACAATAATCGTATCCGCACCAGCCACTGTACCCGCCACTTCCGGATAAGCTACTTCATCTAAAAAGTTACTCACCACATCGGCATTTCCCATCTCTGTATGCAAGATGACAATAAATTGTACTCGCTCCATTCGAACAACTGAATCTTTTACTGATTCTCGTAATTTCTCTTCACTGCTTGTGCCTTGTGCTTGAGAAAAAATTGCATATTTGACACGACCATCTGCACCATGTGTTTTAACAATACTCATTTCACGGATATCTCTTGAAACAGTCGCTTGAGTGGCTCGGACGCCAAGTTCTTCCAAACGAGTGATTAATTCATCTTGTGTTTCAATTTCTTGTTGCATAATTAATTGTTTAATCAAACGTTGACGTTCTGCTTTTTTCATATAGACCACTCCTCTCCATTCATTTCTTTTATTATATCCAAAAATGAGTAAAAATACAGGTACTTTTCACATTAAACTCTTTATTTATCTGAAAAAGACTGGATAAATGTTTATATACCAGTCTTTTTCAGTAAAAAATACTTATTTAAGAAGATTCTTTTCTTTTAAATAGTCTTTCGCCACTATGCTAGGATCTTGCCCCTCCACATTGACTTGATAATTCATTTCACTCATTTCTTCTTCGCTAATTTTTCCTGCCAATTTATTCAATATTTCTGCTAATTCTGGATATTTTTCCAACGTTTCTGTTTTAATAAGTGGTGCTCCTTGATAAGGCGGAAATAGCGCTTGATCATCTTCTAACGTTACTAAATCGTATTGTTTCAATTCACTATCCGTTGAATAGGCATCAATCACATTTACCTCACCATTATTAATCGCTTGATAGCGTAATGCCGGTTCCATCGATTGGACATTCAGATTTAAATGATATTTTTCTTGTAATCCCTTATAACCATCTTGCCGATCAATAAATTCTAACGTAAAACCTGCTTTCAACTGATTGCTAATTTTCTGTAAATCACTAATCGTTTTTAATTGATGCGCTTTTGCAAATGAGCGCTTAACTGCGACGGCATACGTATTTTCATAGCGCATCGGTTTCAACAAAGTAAGGTTTTCTTGTTTTTTCAAGCCAGCGCGTGCCGCTTCATAGACTACTTGAGGTTGATTGTCTAGCTGAGGAGGATTTTTTAAAAAGGTTTCGATCACTGTGCCTGTAAATTCCGGATAAAGATCGATTTCATCTGATTTCAAGGCATTATATAAAAAAGTAGTCTTGCCAAAGTTTGGCTTTAACGTCACCTGAATGTCGCTATTTTCTTCAATTAAGGCTTTATACATATTAATAATAATATCTGGTTCCGCTCCTAATTTGCCAGCAATTGTCAGCTGCTTTTCCTTTGAAGAAGTTTGTTGATTCCAGAAAAATGAACCACCTAACAAAAGGCCTAAAATAGTACCGCCAATGATTAGTCGCCGCCCATTCGCTTTTTCCAACCAATGAATTCCATAATTAAATAAGACTGCTAGTGCAGCCGATGAAAGGGCTCCAATAAAAATCAACGATAAATTATTTCGATCAATTCCTAATAAAATGAAGGTCCCTAAACCACCTGCTCCAATTAACGCCGCCAACGTGGCCGTACCAATAATTAAAACGGTAGCCGTTCGAATCCCAGAAATAATAAATGGTAACGCCATTTGCAACTCAAACTTAAACAGTTTTTCTTTTTTACTCATCCCAAATGCTTCTGCAGCTTCTTCTAACGAAGGATCAATTTCCGTCAAACCAGTATAGGTGTTTTGTAAAATTGGGAATAAGGCATAAATCACTAGCGCAACAATTGCCGGTGGTCGACCAATACCAATTAACGGAATCAGTAAGCCTAGCAAGGCTAAAGAAGGGATGGTTTGGAAAATCCCAGTCACTTGTAACAGACTTTCCGCTAACTTACGATGACTTGTTAAATAAATGGCTAAAGGAATTGCAATCAACGCAGCGAATAATAACGAGATAAAGGACAATTGCATATGCTCGATTAACGCTTGCAGATATTCTTCTTTTCGAGCGAAAAAAGTTTCAATCAGTGCTTGCATCTACTGTCCCTCGCTTTCCAACAGCTGTTCCATAAAACGAGTAATCGTTTTTGAGGTGATACACCCTAAAACTTGTTGTTTTTCTACTAAATTTGCTTTCTCTTGCGCATTAATGAGTTGGACAATCTCTTTTAAATTGGTTTCCATGAAAACAGTCGGCACTGGCTCAATCGTCTCATCTGCGGGTTCTAAAAATGCAGTCAAGTCAGCGCCACAATAGTTCGCTAGTTCTGGCGAAGATTGTTTGAAAAATTGACCGACAAAATTATTTTTCGGATGTTTTTGAATGGCTTCTGGCGTATCGACTTGAATAATTTTGCCAGCGTCCATAATACAGATGCGCTCTCCTAACAGTAAAGCTTCATTCATATCATGGGTCACAAAAACAATGGTACTCGCTAATTCCTGATGAAGTTCTTTCACCAAACGTTGAAGATGATGTCTTGAAATCGGATCTAGCGCGCTAAAAGGTTCATCCATTAAAATCACTTCTGGTTCGGCTGCAATGGCGCGTAAAATCCCGATACGTTGTTGTTCGCCTCCTGAAAGCGCTGCTGGCTTACGATGCAGATATTCCTCAGGATCCAGCTGAACTTTTTTCAATAGTTCAATGGTTCGCTCTCTGCGTTGCTCTTTGGGCCATTTTTTCATTTCAGGAATCAACTCAATATTTTCCGCCACGGTTAAGTTAGGAAATAAGGCAATTTGCTGAAGAACATAGCCAATTTTTAGTCGTAATTCACGTAAAGGATAATTGGTTACCGCTTGTTCATTGAGAGCCACTTCACCTGTCGTTGGCTCAATGAGCCGATTAATCATTTTCAAAGTCGTCGTTTTTCCACTACCACTCGGCCCTACTAATACAAAAAATTCGCCTTGTTGGATTGTTAAATTCACATCGGACAAAACAGCATTTTCTTGATATACTTTTGAAACATTTTGAAATTTTATCATTTATTTTCACCGCATCTTTCACTTCTTAATAAACAAAATCTTTGGAGGATCGTCACTCTTTCAGTATAATTTAAGACTAACATCCTGCCTAATTTTTTGTTTTAAGCGCAAGTATGTGGGGGCTCATTTAACGGCTGCCGGTTCGTATCTACAATTATCTACTCAATGAATGGAAAAATTGTCCTCTTCTGCATTAAACAAAAGTGAACTGTTTTCTACTAAAAGGAGTGATCGTTATGGAAAACGACAAGCGAATTTATAAATGGGACAACGTGAAACTTTTTTTAATTTTCTTAGTGATTTTTGGGCATATTTTAGATCGTGAAGCTTCTCCTTCACGACTCATGGAAACGATCAACTTTTGGATCTATTCATTCCATATGCCAGCCTTTATTTTTGTCTCTGGACTCTTTAGTAAACATGCAATTAAACAACGAAAATATCTACGCTTACTTTCCTTTGTTTGGCTTTATCTCTTAGCGAAGTTGTTGATTACGCTTGCTAATTTCGCCTTTGCAAATAAAATAAATTTTGATTTACTGAACGAAACGGGCGTTCCTTGGTACTTACTTTCCTTAGCAAGTTTCTACTTAATTACCATCTTTCTTCAGCGCGTTCAGCCGAAAATCATGTTGCCAATCATCATTGTTATTGGCTGCGCCTCAGGCTATTTACCTGTGGAAGGTTTCTTGTCTTTAGGACGGACTCTGGGCTTCTTTCCTTTCTTCTATTGTGGCTACTTAATGGATATTCAAAAGCTGCAAACCTTTTTAGATCATCGCAAAGTCAAATGGGCAGCGATAGGCGTAATTTTAAGCTCCTTTTTATTTGTAAATAGTCAATGGTCATTGGCAACGAAATTTTGGGGTTTCTTAACTGGTTGGGCTTCCTACGCTGAAATTAGTCCGGCCTTTGAATATAGTAGTTTCATTCAGCTGTTCTTTTACGTTGCTGCAGCATTGGTGTCTCTTTCTTGGTTTGCATTATTGCCGAAACGAAAGTTACCTTTAAGCGCCCTCGGAAAAGATACCCTCTACCCTTATCTCTTGCATATGCCCTTAATTATTCTGTTGGAAAGTGGTTTGCAATTAGACACACTCTTTAAAGAATGGTTTACTTTCCGAATCCTGGCACTTTTCTTCTTAGCCCTCTTCATTTTAGCTATTACGAATATGCCTGTGGTGAAACGGGGAGCGGATTATCTTTTTAATCCAATTGCGTATGTGTTGCCAAAACAATGGTTAAAAGTTAAATAAAAAAAGAAGAGCGTGGGACAAAAATCACTTTGGATTTTTGCTCCACGCTCAAAAACTGTTAAACGGCGAGAGTTGCAATGTTTCACTGTGAAGCATGAACAGATGAAATCATCGTACCTACTTGGTTTTTGGAGCTAAACACTTTTATCTCAGATTTTTTTCAACTATTGAAACAATCCTTTAATTTTATCAAACAAACCATCGGTCGTTGTATCAGCTAACATCGCTGTAATTTTATGATAGTGTTCGCCTAATTCATCTTTATGTTCTTCAATGAATTGTTGCGCATGTTCCACGTTACCTTCTCCAATTAAATCTTTTGCTTTTTGAACTAATTCTTCTACGTTCATTTTCACACGTCCTTTGATTAAATAGTTAACAATAAGTGTTTCACTCATTGCGTTTTCTCCTATTTATCGTATCGTGGGATCCTTTGATTTGCAAGAAATTTTCAGTAAATTGACAGTTCTGATTTTGGGTTTTTAAAAGGCAAAAATTGCAAAAAAAAGCTGTTTTCGAAAATCGAAAACAGCTTTTTTACTTTACTTCGCTAAACGATAAATCGCATCTGCATAAATAGCAGCTGCTCGGAATAAGTCATCTAATTCCATAAATTCGTTGGCTTGGTGCATTGTGTCTGTGTAGCCAGGGAACATTGCGCCATAGGCAACACCACGTTTTAATAAGCGGCCATAAGTACCGCCACCAATGATTTGTTCTTGGCCTTTTTCGCCTGTATGGTCTTCGTAAACTTGTAGTAACGTTGCCACCAATGGATCATCAACTGGTACATAATGCGGTTCTTGGTTGCGATCTCCTTGTGTTGCAGTGACCGTTTCACCGACTGTTGTTTGAACTTTTGCTTGTAATTCTTCTGCTGAAGTTCCTTTTGGATAGCGGAAGTTTAATGTTACTAAGCTATTTTCAGGGTTTTCTGGATCAAAGTTAACAATCCCAGCGTTCATTGTCAATTTACCCATTTTTTCGTCTTCAAAAGCCACGCCTAATTTTTCACCATAAAAATCTTCATGGATAAATTCAGCAATGGTATTAATAAAGCTATATGCGCCTTCTGCAAAGCTGTAATCATTTAAGAAAGTTGCCAAGAAAGTCGCTGCGTTAATTCCAGATTGTGGGCTAGCACCGTGAGCACCTTTACCAACTACATGGAAAGTCACTGTTTTATCTGAAAGTTCTGCGTTACCTGAAATTTTTGCTTCTTGTTTGATGAATGTTTCAAAGCTAGCAGCTAGTGAAGCCGCTTCGTCTGCTGAAGCAGCCGTTACAACAGCATCTGCTGTTCCCGGAACCATGTTTTCACGTAAGCCAGATTTGAAGCTTTCTAATTTATAATCAGCGCCGTTACCGCCTCGGAAAGTTAAACGAATCGTCACATTTCCTTTTTCCCCATTGATAATTGGGAACTCAGCATCTGGTGAGAAACCAAAATCTGGCGCTTCTTCATGTTGGAAATAGTAATCCATATCGCCCCAGCCGCTTTCTTCATCACTTCCTACTACGAAACGGATTTTTTTAGACACGGGTAAGCCTAATTCTTTGATAATTTTCATTGCGTAATAAGCAGCCATACTTGGGCCTTTATCATCGCTTGCACCACGTGCATAAATTTTGCCATCTTTAATGACTGGTTCATAAGGATCTGTTTCCCAACCATCACCAGCAGGAACAACGTCCATATGACCAAAAATCCCTAACGTTTCGTCGCCTTCACCATATTCAATGTGTCCAGCGTAATTGTCGACATTTTTCACCGTAAAGCCATCACGTTCACCATACGCTAACATGTGTTTTAAGCCAGCAACTGGCCCAGGTCCAAAGGGCGCTTCAGGTGTTGCTTGTGCATCATCACGTTCACTGTTGATCCGTAATAAGTTTTGTAAATCTTCTAATAAGTCGTCTTTACGTGCTTCGACTTCTTTTGTCCAATCAATTGTCATTTGTTGTCACTCCTATTCATAAAGTTCTACATAGTCAATCATACCATTTTATGCAGAAAAAGAAAGAAACCCGACACTATTTTTCGAGAAAATTTTTATCTTTTCCGCAGAAAGGGCTGGGTTTTTGTTTATTTTAATTGAGGTATGATTGTTTAGGTTGTAGTTGTTGCAATTCGGCTTCTGTTAAGGGCCGATATTCCCCTAGTTCTAACGTTTCATCCAACCATAGTTCGCCCATTCGTAATCGTTTTAAATACGTCACAGGTTTGCCTACAGTGGCTAACATCCGTTTGACTTGATGGAATTTCCCCTCTTGAATCACTAAACGGACTACGGAAGTCCCTTCTTCCTCATTGATCGTCTCAATGACTAAACGACTTGGTTTAACCATTTCTCCATCTTTCAAGGCAAATCCTTGCGCAAACAGTTGACAATCTTCCGCTGTCACAAGTCCCTCAACTTCAGCTAAATATTCTTTATCCACATGCTTTTTAGGCGATAATAATTGATGCGCTAACTGGCCATCATTTGTTAACAGAAGCAAGCCTTCGGTATCTTTATCCAAGCGACCAACTGGGAACAAGTCGGCACGGTAATCCTGATCAGTTAACAAGTCAATTACCGTTTCATCTCGCTGATCTTCCGTCGCAGAAATGACACCTTGTGGTTTATGCAACATGTAATAAAAGAATTTCTGATACGTAAGAATTTCTCCCATCAAGGCAATTTGATCTGTTTCTTCGTTTACTTGTGTTTTGGCTTCTTTTACGACGTCACCATTCACCGTAACGACTTTTTTCTTTAACAATTGTTTGATTTCTTTACGACTACCGATACCAACATCGGCTAAAAATTTATCTAAACGCATCGTCATTCCTCTTTCCTTTAAAAAAATAGCTTGGGACATAAATCGAATCGATCGATGTCTCAAGCCTTGTCTCTTAAGAGAATCTGCTGAAAGGAGTTCAATCAGCTATTATTTAATATTGAATTTTGCACGTAATTTTGCGGCATTTTTCCCTAATAAACGATCAGCTAAGCGAATCTTCAAGACCGAATAGCCATAAAAAGCGCCTCCTGCAGCAGCCACAATTACAACGATAATGAAGGCTTGGAAACGTCTAGTTGGATCTAAAAATAGATACAGGAACTGACGGAAAATCAAAGCGATAATCATCATGATGACTGTAATACAGAACATTAACAATGTTCGCCGTAAGGTTAATTTGTAATTAAAACGTGTCACTTGACGAATTCTTCTTAGAATCAATACGCAAGAAACCGTAAAGCCAATCATCGTTGCTAATAACGGACCGTAAACTTCAAATAAACGGATTGCGGGGAATTGCACGATTAATTTCACTGCTAAACCAATTCCTAAATAACGCATTGCGTCACGATTTTCATACATCCCCATCAACATATTTGACACTAACATATACAAGCCCAAGAATAAACTAGCGTAACAAGCTTGCACTAATAAAGAAGTACCTAAAGCATCTGGCATGTAAAAAACAGTGTATAGTGGTTGCGCTAAAACAATCATACCGAACGTTGCTGGCAACATTACAAACACAAAAAGTTGTAAATTATTACTAATCAAACGCGCTAACTCACGGTGATTTTTTAAGGTGACCGCTTCTGTAATCAACGGTAATCCAGTAGCCGAAATCGAAGTTGCTAAAGCCACGACAATCATGGTTAATTTGTCCGGATTAGCATTAAAAATACCGAAAAGCTCTCGTAATTGGGTATCTGAATAATCCGTAAACAAACGCATAAAGTTTGAGAAAGTAAACTGATCGACAAGTTTAAAAACCGTCACCCCTGAGCCAACTACGATAAAAGGAATCGCCTCTTTAAAAGTTTCAATCAATAACTCTTTTGGAGCAATTTCATGTTCATTGGCGCTGTGTTCTTCTAAATAATCAAATAATGGTTTTTGTTTGTACATGTAATAACCTAAAACCGCAAAACTTGCGAGCATCCCAATAAATGCCGCAAAAGTGGCTTGGGTCACCGCTGTAACGTAATTACCTTCAAAGACTTTCATGATAATAAAAGCAGTTAATAACATGTAAAAAACTCGTGCTACTTGTTCAACAATTTGTGATAAAGCAAAGGGCATCATTTCTTGATTTCCTTGGAAATAACCGCGAATGACACTCATGCTTGGGAAAACTAAAACGGCTAAACTTAATGAACGCATTGTTGGAACTAATTCAGGCCCTCCGCCAGACAAAGCTGCTAATGCCGGAGATGCCAAATACATCACAATAGCAAAAACCACACCTAAGCCACCCATTAGTTGTAAGGCACGATAAAAAAGCTGTCGACTAATTTTATATTCGTTCAATGAATTATAATGCGAGGTCTGCTTGGCAATCGCACCTGGAATTCCGGCGGTAGAGATCATTAGGAATAAGGCATAAATCGTATACCCCATTGAAAACAAACTGTTCGCTTCGTTTCCGTGCTCGCCCATCCAAGCGTACCAGGGGATGATGTAAATCGCCCCTAACATGCGGGAGATAATATTACTAGCTGTCATCCAAGCTGAGCCTTTGACCATTTTTTCTTGGTTCGTCAGGATTGGTTGATCAACTGAATTTGGTTGATTGATCATTTTGTCCTCCAATATTCTTTGAGTATGCTTTCTTTATTTTAATTGTTCATCTTGGGATATGCAACGACTTTCTCGAAGAATTATCCTATTTTAACATTTCTCATGGATTTTCTCACGCTAACGAGATGGTTTTTTTAAAAGAAAAATAATGCTATAATGACATCAGTTTTGAAATTTCGTTGAAACGTTTGGAGGCAAAAAAAGTGACGATTTCATTATTCGCAATTCGCGATTGCTTAGAAAAAGAAGATTTATTAAAAGAATTTATTTCACCAGAAGGCTGGCACTTGACTCTTTCCGACACGTTAGGTCAACGAGAAGTAATGGCTCTTTCTTACGATTCGAGAGACGTAACAGCAGAAACACTCTTTTTTTGTAAAGGATTAAACTTTAAAGAAATCTATTTAGAAAATGCTGTAAAAGACGGCCTAGAAATCTATGTTTCTGAGGTGCCTTATGAGGTTCCAGCACAACTAGGAATTATCGTGACTGACATTAAAAAAGCAATGGCTGTGTTAAGCATGGCTTTTTATGATTATCCACAAAATAAATTAAAACTGATTGGCTTTACTGGAACCAAAGGTAAAACAACAGCGGCTTATTTCACCAAATATATTTTAGATGTTGCTACACAACAAAAAACAGCCTTGCTTTCTACCATGAATTCGACATTAGATGGCAAAACATTCTTTAAATCTGCCTTGACTACACCCGAATCTTTGGACTTGTATCGAATGATGGCAACCGCTGTTGCTAACGGGATGACTCATTTTATTATGGAAGTTTCTTCCCAAGCCTACAAAACTAATCGTGTCTACAAGTTATTTTTTGATGTCGGCATTTTTTTAAACATTACCCCCGACCATATCAGTCCAATTGAACATCCAACCTTTGACGATTACTTTTATTGCAAACGTCAATTGATTACACATTCTAAAGTCATTGTGTTGAATCACGAAGCTGATTATTTTCCATTACTTAAAGAAACCGCACAACAGCAAAAAGTCCCTGCCATTGTCTATGGCAGTCAGCCAGCTTCAGAAGTTGACTATTCATTCGCTGTTTCTTCAGAGGATTCCTTACGTTTTATCGTTGAAAGTCCTGCAGATGCGTTAGGATTGGCTGGCTCTTATCACCTTCGTTTAGGTGGTGATTTTAACAAAGGTAATGCGTTAAGTGCGGCGATTGCTAGTGTCCTTGTGGGAGCTTCAAAAGAAGAGTGTCAACAAGGGATCGCAGCAACCACCGTCCCTGGCCGGATGGAATCTTTAACGAATACCAACGGTGCAACCGTCTATGTTGATTACGCTCATAACTATGACAGTTTGAAGAATCTTTTAACCTTTGTCCGTGAAGAACATCCTGACGGCCGCTTAATTGTTCTTGTCGGTAGTACGGGAGACAAAGCGATTTCTCGCCGCAAAGACTTTGGTAGGGTTCTTTCTGAATTGGCTGATGTTGCAGTCCTAACAACCGATGACCCAGCCAGTGAAGATCCAGCAAAAATTTGCCAAGAAATTCAAGCCCATATTACCAAAGAAATGCCTGTTTACACCATTTTAGATCGTGGCGAAGCAATTGCTCACGCATTATCTTTAAGCACAACGGCTGATGATGCGATTGTCTTAGCTGGTAAAGGCGCCGACCTTTATCAAAAAGTAAACGGCGTAGATGAACCTTACGCAGGAGACTTTGCCCTTGCGGAAGCTTTCATTAATAAAAAGAACTAAATCATTTAAACACACATGAAAAAAACAAGCTGCAACCACTTATCAGCAAAGGTTGCAGCTTGTTTTTTAAAGAACTTCTTTTATTTTCGTTACTTCTTCTTCTGATAAGCCATGACCGCCATCCACTAGTAAAAAGTCGACTGGAAAATGTTTCTTTAATTGATTAGCTAAAGAAAGAACTTGTCCCGGAATACTCAACTCATCCTGAGCCCCTGTTGTGACAATCACTTTTGTCGCAAACTCACCAGATACATATTGATAGCCTAAATTGCTTGGATGCAGTAAAATAACAGTGTTAGCAATAGTTGGGTTCTTTTCTAACAGGCCTAAAATAAAATTGGCACCGTTAGAGTACCCTATAAAAATAACTTCATCGTATAACTTTTGCGGTTGCCAAACTTCTTCTAGAAACGCCGTCACTCGCTCATCAAAGTTAGCACGAGGTAATGCTCCATTGACTAATGGCGCAAAAAAGCGTCGCTGTTCGCCTACACCTTCTGTCCCTAAGTAACTTAGAACACTCGCTTCTGGGTAAAGGGTTGCGATGGTGGTTAATAATTGATATTCATTGCCACCAGTACCATGGAAAGCGACAACTAATTGATTAGGTTTCGACCCTTTTTGAAAAAATTGTTTCATTTAATAAACCTCCAAGAAAGGAATTTTACTATGTATGCACAAATTCATCACATCTCTATTTTAAATCGATTGATAAAGCCTACATTTGACTTCTATCATAATACACTGGGATTAAAATTACTAATGAAAACGATCAACCAAGATGACCACACCATGTATCACTTGTTTTTCTCAGATAATGAGCAACGAACAGGTACCGAATTAACTTTTTTTGAATTGAATGATGGCCAAGATCAATCCTTTGGGACAAATACGATTGAACGAACTATTTTAAAAGTACCAACGCGCGCCTCTTTGGATTTTTGGGCAGAACGTCTTGAGCAAGCGGGTATCTGCCACTATGGTGTGGAAACATTTAACCAACACCCAATTTTGCGTTTTGAAGCGCCCGATAATACACAAATGGCGCTTGTTCCGTTACGTGAATTTGAAAATGCGGAAGATTATTTTCCAGCTGAGCATGCTGAAATTCCAGTAGAACATGCAATTTTAGGCATTGATGCAATTCAATTACGCGTCCAATATGCCGCAGCTACCAAACAACCTTTAGTGGATTATTTACATTGGCATGAAAAAGAAACAGTACCTTTTTTTGAAACTGCGCATGAAGTAACCGTTCTGGAAAATCATCATCCACAGTTTTATCAAGAGGTGCATATCATTGATGACCGTACCAATCCGCTTGCCATTGAAGGAATTGGTGGCGTTCATCACGTCGCCTTTGGGGTGGAAGATACGCAAGAATTAACGCAAGTTGATAGCCTGTTAGAGGAAAAGAATTTTACAAACTCAGGAATTAAAGACCGCGAATTTTTCAAATCATTGTATTTTAGAGAACCGAACCACTTGTTATTTGAAGTAGCCACACAAAAAGGCCTGCTAGATGCCGAAGCCTATGAAAATCAAAGCTCAAACTTTGATGAAATCCCCCTTTATTTGCCTCACTTTTTGGCAGATCAAAGAGAACGAATCGAAGCGATTTTAGCACAACAACGCCATGAGTAAACAAAAATAGCGGTTCTAACCGCTATTTTTGTTTTTTAATATCCTATTATTGCCCTTTTTTGAAAAAAAGGAGTACACTAATAGTAGATGAACTGCGCAAGGAGGTGAGTACATGTTATCTAAGGAAGAAGTTCTACACTTATTGAACGAAGCAAAAAAAGAAGTCGATCGTTTAGAAACAAACCGCCAAGAAGATTTAGGTAATTCAATCAACTATATTGAAAATGAATTACAGCTCCAACGTGTCTTATCTCAAGTGGAAGCTTATGAAAAAGTACTTGGTTAATTGATTACGCATTAAATGAGAGAGGAGCAACCAGATTCAGGTGAATGAATCTGGTTGCTCCTCTCTCATTTTTTACTAGACTAATTCGTAAGCAAGTTCTCGTGCAATAATTTTTGCGGTTGTTTCAGCGATTTCTCCAGTAAAGCCAATGCATTGTTCCATATGTTCAGGTGAACCCATCGTCATTTTACTTGTCAAAATACTGCAGCAAACCACTCGATGCTTTTGTCGAAAACTTTGATGCAATTCGTTGGCTAAAGCCATCGTTTTATTTACTTGTTCTCCTTTGGCTTCTGTCCGACCAAAAAAGTAGCCCAGACACATAACCCCGCCTGAAAGAGCACCACAAATACACTTCGCTCCTCCAACACCTACAGGAAACCCAGAAGCCATGGCCACAGCTTCAATGGGAATCTCCGCATCGAAGTGTTGCCGAATGGTCGCCACAATCGCTTCCGAGCAATAAAAATCACCGTTACGATAATAGGCTTCCGCTTCTTCCCTGATTGCTTGTAAACAAATTCTCTTTTTCAAAATTCCCTCCATTCTGTATCCGCTTTCGTTTTATGAATAAAAGGACGCCAAGCATCCCTTTATTTTATAGATTTTCTGCAGAGGTAAATACTTCTGACACATCATCATCGTCTTCTAACTTGTCAACCAAGCGCTCTAATTGCGCTTTTTGTTCATCGTTCAAGGTTAGTAAGGTTTGCGGAACCATTGTTAATTCAGCTTGTGCTAATGAATAACCTGCTTGTTCTAAAGCATCGCGAACCGCTGTAAAATCTTCTGGTGCTGTGTAAATTTCAAATACTTCTGGTGATGTTTCTAAATCCTCGCCGCCTGCTTCCAAAACGACTTCTAGCATGTCGTCTTCCTCAATTGCATGATCTTCTCGCTTAATGACAATATAGCCTTTACGATCAAACATATAATTCACCGAACCCGTTTCACCTAAAGAGCCACCATTTCGAGTAAACGCGACGCGAACATTGGTGGCCGTTCGGTTGCGGTTATCTGTTAGTGCATGAACTAAAACTGCCACGCCACCTGGCCCGTATCCTTCATAAGTTACCTCGTCATAATGTTCCCCTTCACCAGCACTACTGGCTTTTTTTATGGCGCGCGCAATATTATCATTGGGCATATTGGCTGACTTAGCTTTATCGACTGCTAAACGTAAAGCAGGATTCATTGCGGGGTCAGGGCCACCTGCTTTTGCCGCCATATAGATTTCCCTTGAAACTTTTTGGAAAATTTTCCCACGTTTGGCATCTTGCGCATTTTTACGCCCTTGAATGTTGCTCCATTTGCTGTGTCCTGACATCCTTGATTCCTCCTGACTTTTCGTTACTATTCTCCTTTATTCTACTCTTCTTTTCAGTTAGGAACAAGCGCTACCAAAAAAAGACCCTCGCTTATCCATCTTTCTGACGAATAAACGAAGCTCTTCTAAATTAGCGTCTTCTTTTTTTATTTTTCTTCAAACCATGAACCACCAAACAAATAACGATGGCTGTCAAAGCACCCATGGCATCCAACATAACATCTTGAAAAAGAGGGGTCCTTCCGCCTGTGATCATTTGATGAAATTCATCTAAACCTGCATAGCCAGTAGCAGCTAGCCAGGAAACAACAGCTGTTAAAAACAGACCTTTGATTCTTGGCACTAATCCAATAAACCAACTACCACCTAATAGAAAATACGTACCAAAATGGGCTCCCTTACGAATAAAAAATTCAACAAATTTACTATAACCACTAGCTTGAATGCTCACTTCACTGCCAGCATATTGAAAAGAAATATTTTTTAATTGTTCTTCAAAAGGATGACTGCTCAGAAGTTTATCTAAAAGACCAACTTGTGATTGCTGTTCATACGTCTGTGATGAACTGAAAAATAAAATGGCCATAATAACAAACGCAATGACTAAATATAAATTACTATCTTTCAAATAATTTTTCATATAATCCTCTTTTCTTGGTTTCAAGTTGCCCCGTGCCTGCCACGGAAAATTCTTTTTTATTATAGTCGGTTTCGAGGGAAAAAGAAACAACTTCTCTTAGGTCTTATGATATACTGAAAAGAAAAAAATGAAAGAAGGATTGGATATGACCTATTCTATTACATGGGATTTAGACAGTATTTTCCCCAATGGGAGCGAGTCCAAAGAACTTAGCCAACGAATGACTCAATTAACCGAACAAACAAAAGAGTACCATCAATTAATCACAAAATGGACACCAGAAAGTGCCCAAGGCAAAGAACAATTTGCTGAAATCTTAACGTTACAAGGGAAAATCTCAAATGGCTTTTCACAATGTAATAGTTTTTTAACTGCTTTAATTTCTGCTAATACTAATGATACCAAGGCCAAAATTTTATCAGGCGATTTATACAATCTATTGCCAGCGATTCAATTAGCTGAAACCATTTTTACTAAAAAAATCACCGAGATTTCAGCAGAACATTGGCAAGCCCTGTTAGCCGAAGAACCGTTCAAAACAATGGCTTTTCGCTTAAATGAATTACGCCGTGATGGAAAAAAACTGCTTTCCGAACAAGAAGAAAATATCATCAATACGCTTTCTCTAGATGGGTTAAATGCTTGGAGTACACATTACGATACGATTGTTGCTTCCATTGTGATTCCTTTTGAAGAAAAAGATGGCTCTGTGACAGAACTATCTGCAGGCCAAGCCTTTAACCGCATGATGGGAGATCCTGACAAAGAGGTTCGTCAACGTTTGTTTACAGCCTGGGAGAAAGCTTGGAGTAGCAAAGCTTCAATTTTAGCAGACACCCTAAATCACTTAGATGGGTTCCGTTTATCTGATTACAAATTGCATGGCACTACAGATTATTTAGAAAATCCCTTAAACTATAATCGAATGAGTCAAGAAACATTAACGGTTATGTGGGAAACCATCCAAAAAAATAAACAACCATTCGTCGACTTTCTAACGCGCAAAGCGCAATTATTCGGTAAAGAAAAAATGGATTGGCAAGACCAAGATGCGCCAATTATTTTAGGTGATTTAGAAGAAAAAACGTATTCCTTTGATCAAGCCGCTGCCTTTATTTTAGAAAATTTCCGTAAATTCAGTCCAAAAATGGCCGATTTTGCCCAAATGGCTTTTGAAAAAAGTTGGATTGAAGCTGAAGATCGTCCAGGCAAACGTCCTGGGGGTTATTGTACAGAATTACCTGAAACACAAGAGTCGCGGATTTTCATGACCTTTGGCAATTCAATCAACGAAGTAGCTACTTTAGCCCATGAATTAGGTCACGCTTTCCATAGTAGCGTGATGTGGGATTTACCTTCATTGAATCGAGAGTATGCCATGAACGTAGCAGAAACAGCTAGTACCTTTGCAGAATTGATTGTTGCTGACGCCACCTTAAAAGAGGCCAAATCAGATGTTGAAAAGATTAACCTTTTAGACACAAAAATGCAAAATGCCATTGCTATGTTTATGAACATTCATGCGCGTTTTATCTTTGAAAATAATTTTTATCAAGCGCGCCAAAAAGGTTTAGTAGCGGAAGAAGATATTACTGAATTAATGTTAGCGGCGCAAAAAGAAAGCTACAAAGATAGTCTTGGCAGTTATCATCCTCATTTCTGGGCGAGCAAATTGCACTTCTTTATTGATGATGTACCTTTCTATAATTTCCCATATACTTTTGGCTATCTATTCAGCATGGGTATCTATGCGTATGCCAATCAACAAGGCAGTTCTTTTGAAGACCAATACATTGCGTTATTAAGAGACACTGCTTCGATGACAAGCGAAGAATTAGCGAAAAAACATTTAAATGTTGACTTAACAAAACCTGATTTCTGGCAAGCCGGCATTGATCAAGTCCTAAAAGATGTGGAACAATTCATGACTTTAACTGAAAACTATGTAAACTAAGCAAAAAAGAAGCAGTAACCAACATCAGGTTACTGCTTCTCTTTTTTTCAAATAGTTTCGATACGCAAGGTAGCCCACAAGCATTAGTCCAAACGTAACAAATTCAACTACTGGCATGGCTAACCAAACACCGGTTAATCCTAGTAATTTCACCAAAATAAATAAAACTGGCACAATTAAAAAGAACCCACGCAAAGAGGAAATCATTAGCGCCATTTTCGGTTTACGAACTGCCGAAAAGTAATAAATCCCCATAAAATTCAATCCTGTAAACAAGAAGGAAATCGCATATAAGCGGATGGCTGTCCTAGCAATTTGCGCCAACTGGTCGTTCCCTTCGCTATTAAAGACCTCAATAATTTGTCCCGTAAACACTTGACTGATTAAAAAGAACAGGAAGCCGGCGACCAAGTACGTAATAAAGCTAAGTTTAACAAATTTACGCAACACCTTCGTTTCCCCTAAACCATAGTATCGGCTGAGTAATGGTTGCGCCCCTTGCCCAATCCCTGTAAAAATGGCAATCACAATAATATTGAGGTTGGCAACAATCGCATAAGCTGAAATCGCCACATGACCAACTAAGTTTAACAAAACAATATTAAATAAAAACATGACAAAGGCCGAAGAAAATTCATTTAAAAAGGAAGAAAAACCAATCGACATAATTTCTCGAACATCATGGAATTTCACTTTAAACTTTTCAAAACGTAAAACTCGTTGCGGCGACCACTTATGCAACGTAATCAGGATTAAGCTTGTTAACGGTGACATCACCGTTGCAATGGCCGCACCTGCCATACCCCACCCAAATTGATAAATAAAGACATAATCCAAAATAATGTTGACAATTCCCCCACTGACAAAAGCAATCGTTGCCAAACGAGGATTATGGTCATTTCTTAAAAAAGTAATCAGGCAATTGTTTAAAATAAATAATAATGAACAGCTAAGGTAAATCATATAATATTCCTTTGCCAAACCAAACAAGACACCGGTCCCCTGAAGTCCCCGAATAATTTGATCGGAAAAAGTCAAGCTCGCTAAAGTAAAGAGACTCCCTATAACGAAAACTAACCCAATCGTTAAACTAAAATACTGATTGGCTTTTTTGATTTCTTTTTGCGCAACCGTGGTCGAAAACAACGTAGCGCCGCCAACGCCAAACATCCAACCTAATCCATTAATAATATTAACGAGTGGTAAGACAATGTTAAGCCCCGCCAACGCCTCGGTGCCGATTCCATTTGCAATGAAAAATGTGTCCGCCAAAATAAAAATTGATTGCGCCGCCATACTTAAAATTCCTAACAGAACATTTTTATAAAACAACGCAGTAAAATGGTTTTGCTGTGTTTGCTCCATACCCAAATCTCCTTCTAACAAAAAAAGGACTCATTCTTTTTGCTTCAAGGCTTACGCAAAAATCAGAATCCTTCAACTATTCAACCCAGCGATTAAATAATCTGTCTATTTATTGATACTTCTAGGGTAGCATTCTCTCTTCGAAAAAACAACCATCCTTTTATTTTTCTCATTTTAAACTTTCTTAAGCAGTTGCAGTTGTTTTTGAACCACTTGCCAATCTTCTTTCACGACTTCTTTTAAACGATAATTATAAAAGACAGCCGCTGGATGGAAGAGTGGAATGATTTGATAGGTTTTCTGCGTCCAATGATAATTTTGTGATTGCTCATCAAATGTTTGAATGGGCGACTGAATGACCGTTCCGTGCACTGCAGTGATTGTTGGCTTTGGTCCTAAAAGTCGTTGCAACCCAATATTCCCCAGTGTCAAAATTAGTTCAGGTTGGCAAACAGCGATTTCCCAATCAAGCAAAGGCGCAAAAATTTTGATTTCTTCTTTGGTTGGCGTTCGATTAGGAAATTTGGTTACTCTTTCTCCCGTTTTTGCAATCTGCTTTGTTTTTACAGAAAAAGGTCGACTCCTAACCGCACTGGTGATATACACCGTTTCACGACTTAAGCCAACTTGTTGTAATTGTTCCATCAACAATTGACCTGAACGCCCTATAAATGGTACGTTTTCTTTAATTTCTTCTTTTCCAGGGGCTTCCCCAATCAGCATCACTTTTGGCTGTTGCGAACCTTGCCCTTCCACAAAACCTTCTAATGGTAAGTCTTTCGCTTTAGCTAAAACTGCTTTTTTCAGATGTTCAGGATAGTGCATTTACCATCACGCCTCTCTTCTGGTGTTCTTCCTTCGCTATATTGATTATAAATAGGACCCAAAAGAAACTCAAAAAAAGGGACCTACTCATTTAGGAGCTGGTTTTTCTACACACAAAGCTTTGTCTTTAGCTAAATAAAAAGGCCGTAAGTAACCAACTAAATTAGACATTGGTAAAACCTCCGATGGTAAATCAATCTTTAATGTCTCCTTTAAATAGGCTTTGCGTGTCGTAATCCGTTGCCACATGTCTGGATAAGTTTGCTGAATCTCTTTTTGCAATGTTTCATCAGCCAAAGCCACACATTCTTCTGCACTCACCCCTGTATAACCAGGTACAGAAGGAATAATATCCACTTGAAAGAGCATGCCACTTTCCAAGCGAATGGCTGAATCTGGATAAATAGGCGACGACATCCATTCATCATCCGAAACTAAATGCCCAGGATTCAAATGCCAGTGATAGATTTCTTTTGGTAACTGTTCTTCAATCGCTTGGTACATTTCTCGCCCTAACAGTCCGATTCGAATGGTTTCAAGCCAGTGAACGACAGCTTGAAAATAGGGTTTTGCTACGCGCTCTAAATAATCACGTTGCGCTTCTGGCAATTGCTGCTCGTTTTCAATAACAAAACCTGTTCGGCTAGACAAGCCGCCTTTGTAGCCTGTAGTTAATGATAAGGCATCACCTAACTGAATTTCTTTGGCAGTCGGATACATGTTTGCATATTCAAAACGTTGACCAGTTGCCGCAATGGTTACTACCGTCGGCGTTTGACCTTCATCATTTAACAAAGCCCCAATGTCCGTTTCACGCTGTCCTATTTCAATTGCATTTAAGGCCTTTAACATACTGCGAGAAGCCAAATTCGCCCCATATTCATAGTGCGCCAATTCGTTAGCATTATTTGTTGTGCGGGCCCCCTTTGCTCCAATCAATAAGTGGGTCCCATTTAGTAAACGAGCTTCTTTCGGCAGCGCTTTTTTCAGTGCTTCGACAATAAAATATGGCACATCAAACATAGTAGCAGGTTCTTGCTGTTGTGTTGTAAACATTTTCCAACCAACGATACCTATTTTTTGAGCAGTTTCATCGAGAAGCGTTTCAAAAATCTGCGACAACTTTTGTTCTCCAGCCATTGGTTGATTCGGTAGCGAAAAAGCTGGATAATGAATTAAATCGGCTGAGATGCGGGCATGTTGGCACAGTTTTAAATTTTCATTACCTAAAATAAGTGTCGCCATACCATCCTTATTTAACACAAGGAGTCCTTCTTCAAACCTCGGAATAAAGCCAGTTAAGTATTCAAAATTACTGCCATGCTCTTTGTCTGCATAGAAAACTAATTGATCGAATTTTTCTGTTTCCATTCGTTGTAATACTTTCTGCTTGCGCGCCATCATCGTTTCATTCGTCAAATACGTTGGAAAAACATTCTCAAAAACAGTAGGTTCAGCAATATGTGTATAATTAATTTTTCGCTTCATTATTATCCTCCATTATTCATCTGCGACAATCAACGTTATGCCTGCTTGCGCTAACTGTTCACAGAATTTTTCATCAGGTCGTGTATCTGTCACTAAACAATCAATTTCTGTTAATTCGCAAATTTTAAATAAACCCGTTTTGTTTAATTTCGTTTGGTCTGCTAAGGCAATGACTTGTTTGCCTTGTTGAATCATTCGCCGTTTGACTTGACCTTCTTCTTCTGTGTGAATAAATAATCCTTGTTCAGATAACGCAAACACACCTAATAATGTATAGTCGGGGGCAAATTCCCCAACCTTAGCGACTGTTTCCGCCCCAAACAAAAAGAGTTGTTGTTTATGCAGTTGCCCAGGTAATACTGTAATTTTTGTTTGATCCATTTGCGCTAGAAGTAGCGCATGACTGAGAGAGTTCGTGATCGCGTGAATCGGACTATTTTCCATCGCTCGAATAGCTGCTTCCACCGTGGTTGATGAATCAAAAAAAATGGACGCTTGTTTGGGAATATTTGCCCAAACTTTTTGGGCAATGGCTTGTTTTTTCTCTGGATGCTTCATTATTCGTTGAGCATAATCATAAATAGTTGCTTCAGACTGCACTGAGATAGCGCCACCATGCGTTCTCTTTAAATGTCCTTCCTTTTCTAAACGAATTAAATCTCGCCGAATAGTATCTTTTGAAACGGAGACTTGCTCCGCTAACGCTTCCATGGAAATACTTTTTTGTTCATTCACTATTTTTTGAATCTTGGCTAAACGTTCTTCAATCAACATGCTTCCTCACCTCTTCTAAGTAAAGATAGCACCTTTTGCATCATTTTGCAAATAAATGCAAAACAATGCAAAAAAACTAGTCCTTCATTTTCTAACGAAGGGCTAGTTTGAGAGTGGTTTTAATAGGTAAATTGAATAATCATGCCGCTAGGATCTTCTAACGCAAGTAAATGATCTTTGGCAATAAAATGTAACTTTGCTTCTTCCGCATTGGCTTGGACGATCTCTAAATCTGCCGCAGTTGGTAAACGGAAGGTGTAATTTTCTAAGCCAAATTGATTTTCTTGAATCGTTGGCAGCTGTTTGCCGCTCCATGTATTTGTCCCAATATGATGATGGTACTGACCCGCTGCAAAAAACTTCGCTTGTTGACCAAAGTTAGACTTTAAGCCAAACCCTAAATTTTTATAGAACGTTTCAGTGGTATCTAAATCGGCCACTTTCAAATGAATGTGTCCAATTTTAGAACCTTCGGAAATTCCTAGCCAGTGACCGTCAGCTTCTGCAGCTAAACTATCACCGTCTAATTCTTCTGTCACACCGATAATTTCACCATTTGGACGAATATCCCAGACTTCTTCTGGTTTATCCCAATAAATTTCGATGCCATTATTTTCTGGATCACTTAAGTAAAGGGCTTCACTATAGCCATGATCTGCTGCGCCAATTTGCACATTTTCCTGCAAAAGCCACAGCAACATATTGCCTAAATCTTTGCGGGTTGGTAGCAGGAAAGCAATATGGTACAAGCCAGTGGTACCCTGATTTTCTTCCCCTGCTGTTAGTTCTTTTAAGACAAGAATTGCATCGTTGGTGCCTTGTGGCGCTAGCCAAGCACGTCCCTCTCCTTGTTTTAAAAGTTTTAAGCCAATTGTTTTCGTATAAAAGTTTACCATTTTATCTAAATCAGCCACTTTCAAAGTGACTTGTTGAATCCCAATATTACTTGGTAATGCTTGAACCATTTGCTTTCACTCCTTTCCTCTTTGTTTTACTAAAGCAATGATTTAGTTGAATTCTTTAAAACGAGCACTATCTTCCATGTATTCTTTTTCGCCAGCTGGCGCTTCAATGGAACCAATAACCATTTGTGCACGTAAATTCCAGTTTGCAGGAATTGACCATTCTGCAGCAACCGCTTCGTCAATGACTGGGTTGTAGTGTTGTAAGTTTGCGCCAATATTTTCTTGCGCTAAGGCAGTCCAAACGTTCGCTTGTGTTAAACCAGTTGCTTGTTCAGACCAAACAGGGAAGTTATCCGCATATAATGGAAAGCTATCTTGTAAGTTTTTCACGATATCTGTATCTTCAAAGAATAAAATTGTGCCCGCACCAGCTGCAAAACCTTGTAATTTAGCTTGTGTGTTTGAAAATGCTTCTGCTGGAGTTAATGGTTTTAAGGCATCTTCAGTCATTGCCCATAATTTTTTGTGAGCATCGCCGAATAAGAACACAACACGTTGTGTTTGAGAGTTAAAAGCTGTTGGACTTTCTCTAACAACTTCTTTTACTAAAGCAGTTACTTCTTCTTTTGAAATTGGTAAGTTTTCTCCTAAAGCATAGATTGAACGACGGTTTTTCATCATTTCAGTAAATTTTGACATAATATGTTCATCCTTTCGAATTTCCTCAGTAAATTCATTTAATTTTGTTTACATGCTTACTATACTACCTTACTAAAAGTAAGTAAAGCTTTTTGTCTTACTTTTTGTAAGTTTTTTTATTTTTTAGCGAAAAACCTTATTCTACCAAAGAAAAAACAACCAGCTTTTTTCTAAGAAAAAGAAAAATCTGGTTGTCGATTAATAAATGTAGAAGTCAATTGAATCGTTTTCGGCCGTTTTTCTTGAAATAAGTGTGTGGCTTTTTCCCCTAATTCCATTAATGGATGACAGATTGTTGAAAAATTTAAAATTTCACTTAATAAAGTTTTTTCCTGTCCCACTAAAAAGAGTGGTCTTTCAATAACGGCTTGAATCCCTGCGGCAATTTCATCACCGTTGGTCACAACCGCTTGGAGCGTTGGATCTTGCCCACAGTGTCGTCCTACTTCACACCCATCTTCATAGGTTAAACAGTCCTTAAATAACCGATTTTCAGGAATCACTCCATAAATTTCCTGATATGCGTCAACTAAATAGCGTGCGCTTGTACTTTTTTCTGGTGCACGGTTAATCGTAATTGCCACTTCACTACATCCTTGTTGTTTCAACGCTTGGAAAACCCGCCGATAAACGGTTAAACGATCGATATAGATACTAGCATAACTAGGGTCTTCTATTTTTTCACAAAAAACAACTTGCTCTTTATACGGAGCAAACACACTTAAAGGATTTGCCTTTGACAAAACAATCATGCCATCAAACGCACCCGTCGCCATTTTTTCCAAGTAACTTTTTTCAACTTCTTTATCATAATCCGTTGGTAATAAACTGACCATCATCCCTTGCTGAAATGCTTGGTGGATAATCCCACTTAAAATAGCATCAAAATAAGGTTGATTCGTGTAAGGAACCATGACACCTAATGTATTACTTTTCCCAAAGCTAAGATTTCTCGCTAATATATTGGGCTTATAGCCCAACTCATCGATAATTGCTTGGATTTTCAGTCGTTTTTCTTCAGAAACATACGGATGATGATTAATCACACGCGAAACAGTCGTAACTGAAGATCCTGAAAGGCGCGCAATTTCTCGAATTGTTGTCATACTTTCACCTCATTACTTTACAAAATTGAGTTAAATAAGGCACAATTCCTGTTCCGTAATCAACAAAACGATAAAAGGTCTCCTGCCAAGCAAAAGAAATTTCCTGAATATCCTCCTGCTGTGTCAAGTGCCACTCCGTTATCTGATGGTACGGAATTTCTTGATGCCAAATCTTATAGTATTTTTTGGGACTATTTAACTGCAGACTTTTGGCCGTCGTAGTCACCGAGACAAAATAGTAATCCATACCAAGTCTATCGCTTATCTCCACTATAACATTCATTTTCATGCCCTCCAATATTTTGATACACATAGCTTACCTTATGAAACGCGTACCAGAGCAAGAGGAAAAATAAAAAAAGTGAGACCATGTTATACTAGATGTATCATATAAAAGCAAAGGATGAGTGCAATGGAAACTGTTACAGTAGCAACAAAAAGCGACTTACTAACAAATTTGAACAAGCAAACAGATGAAATCATTATCTCGGGGGCACTTGCACAAGAAATTTACCACTTAAAAAAACAACAATTAACCGAAACGGAAGAAATGGGCTTCTTAGTGGGCAGCCAAGGTGCTGGCTCATTTTTAACCTATTTAATCGAGAAGTTATCCTATATAAATTCGGCGCTATCACCAGAAGAACAAAAAATTGAACATGCGATTTTGCGTTTGTATGTTATTAAAAAATTAACTCCAGAAACTACTTTATTACGTCTAAAACAGTTAGATTATTAAAATTTTATTTAATCAAGATAGACCAATTCCCTGCGTACAACGAGTCCCTTTCATTAATCACTTGATATAATTACCTTTATTCAAGTTCCCACCATTGTCATTATCGATTAACCAATGGTATATTAGAAGTAACAGATAAGTCATTTTATTTGAAAAAGTGTTTGGGAAATGTTTGGGGAGGAATGTTTATGTGTCAACCGCAGGAAAAAAAGAAAGAAATTTCTGTTGCTAAGTTACGTTATCGTTTTGAAGTGCCAATGATTATCATTGGTTTTGTTTTATTGTTTTTCGCATTGGGGTTAGTTGCCTTATTGATATTGAGTGATTTGCCGATTCCTGACTGGTTATTAATTGTCTTAATTGCACCAATTGCGCCAGTCATTGCTTTTTTTACCATTCGTTATATGTACATGGATACTGCTTCTAACGGAGTGGAAATTACAGAAAATCAGTTACCAGAAATTTATTCCTTGTATATTGATTTGGCAAAAGAAATGGGCTTTGGCACTAAAAAATTAAGGATGCCACGTCTTTATTTAATCAACGGGAATGGTGTCTTAAACGCTTTTGCGGCAAAATGCTCTTTACACAGACGCTATGTTGTCATTCACAGTGATTTGTTGGACATCGCGTACAATACAGGCGATTTTTCGCTGATTCGCTTTATTTTGGCACACGAGCTAGGACACCATAAATGTGGGCACACTAATTTATGGCGACTAATGTTATCCATTATTTTGAAACCAGTTGCGTTAGATAAAAGTTTTACAAGAACGCAAGAATATACCGCTGATCGCGCAGGTTTATACTACGCAGAAGAAGGTGCTTTAAGCATGATTTATTTATTTTCAGGAAAATACATGGGCAGTCGTGTGGATTTAGAAGAATACTTTCACAGTATTGATTTACATGATGATACCATCTGGCTTAAATTGAGTAACTTCTTATCCGATCATCCTGTTGGCTTCCGTCGAATGCAAACATTGAAAAAAGCCAAAGATACTGGCAATTGGGATGTTCATGGAAAATTTTTCTAGCGAGAGCCAACCATCATTAAATAAACGTGCTGGGACAAAAGATTCTTTAACTTTTGTCCCAGCACGTTTATTAATCCACCAATAAATGAACAAATTCTTCTTTGGTGATATTTACAAAGTAGTCTTCAAAGTTAAACGCTGCTAATGCTTGCCAAATTGATGAATACTGATAGTCCACACCTAATAAAGCCGCAACGATTTCCGCTGTTTCTTTTTTGGCAAAGTAATCACCATAAATCGTTAACTCAATTATTTTACCTTTTTCAACAGTCAAACGTGCATCCACAATGCCGCCTTTAAACTTTTCTTCTTTTTTGATCGTAAATTTAGGCGCTTCACCAAAAATCCAAGCTTCATTGCCATACACTTCAGCGACCAATTTCCTAATTTCCTGCTGATCTGCTTTGGTTAGGACATATTCTTTCTCCGCAATTTCAGTTAGAGATTCGACATCAAAGAGCTCCATCAGTAAACGATTGCGAAATTCCTCAATGGTTAATTTTTGATATTTTTCGTCTAAGTACGGCCGTAAATTGGTTACGCGTCCCCGAACAGATTTTGTCCCTTTTGATTCAATTTTTTTCTTAGAAACAGTTAAAACACGTTGAACTTCTGCCAAATCAACATCATACATCAAGGTACCATGAGTATACATCTTCCCCTTTTTTGTATACATGGCATTGCCAGAAAATTTTTTCCCATCAATTAATAAATCATTGCGACCGCTAATCTCGGCCCCCGTTGCGCCCATTTTATGTAATGCTTCAATAATTGGTTTAGTGAACGCTTTAAAATCCCCAAAAGCTTGGTGTCCTTCCTGAACAACAAAACTAAAGCTGACATTCCCGAGATCATCATAAACAGCACCACCGCCCGATAAACGGCGAGTAATAACGATTCCCTTCTCTCTAGCATAAGCTAAGTCAATTTCTTCATAAGCATTTTGATTTCGGCCTAAAATAACACAGGGTTCCTGAATATAGAACAATACTAAGGGCTCTTCAAAAGAGAGAGTGTTTAATAGATAATCTTCCGTTGCTAAATTTTCACGAATATCTCGTGACTGCATTATGACATAACGCATAAGGTCGCCCCACTTCTTTTTCTTCTAGTGTATCACTTTCTTTCAAAATTGGTTCACTAAACGTCTTCTCTGGCCATTCTCAAAAGCGGATGATCAACAAAAAAAGAACGTGGGACAACAATCACTTTGGATGTTTGTTCCACGCTCAAAATCTAATAAACAGCAATTGCAGAACTGTTTAGCTTTTTAATCTAACCAAGTTACTACTTCTGAAACATCTCGTCGGACTGTTTCAAAGCCGGGTGTTTGAGCTTTGCCAATCGGAATAATCAGTCCGTTCACTAAATGATCCTCAATATTAAATAACTTGCGAACCGCTTCTGTTTCAAAACCAGACATCGCCACAGTATCATAGCCTCGATCTTTTGCAGAAAGCATCAGCTGCATTGCAACTAAGCCTTGGTCTAACATTAGCCACTCTCTTTTTTGTTCTTCGCTAACATCATAGTACCAAGAAACATTTTCATTAATTCCTTGACGAATTTCTTCCGTCATCGTTCCTTGTGCGACAGCTTTAGCACTGATTTCATCTGCATTTGCCACTGTATAAGCAGTCAAATCACCTAATAAAATAATCACCGCCGCTGCCCCTTTAACTGCTGGTTGTTGCATCGAAACTTCGTAAAGGGCCTCTTTTTGTTCTTTTTCTGTGACAATTAAAAAACGCCATGAATTTAAATTGGTACTATTTGGCGCGAACATCGCTTCCTCAATTATGGCCATTAATTCCTCTTTAGGAATCTCAACATCTGGCATAAAATCCCGAACTGAGCGGCGGCTGCGAACAACATCTTGATACATCATATTTCTTCTTCCTTCCTCTTGCCTTACTTGACATAGTTATTATTACTCACTATGATGGAGAAAAAAAGTACGCACTTTTTATTCACCTAGGAAGAAAAAAGTAACCATTACGTGTCACAAGGAGAAACTATGACAACTGATAAACAAACCAGTATCAACTTAGCCCTTTCCACCATTAACGGCAAATGGAAATTATCATTAATGGATGAATTATTCCAAGGAACCAAGCGCAACGGTGAATTGATGCGTGCGCTCGACGGAATCACTCAGCGCGTCCTGACAGATCGCTTGAGAGAAATGGAAAAAGATGGCCTAGTCCATCGAGAATCCTTTAACGAACTACCCCCGCGTGTGGAATATACGCTCACTCCGGAAGGATATGCTCTTTACGATGCCCTCTCTTCACTTTGCCATTGGGGCGAAACATTTGCACAAAAAAAGGCGAGACTTAACAAATAAGTCTCGTCTTTTTTTATCTATTTTGGGTATTATGGGTAAACTTAAGATATTTTTGAAGTCCTTCTTGAATTGAATAAACGGGCGAAAAACCTAAGCCTTTCAAAGCAGAACTATCTGAAAGAGAATATTTTATATCGCCATCTCGTTCCTTTTGATAAGAAACTGGCAAAGAAAGTCCCACTAATTGGTTCATTTCTTCAATTAATTGATTAAGGGAAATGGCAACTTCGGTACCCACATTATAAACATGTCCCAACGCTTCACTTTTGGTTGCTACTAAATCTAATGCAGTTAGGACATCATCAATGTAGATAAAGTCACGTGTTTGCTGACCATCTCCAAATATTTGAAATTGGCTTGCTTGCCCTTGCTCTAATTGGATATAACAATCCATCAAAATGGACAGGACACCAGAATAGGGTGAAGCAGGATTTTGATTGGGACCATAGACGTTAAAGAAGCGAACTGCGCTTGTAGGTACCCCATGTAAATGGTATTCATTGAGAACATAACGTTCAGCAGCAAACTTATCAATAGCATAGGGACTCAAAGGGCAAATCACCGAAGTTTCTCTTTTAGGCAACGTTGGCTCTGCACCGTAAACGGCTGCCGACGAAGCAAAAACAAAACGTTTGAGCTCTTTTTGATATTTTTTTATTGATTCCAATATTTTCAATACACTTAAAAAATTGACCTCGTGGGTCTCTAGAGGCTGTGCCACAGAACTTGCCACGCTTGCCACGGCCGCAAGATGAAAGATATACTCAAACGAATGCTTTGAAAGTACTTCGTCCAATAATTGCTGATCCGTCACACTTCCTTTAATAAAAACCAACTGCTCAGTTTGTTGCAAATTTGACACTCGCCCCATGGACAAATCATCAATCACAAAAACTTGATACTGTTGACTATAAAAATTAGCCAAATTAGAACCAATAAAGCCAGCTCCTCCAGTAATTAATAGTTTCTTCACCTCTTTGCTTCCTCTCTTTTTTTTAATTTAATTCCACTTTTTTCGTGTTATTTTCTCTTTGGAATAAAAAAATGCAATATCGAATGAACACATAACTTACAATAGCCACAGCTAATAAAAGTTCAAAAGTAGACAAAATATTTAACAGACTCGTTAGGCCTACCTTTTCTGCAAATAAAGGTTTAACTTTGACTAATGCTGTCGCAGAAATTACTAATGGGAATGTAAAGGCAGCATAACTTGGATAGAATGTCACTTGCATAATTTTATATAGATTCACTACTACAATCCCATAAATACATTGAGATAAAATTAGCAAGAAAACAACTAATGGCATATACAAATGACCACCCATTGAAATATAGCCAGCTAAACATAACGAACCTGGCGCTGTCATAATCGTCAATAAAGGAATGGTCGATTCAGGCATTTCTTTCGACTTCGTAATTCTCTTGATTAAAATTGGTAACAAGAGTAAATAAAAGAACAACGCTACCCAAAAAACAATTTTTCCCAACTCATTGATAAACAATTGAGAAGTATTAGGAATAACGCCAATGCCGACAAACGTAATAAACCAGCTTGGATAAATATGTTCCAGTTCGATTTTTGTTGGAAAAATATGCACCGCTACAAAATAAATCATTAAAATAAAATGTAAAATCACTGCGCCAATCCACAACACGTTAATCCAAGCAGCATTGGTAAATATCCGATCTAAGAAAACACAGATAACCATTAAAGCCATTGTAAATGTTGGTGATACCGAAGCAATAATTGGATCATCTAAGGTGCTTAATGCATGTTTCATTGTAAAAATAATTTTTAAAATAACTAAAATCATTAAGAGACTGCCAAGTACACAATAAATGGTCCCAATTGTTGCATATCCCAAGGAATAAAGTAAATTCCCCAAAGAAACCATCCCTAAAATTAGTCCGCAAATGGGAATCGGGACTTTCCGCAAGAATTTTTTCGCACTTTCTACCATTATGTAGTCACACTCCGTCTTTATTTATTATTATTGATATTAATCAAAAGTATGTTATTATACTAAATGAAATATTTATATTTGTAAAATAAATATTTGCAATACCAACTATTAAGATAGTAAATAGAAAGAGGCGATTTTATGTTCGAATGGATCAAAACATTTATTGCTGTGTATGAAACCAAAAATTTTAGTACGGCGGCCAAACAATTGTATATTTCTCAGCCAACTGTTTCTTTGCAAATCAAGAAATTAGAGCAACACTTTTCGATCAAGCTGTTCTATCGTAATGGAAAACAATCGGTTATTCCTACCAAAGAAGCTGATTTTTTATATCCAAAAATGCTCTCGATTATTGAAAGCTTAACTACTTCTTTTGCGCAAGCTGCAGAAAAAGAGAATTTTAAAGAGGACTGCATTATAGCCTCTTCAAATACAGTTGCTATTTATTTATTGCCAGATATTATGGAGAGTTTGGTTACCGCTTTTCCACTCATCAACTTTTCGATTCAATTGATGAATTCAAACGAAGTCGTGGATATGGTTCAAAATAATCATGCCCACATTGGACTAATTGAAAAACCCATTGAAACCAAAAATCTACACAAAGAAATTGTTTATGAAGACCAACTAGTTCTAGCAGGAGATGCCGCTTCAAAATTTTGGCTCTTAAGAGAAAAGAACTCTGGCTTACGTTTTTTCAATGAGCTTTATCTCAACGAACACAGCATCAACTTACCAATTATCGAATTAAACAACAACGAAGTCCTGTTACAATTGCTAAAAAATAACATTGGGCAATCAATTGTTTCTCGATTATCTATTTCCGATGAGATCCCTTGGCAACCAATTGATCAGTCCTTTGCTTCTCGAAAAATTTTCATTGTCCAGACCGATCACCATGCCAATACTTCCTTCTCTGAAGTTTATAACCGAATCGTTGAAAAAATTCGTGAACGACAAACCTAAAAAACAGGAGAACGACTTAGCTTTCGCTAAATCGTTTTCCTGTTTTTTATTCATCAGTTTCCTCTACCAATTCAAATTCAAAAGGTTCTAACTCAAATAGTTGGTGTAAAATTTGCTGGGTTTCTTGGAACACTTGTTGTGGTTCTTTAGACAAAAGAGTGCTTTGAATGGTCTGTTTTTTTGATTGAAAAAGAATTCTCGTTTCCTCTTCCTTGAATACAACTTGATGAGTTTCCCTTTCAAACATCGTATATTCTTCGAACATTTCCATAACTAATTTTTGACGAAACCCTTCTTTGAGTGCTAATAAAGTTACTAAATCTGCAACGGTTAGCGTTTCTAACGCAATTGTTTCATCTTCTACATGAACAAGATAATTCGTACACTTCACATTCGGACAGGCATTGCAGCCGCCATTAATCAAGTCTGAGGTAGTTGTTATTTTCACCTGTTTCATCTTAATCCTTCTTTCCTACTTTTCGAGAAAAACACAAGGGGTCTCCTCAAAAATATTCAATAAAATATGATTGACTTCTTGAAAGACTTCTTCGTGATTTCGGCATTGTTTTTCCATTACTAAACGCAGATCATTCACAACAAAAGTCAACGTCGTCGCTTGTTGGGAAACATGTATACAACGGTTGCCTTTAACAAAACATTCTGTTTGTTCTTCAATGAATGGTTCTTTTTGATAGCCATATGCTAAAGCGATACATTCCAGAATTTCGTAGATTTCTATTTTTGGAAGTTCATAGCTACAGCTACCGATAACTAGTTGAAAACGGTTCGGCTGTTTTTCATTATTGCTTGCATAATACACTGTTGTCGTTGTCATTTTGCCTCCTTATCTTCTCTATTTTCCTACTCTTATCATAACAAAAAAAGCACGCTTCCCTTATTTAAATTGTTAATAAAGACTATTACAGATTGCTATAACCACACCTAAAAAGTTCGTGATATAATTCACTAAGAAAGAAATATTACAGAAAGAAGAGATGAACGATGAAAGTATTTAACAAAAAAGTCGCAATTATTGGTACTGGTTTTGTTGGCACAAGTATTGCCTATTCCATGATCAACCAAGGGATTGCGAATGAATTAATCTTAGTTGATATTGACAAAGCCAAATCTGAAGGCGAAGCAATTGACTTATTAGATGGTGTGTCTTGGGGTCAAGAAAATGTAAACGTCTGGGCTGGCGACTATCAAGACTGCCAAGATGCCGATATCGTCGTGATTACAGCTGGCGCTAATCAAAAACCTGGGCAAAGTCGTCTAGATTTGGTTTCAATCAATGCAGAAATTATGAAAACAATTGTTAACAATATCATGAAATCTGGTTTTGATGGAATTTTAGTGATTGCCTCAAATCCTGTCGATGTACTGACTTATGTGGCTTGGCAAGCTTCTGGTTTACCTGTTTCAAGAGTAATTGGAACTGGTACAACTTTGGACACAACTCGTTTCCGCAAAGAACTGTCTCAACGTTTAGCGATTGATCCACGCAATGTTCACGGCTATATTATTGGCGAACACGGGGATTCTGAAGTGGCTGTCTGGTCTCATACCATGATTGGTACCAAACCTATTTTAGAAATTGTGGATACGACAGAGCGCTTAACTAGTGACGATTTACCAATCATTTCTGATAAAGTGAAAAATACAGCTTATGAAATTATCGATCGCAAACAAGCGACCTATTATGGGATTGGTATGAGTACTGCACGCATTGTTAAAGCCATTTTAAATAATGAACAAGCCATTTTACCTGTCTCAGCTTACTTAGATGGGCAATATGGGCAACAAGATGTATTTACAGGGATTCCTGCAGTCGTTGGCAATCAAGGTGTTACTGACATTATTGAATTGAATCTGAATGCTGCTGAAAAAGAACTCTTCCAAAAATCAGTGACACAATTAAAACAAGTGATGTCATCGTTACAACCGAACGCTTAGTAATTTTTAACTAAAAATAACACTTCAACTAAATTATTCTCTACCAAAATAGATTCTAATTCCCCTTTATCGTTCTTTTTGGTACCATGAAAGAAGAACTTCAACTAAAGCAGAAATTAGGAGGACAAAAAATGGTAATCCAAGGAGATACGTTAGAAAATAGCGCACGTCGTTTATTGCAAGAACGTGGCGTAACAATGAATGATTTAGCTGAACTTGTGTTATTTTTACAAAAAGATTATATTGATAATTTAACATTAGATACTTGTTTAGAAAGTATTGATGCAGTGTTAACAAAGCGTGAAGTACACAACGCGATTATTACAGGTGTCCAACTGGATATTCTGGCAGAAGAAAACAAGCTACTCTCACCGTTACAAGAAATTTTAACGGAAGATGAAGGGCTTTATGGCATTGATGAAATTATGGCGCTCTCCATTGTAAATGTTTATGGATCTATCGGTTTTACGAACTATGGGTATATCGACAAGGTAAAACCAGGCATTTTAAAAGAGTTAAATGCGCATGATGGCGAACATGTCCACACATTCTTGGATGATATCGTGGGCGCAATTGCGGCTGCGGCTGCCAGTCGGTTGGCCCACTCACAACCAGATTTAAGTGATATTACTAAATAAAAAACTTGCCTCTTCATTTTTATGAGAAGAGGCAAGTTTTTTATTTGCTGGACTTCTCACAAGCTTTCTACTTAACAGTAATTATTTGCCGTGTTATGTTACAGTCAAGAATAAACAGCTAAAGGAGGTTATCTAGAAATGAAAAAGTTTTTACGCGTATTTTTAATTTTTATTGGGGTATTCTTTCTTGCAAGTTGCGGTTCAAAAATAGAGACAAAAACCTTTGTAGGTTCGCCACAAGATGGGATTGATTCCACCTTAACCTATACGTACCAAGGAGATAAAGTCTTAACGCAAACGGCTAAAAACATTGTTTCTTATGACAAATTGGGGATTACAAAAGAAGAGGCAAAAACAGCGTTGGAACCCGTTTCTAAACAATATGAGGACATCAAAGGGCTTGATTACAAACTGACCTATGAGGACAAACAAGCCATCGAAAAATTGACGATTAATTATGAAAAACTTGATTATGATAAAGCCAAAAAAGTGGATGGTCTCCAGATTGATGGAGATTCTTCTAAGGGAATCAGCATGAAGAAAAGCCAAGAATTGGTGGAGTCACAAGGTTATACAGAACAAAAATAATAAAAGAAAGCGTGCGACAATGGCATTGTCGCACGCTTTCTTTTTATTAATTACATTGATGTTGCCATCTTCACTGCTTGAATTGGGTCAAAATGATGGACAGAGTAAACGACTGTACCGGCTTGCCAAACTACTGAGTTGCGATTATAGTCAGTGGTTCCTGCCACGTTCAGTGTGATTTGACCAACGGTATTCGGTGCTGGTAATGTTTCTTGTTCCAAAATGTTGACAACATTTTTCGCTAAATCATCAGGCGATTCACCATTGATATTTGAGGCCCGTACGACTAAACTCCAATTGCCTTCTTGCCAAGATAAGTAACTAGAACCTGCCGCCCCTTGTTTATACCCAGTAATATTGTAACCTAAATCTACTGGCTGACCGCCATTGTCAATGATTTGGTTCACTGCATTTTTTGCTTCGGCATCAGAGCCATATGTTTTTTTCTCAAAAGAACTAATTGGCGTTAACTGATTGACACGTGCATCATTCACTGGAATCGCTTCTTTTTCTGCATAATATAAAACACGGAAATTGTTTTGATCCGCTTGTGATGTTGTCGCTGCAGTTAAAAAGTTATTCGTTTGACTCGTTAAAATTGCCTGCGGTAAGCCTTGACCAGGAAACATGTTTGCTAGCTGGTTAAGCACTTGGTTGGCTTGGTCATCTGGATTCGCATTTTTCGCTGGTGATTGCTTCTCTGCTGAGCCATTATTTGCCGCTTCCTTCGTAGAAGAAGCTGTTGCTTTCGAATCAGCTGTTGTTGTTCCTGACGGTTTCGCATCACTAGATTTTGTTGTTGCTTTGCTACTTGATTCTTTTGTAGCAGATGCTTTTGTACTCTCGACTGTGGTACTTTCCGCAGCACTGGAACGACTATCCGTATTTTCTGTACTTTTTCCGCCGCCGCATGCTGCTAAAGCAAGGGTTAAAAGAAAAGCACTAGAAATAAGCCCTATCTTTTTCATAAGAATTCCTCCTTGTTTTCCCTACCCTTATTGTACCTTAATCATGTGTATCCGTCACTTGTTTGTGTTTCGTTCTAAGTTGGTTTAAATAACAGAAAGTGGACGGTAGGATTCGAACCTACACCTCAACATTGAGCAAGAATAAACTACTGTTAGTCTCTATGAGTTTAACACCACGTTCATCCACCTATTTGATTGATCCTTTGTATCATAACTTAGAATAATTAAATTGCCTTTAAGGAGCTTCAAAGATTATATGAAGAATTGTAAAAAATCTGTGACGAAAAAACGATTGAACCAATCAGTAGATACACTGAGGTTCAATCGTAACCAATTGTTTAATTATCTGAAAAAACTCACAATTCAACGTTAGTCCCTGGTGCTTTTTTGTTTTCCCCTTGTTGTTTTTTTAAGAATATCCCCAAAATAACGGTGATAATGGGACAAAGCAATGGGAAAAAGGCATATGGTAAGTATTCTAGTGCACCAACTTTTAACGTTCCCATAATGAAGGTACCACTAACTCCCCAAGGAATTAACGAGTTGACTGCCGCCCCAGCATCTGCCAAAGTACGAGTTAAATATTTTTTATCAATACCTAAACGAGTAAATGAGGATTTAAATGTTTCCCCTGGTAAAATAATTGACAAATATTGTTCGCCAACTAGTAAGTTAATTCCCACAGAACTTAAAGCAGTTAAAGCGATTAATTTGGCTGGATTATTCACATAGCCTTTAATTTTATCAATTAAAGTAGCCACGATGTTAAACTTAATCAACAAGCCGCCCAAACCTAATGCCAAAATAATCAACGCAGCAGAACCTAACATGCTTTCAATCCCACCACGAGATAAAAGTGTATCAATACTTTGATCCCCTGTATCTGCCACATAACCACTCATTAAAATGGTAGAAACTTTCGCTAAACTTAGGTGATGATCATTTATAAAAGCTAAGATGACCGCCACTGTAGAGCCGACTAATAACGTTGGAATAGCTGGTACCTTTTTCCAAGCGAATAAGAATAAAACCGCTACTGGCAACAATGTAATCGGTGAAATCCAGAATCCTTGATGTAACGTTTGGACCATTGCATCAACCGATTGTAAATCCGCTGAACCAGATTGATGCCCCAAGAAGATATAGCCGACAATCGAAATAATAAACGCCGGAATAACAGTGTACATCATGTTTAGTATATGTTCAAAAAGGTTCACGCCACCAATTCCAGCAGCTAAGTTTGTTGTATCAGATAACGGTGAAATGTTGTTCCCTAAAAAGGCACCTGAAACAACTGCACCAGCTGTCATCGCATTGTCGAATCCAAGAATATGTCCAATACCTAGAAAGGCAATCCCCATAGTTGAAACAGTCGTAAAGGAGCTCCCTACCGTCACACCAACTAGTGCACAGACCACAAAAACGGTTGGTAAGAAGAACTTCACTGAGATAATTTTAAAACCATAGACCATAATTGTTGGAATCGTCCCAGACAATATCCAAGTAGCAACTAAGACACCTATCAACAAGAAAATAATAATCGGAATGATCCCTGGTTTAATCCCTTCCACAATGCCTTCGTGGATCTCATCCCAAGAAAATCCTTTCCATTTGCCATAAAGCAACAACAACATGAATACAAAAAGAATCGGTATGTGAGGGGTTAATTTTTGACCAATAATTAAGTACCCGAGAATCGCTAACAAGGCAATCAAAATGCCTAAACTTTCAGCGAACGAAACAGTGGGTTTCGTTGATTTCATATGAAAACCTCCTTTTATGGAAAGCGAAAACTGAAGCAATAATCGAACTTGCTTCAGTTTCCAAACGACAATTTACTATAGTCATCAGATGAAGAGGCACTCAGCAAAATAATTGCTGGCCTTTTTATTCACCTAAATCTTCTTTTACTTCCGTTGCCCAACTTGCTTTTTTAAAGCGATTAATGATTAACGGAATCACAAACATGACAATAGTGATTAATGCAACTAAGACTGCATCAGTCACGGTTGTTGTACCTAATGTGGCGAAAATAACAATGATAACACTAAAAATTAACATTGCTGCCACTAAATAAGCTAAGCCATTACCTTTTTTACCAATTCGGTAAGGACGTAGTGTATCTGGTTGAGATTTACGTAATTTAATTAGGGAAATCGCAATCAATACATACACAATACTATAAATAATTGTTGTTGCATTTGTTAAAGTTAAGAATACAGCGTTGACATCATCCATTACCCCATAAAGTAAAGCGAATAATGAGATAACCACAGATTGTGTTAACACAACGTTACGAGAAACGCCATATTTATTTTCGCGATGGAAACCAAATTTTGGTGGCAATAAGCCATCACGAGCAACTTGAATAATTGTTTTTGATGGTCCAGTAACCCAAGCAGATAATTGTAATAACACACCTAAGAAGACCATGAAACTAAAGATATTACCAATAATTGTTGGTAAACCTAAAACGTCACAATAAAGCAAAATTGGTTGTGTAATGTTAGACAATTCCATTTTGCCATTTGGAACAATATTAGCAACAAACATTGCATTAATAACGTTTAATAAAACTAAACCAATTAATGAAATGAAAACGCCTTTTGTATAATTTTTTGTTGCATCTTTCAAACGAGGAATATAAACAGAAGACATTTCAATCCCAACAAAGATAAACGCAATCCCTGCTAGATATTTAAATGTGTCCATATTTTCTAAGTTTGGTAAAACTTTTGACCAAGAGAAGGCACCTAAATAGCCGCCAGGTGTTAAGCCTACTTTAATCATTGAAAGAAGACCTAAAACAAACATAACTAATACTGGGATGTAAACACCTAGCCAAACACCAATATTTCCGCCAACTTTCGCCATATCAAATTTCAAGTTCAAGATTGTAATAATCCAGTAAATCACTAAGATACAACCTAATACGAACCAATGATTTTCACCTAAATGAACATTACCAAATGTATTACCTAGCAAAGGGCCTAATGTAGAAGCAACCATTACCATTCCTGGGAACATTTGCACCCATAGTAACCAAGCGACAACAAAACCCCATTTGCTACCTAAGGCAGTTTTAACCCAAAGTTGAGGGCCACCTTCTTGAGGAAGCATCGTAGATAATTCACCAGATATCAATGCGATTGGACCAGCAAAGAATAAGACCGCGAAAATTGTGTAAGAAATTAATGTCCAACCAACAGCAGCAAGTGTTGGGATACTACGTACAGTTGCACACAATGCCATTGTTAAACCGATAAAAGTACCTAATTCAATTTTTTTAACTTGTTGTTTATCCAATTTTGTACACTCCTTATAAGATTTTGGATAAGGAGCATGAATGACTGTTATACGCTGAGTAAAACAGTCATTCGACTGCCTCTTACCCAGACAAAGAATTGGTTAAGAGGTTAGCCATCTGATTGATTTATCTCTTAAATAAATCAATCAGACGAACGTTCCCTCATTCGGTTACCATTTCTTTTTTCCGTTTAAGATTCAATTATTTTACGTCGTAAATTTGTTCTAATTTTTCTTGTAAAGCAGCTTGAATCTTAGGAGCGTAAACATCAAATTCTTCTTTATCGTTCATGTATGGAGTCATTACAGCAGCACGTAACACAGTTACTTTACCTGCACGGTTCCATTCTTCGTCACTAAATCCTAAGCTGTTTACAAATTTTAATGGGCTGTTGCCATAATCTGGAATAGCAAAGTCAGTATGTGAAGTAATGAATTCGTTGTTGTAAATATTTCCTTTAACGTATGATGCATAGTCATATACATCATGGTTTAATTTGTTCATTGCTACTAAATCATCGTTGCCTTTTTCTTTAAACACATAGTCAACCATGTTGAAGTCTGGATGAGTTAATGTGTGGACTTCGATTTCTTTGTCGCCAACTTTGAATGTTAAATCATTCAAGAAGTTATAGAAATGATGTGATCCTTCAATTGAAGCACCAATTAATTTACCATAACCTGCAACGTTTAAAGGTAAAACGTGATGTGCAGCCCATACAGAAGCAGCTGTTGCACCAGCTTTTGAACCTTCAAGGATATAAGCACCTAGTAACGCAGGAATATCGGCACCTTTTTCAAATACGTAAGTTGCGAAGTAAGAAATAACGTCGCGCATACGGATATCTTGGATAACGATACCACCAGCTGAATAAGGGATATAACCCATTTTATGAGGGTCAATTGTTACTGATTCTGCTAATTCGATTGCTTTATATGCATCATACACTTCTCTTGAAATGTGTTCTTTTTTCTCTTTGAAGACACCGTATTCTTCGTGAACATCTTGTAAATCTTCGTAAGGGATGAAGTTGTTGTCTTCGTCTAAGAAGATGGCACGTCCATAACCACCATAAGCAGCATCAACGTGTACATAATAGTAAATACCGTCTTTCATTAATTCATCGCGTAAAGCAATAATTTTATCGATTGAGTCAACGGCACCTTCTTCAGTAGAACCAACTACACCGACAACACCTAGCACTGGAATTTGTTCTTCTGCTAAGCCACGAACGATTTTTTCTAATTCGTTGATATCCATACGGTAGTTATGGTCAACTGGTACTGGGATAACTTGATCTAAACCGATACCGATAATATCAGCAGCTTTTAACCAAGAATAGTGTTTAGTTTGTGGGACTAACCATTTACCGATTGCTTGTAAATGTTTACCTGAACGAGCTGAATGAGCTTTGATTTCATCAATTTCATCTTCAGCTGATTCTAATAAGTCCATAATTTCTTTTGTTGGCATGTTCAATAGTTCCCAATCTGATTTGCCAGCCACTAATTCTGGTTTTACTTCTTTCATAGCAAATGGTAATGATTTAATGTTACGGGCATACCATAAGCCTTCTAAGTTAGCTAAAGAACCATCAGCAACGATGTGTCCCCAACCATTTTTGTAGCTCATCAAGTGAGCAAATTCATGTCCTACTTCTTCTTCCATTTGAGAAGTTGCTGGAGAAGATTCATAGGCAACGTTGTTCCCGTTCCATAGCATTGCAAAGTTATAAGCTAATAGAGAAGGCATTAATGTTTCTGAGTTCATATGTCCCCAATATCTACCTGCTGTATGCCATGGAACTGAATGTGTACGCATGCGAGAAGAGATTTCATTCAATACATCTTTCATATGGTTGACAGTTTTTTCGTAGCTTTCAGATGTGCGTTCTTGAGAAGAGATAACTGGCATGTCTTGTGGCATGTAGTTTTGACGCCATCCTAAATGTTCATCTACTAAGTCGATCAACAAGTCTTTATATAATTGTCCGTTTTCGGCTTTGTCCCCAATGAATAGTGCATTAAGGTTCATTTCGCCTTTTGCTAATTTTTCGTTTTTCATACGAAAATTCCTCCTTACAAATTTTAATGAATTAGATTTTGCATTCACAACTTACACCCAAACGGCTAAAGTGTAAAGAAGAAAAATAACAATGGTTATCATAGCTCTTTAATTTTATAATTTTTTCACAAGGTGTCTTGTCAGAACCATTATATAAAAAAATAAGAGTGGGATTGTGTGTACAATCCCACTCTTATTAGGTGTATTAACGGTTTCACCACTACCTGTAAGGAGAAATAGAATTTTAACTTTGATCAAATAATCACACGTCTTCTCTTCGTGAAATTATTATCAATTTCTAATCCATTACTTTTGCTAAAAAGTAATTTTTCTTCCCTTTCCGTACAACAACGAATTTTCCATCGAAATGTTGTGTTGGATCGACTGCAAAATCTAAATCGGTAACTCGGTCACCGTTAATACTTATAGCTCCTCCGCTCACATCTTCGCGAGCTTGACGTTTTGATGGTTCGATTTCTGTGTCAACTAACCAATCTACGATGTTTTTAGCATCTTTGGTAATTTCAACAGTTGGCACATGTTCTAACCCTTGCTCGATTTCCTCAATCGTTAAGTCTTTAATATTGCCTGAGAAAAGAGCTTCTGAAATTTTTTGCGCTTCTTCTAATGCTGCATCATCGTGAACAAATCGTGTCACTTCTTCAGCTAAGCGTCTTTGTGCTTCACGTTTACCTGGTTCTTTTTCAACTTTTTCAGCTAACGCATCGATTTCTTCTTTATCTAAGAAAGTAAAGAATTTCAAGTATTTGATGACATCACGATCATCTTGGTTTAACCAGAATTGGTAGAATTCAAATGGTGAGGTTTTCTTAGGATCTAACCAGATAGCGCCACCCGCTGTTTTCCCAAATTTTGTACCATCTGCTTTTAGCATTAAAGGAATGGTTAACCCGAAAACTTTGGCTTCTGGTCCTTCTTTTTTACGAATCAAATCTAATCCTGCAGTGATATTGCCCCATTGATCAGCGCCACCAATTTGCAATTGAATATTATGTTTTTTATGCAATGTGTAAAAGTCAATTGATTGAAGAATTTGGTATGTGAATTCTGTAAAGGAAATGCCACTTTCTAAACGACTAGCGACAATGTCTTTTGCCAACATCGTGTTGACATTAAAGTTTTTCCCGTAATCTCTTAAAAAATCTAATAAAGATAGTTCTGATAACCAATCGTAGTTGTTCACCATTGTTACCTCAGCATCTTTACCAAATAATTTTTTCATTTGGTTTGAAAGACTGTCCACATTATGTTGCACAGCTTCCATCGTTTGTAAAACACGTTCAGTTGTTCGTCCACTTGGGTCACCAATTGTTCCAGTTCCGCCACCAATTAAAATGTATGGGTGATGACCTGCTAATTGGAATCGTTTCATCATCATAAAAGGAATTAAATGTCCAATATGCATGCTATCTCCAGTTGGATCGACACCGCAATATAGCGAAATGCTCGTATTTTCTGTAAGTTCTCTTAGTCCTTCTTCGTTTGTTTGTTGATTGATTGCATCACGCCATGCTAGCTCGTCAATGATATTCATGTTATCACCCTCCATATTTATAATTATCTCTTTATAGGAAATCGTTCATTTAACGAAATAAACGATTAACACACTTGTTTTTACACGATATCCCGTGTTTATTTCTATGTATACACGGGTTCACGAAATTTTCTTTGGTCTGCCACGTATTCAAAAAAAGAATACAAAAAATCCCTAAGCCGTCGAAACGACTTAGGGACGAATTTCTCGTGGTACCACCCAAATTTATACATAGTTTAGTTTATTTAAAATACTATATACCTCTTAACAAATAACGCTGTTACCCGTGCCCTGTAGGCAGAAGCTCAAGAATGTAATTCGATAAATAACGTGTACTAGTTTCCAGCGCCACTAGCTTTCTGTAACAGTGGTTATTTCTCTACTGCTTTTCTGTCATTGCTTTGTATTTAACTTGTACATGTAGCATATTCCTTTTCGTTTTTTTTGTCAACACTCTTTGCTTAATTTTTTTTACTTTTATAAAAGATGTCCCTTTTTTACAAAAATAAAATAACAAATTCACAATAATATTTATTTGTTTTAACAGCAACTACAGATAAAAAAAATAACGAAAAGATTTAAAAAATATTCTTTAAAATTTTTTTGACTTTTTTTGTGATTTTCTATACTTTTATAAAATTCCCGAAGAAAAATGACGAACTTCGGATCAGAAGTTCGTCATTTTGTGAAAAACAGTTTTAAAGAATTGGTGAAAATAATCGTGAAATTTGTTGTTTAAAAATCAACCATTTTGACATGTCGCGAACAACTTCTGGAGTCATTGTTGTACATTTTTTTCGATCTTCTAAGAAAATTGCTTCTAATTGATCAATGATTTTTTTATCATATAACACAGCATTTGCTTCAAAGTTTAATTTGTAACTTCGGATATCTTGATTGGCTGAACCAACTGTGCAGACTTCATCATCCATAATCATTGTTTTCGCATGTAAGAAACCACCGTTATAAATTAAAATTTCAATATTTTCTTTCATCAATAAGCGGCCGTAATACTGTGTTGCTCGATAAATAAACGGATGGTCGGGCTTATCTGGAATCATAATTTTAACATCTACTCCTGAAGCCGCAGCAACCTTTAAAGCAGCCAAGACACTATCATCAGGAACTAAATACGGCGTTTGAATCCAGACTCTTTTCTTGGCAGAAGTAATCAATTTAATAAAGGCCAATTTAATTTGTTCACGGTCACTGTTAGGACCACTGGCAATCATCTGAATGGATGTATTTGCCTCTGGCACCAATGCTTCAAGTTTAAAGAAATAATCCAATTGATACGCCACACGATTTTTCTCGGGGGAAGAGACGTTCCAATCCATTAAAAAACGCATTTGCAGTAATGAGGCTGCTGGCCCTTGAATCCGTAAATGTGTATCCCGCCAATAGCCAAACTTTTTAGTCGTTCCGGCATATTGATCGGCAACATTAAAGCCGCCAATGTAGCCTACTTTCCCATCAATAACAACAATTTTCCGGTGATCATGATAATTCAAACGAAACTTCAAAAGTGCTTTTTGAGAAGTAATAAATGTTTGGACAAAACCGCCGTTTTTTTTCAATTCATTCAAATGATGAACCTTGGTGCCCTTTGAGCCAAAGGCATCGTAAAGCAACCGCACTTCAACCCCTTCAGCCGCCTTTTCTTCTAATAAGTTCAAAATTTTGGTACCGATATGATCCGTTACAAAGGCATAATATTCAATATGAATAGAGTGCTGAGCTTTTTTTATATCCGCCATCAACGCATTGAATTTTTCCGTACCATCCGTAAAAATTTCAACATCATTTTTCTTAGTCAGAGGCATCCTATTTAACGAGGAAAAAAAGTCTGTAAACTGTTGTTGCTCCTCCGTCGGCATCTTTTGACTATAAAGTTCAAAACTTTCTTCTTGGAAATTCTGAAAATTCTCTAATTCCCGCAAATCACTTTGTTGCAAATAAAATTTCTTTTTGTCGGTTAAACCGCGACCAAAGAATAAATATAAGAAAAAACCAAAAACGGGTAGAGCAATCAGTACGAGTAGCCATGCCCAAATTGCTGCTACATCTCGAGGTTTTAACAAAATGGTAATTCCCGCAATAATTGCATTAATAAAATAAATAACTGTTAAGACGCTAAGAATCAATTGTCTTCCTCCTTTATTTGTTACGTTTTAGTATACCATCAATTACGGATTTGGAATATCTTTTCTTTAGCTGCTTCTGTCTCAAAAAATAAAAAGACCCCCTCATTCTAGTACCAGTAACTAGAATGAGGGGGTCTTTTTGATGTTTGTTTGAAAGTCTTTTAACTTAATTTCGTGTAAATGGACCTTTAGGAGCAATCAATTCTAAATTTGTACCATCTGGATCGGTAAAGTAAGCAACCCCTGTACCAAAACCGCTCTTCAAGCCATCTTCTTCTTGGAATGTAATCGGCTCTCCATCAGGTTCTACGCCAATCGCTCTTAAACGTGCAACAGCTGCATCAATATCTTCCACTTCGAAACACATATGCATTGCACTAATTTGTTCGTTGGAATAAGAAGCTTTTTCTGATTTTGGTTTAACATATTCTAATAAATCAATATTGATGTTTTCTAGATGCACATTGGCATACTTGATTAATGTATCATCTAACCCTTGTGTTTGGGCCATCCGTTTTCCACCAATTTCATCACGATTTGCGATTTTTGTTCCTGTTAATGCTTCATAAAACTTCACTGATTCATCCAAATTACTGACTGTAATCCCCACGTGGTTGACTACTGAAAAACCTTTAACTGCTTCACTCATTGTATCTCCTCCTAGTTAATTTTTAGAAATCAAACGTGTCTGGATCTGGTCCCACACGTAACGATTCATTCAATTGGTTAATTTGTGCCATTTCTTCTGCACTTAGTTCAAAATCAAAGACCGCTGCATTGCTAATCATCCGTTCTTTGTGGACAGATTTCACCGCTAATAAGATATCTTGTTGAATATCCCAACGTAAAATCACTTGGGCTGCTGATTTATTATGGTTCTCAGCAATCGCCAAAATGGTTTCGTTCGATAATAATTGACCTTGCATCAATGGTGACCAAGCTTGGACTTTGATATCATGTTTTTCACAGAAATCACGCACTTCTTTTTGATCCAATTTTGGATGTAGTTCCACTTGGTTAATTACCGGAACAACTTTTGCATAAGAAAGTAAATCTTCTAAATGATGAACTTGGAAGTTGCTGACACCAATTGCTTTCACTTTTCCTTCGGCGTATAAAGTTTCTAAAGCTTGCCATGATTCTTTGTAAGAATTATTTCCTGGCCAATGAATTAAATACAAATCTAAATAATCTAAACCTAAACGTTCCAAACTATCATTGAAAGCTTGAATTGTTTCATCATAGGAAATATGTGCGTTCCAAACTTTCGAAGTAACAAATAAGTCCTCACGGTTCAAACCAGTTGCCGCTAAGCCTGCTTTAATTCCCGCTCCTGTGCCAGATTCATTGCCATAGATTTGCGCTGTATCGATTAAACGATAACCATTGATAATCCCTTCTTCGACCACTTTTGCTGTCTCTTCATCTGGTATTTGGAATACCCCGAGACCCATTCCTGGAATTTTAGTGCCGTTGTTTAATGTTACTGTATCTGCTAGTGATGTAATCATTTGATTCGCTCCTTTAACGTTTTCTGATATCATCATATACCGTGCCGTACATGCTGTATAGTACGTACTTTTTCGTTTCACAGGAACCAAAAAGTGCGCTTTTTGGTAAATTCGTTTTTTTAGCCTGAAAAATTTTTTGACTTTTTTATATAACGTGCTTTTTCTTTCTTTTAAGCAAATCATTCTTTAAACGATTTAATGAGTATATCTCTCCCGACACTCAACATTTTAGATAAAAAAAGAGAACGCGTACTCCGTCTTCGAAACGTCCTAAGACGCCGACAGAATACCGTTCTCGTGGGTTTGGCACCCAATGGGGGCATAGGGATTCGAACCCTAGACCCTCTGATTAAGAGTCAGATGCTCTAACCAACTGAGCTATGCCCCCGTTGTATAAAATGGCTTTTCAGCTACCTCAATATTGTAGCACTCCGCTATTATTTATACAAGAGGGAATTTTTTTCAGTTGTTATTCTTGTGAAGATTGTTCTTTTTTTACAGGACAAGCTGTTTGACAATCTTCACAACTTTCCCCTTTTTTGATTCGTCGATAGGTGATGATTCCTGCTGTTCCAAAAATTAAAATGGATAAAATAATTGTTGCCATCCGTTATTACCCTCTTTCTAAAGAAGTGATTGCTTGGACACTTTCTTTGCCTGGCTTTGGTTTTCTTATAAGGAAATAAAATCCAGCTAAAACAACACCCATCGCTAAAAAAGTCCCCAGAGTTAGTGTGCCTTTTTCGACTAACACATGGCCTAATTGATAAATCACAAAACTGACCATGTAAGCCAAACCGCATTGATAACCAATGGCTCCTAATGTCCATTTGAGGTCTCCCATTTCACGACGAATTGCGCCAATTGCAGCAAAACAAGGTGCACATAATAAGTTAAAAGTTAAGAACGAATAGGCCGCGACTGGCGTAAAGGTGTGTTGCAGTGCGCCCCAGACTTCTACCCCGTTTTCAGAAACATCTTTCACATTGCCAAATAAAATGCCTAAGGTACCAATAATATTTTCTTTCGCTATCAATCCTGTAATTGTGGCAACTGCCCCTTGCCAATTACCCCAGCCTAACGGGATAAATAGCACCGCCAACCCTTTACCCAGAAATGCTAGAATACTTTGACTTTCTGGAACGGGTTGAAACGTCACAGAATAATGGGACATGAACCAAATGAGAATACTGGAAACAAAAATAATCGTTCCTGCTTTTTTTACAAATGAGCGACATCGTTCATAGGCATGTCGAACCACACTTCTAAGCTGCGGCAAATGATAGGCGGGAAGTTCCATAATGAATGGTGCTGGATCTCCCGAAAAATGCTTGGTCTTTTTTAAAGCAATTCCTGATAACACAATGGAAGCAACCCCTAAGAAATAAGCAGAGGGCGAGACCCAACTTTGGTTAGGAAAAAATGCACCTGCAATCAGAGCGATAATTGGCAACTTCGCCGAACATGGCATAAAAGTCGTGACCATAATAGTCATTCGCCGATCGCGTTCGTTTTCAATCGTTCGACTAGCCATCACGCCTGGGACCCCACAACCTGTCGCAATTAACATTGGAATAAACGACTTACCAGATAGGCCGAATTTCCGAAACAAGCGATCCATGACAAAGGCAATCCGTGCCATATAGCCACAATCTTCTAAAAAACCTAAACATAAAAACAGGACGGCCAGTTGTGGTAAAAAGCCTAACACAGCCCCAACCCCTGCAATGATCCCATCTAAAATTAAACTTTGCATCCATGGCGCTACTTGCCATTGCGCCAACCAATTTCCCACAAATTGAGGAACCCATTCCCCGAAAAAGACATCGTTTAACCAGTCTGTCCCCATTGTACCAACCGTTTGAATAGACAAGTAATAGACCAACCACATTACAAACGCAAAGATTGGCAACGCCAACCACCGATTGGTTACCACTCGGTCAATCTTATCACTGTGAGTAAGTGTCATTTCTGTTTTTTTCGTTGCACACAAAGCAATTAATCGAGCAATAAAGGCATAGCGTTCATTAATGATAATGGCTTCACTTTCATCTTGAAAGATTTTTTCGGTAATTTGTATGACTTCTTCAATTTCTTTTTCTTGAAAAGAACTCAATAATAATTGCTCTTTGGTTCGAACATCTCGTTCAAAAAGTTTTAAACTATACCAACGCTGTTGCGTTTCAGGAACAGTATTCCCTAAAATATCAACAATTTCAGCAAGTGCTGCTTCTAAGCGATTATCATAAGAAGGATAAATAACCTCTGTCTCTATGGCATTCGCTCGCTGCTTACTTTGTTTTAAAGCATGATCCAACCCACGATTCTTCAAAGCACTAATCTCAACGACAGGCACGCCTAAGCCATAACTTAACTTTTCACTATTCAATGTTTGGCCGTTTTTTTCCAACAAATCCATCATATTTAACGCACAAACAACCGGTAATCCGGTTTCAATTAATTGTGTTGTTAAATAAAGATTCCGTTCCAAATTGGTCACATCGAGAATATTCAAAATCACTGAAGGTTGGTCCTCCAAAAGATAATCTCGTGCCACAATTTCTTCAGGCGTATAAGGAGAAAGAGAGTAAATCCCTGGCAAATCTTGAATAATGAGTGTCTTATCTTTCTTTGCCACCCCCTCTTTGCGTTCCACAGTCACCCCTGGCCAGTTTCCAACATATTGGTTGGCTCCTGTTAACATATTGAACGTTGTCGTTTTACCGCTATTAGGGTTGCCGGCTAGTGCAATTTGCTGAGTCATTCGCTTTCCTCCTTTTCAACCAAGATTAGTTCCGCTTCACTTTTTCGTAATGTTAGTTCGTAGCCACGTACATTGATTTCAATTGGATCAGCTAAAGGAGCTACTTTGCGAATAAAAATTACTGTTCCTTTTGTTAAGCCCATGTCCATCAACCGACGTTTCACCGCTCCTTGTCCGTGGATCCCTACTGTTGTAGCGCGTTCTCCAACTTTCAAGGTATCTAATGAGACCCAAACTTTCTCATTCGCCGAGCGCTCCTCCACATGAATCGCTTGTAAAATCGTATCTGTCAGCGCAATTCGACTATTATGTAATAAAACAATACCATTTTGATTCTGATAATTGACAAGGACAACTGCTTGGCCTGCAACGACACCTAAATTGTTCAGATGTTTCTTTGTCTGAACATCTGCTTGGACGCTTTCGACTGTATAGACTTTCCCAACTTCTGCCTGCGCTAACGTAATCATTTACTTTCCTCCATGTGAAAAAGTTTCAAACGAAAATGAGAATCGTTCTCAATTAAAAGAATACGCTTGCTTACACGGAAAGTCAATGAATTTCTGGATGTATCTCCTGTTTTCTTCTATTTTCCTTCTATATAGAGACACTTTTTTCAGGTTACCATTTTTGAAAAAAGTCAGCTCTTGTTTTTTATGTTACTAGCTACTATAAAATTCCACTCATTCAATAACAAATCCGCTTATTTTTTCTTCTTGTGCCTAACTCAAATGTCAACACAATATTTAGTGTTTTTTCACTAAATGTTCTCTTTCAAAATTTTAATTTTTTTGTTTGTCAAACACTGACCAATGTGTTTTTTCTCCCAAAAACGAGGATTCACGTGTTTTCATTTTTCTTTCAAAAACACAAAAACTAGTATTATGAGAAAAACGCACCACAATATATAGTGTTAAAGTGTTGACTTTTTTCTACATAGATTTATACTAGTCTATGTAGAAAAAAAGAGGAGGAACTTTCAATGAACGTAAAAATCTTTTCAAAAAATAACTGTATCCAATGTAAAATGGCGAAACGTTTCCTAAGTGAAAATAACATCGCTTTTGAAGAAATCAATATCGACGCACAACCAGATGCTATCGACTGGTTAAAAGAACAAGGGTTCCAAAGCGTACCGGTAATCACATCTGAAGCAACAACCGTTGTTGGCTTCCGTCCAGACCAATTAAAACAATTGGCTAGCTAAGATGAAACTTGTTTATTTTTCAGTCACCGGTCAAACAAGGCGCTTTATTAAAAAATTGGATTTGCCTGCTTATGAACTTGAGCCAGCGAATCCTTTTTTTGAAATAAATGAGCCTTTTATTCTTGTCATTCCTACCTATGATGCAGAAATTACAGAGGTAGTGAATGACTTTCTTGATTATAAAAGTAATCAAGAACTGTTAGTTGGTGTAGCTGGTGGGGGCAACCGTAATTTTGCTGAATTATTTGTCTATACCGCCAAAGATATTGCCCGCGATTACCACGTTCCGCTTCTATACTCCTTTGAGTTTAGCGGAACAGACGAAGACGTGGAGACCTTTAAGAAAGTAGTGGAAGAAATTGAGTCTAAAAGAAATTAAAGATGTCAGCTATTTCAAACTGAATAACGAGATTAACCGTCCTGTTGATGGTCAAATCCCTTTAAATAAAGATAAAGAAGCACTCGCAGCCTTCTTTAAAGAAAATGTAGAACCGAATACACGTAAATTCAGCTCTGCTGAAGAAAAAATCAACTTTTTAATGAAAGAAGATTTTATTGAAACTGAATTCATCGAAAAATATTCAATGGACTTTATTGAAAAATTATATGCTTTCTTAGATGAACAACATTTCCAATTCAAGTCTTTCATGGCGGCTTATAAATTTTATTCTCAATACGCTTTAAAGAACAACGCCGGAACAGAGTATTTAGAAACATATGAAGATCGAGTTGCCTTTAATGCCTTGTATTTTGCGGATGGCGATGAAGAGTTGGCTTTAACATTGGCGGATGAAATGATCCATCAACGGTATCAACCAGCCACACCTTCTTTCTTAAACGCTGGGCGTAAACGTCGAGGTGAATTGGTTTCTTGTTTCTTAGTTCAAGTAACAGATGATATGAACAGCATTGGGCGTTCAATTAATTCTGCCCTTCAATTATCACGAATCGGCGGCGGCGTAGGAATTACTCTTTCCAACTTACGTGAAGCGGGCGCACCAATCAAAGGTTATGATGGCGCAGCAAGTGGTGTTGTCCCTGTTATGAAATTATTTGAAGATAGCTTTAGCTACTCTAACCAACTAGGTCAACGTCAAGGTGCTGGTGTGGTTTATCTAAATGTCTTCCATCCAGATATTGAAATGTTCTTATCTGCTAAAAAAGAAAACGCTGATGAAAAAATCCGTGTAAAAACGTTGTCTCTTGGTGTTATTGTTCCAGATAAATTTTACGAATTAACACGTAACAACGAAGATATGTATTTATTTAGTCCTTATAGTGTGGAACGTGAATATGGTGTGCCTTATTCCTATGTAGATATTACCAAAGAATATGATAACCTAGTGGCCGATCCAAACATACGTAAACGTAAAATTAAAGCCCGTGACTTAGAAAATGAAATTTCTAAATTACAACAAGAATCTGGCTATCCTTATATCATCAATATTGATACAGCTAACAAAAACAATCCGATTGATGGCAAGATTATCATGAGTAACTTATGTTCTGAAATTCTTCAAGTTCAAACGCCTTCTGTTATTAATGGGAAACAAGAATATGAAGTTTTAGGAACAGATATTAGTTGTAACTTAGGTTCAACTAACATTGTTAATTTAATGGAAAGTCCTGACTTTGGAAAATCTGTCCGCGCTATGACGCGTGCGTTAACTTTTGTAACAGATGCTTCTGAAATTGATGTCGTGCCAACTATCCAAAATGGAAATCGTTTAAGCCATACAATCGGACTAGGCGCAATGGGCTTACACACCTTCTTCGCTAAAAATCATATGGAATACGGCTCTGAAGAATCATTAGACTTTACAGACATTTATTTCATGTTATTAAATTACTGGACTTTAATGGAAAGTAACCAAATTGCGAAAGAACGTAACCAAGTCTTCCATAATTTTGAAAAATCAGATTATGCTTCTGGTGCTTACTTCGATAAATATATTGAAGGCAACTTTACACCAAAATTTGATAAAGTGAAAGAAATTTTTAAAGACATTCAGATTCCAACGGCTGAAGATTGGGCTGCGTTACGCGATGCTGTGAAAAAAGATGGTCTTTATCATCAAAATCGTTTAGCCGTAGCGCCAAATGGTTCAATTTCATATATTAATGATACTAGTGCCAGCATTCATCCAATTACTCGCATGATTGAAGAACGTCAAGAGAAGAAAATTGGTAAGATTTACTATCCAGCGCCTTATTTAGCTAATGATACAATCCCTTACTATACTTCTGCTTACGACATGGATATGCGCAAAGTAATTGATGTCTACGCAACAGCGCAACAACACGTTGATCAAGGAATGAGTTTAACCTTGTTTATGCGTTCAGAAATCCCTGAAGGCTTGTATGAATGGAAAGAAACACCAAAACAAACAACCCGTGACTTGAACATTTTACGTCATTATGCGTTCAACAAAGGGATTAAATCAATTTACTATATTCGTACATTTACAGATGATGCTGAAGAAATTGGCAGCAATCAATGTGAGTCTTGCGTGATTTAATGAAAAGCACTTAAATAAGGCGTTCTGCTTGAGCGTCTTATTTTTTAGGAATGTTCTCTTTTTAAACAGGACATTTTCAGATATACTGGACAAAGAAGAACGGCTGCACGCTCCTATTTGGACTCTGTAGAACGTTTTAAGCGAAGAAACGAGACAACTAGTCAAACAGACTGCTGTCCCAGCATACAGGAGGAATAACCATGGCAACGTATTATGAAGCAATTAACTGGAACGCCATTGAAGACGTCATTGATAAATCCACTTGGGAAAAATTAACCGAACAATTTTGGTTAGATACACGGATTCCGTTATCCAATGACTTAGATGATTGGCGGACTCTTTCCGATTTAGAAAAAACTACTGTCGGCTACGTTTTCGGCGGTTTAACTTTATTAGATACTGTTCAATCAGAAAGCGGCATGGATCAACTGAGAAATGATGTGCGGACGCCTCATGAAGAAGCCGTCTTAAATAACATCCAATTCATGGAATCTGTCCATGCCAAAAGTTATTCTTCTATCTTCAGTACATTAAATACAAAAAAAGAGATTGATGATATTTTTGAGTGGACAAATACCAACAAACATCTGCAATATAAAGCAGAACGGATTAACGAAATTTATAAAAACGGTACTCCGTTAGAGAAAAAAATTGCTAGTGTATTTTTAGAAACGTTTTTATTCTATTCTGGGTTTTACACTCCTCTTTACTATTTAGGAAACAATAAACTAGCGAACGTCGCTGAAATTATTAAATTGATTATCCGTGATGAATCAGTGCACGGCACGTATATTGGCTATAAATTCCAATTAGGATTTAATGAATTACCAGAAGATGAGCAAGATAAACTAAAAGACTGGATGTATAATTTACTTTACGAATTGTACGAAAACGAAGAACGTTATACAGAAGAATTATATGATGACTTAGGTTGGACCGAAGAAGTAAAAACCTTTTTACGTTACAACGCCAACAAAGCTTTAATGAACTTAGGTATGGATCCCTTATTTGCGGATACAGCCAATGATGTGAACCCGATTGTAATGAATGGTATTTCGACAGGAACTAGCAACCATGACTTCTTCTCCCAAGTAGGAAATGGCTATTTACTAGGAACAGTTGAAGCCATGAAAGATGATGACTATCTTTACGGTTTAGATAAATAGCAAAAAGCTAGAAACGATTAACGTTTCTAGCTTTTTGTTTTACCAACTTCCTGAGGCACCGCCACCGCCGAATGAGCCGCCACCGAACCAAGAACTAATCCAACCAAACATACTTTTCACCTCCCTAAGTAAAAGATATATATAAATTAGAGTATGAAACCATTTTATTATGTACCCTACTCTAACTTATAAGTAATTTCTTTTCTCATTGCCCCTGATAAACAGGATAACAATTAGCTTATGCAAAATGGATTACTTTTTTCTTTTAAAAGCAACCTGGATAATTTTGGAGAAAATAAAGCTAAAAATTATGATGCAGGCTAAAATAACAAAAGAACCGATAGTATTTTCCAAAACATTCTTAAATACGGGAATTTTTATTAACCCTAGATACCCAATAAGAGATAAAATAATGCCCACCAAATAAAATTGGAGTATTTCTCGGCTAGATTTTTCTTCTCCTTTTTCAAATCTGGTAGAAGCAAAATCTCCCACTTGAAATGGAAGGGGTGAACCATTTTGCGAAGGATCTACTTTTGTATTCATTTTATCAAAAGAAGAATTAGAGATATTCATTTTCTCATTAGCTTTTTCTTGATTATTTTTCATCCTACATCCCTCTCTATTTTCATTATCCCTATAAAACCAAACGCTAAAAGCATCCATTTCATGAGATATTTTTTAATTTCTACACATTAATCAATCGTAATTTTGTTACATTATTTGAAACAGATAGATCTTCGATAACATCGGCATACGTTAGGCCTTTAGGTAAATCAATAGTATAGATATTCGTATAGATTTTTGTATCATCCACCCAAGAAACATTGAAATTCACATCATAAATTTCAATATGTTTTTCTTCAAAATACTGATTAATAAATTCTTTGGTTTCTTGTTTATGTTGATAGCGAATTTCTAATTTTTTGATTGTTGGTACGTGAATAATTCGTTTGACAATGGTTAAGGCAAATAATACACCGATAAAACTTGTTAAGGCAATCGTATAGTAGCCCATGCCCACCGCGATCCCTAAACCAGCAACGGTCCATAGTGACGCTGCTGTCGTCAATCCTGTGACACTTTGTTTCGTTACAATGATGGTTCCAGCACCTAAAAAGCCGATTCCACTTACAACTTGTGCAATCAATCTTGCTTGATCTGAACGAATGACCCCCGTCAAAGCCGGATTAGCTAACGCATCTTTTAATGCATTGATTGCAATTTGCGACTGAATTAACGCAATAATAGCCGCGCCCATACAAACTAAAATGTGAGTGCGCATCCCTGCTGGGCGATTCTTATATTGTCTTTCAAAACCAATTGCGCCACCCATCACCATCGCTAGGACTAACCGTAAAATAATTTCTGGAATTGTTAGCTGTAACATCCTTTTCACCTCTTCTTCTATTACTTCCAGTATAACAAAAAAAGAACTTGAAACATAAGGAAATCCTTATGTTTCAAGTTCTTTTTCATCAACGATTATAATTTACTTGCAGCTGCATCATCAATGATTACAACAACATCTTGATGGTTTTGTAATGCACTTGCTGGCATGTCTGTTGTTACTGGTCCGTCAATCATTCCTTTAATGGCCTCTGCTTTTGCTTCGCCATAAGCCATTAAAATCATTTTTTTACCTTTCATGATTGAGCCAATCCCCATAGAAACAGCACGTGTTGGGACATCTTCTACTTTGTCAAAATAACGTTTGTTTGCGTTGATTGTTGATTCAGTCAACTCAACGACATGTGTTAAGCTATCTAGAGGTGTGCCTGGTTCGTTGAAACCAATGTGTCCATTTTGACCAATACCTAAGATTTGGATATCTACTGGATGTGCATCGATAATTTTTTCATATTCTGCGGAAGCAGCATCTAAATCTTCTGCTTTACCATTTGGTACAAATGTTTCTTTAAATGGTTTTTTGTCGAATAAGTGTTTGTTCATGAAATAACGGTAACTTTGCTCATCTTCGCCACCTAAACCAACATATTCATCTAAGTTTACAGAAGTCATTTCTGTAAAGTCGACATCACTTGCAGTCATTTCTTTATATAATGTTTCTGGTGTACTACCTGTTGCTAAGCCTAAAACTTTCGCACCATTGTTCATACCTTCTTTAATTAATTCAAACGCTTTTTTGCCGCCTTCTTCTGCATTTGCTACACGGATAATTTGCATTTTGACACGCTCCTTACGGTTTATTTTGGTATAGTCCAATTATAACACCTTCTGAAAAAAATTTCTAGAATAAAAGAAAAAAACTTCTATTTCCCATCAGAAATAGAAGTTTTCGAGCTTGTTTAACAGATTAATATTGTGGTGCGTTGGGATCCACATACGTATTTGGATCAGCATAAGCGTTTGGATCTGTGTACGTATTTGGGTCAACGTACGTATTCGGATCATAGGCTCCTTCTGCTGCTTGTTGCGTATTGCCGTTGTATTCTGTTTGACCGGCTGTGGTGTCCGCTGTGCTACTCGAACTAGTAGAGCTATTGGCACTTGAATCACCAGATTCACCAATCAGTGCAGTATCTGTAACAGCATAGCTAAACTGATTATAAAAGGCTAAATCTTTTTCACGTTCAGAAGCATGTTCTTTTAAACCAAGTTGTTTTCTAAGCGTTGTTTGTGTTTTGTATAAGCTATTTGGATCTAGGACTTGATAATAAATATCATCAATGGTTGCACTGTATCCTTGTAATTGTTCTGAGTCAATTGTTTTAAAGGCAGATAAATATTTTGATTGGATGTCCATCATGTCATCCCAAGTTAAGTCTGTTTTTACGTTGGCTTCAACAGCATCAAGAATTTTTCGATATTTTGAAACACCGTCAAAACTCATGACTTTGCGCACAATTTTCTCAACAACTTCTCGTTGGCGGCGTTGACGACCCACATCTCCTTCAGGATCTTCGTGACGCATCCGCGCATAAGCCAAACCTGTCGTGCCATCTAACTTGATTTTACCTGCTGGAACAGTAATACCGTCCAACGTAAATTCACCAATCGTATTATCTACTTCAATACCGCCTACCGCATCAATCAGGTCTTTTAACCCTTTCATATTGATGGATACATAGTGATGGATGGGAATATCCAGTAATTCTTGGACTGTATTAATCGCCATTTCGGCGCCACCAAATGCATAGGCATGGTTCAATTTGTCTTGTGTGTCATTTCCAACAATATCTGTTAGAATATCTCTATCCAAACTGATCATTGTGGACTTGTTTTCTTTCGGGTTGATGGTTACAACCATTGTAGTATCTGAACGACCTTGTTCTGTTCGGCCTAAATCGCCTGTGTCAATCCCCATTAAAAGAACAGAGAATGGTTCTTGCGCATCAATATTGGCCGTGGCTCCTTTATTGGACTTACGGTTAACTGATTGATAGATCCCATTAATTGTTGAATTGGCATCTGAATACATCTTAATCCCGTAAGCACATACCCCAGCTACTACCACTAGCAAGACGCTCAAGAAGCCCAGTACTACTTTTTTCCATAGTTTCATAAGACACTTCCTCGTTTATCTAAGAATAATTCTTAATTCATGCCCTTTATTTTCTCATAGTTTGCTTATTCAAGCAATATTTTTTATTTTTTGGAACAAGAACTTAACACAATTGTAAAATAAAAGAGCGCTTTATCAAGGAACAATTGTTATTTTTGAGAAAGTGTTTGCAGAAATTCTTGATAATGTTTTTGTTCATTCGTTTCAGTGATAGTTATTTTCTCAAATGCACCATTTAGTAAATCAGTCAGTGATCCTTCAATCAAATGCGTAATCGTGGCATTCCCAATTAATTCCATCCAATAACTGCCATCTGACGTTTCGTGGACGACTGTTTTCACCATACCCCCAGCATTTTTGACGGTTATTTCTTCATAAAAAACACCATCTTTCAATAACGTATAAAGTAAACTACTTGCGCACATAGCTGTCCCACAAGCACTTGTAAAACCTACACCACGTTCATACGTTCGAACAAATAGTTGATTTTTGCCAAGAATTTCAACAAAACTCACATTTATCCCTTCTGGAAAATATGGATTTTCATTATTTACATAGGTAGCGATTCGTTCAAATTCTGGCCCATTTAAGGTTTCATGATCCACAAATGCTACAAGGTGCGGATTAGGCACTGCTACCGCTGTAAAGCGAATGGTGTTAGATAAGACTGGTACGATTTCATCAATTAATGTTTGGACCCCTAAATGCATTGGGATAGTGACTGCTTCAAAACTTACTGGCGAAATTTCCACTTGGTAAGTCGCTACTTCTTCAGCTAAATTGGGGGCTTGACGTACTTTCAAATCTGCAAACATTGTTTCAACTGTAAATGATTTTTCTTGGTTTTTTTCAGCTAAATAACGGGCAACCGTACGCAAGCCGTTCCCGCACATGCTTGCTTCACTACCATCGCTGTTAATCACTCGCATTCTAGCATTGGACGTGCCGTGAGTCCCTTCTCCTACCAAAAGTAACCCATCTGCTCCCGCCAATAATCCTGTTTCCCGCGAACATAACTGGATGCGCAATTGCTCAATTTCCTCAGCGGTTAAAGAACGCTCAAACTGTGTTTCATCCAATAAAAAGAAATCATTTTCTGACCCGTGTACTTTTTGCATCATAACATTCATTTTTTTAGCTCCTTCTTTATGTATCCGTTATCTTTCCCTACTTACTTTAGTATGCCATAAACGAACAACTATTTCGACCCTGGATTTGTAAAAGGAAAGAGTCAAATGACAGCCGTCATTTGACTCTTTCCTTCACAATTGGCAAACTTATTTTGCTGCAGCAAAAAGTTCGTTTACTTTATCCCAGTTAACAACGTTCCAGAATGCTTCAATGTAATCTGGACGAACGTTTTTATATTTTAAGTAATACGCATGTTCCCAAACGTCAAGACCTAAAACAGGTGTTTGGCCATCCATTAATGGTGAATCTTGGTTTGGTGTTGAAGTGATTTCTAATTTACCGTTATTCACAACTAACCAAGCCCAACCTGAACCAAAGCGGCCAGTTGCAGCTGTTTTGAAAGCAGCTTTCATTTCATCAAAGCTACCAAATGTTTCATCGATTGCTTCTTTAATAGCGCCAGTTGGTTGTCCACCAGCATTTGGTGCCATAATTTCCCAGAAGAATGTATGGTTTGCGTGACCGCCACCATTGTTACGAACGGCTGTACGGATATCTTCAGGAATAGCATTCATATCTGAAATTAAGTCTTCTACAGATTTTTCGCCTAATTCTGGATGTTTTTCAATCGCTGCGTTTAAGTTAGTCACATAAGTGTTGTGGTGTTTATCATGGTGTAAGTGCATTGTTTCCACGTCAATGTAAGGTTCTAATGCATCATAAGCATATGGTAATTCTGGTAATGTGTAAGTCATTTTTTAAATCCCCCTATTTTTTAGTATGTAACATACGTCTTTCATACAACTATTATGATAACAGAGTGAACCGCTTTCTACAAAATAGTTTGCTTGCCAAAAGAAAAGTTTTACAAAAGAGGGAGATTACCTTGTGTTTCCCTCATAAATTCGCTAGAATGACCTGTAGAAGAATGATGTGAGGAGTAAATAAATGAATACATTGCAATTATTTAAGCAGGCCTTTTTTTCAGTTTCAGAATTACGGCATGCGAAAAAAATGGCGTTTTGGAAAGTAATTCTCTATGCTGTTTTTTTAAGTGCTATTTTAGCACTACCTATTACCAAACAAGTCTTTTCTGTGCTACAAGAGGTGCAACAAGATGGCCAAAAAATTGCAGAAAAGTTGCCTGACTTTTCTATTGAAAATGGCACGTTGCAAACAAAGGCCAAAGAATCTGGCTTTATTTATCAAACCGACTCGATTATTTTTACGTTTGATCCAGATGGAAAACGTACAGCCGCTGATGTCCAAAAGGATTTAATTGGTAATGCGTTTGGTTTAGCTTTTTTACAAGATGAATTTGTAGTCGCCTTACCAAATTCAGGCGCAACTGAATCAATTCTAGGCACCGACCAATTTATCTTCCCCTATAGTAAAGGAACCTTAGATGGCGTTAACGCTCAGAGTATCAAGACTGCGCTAAGTGAAGCAGCGATCCCCTGGTGGACAAAACTTATTGTCTTTTTAGTGGCTATCTACCCTGTTCTAATCGGTTTAGTTTTAGACTTACTGATTGCCGCTATCGGTGCATCTCTCTATTCAAAATTACGTTTTTATTCTTTACGTTTGATTGATTGTTTAAAAATTATTACGTATTGTGCTACCGTGCCAGTCATCTTAAGTGCTATTTTAAATTTCGTAAATCCGATGTTTAACGATGGCATCCTAGTTATTTTACTGAGTCTATTCTTTTTCTTTGTCACAACCAAAAACGAACCACGGAATATCTCTGGTTCTTAAAAAAAGAGCCTGGGACAAAAATCACTTTGGATTTTTGTTCCAGGCTCAAAACCTGATAAACGGCGGGAACAGAACCAACTCCTTCGGAAATAAGCCGAAATTCTCCAAAAATTAAAAAGCAATTTTCGGAAATTCCTTCTTATTTCTCGGAGCTAAACGGTTCCGTCCCGACCTCTTTCTATTCTTCAAATTCTTCTTCATCTGTTAATTCAGGTAAGTCAATCGTGGTCACCGCAGATTGGCCAATTTGCGTTAAATATGCAGCTAATTCATCCACATTTTCCACAGGTGAGACGGCTGCTTCAATTGCCATTGCTAAATTAAGTCCAGCGACTACTCGCAATTGCGGATAAGTGCCCATGGCCATCATAGCCACATTACAAGGTGTTCCTCCTTTTAAATCAGCTAATACAAGCGTCGGGACATTGCCAGCTTCTTTTAAGATTGCTGCCAGTTTTGCTTGCGTGCCGCTCAAGCCATCTTCTGCGGTCATTGACACAATCGCAGCATCTGCTAATTTCCCGACAATCATTTGAGTAGAAGCTAAGGTTTCTTCTGCCATCCGTCCATGGCTCATTAAAATTAATTTTGGTTTCATCATATCCTCCTAAAAATACTGCTGATAAATTTTTGTTCGTGCTTTCAGAAAGCCACGTTCTTCACGAGTGGGATGAATCCGATTCGTCAGCAAAATCAGGGCTTCTTTGGTCTCTTTTTTCATACCAATCGCCGTTCCAGTAAAGCCAGTATGATACAAATAGTCTGCCCCTGCTTGCGTCTTTTTCACTTCCCAACCAAATGTACGTCCCCCTTGATTCATAGACCAGAGAGCAGTGAACATTTTTTCAGAAAATAATGGTTTGCCAGACGGGTAGCGATCGTTCATAAAACACTGAACAAAAGTGAGTAAATCTGGTAAAGTTGCAAATAACCCTGCACTGCCAATTGGCGCTTTCAGTTGATAGGCTTTCGAATCGTGGACCACCCCCTGAATAACGCCGCGTTGTTTTGTAATCTCTGTGGGCACTGCCTGGGCAAAATCGCTGACCGTAAAACTTGTATGCTGTAGGTTCATTGGTTGAAATAAGTATGTTTGAAAGCTCTCTTCTAATGAGCAGCGATCCAATACTTGAATAATTTCTCCCAATAAGTAATACCCTAAATCAGAATAAGTGGTTTTCCCTCGTTCAGATAACGAATGCGTTAAAATGATTTCTTGCAAGCTTTTTTTTGTGACATTTTTCTTATCGACAACATCAGCTGGCAGTCCGCTCTGATGCAGTAGAAGCTCCCCAATCGAACAAGATAGTCCTTGATAATCAGGTAGGATTTCCCCCACAGTGGTTGAAAAAGTAAGCTGATTTGTATCGATTAATTGTAACATTCGATTTGTTGTCCCAATAACTTTCGTTAAGGACGCTAAATCATACAGGCTAGCTGATGAAATCTTTTGTCTTGCAAATGGACCAGTATTACCTAAAAAGCCCGTATACTGTTCTGATAAGCTATCTTCTGTGATCGTCCCCCAAGCGACACCCGGAACGACTTGCTGATTAATCAGTCTCTGAATTGTTTCTTGAATTGCGATTTGATTCATTGTTCACCACTTCTATGCTAAAACTTCTGAAATCCGTCCGTCATGTTCTGCTAATAGTTGTTTGGCTTTTTGAAAATCAACGTGGGCTTTCGCCATTACAATGGCTGGTGCCACTTCTAGCTGTGCTGCCTCCAAGTATTCTTTGGCTTGCGATTCCTCGATTTCTGCTGCTTCTTTAATGATATTCGTGGCACGTTGAATTAATTTTTCGTTCGTTGGTTGTACATTGACCATCAAATTTTGATAGATATTCCCTACTTTAACCATAATTCCTGTTGAAAACATATTTAACACCATTTTCTGTGCTGAACCCGCTTTCATTCTAGTTGACCCTGTAATGACTTCCGGTCCTACAATTGGCGCAATCCCAATTTCCGCCAATTGATTCATCGGACTTTGATTATTACAGGTAACTGAAATGGTTAGAGCGCCCACTTTTTTTCCGTATTCAATTGCGGAAACAGCATATGGTGTCCGACCACTAGCAGCAATCGCAATTACGACATCTCGGGCGGTCAATTGATGTTGCGTTAAATCTTCGATAGCTAATTCTTTCGAGTCTTCAGCGCCTTCAATTGCTTGATACATTGCTTTTTCACCACCAGCTAAAATACCAAATGCGCGTTCTGGCGACACACTATATGTGGGCGTTAATTCAATCGCATCCAAAGCACCTAAACGTCCAGACGTTCCTGCACCACAATAGATTAAACGGCCCCCTTTTTTAAATCGTTCTGCCGCTGCATCAATTGCTGCAGCGATCTGCGGAAGCACCTTTTCAATTGCTTGTGCTACCTTTTGGTCTTCTTGATTTATTAAAGTTACCATTTCTAATGTTGACACTTGGTCAATCTTTTTAGTCGCTTCATTTCTGGCTTCTGTCGTTAATCCTTCTAAGTTCATTTGCTTGCACACCCCTACTTCTCTTTTAGACGGCTGACAAGTTGACTCGTTTCAATCATATTGCGTTCAATTTCTGTGTCTAAATCATCTTGAATTGAACCTAAATACAGAACATCGCCAATTGCCATTGACGAAGCAATCGATGAAATAGCCCCAACTCGAATGAGGTGCTCATTATTGGGGACTAAAAGAACTTCATCGCTCAATGATCGCACGTTTTCTCCATCGTTACTGGTAATAAAAATAACCGTTGCACCTCTATTTTTGGCAATTTCACAGGCGATTAAGGCTTCTTTTGTCAAACCACTATAGGAGACCGTGATCAAAATGTCTTGTGCCGTTGCATAATTTAAAAACTCCAACATCATGTGACTATCATAATTAAAAATCGCTTGGCGACCAGCGCGGTTAAACTTGTGATAAAGATTATAAGTCGTTAAAGAAGAGGCACCAATTCCAACCAAATGAATTTTTTCCGCTTTTTTAACATGCGCGATTGCTCGTTCCAAGGCTTGTTTATCCACTGTATAAAATAAATCCTCAATCGTAGCATTTAATAAAGATTCCACTTTCATACAAATAGTATCCACCGAATCATCCGCCGCTACAATTGGATCAATATCTTTTTTACCGTTACTGGCAGCTTGTACCGCTGCAATGGATAGTTTTAACTCTTCCCAGCTGTCAAACCCTAATTGTTTAGAAAAACGGGTAACTGACGCTGGAGAAGTTTCGCTATTGCTAGCAATTTCGTTTGCTGTTAATGAGAGAAGACGGGTCGGATCCTTCAGTATATAGTCTGCGATTCTCTTATTTACTTTGGAAAAGTCCTTATATTTTTGTCTGATTGAACGGATTGGCTCCATCTTCTCATCTCCATTTCTATTTTATGAAAGTTAAAATTGCTTCGTTTGGTTCAGAAGGGATCATCTGTGCGGTAATAGTCACCCCATTATCTGTTAAACGACGAACGGTTTGAATATCTTCATCGGTTAATGCAACAGATTTTTTAATTGCTCGACTGCCTTCTTTTTGAGAAATATTGCCGACATTGAAGCTCTGTAATGGGACACCGCCATCAATTAAAGCCGCCATGTCTGCAATGTCTTTCGTAATTAAAAAGACTTTTTCTTCATCATAATTGCCTGCTAAAATTTTTTCAATCGCTTTACGTTTTGATAAAATGGATAATTTAACTCCTGCAGGCTTAGCCATTTTTAAGGCACCAATTTGTAATTGATCTTTGACAGCGGCATCATTTACTACCATGATTCTTTGTGCGCCAACCGTATTCGTCCAAACGGTTGCAACTTGTCCGTGAATTAAACGCTCATCTACTCTTGCATGTACAATTGTCATAATAAATCTCTCCTATTATATACTATTTTTTTAAAATAAACCGCCAACCCAAGCCAACATTGGTTGTAAATTACCTAAAACCATGCCAATTAAAATTAAAACAAAGATTAGCCGTGTTGAATTCATTTTCTTTTTCCCTAGTAACCAATAGGATAAAAGAACAATCCCTAAAGGAATTAATGCGGGTAAAATTTTATCCAACATTTCTTGAACAGATAATGTTACATCTCCCATTTTATAAGTTAAATCTAATTTGTAAGTAATTACCGAAGGAATCAAACCGCCGACCACCGTTAACCCTAAAATAGCTGCACCTTGCGTAAACAATTTCATTTTATCCGCAAATTCTGTCGCAATTTTTTTCCCTTGATGGTAACCAATCCAAGTGAATTTATAGCGAACCCATAGGACCACTGCTCCGGCAATTAACGGGATCAGTAACCCAACAACCTGGCCCCCTTGCGCCATGTAAGCTGCAATCGAAAAAACAATCGCACGATAAATCGCGATAAAAATGGTATCACCAACACCAGCAAACGGACCCATTAGACCTGTTTTCAAACCAGTAATGGCCGTTTCATCTTCAATGCCGACTTCTTCTTCCAAAGCCATATCAGCTCCGACAATTAAGTGCGACATGGCTGGCGTTGTATTCATAAAGCCAAGATGTGTCTTCAAGGCTTTCTTCATAGCTACTGGATCTTCACTGTATAGTCGCTTTAATGCAGGCATCATCACCCAAGCGTAACCAAGTCCTTGCATTTTTTCATAGTTCCAGCCCCACTGATAGCCAAAAAGATTACGGACGTAAACTTTATTAATATCCTTTTTTGTTAATTTGTTAGTCATCAATCTCAACCTCCTCATCATCTTCGTAAATAACCGTGCCACTTGTTGTAGCTGCGCCGCCTTTGTTATGATTCATCACATAAATCGCTGCTAAAGCCAAGCCAACCAGTGCGACACCTAAAACTGAGAAGAATTGGGCCCCATAAGCAAGTAACACGAACCCAATAATAAAATAGGGCCAGTATGTTTTAATTGGTAAGTAACGCATTAAAATAGCAATCCCCATCGCTGGTAAAATAGCGCCTGCTGCTTTTAACCCATTCATCACCCAAATAGGAATCCAATTATTGATAGCGTTTACAACTTGTTCACCAAAAGCTAGGCCAATAAAAACTGGGATGACACGAGAAATCGTCCAAGGAAAAATTCCTAAAACATTGCAGCGCTCGACCCCTTTATAATTGCCTTCTTCCGCATAGCGATCTGCTTTGTGTTGGAAAAACGTATTAGCCATTCTGCCTAAAATATCTAGTTGTGTTAATAATAACCCAATTGGAACCGCAACTCCGATACCATACTCTGCCCCTTTCCCTGAAATGATTGCATAAGCCGTTCCCATAATGGCCCCTGAAAGAAAGTCTGGGACTGTTGCTCCTCCATAAGTCGCTACGCCTAATGTCATCAATTGAAGCGTTGCCCCAATCATCAAACCTGTTTGAACATCTCCTAAGACTAGGCCAGTAAACGTTGCAGCAAACAATGGTGTATATGGACCAATCTGAATAGAAATTTGGTCAAGTACACCAACAACTGTGTAAAGACATAAAATCAAAATAATACCAATCGATACTGTCATGCTTTCTCATCCTCCTTGAATGCGTTTTCTTTTTTGTATTTGTAGAATACCATTAAAGAAATATCATTTCAAGTTCTTTTTAAAAATATTTTTAAATGAAATTACATTTCTTATATAATTTTTGTGCTATACTAAAAGAAAACGGTTTAGGAGTGATTATGTGCGGGTTTTGCTGATTTATTTCATAACTATTTTTCTATCCAATACAGTTGGGGCGCTCTCTGGGATGGGTGGAGGCGTCATTATTAAGCCTGTTTTGGATTTTCTTGGGTTCCATTCGTTAAATAGTATTGCGTTCTATTCAAGTGTCGCTGTTTTTATCATGTCCATTTCTTCGACTTATAAACAGTATCAAAATGGTGTCCAAATTGAATGGAAAAAAGCCGCGAGTATTTCGTTTGGTTCCTTAGTCGGCGGCATGTTAGGTGATTTACTTCTTAATCAGGCGATTGCACTAGCGCCAAATGAAGAAAAAGTACAACTAATCCAATATATCATCATGTTGCTGACCTTGGTTTTGGTTCTTCTCTACAATCAATTTTCCAACTGGCACTTACACCTCAACGGATTGAGCATTTTTCTGATTGTCGGATTAGGCTTAGGGATTCTATCAACCTTTTTAGGCATCGGTGGCGGTCCCATTAATGTAGCTTGCCTTATTCTCTTTTTTGGAATGGATATCAAATCAGCAACTGTCTATTCCATCATTACTATTTTTTTCTCCCAACTCGCCAAACTTGGCAATATCGGCTTGACCACAGGGTTTGCGGTTTTTGATTTGACAATGCTTTGGGCTATTATTCCTGCCGCTTTATTCGGTGGTTATGTCGGCGGTCTTTTCAGTAAAAAATTATCCCAACAACGGGTCGCCCAAATTTATAGTTTAGTTGTTTTTTTAGTTATTTTGTTAAATATGTATAATTTGTGGACTGTTATCTAAAAAAGAAGCGCTTTGTCGTATAGACAAAGCGCTTCTTTTTTAATTAAATCACTGTTAATTTAACATCTATATTATTTCTTGTTGCTTTAGAATATGGGCAAATTTCGTGGGCTTTTTTAACAAGTTCTTCTGCTTTAGCTTGATCTACCCCATCAATATGAACTTCTAATTCAGCACCAACGCTAAACCCATCTTCTCCTTGGAATAAGGATACACGTGCAGTTACTGTACTTTTACCTTCGACTTTTTCTTGATCCATCACTAATTCTAATGCACCGTTAAAGCAAGCACTGTAAGCCGCTGCGAATAATTGTTCTGGATTTGTTGTATTTTCTTTCTTGACACCTGGCGAAGCAACTGCATAAGAAAATGATTTATCCGGTGAGTGAACTTCTCCTGCACGTCCGCCCGTATTAATGATAGTTGTTTCATAGATTTTTTTCATGTAAATTCCTCTCCTTTGTAAAGTTTTACACTTCTGAGAACTTGTTACTTACATAATTATTGTAGGAAACTTTGCCAGATACAGCAAACGTTGTGCTTGTGAATAATAAAAAATAACATTTAACGTTGTATTTTTGACGTAGAAAAAGAACCCATTCTATGATAGGATAAAGTGAACTTGTACATTTGTACACAAACTATTTTACAAAGGAGACTTTCCCTTGACACACTTACTTGATTATCAACCATTAAACCTCTACACAAACTATCAAGAAGCCGCAGAAAAAACACCAACTGTTCCAATTATTTTTGATGAATCTTTGCCTGCTTTTCCTGCACTTGGCTTAGAAACAACTTATGGTGAAAGCCATCAAGAAATTTTGAAACGGGCATATCAATTAGCCGCTTTAGGTGTAAAAAAAGGCGACAAAATTATTATTTATAAAAGTCCTAAATTCGACACGTATTTACTAGCTGTTGCAGCCTCATATCTAGCAGCCGTTCCTGTAATGGTTTCATACCATTTACCTTTTGAAACAATTGAAGTATTCGTTGATCGTTTAGAAGATCCTTATATTTTATTTGATGATGTGACTGCTGAAAAAGTTCAAGCTGTTCGTAACAGCTCTGCCAATAAAAAACTTTCGGTTGCTTCTCTTTTAGAAGCTGATGCCACGGAAGTTCCTCAAGACGAACTGACTAAAGACGAAATTGCCTACATGACCCACACCTCTGGAACAACAGGTATTCCTAAACTTATCTGTCATTCCAATCACTCTATGGGTTGGCGTACAAAATGGCAAAAAACCATTTTTACAAAAATTGCTGAAAAGAAATTAGTTGGCTTTCATATTTCGCCAGTTCATTCTCGTTTTAACATTGGCGTGTCTTCTTTAATGGCCATGGGCTTCCCTATGATGCCTTTAGCAAATGCTTCGAGCGAAAAAGTCGCTGAAATGTTCAGCACCTATCAACCAATCGCTGTAGAAACACACCCCAATAACTTCGTTCAATGGGTTCGTTTGGCCAAAGAAAAACCTGAAGCTTTCGCTAGTGTCCATTATTATCATTCTACTTTTGATGCAATTAACAACGCTACAATGGTGGCTTTCTTAAAAGCATCTGCTGCCAATGAACCAATTTTCCTACAAGTTTATGGACAAAGTGAATGCGGGCCAATGATCTTACGAGCGCATACTTTAGAATCCCTAAAAGATTCAGATGCTCGTGACATGGGCGTTGGTTTAGAGGATTTAACACAAGCTCGAATTACCGATGAAAAAGGACAAGTTTTACCTGCGATGACGGACGGCCATATCCAATTCTTATCAAAAGGACGGGCCTTAACATATTACAAAGAAGATGCCCGCTTTGCAGAAAATGTCTACGGCGAATGGTGGGACAGCGGCGATTACGGGATGTTAGATGAACGCGGCCACTTATTCTTGAAAGATCGCCAAGTAGATCTAATTGAAAACATCGACAGTAATTTAGCTATTGAAGATCATTTATTGGATGCATTAGATTTCTTAGAAGAAGTGATTATTGTCCGTGGCAAAGAAAATGAACCTCAGCCAATTTTAGCGGTTGTCCCTGGGGAAGAAATGGATTGGGATGCTTGGTGGACACAAGTAGCCGATTTACCACATTTAAACGAACCTATCATTATGGCTTTTGATGAAATCCCTCACACAGCTACTATGAAAGTGCAACGTTTACAACTAGAAAAATGGTTAAAAGAACAATAAAATAAAATTCTTTGTTAAACAGTGTTGGTCAAAAGAACGTTTAGACCAGCGTTGGAGCAAGTGGAACAGAAAGCTAAAAAGTTAACTCGTTGTAGGTTATCTTAAGTTTTAAAAAGAGGGGCAGCCATCGTTTTGACGGCTGCTCCTCTTTCTTTTGCCTACCGTTAATTAAATCCTTTTTGTGAAGAGCTTGACATGGGATGGTTCCCACAAATTATACTTAGCTTATTCAAAGAATGGAGTGAGCAAGTATGAAAATTTTAATTAAACAAGATTTCGACACGATGAGCGAATGGGCAAAAATGTTACTTCTAAGCACGATGAGCCAAGATAAACGAGTGAATTTATCAATTACCGCTGGCAAAACACCAGCACTTGTTTACCAAAAATTAGCCTCGATTGTGAAAAATTCATCTGACTTTGATAATGTTCATTATTATAACTTTGATGAAATCCCTGTTCCTCATCAAAAGGAAGGCATTACTCTGACAGATTTGCGGACGCTGTATTTGACACCTGCGGAAATATCCGAGCAAAACATCCATCCATTAACTGTTGAAAACTTTCAACAACAAGAACAACGGATTGCTGACGCAGGCGGCTTAGATTTGATGTTAATTGGCTTAGGAGCAGATGGTCATTTTTGTGGGAACATGCCCACTACCACTCATTTTAAAAACGAAACCTATCAAGTGACCGTCACTGGTTCAGAGCCTTGGTTTGTTCCTGAAATGATGCAGCCAGGCATGACCTTTGTTACGATGGGGCCAGCCAGCATCATGAAAGTTAAGCATCTTGTCCTAATTGTAAATGGTGAACAAAAAGCTCAGATGGTCAAACAAGTGCTCCAAGGACCTGTCACAGAAACGTATCCTGCCTCTATTCTTCAACTCCATCCAAATTTAACGGTTCTCTTGGATGAAGCCGCAGCGAGTCAATTAGAAAAATAAAAAATTGCGCCTAGATTATGCTTCTCTGCATAGTCATAGGCGCAATTTTGTTATCATTACATGATTTTTTGATACTGACTGTATTTTAGCAAATTCGTCTGGGAAAGTGTAACACCAATACCAAGTCCCTGAGGCACGGTCATTGTCCCTTGCTCTAAAATAAAAGGTTCCGTGATGATATCTTCATAAAAATAGCGTTCCGTTGCTGAAATATCACCTGGAAAGGAAAAGGTAGGCTGTGACGCAAATTGCAAATTCAATGCGCGACCAACACCAGACTCAAACATGCCACCTAACCAAACCAATAAATCATTTTCTTGGCAAAATGTGGCAATCTTCAACGCCTCGTGAATCCCACCTACACGAGGAATCTTCAAATTGATACTACGGCAACTGCCCAATGCTAACGCCACTTGGCAGTCTTTGAGACTACGAATATTTTCATCCAAACAAATTCTTGTCTTCAGTTCTCTTTGTAATTGTGCGTGGTCTAAAAAATCATCTGCAGCAAAAGGCTGTTCAATCATCGCTAATTGATAGTGATCTAAACGTTGCAATTGAGGCAAATCTGCCAATGTATACGCTGAATTTGCATCGACCATTAAAGGCAAGTTAGGAAAATGCTGACGAATCAAAGCAACAGGTTCCACATCATAACCGGGACGAATTTTCAGCTTCACTCGTTGATACCCTTTTTCTACAGCTAACTGAACTTGTTTAAGCAATTGAGGTAAGTCTTCTTGAATCCCTAAACTAATCCCTACAGGAATTTTCCTCCGCGTTGGTCCAAAAAATTCAGTTAAACTCTTCTGTTGCCGTTTGGCATATAAATCCCAGATGGCAGTTTCTAACGCAGCTTTTCCCATCCAATGTCCTTTAACTTCTTCAAAAATTGTTGAAACCTCTTGCGGCTGTTCAATCGCTTCTGTTAAAAGTAACGGAATTAAATGCTGTTGGATGATGAAGCGTTCGGTTACCAACGTTTCTTGCACATAATCAGGTTGCTCAAAAGCCACTAATTCGCCAAACCCTTGATTTCCTTGCTCATCTGTTATTACAAATAGATCAAACGCTTTTTCTTCCAGGCGACCATAGCTCGTGACAAACGGCGTTTTTAAAGGCAAACGAACCTGATAGGTTTCAATTGATTGAATGTTCATTCAGATAGCTCCTTCCAATAACGCTGTCACCTTTTCATAGAAAATCGTTGGTTGTTCTAAATGGATACAATGTCCTGCTTCAGGAAAAATTGTCAGCCTCAACAACGGTTGACGTACCTGCATTTTTTTCGCAATTCCAATAAATTTTTGATCTTCGCCGCCTACCAATAAATCGGTAGGAATCGGCTGCAATTCTGCTAGACGTTCCCAGTAACTCTCTTGCGCTCCTGTGCCCATATACCACAAACTACTAGCCAATCCAAAGGCCGATTGGCTCAAACGTTCCTGACGAATGGCCATTTGCTGTGCCACAGACAAGGCTTTTTGCGTTTGAAATAACGGTAATTCTTGCCAAAAATCAATAAAATCCACCAGCGGTTCCTCTAAGAGACGTTCCGCCAAACGATGATCTTGACAGATACGAGTCTGACGTTCTGCGACGGTGGCCAAACCTGGTGACCCACTTTCCAATAAAAGATGCTGTACCTTTTGTGGATAATGTAATGCAAAACCTAAAGCTGTTCGAGCGCCCATTGAATAGCCTAATAAACAAAAGCAAGGCAAATTTAGCGATTCGGTTAGTTCAGCAAGATCATGGCAAACCTGTTTCATGGTATAACGCTCTGGTGCTACCAAACTAGCAGTCGCGCCATGCCCAGGTAAATCAATGCCTAAAACGTTATAAGGTGTTTGACTGGGAAAAACGGCTGCAAACGTGGCTAACGTTCCTGTGAAACCGTGTAAACAGACTACTGTCGTTCGCTTTGCATCAAAAGGTGTTAACCATTGATAATGGTACTGCATCCCCCGAATTAACCGTTCCATGAAATCCCCTGTCTTTCTACTCGTCTACCAATTTCAGCTAAAATTGATTCGTACAAATGAACATTCTCTTGGCGATTTCCTTTGACTTCTATCACTTGAAATTGTGGTTCTTCAGCCGCTGCTTGTAAAATTTGCTTGAGCTCCGCGATTGTTTTGACTTCTTGATACGAAGCACCGTAAAGTTCAGCAACTAACGAAAAATCTAAATCAAGCGGTGTTCCAAATAAAGGCTCGAAATCGTCCTCACGTAAAGTTCGTTGAGATAGAAAAGAGAAAATCCCGCCACCATTGTTATTTAATAAAACAATTGTTAACGGCAACTGATAACGTTTAGCCAAAAATAAACCATTCATATCATGATATAGCGCTAAATCACCAATCAGTAGAACGTTTTGCTGTGTCGGTGCTACGGCACTCATTCCTAAAGCAGTTGAAATAATCCCATCAATCCCGTTGATGCCGCGATTTCCAAACATCCGATAAGGGCGACTATCCATAAATCGATCTAAGTAGCGGATAGCCATACTATTAGATACAAATAACTGACCGTTCTCTTTCATCGTTTGGTGAACAGCTAAGCTGGCTGTTGTTTCATTTAATTCTGTCGCGTTCAGCGTTTCTAGAAGAACTTCAGAGACCGTTTTTTCCAGCAGGAGCCATTGTGCTAACCAAGTCGCTTCTGTTGGTTTGACAACCGTTAGTAGTTGTTCTACAAACGTGGTTTCCTTTGCCTGAATAACGGTTTGTGATTTTTTCAATTGCTCTTGCCATTGCCCATTTTCGTCCACAAAATAAAAAGCAGTCTCTGTCGTTGCTAAGCGTTTCAACCATAACATGATGTTTTTAGAAATTGGCAGCGAACCAAAACGCACTACCACTTCTGGTTCTTGTGGCAAGGTCGCCACATTTAGAAACAGATCACTGTGTGCAATAACAACTTCACTATTTTGCCCATGTGTCACAATGTTTGCTAAAGGATCCGCTAGTAACGGCCATTGCAAAGCTTCGGCTAATTGAATAAATAACGCCGCTTCTTCCTCTGTATGACTGCCACCGACAACCAAAACGCCGTTTTTCTGGTACCATTGATCCGCTAACTGTTGCACTTGTTCTGTAGAAAGGATTGATTGACCAGCGAATAAAGCCGTTTGTTGAGAACTCTTTGTTTTTCTCTCTAAGTCAGGTAATAATGGTTCCCGCAAAGGAAAATTCAAATGAACAGGTGCTGCAGGCGTTTGTTGCGCGAAAGCTGCTCCTTTAGCGCCTTGCCAATAGGCGTAATTCAACATCTCTTCTGTTGCTTCTGGCAAAGCCATTTCAACAAATAATTTCACGTGATTTTGATACATTTGTAATTGGTCCATGGCTTGAGGAGCACCAACTTGACGTAACTCATGCGGCCGATCCGTTGTTAAAACGACTAAAGGCACATGGCTAATATTGGCTTCACAAATTGCTGGATAATAGTTTGCAGCTGCTGTTCCAGAGGTACAAAGTAAGACCACTGGTTTTTGACTCGCTTTACTTAATCCTAAAGCAAAAAAAGCAGCGGAACGTTCATCGACATCGACAAAAGTTTGGATTGCGGTTTCCCGATGAAGTAATAAAGCCAGTGGTGTGGAACGGGACCCTGGACTAATGACTGCTTGTTCAACCCCACTATTTTTTAAGCCTTCAATAAAGGCCGTTAAATAATCGGTCATTGTTTCTTGATGATTCATTAAACCTGCCCTCCAATTCCTCGTAACATCGGTTGAAATTTTATTTTCGTTTCTTCTCTTTCTAGCTCTGCTTGGGAATCCGCAACAATACCACAACCTGCATAAAGAACGCCTTGCTGACCAGCAAAGACACCTGAACGCAAGGCCACAGCAAACTCGCCACTATCATCATTCCCTGAAATCCAACCGATTGGCGCACCATATAACCCACGACTCCCTGGCTCATATTGTCGAATCCATTCGACTGCCAACTCTTTGGGCTCACCACCTAAAGCTGGCGTTGGGTGTAGTTGCATCACACTTTCCAAGAACGAAATTCCCGGCTTACGTTGACCCGAGATTGGCACATAAAGATGTTGTACATCTCGATTTTCCAAAATAATGGGTGCTTGAATACTGTTTTCAGAAGTCGTCATCTTCGCCAACTCTTTCGCTAAACGTTCCACCACAATTTGGTGTTCTCCGGTATTTTTGCGGTCTTGTAAAAGTTGTGCTCCTAAAGTTTTCGTTTCTTCTGGTGTTTGACCCGTTTTAATGGTTCCTGCAATACAAGCGGTCGCAAACGTTTCTTTAGTACCCAACAGAAGTCGTTCTGGTGTTGCACCAATGAAACTTGTGTCTTTGGCTTCTAAAGCAAACAAATACGTATTTTGTTGTTGTGCCATTAAATTAACGAGCACTTGGTTACTTCGAATTTTTTCAGGACTGCTCACAGCAAGTTGTCGAGCCAAAACCACTTTTTTTAAAGGGCCATCTTCTCTTAAGACTGCTACTGTTTCGTTGACAGCTTGTAGCCATTCAGTCACGGCAACTTCTTCCTTGTCAATCTTTGTTTCCGCTACAGCTGGCAACTCCTCACAGGTAGCTAACAAGCGATCAAACTGAGCCACCAAAGTCGACCAACGTTCCTCGACTTCTTGTTCACTAGAACCTGAAAAGTTCAGCGTTCCATAAATACGTGAACCTGAAAAAGTAAATAGAATACTTGGTAGATAAAACCAACCTTCCCCTAACTCTCCCCAGGCCTCAGTAGGCGTCTGTTCTGTATCAAAAGGCAAACCACCAAACAGAAGAGCCCCCGTACCAGAAATAGACATATTTTGAAAACGAGTTGCCGCCTCTTTTTTTAAAAAGTTGTTCAATTGATGCGTTTCTGTTTCTGCGCCTTTTAAGATAGTTTCATATCCGAAGCCAACCAAAGCAAAATCTTTTTTCGGCGTTTGCCAAAAAAAACGTTCTCCTTGGTATGCCTTTTCACCAGCGGCAAAAATTGCCAAGGCTGTTTGTTCTGTTTCTAATGGAAAAACCCAACTGAACTGACGGGCATTCTTCTGATAGGCTTGTCGTAATTCATCAGGCAATTTCATCTGATTAAAAACGCCTCTCTTTCTTCTGTCATGAAACGATGTTTGGCAATCTTTCCACTTGCTGTTTGCGGGAAAGAATGACAAAAATAAATGCGTTTCGGTCGTTTATATTTTGCCAGTTTTCGTGAACACTGGTCTTGAATTTGCGCTAAGGTGATTTCTTGGTCACTAATCACATATGCAACTGGGACGGCTCCCCATTGCGCATCTGGTTCTCCTACAACTGCCGCTGCTTTAATTCCTGTTATCGCCTGTAACACCTGTTCAACCTCAGTGGGGTAAATATTTTCACCACCAGAGATAATGAGTTCACTTAAACGACTAACCAAATACAGGTAACCTTGTGCATCTAAATAGCCCATGTCGCCTGTTTTAAACCAACCATCTGCTGTCCATTTTTCAGGTTGACGCTGGTTAAGGTAACCTGAAACAACGTTTGGTCCCTTAAGTAAAATTTCCCCGACTTGCTTTTCTGGCTGTTCTTGTCCTAGTTCATCAACAATTTTGATTTGCATATCTTTTAACGGTTGTCCAGCAGAGCCGATTTTCAGTGCCGCATCTTCAAATTTCAAGGCAACAACTTGCGAACACGTTTCCGTCATCCCGTAAGATTGAATGACTGGAATCCCTTTTTCCTCACACTGCGCTAATTTATCCGGAGCAATCGGTCCGCCGCCTAATAGCATTCCTTTAAAGCTGGCGCTGTAGCCAGCTTCAGGATAGACAGACAATAATTGTTGCAACATTGTCGCAACCACTGAAATGACGGTTCCACGGCCTTCTTGTAAATCTTGTGTCACTTGCTGTTCATCAAATTTATCGTAAAGGCGAATACTACAACCTAAGACGAGTTGTCGAACAACAATCGACAATCCGCTAATGTGAAATAATGGGACTGCACACAACCAACAATCTTCAGCAGTAATCCCCATATTTTCTTGAGTGCCTCTAGCACTGGCCAAATGATTTTTAAACCGTTGCAAGACCCCTTTAGGCTGTCCTGTAGTTCCAGATGTATACATAATAGAAGCCACCGACTCTAAGTCACTTGGCTGTTGAAACTCCTGATGTGAAAGACTATGCTGTTTTTTAATCATTGGCTGAACGTCGACAAAAGAAATTTCTTCTAACAAAGCCTGCGTTTCAGGCGCACCAATAATCGTTTTAACTTGCGCATCTTTTAACTGAAAAGTCAGTTCAGCAAGTGTCAAATGCGTATTTAAAAATAATAACTCTTTCCCCAATTCCCATAAGGCTAGAATTGAAAAATACAACTCTTTGCTGTTCTTACTGAATAAAGCCACACGTTTTTCTTCTGGTGCAAGCACCTGTTGATATGTGGCTACCCAATGGCTGACTTCTTGTTGCACTTCTAAAAACGTCCAAGATTCATCCTGAAAATAAAAAGCAGGATGATCGGGACGTTTTTGTACTTGTTTATTTAACCAAGTCATTGGTTTATGGGAATTTAGGGAATTGATCGAAATCTGGTGTCCGTTTTTCTTTAAATGCATCTCGGCCTTCTTGTGCTTCAGCCATTGTATAGTAAAGAAGTGTCGCATCACCAGCTAATTGTTGCACACCAGCCAAGCCATCTGTATCGGCATTTAAAGAGGCTTTAATCATCCGTAAAGCAATCGGGCTTTTGGTTAACATTTCTTCTGCCCACTCCATTGTCACATCTTCTACTTGATCCAATGGAACAACTGTATTAATCCAGCCCATATCTAAAGCTTCTTGAGCAGAATACTGTTTACACATAAACCAAACTTCTTTCGCTTTTTTATGGCCGATAACGCGCGCCAAGTAACCTGAGCCGTATCCACCATCAAAGCTACCGACATTTGGTCCTGTTTGCCCAAACTTAGCATTTTCAGCCGCAATTGTTAAATCACAAACTAATTGTAAAACATTGCCGCCGCCAATGGACCAGCCTTTCACCATTGCGATGACTGGTTTGGGAATGACACGGATTAACCGTTGTAAATCTAACACATTTAAACGTGGAATGTTGTCTTCGCCAACGTACCCACCATTACCTCGAACTTTTTGATCGCCACCAGAACAGAATGCTTGGTCACCTGCGCCTGTTAAAATAATAACCCCGACATCTTCTTTATCACGACTAATGTTGAATGCATCAATCATTTCCATGACTGTTTTTGGTGTGAATGCGTTGTGAACATGCGGGCGGTTGATAGTAATTTTTGCTACTTTGCCTGCTTGCTCAAATAAAATTTCATCATATTCTTTAATTGTTGTCCAGTTTCTCATTAGGAAACCTCCTTCATTAATCTCATCTTTTCTATTATACACAAGAATCGGCACTTTAGAGAAAAAGTCGCTTGAATTTTAAGAAAAAACATGGCTATTTCAAATTTTCTTCATTCCTGTATAATAAATAAAAAACCTTTTATTCTCTCTTTTATTAGAAAGGACTGATTACTATTCATCTTTTAGAGTATTTAGGCATCACGATTCAACAGGTTTCTGCTGAGAAATGTCAGCTTACTTTAACGGTAAAAGACGTGCATAAACAACCCTATGGCCTTGTCCACGGGGGCTTAAACGGCGTCTTAATTGAAACTGCCTGTAGTTTAGGTGCGAACGAAAACGTTCCTGAAAACACTTTTGCTGTCGGCATAGACTTACAAGTAAATCATCTTCGTAGTGTCCATGATGGTAGCCTTACCGTGATTGCGACGCCCGATCACTCGGGAAAGACCCTTCAAGTTTGGGAAGCAAAAATTTATAACGCAGACCACCAATTGACGAGCGTTGGGCGTTGTACCTTAACAAATCGACAAAAAAAACAGTAATCTTTACAGGTTACTGTTTTTTTGTTTATGGTTTTTAATAAGTAATTAGATTACTTCGTTTATTTAATTTTAGTACCAACCATTTGCTAACCAGAATGATTTAGCTGCATCCCATGAACCATAGCGACCTGCTACGTACTGATCTGCCACGCGTTCTTGGTTGGCAGGTGAATAGTCACCATTTAAATAAGAGGCAGATAATTGGTAACGACCGATATACTGACCGTTTGTTGCATCGTAAGAACCACTAGATTCACGTTGTGCGATCCACTCTTTTGCATCACTGCTTGCGGCAGGTGCTGCTGGTTGCGCTACTTCTTGAGCAACAGGTTGTTGTACTTCTTGTTGTACTGGTTGTGCAACAGGTTGTTCAACTACTTGTTGAACTGGTGCAACTTCTACAGCTGGTGCTGGAGTATTAGCAACTTCTTTTTCTGAACGAATAACTAATTGTTCTCCTTCAAAAATTAAATCAAGGTTTGGCAATTTGTTATCAGAAGCAATTTTTTGAATTAAGCTATTGTCTCCTGCAAATTGATGAGAAATTGTTGATAAAGTATCTCCTGCTTTAACTGTATATAAGCTTTCTGCGTTTGCGTCTGTTCCTAAGAATAATCCTAAACCTGCGGCCAAAGTTGTTCCAAGTAAAATCGTTTTGATTGATTTCATGTATGTTTCTCCTTTGTAATTAAAAATATTTGATTGTTGCTCTTAGCACTCGGCAACAACCACGTCTGCTTCGCTTTATCGAAACGACTTCACATACTTTATCATCGAATGGCCGGCCGTAGGTGAATATCTCGTGACAATTTATTACTAGAATGTCGGTTTTGTTACATTTTGTAATAAAAAGCTGCTGGAAGCTTGATATTATCCTGTTTATATTTTGCGAAAAAAAGTTAAAAAAACAGGATTTTATTTTCGAGAAACCGTTTTCTAACCCTTGATTAGCCCTTAAATGTCGGTTTTTTTACATTCGTTTCAGTCAAAAAGTAACAAAATGTTAAATATACTAGACATGAGAATGTTTTTTTCAAAAACTCACGCCTAAAAAGAACAGGTGTTTTCTTTGAATTTTTTTATCATTCACTATTTTTATTTTTCCTTCTATTATATAGATAATTTTTTTGTCGTATTCATTTTTCAATTCTGAAAAAACACTAAGCACTTCCTATTGAAACAAAAAGAGTTAAACAAAAAAATCTTATATTTTGCTTGTTATTTATTCATTTTAATCTTATTCAAAAAAGGAACAGCTAAAGCAACTATGAAAACAAAGTATTGAAAATAAAGCAGAATAAATATTCATTTTTATCATAATTCACGAATAAAAAACAAACAATCGCTCGAACGCTTGTTATTTAAAAACATAATCAGTTTTTTCTCTTTCTATTTTCCAATCTATGAGTAATAAAATATATGAATCTACATTTAAGTCATTTTATTATCAAATATTCTGAATATTATAAGAATTGGAGTTTTATCTATGAGTGACAAAGAACAACTTGAGAAATTAGACAAATCCTTTCTGGGACAACCGAAAGGACTAGCAACACTGTTCTTCACAGAAATGTGGGAACGTTTCAGTTACTACGGCATGCGTGCTATTCTAATGTATTACATTTACGATACCGTAGCCAATGGCGGTTTAGGTCTCCCCAAAGCAACTGCCTTAGCCATCATGTCCATTTATGGATCAATGGTTTTCATGTCCAGTATCATTGGCGGTTGGGTCTCTGACCGTGTCTTAGGTTCAAGGAAAACTGTTTTTATTGGTGGTTTGTTAATCATTGCTGGACATATTGTTCTAGCTACCCCATTTGGTGTCCCCGCCTTATTCGTTTCTATTATGTTAATTGTATTTGGGACTGGGATGTTAAAACCAAACGTTTCAGGGATGGTTGGCCATCTTTATTCAAAAACTGACTTACGTAGAGATGCAGGCTTCTCCATTTTTTACATGGGGATTAATATCGGAGCCTTAATCGCTCCCCTTGTTGTCGGAACTTTAGGACAAGAATATAATTATCATTTAGGCTTTTCCGTTGCCGCAGTAGGGATGTTCTTCGGGCTACTACAATATTATTTCCAAGGACGTAAATCTCTTGCTGGGATTGGTCAAGCCCCAACTAATCCAATGTCTAAAGAAGAGCAAAAGAAATTTGCTAAAGCATTTATGTTGGCAATTGTCGTTGCTTTACTTATTTTTGGTGGCGCCTATGTCACAGGACATTTAACAATTGATTTCTTTATTAATACCATCAGCGTGTTAGGAATCCTGTTACCTGTTTATTATTTCAGCAAAATGTTAACGTCTAAAGATGTCACTGCTGAAGAAAAACCAAAAGTTCTGGCTTACTTGCCATTATTCTTAGCAGCAATTGTTTTCTGGTCATTGGAAGAACAAGGTTCGTCTATTCTTGCTCTATTTGCAAATGAACGGACGCAAACGAGTTTGTTTGGCTTCCCGATTGCCGCTAGCTGGTTCCAATCATTAAATCCTGTATTCGTAGTTATTTTGACCCCTATTTTTGTTACATTATGGACAAAACTAGGTAAACGTCAACCATCAACCGTTGTGAAGTTTTCACTAGGGCTAGTCTTTGCTGGTCTTTCCTTCGTCTTATTAATGTTGCCAGGTCTACTTTATGGTACCGAAGGACGGGTTAGTCCACTTTGGTTATTCTTTAGTTTCTTCATTATGATTGTCGGAGAAATGTGTTTATCTCCCGTTGGCTTATCGATTACTACAAAATTAGCACCGAAAGCTTTCGAAGCTCAAACCGTTGCTATTTGGTTATTAGCAGATGCCGCTTCACAAGCCATTAACGCTCAAATTGCTCGTTTCTATACACCTGGAACAGAGTCAGCATATTTTGGGATTGTCGGACTTGTAGCTGTCGTTGCTGGGATTCTCTTATTCATTGTGAAAAAACCAATCCAAAACTTAATGGGTGACGTCCGTTAAACCGTCAAAAAAGTTGCCTTTCTCTTTTTTGAAAGGCAACTTTTTTATACAGCGTTTTGATAACGTTTTCATCAAGTGGTATACTAAATAGAAGGAGGACGAGGACATGCGTTACTTAATTGGCGGTATTTTTTTATTGATTAGTATCTGGCAATTCATTGTTACTGGACGGACATTTTCCTACTTAAAGAAAGAGGGCGGCAAAAGAACCTCACCATTTATTCTGTTAGGACTATGGAGTAGTTTAGTGTTTGCTATTATTTCATTTGCTGTGGCGATTGCTTCTTTCTTTTATGTGAGTTTTTAAGGCAAGTATATTTTATATTTTGTCTTATTAAGCAACGAAAAACATCTCAAAAAATCGAGATGTTTTTTGTTGCACATTTTTATCTAAATGGAATGATATTGCGAAACTTTTTGATAGGCACTTGCTATTTTTTCAAATGGTGTTTCCTCAAAAATAGTGAACAGTCCGGGCTTATGTTTATTCAAAAATTGAATGGTTTCTTTAAGAGGTACCTGCCCTTCGCCAATGGCTACCGGAAATATCTGCTGATTTCTTATAATGAAATCTTTCAAATGAAAAGCAACGATTTTTTCACCAAAACACTCAAACGCTTCTTCTACTATTTCCAAATACGTTTTATCTATATCCACTCGAATTAAGTTGGTAGGATCCAAAATAATGCCTAAATTAGTTGAAGCAACCTCGTCAATCAATCGTTGCATTTTTTCAATTGTATGAATTGGATGATTGATTCCTGGTTCAATCCCAACAATTATCCCATACTTTTCAGCTTCTCGACATAATCTTCTAACAGAAAATAAAACTTCTTCGTAGGCTTCTTCTGTATAATTATCTTCAGTGTAATAAATCGTTTCATATATACTGCCTGTTTCAGTTGCAACGATTTTTGCCCCAAACATTGAAGCGTAACGAATGTATGTTTCAAATTGATGCAGTCGTTTTTCTCGCTCTTCTAAATCTGGATGAATCAGATTAATATAACAACTTAGGACACTAATCGTAATCTTTTCATCTTCGAAAATATTCTTCAATTGACTTCCTAGTCCTGGAGATAGAACAGCAGCACTTGCATATTCTGGATAAGAAATACCTAAGGCAAATTGAATTGAAGTTATGTTCGTTTCAGCAATTTTTTTAGCCAATTCCACAGGAGATATTTTGGTGCCAACATCATGGGCACGTACTGCAAGTGTCAACATTTTATTCAAGCCTCACTTTCTTGATAGATTCTTCGTAATGATCAAAATGAATGATCTGATTATTCTTATGTTGCACCAAAAATTCTTTTGGTGTCATATTAAACTCTTTTTTAAAGGACTTCAAAAAGTGTGGATATGATTTAAATCCACATTTCAGGTAAACATCACTAGCACTGCGATATTCTTTTAATAACTGTTTAGCGTAAAGTAGTTTCTTTTTCAGCACAAATTGATGGAAAGTAAATCCTGTATGTTTCTTAAATTCCCGCGTTACATAATACTTAGTCACAAAAAAATTTTTTTCCATCTGTTCTAAGGTTAATGGTTGATCCAAATTTTGAGAAATGTAGGTAATCATTGCTTCAATTCGTTCATTTTCAATCATTTGTTTTGGTTGGCTCTCATTCTCTTCTTTCAGAACTAATTGATTTAAGTAAATTAAAAAGTCTAACAGTTGTTGTTCATAACGAACATCCGCACCATATTCTTCTGGCAAAGGAGAATGATCTAACGGGGTCAAGTAGTTTGCTAATTTTGCTACATCCACTTTGATAACTTTACTACGACGCTGACCAAAATGTTGAAAACAAGCAGACAAGTTTGTCCGTTTACTAGATCGTTGTTGTAAAAAATCAGGTGTTAAAAAAATATACATCCGTTCAAAATCATCAGTACTCTGCTTAATAATTCGATGTAAATCATGATAATGAATGAGTAAAACGGTCCCTGCTTCAACATCAAATTGATGTCCATCTAAAAAGAACGTTGCTACCCCTTTTAACGTACAATGGACTTCATAAAAATCGTGGTAATGATAGATGGTTTTTTCTGGACTAACCATATCTTTTACATGAAAGATCTCATATTGATCTGAAATCATACTATTTACTTGTGATTTCCGGATTTCTTTTACACTCTTCAACAAGATTCACCTCTTTTTTTAGAAGTTAACTATTTTTTGAATAAACAGTTACAGCTAATGTTGGTACAATTTATTTCTTTCTGGAACAGCCGTTACCACAAAGGCTTTCTTTGTAAGTTCTAGAACAATCCCTTGAAATCAACTCTACTCAAGTAAGTTGTTTTGTGTACAATCATACGATTCACTATAACAAACTGTTCTATTTTAAATTATAGTTCAAAAACTTTTTTTAATTCAGCCGTCACCGGCGAGCAATCAGGATTTGTTTCCATAATATCTTCCATATAGTTCCACCATTTTTGATTGATTGGTGTCAGTGCTATTTGCTCCCAGCGAGCTTCATCTTCTATTTCTAAATAACCAAAAAGTGTACTGGTTTCAGGATTTAAAAAAATTTGATACTTAATTACCCCATGTTCTTTCAGCATTTGACGCATTTCTGGCCATAACTTCTCATGACGTCGTTGATATTCGGCATGTTGATCAGGATATACTTGCATACAAAAGGCTTTTTTTATCATAGCTTTCTCCGTTTTGATACTTTCTCTTCCAAATAGCCAACTTTCGGTGTCACACCAAACGCTTCTGCTAAGCGCCATAAATCTGCATCTGAAATTGTTTGGCGAACGCCTCCTTGCGCACAAACATAAGTGTACACTTCAGCGGCTTTTTCGGCAGTTTCAATTAAACCAAATACTTCATCCATATCACGGCCAGTACCATAAATACCATGTTGCGGCCATAAAACTAAACGAGATTCTTTCATTTTTTCAGCCGTTGCTACACCAATTTCATTCGTTCCAGGAACCAACCACGGAATAATACCAACACCGTCTGGAAATACTACTAAACATTCGGTACACATTTGCCATAATGTTCTAGTAAAGACTTTTTCATCTAATTCGTGAGTAAAACTCATTGCTAATAAATGACTCGCATGATTATGCATGACAATGCGATTTTCTGGATCAACAGCTAAACGAGCAATATGGCTCATAAAATGACTAGGTAATTCACTCGTTGGCACAGCTTCATCTTCTAAGCCCCACAATAGTTCTAATTCTTGACCATTTTCACTAACTCGTAAAATCCCTAAGTTTTCGCTTGGTGCATCACAGACATTTTTAAAATATTTTCCTGAGCCTGTCACGATAAAATATTTTCCTGCTAATTTCGTTGCATCAAATTTCATTGGAATCTTTCGGAGCACTTGTGTTGGATTTAGAAAAGGTAAAATCTCCTCCTCTTTTAATAAATACGAAATATTTCCGCCATTTCGTTCATCCCAACCTAAACGATATAAATTTTTGGTCGTTTTGACCATTTCTTCCACAAATGGTGCTTGTAACACGTTCATTTTTTTCATTTTAGAAGTTCCTCTCGTTTGTTAATTTTATGAAAAACGACAACTATCTTTACCTGTTGGCAATTGACGAGTTGGTAAAATCACTTTTTCGTATTCTTGAACATCCGTTAACCAATCTAAGCCGATAGGTACGTGATTTTCTTGACAGTAGTAGTTCCAGATATCGGCAAATGGAAAGTCTTTTAACTCTTCCGTTAAGGCTAAACGTGTGGTAAAATCTCCTATCAATTCAGCTTCTTTTAAAACGTTTGTTGGCTCAAGCATCGCTTTCATTAACGCTTTTTGTGTATTGCGGGTGCCAATCACCCAAGCGGCAACACGATTGATTGTGGCATCAAAGAAATCTAAGCCCACGTGTGTTTTTCCTAATAAATCATTGCGAACTAACTCCTTGGCAATTTCTTGCAATTCATCATCCATAATGACAACGTGGTCACTATCCCAGCGAACTGGACGACTGACATGTAATAGCATTCCTTCGCCAAATAAGGATAATGAAGATAACTTATTAGAAATCACTTCTGTTGGATGAAAATGACCAGCATCTAAACAAATTAATTTATTCCGCGTTAAACCGTAGCCCATATAAAATTCATGAGACCCAACTGTATAGGCTTCTGAACCAATCCCAAAGAGCTTGCTTTCCACCGCATCGACTGTATAAGCTGGATCAATTTCCTCTGAAAAAATTTCATCTAGCGAAGCCATTAGCCGCTTTCTCGGCGTTAAACGATCAACTGGGTTATCTTTAAAGCCATCTGGCACCCAAAAGTTATTGACAGCTACTTGTCCTAATTCTCTTCCAAAATATTCAGCAATTCTTCGTGAACGTTTCCCATGCTCAATCCAAAAGTCTCGAACTTGCGGATTCGGATGAGCTAAAGTAAAGCCATCGCGGTACATTGGATGCGAGAAAAAGGTTGGATTAAAGTCCAATCCTAAGCCATTTTCTTTTGCCCAAGTCACCCATGGTTCAAAATGCTTTGGTTCCAGTTCGTTTAAATCCACCCTTTCCTCTGTGTCTAAATAAATAGCATGCAAATTCAATTTGTGTTTTCCTGGAATTAAAGAAAACGCTTTTTCTAAATCTTGACGTAGTTGCTGGGGACTTCGAGCAACGCCTGGATAATTCCCTGTAACTGAAATACCGCCAGAAAGTTCATCCTCACTTAAGAAGCCTCTCACATCATCTCCTTGCCACACATGCATTGAAATTTTGACATCAGCCATTTTTTCCAATACAGCTTCGGTATCTACGCCAATACTGGCATATTTTTCTTTCGCTTCTTCATATTTTTGTGTAATGGTTGTCATAATGAGCTCCTTTTCATAAATGCTTGATAGCGATTTTTTATTGTTGAATCAATTGGATTTGCTTGATAGATTTCCGTGGGAAAAGATGTTTGGATACAAGTACGAGCTGCTGGAATATCTTTAAGTTCACCTGTTGCAATCATCTGCATCAAAAGATTACCTAAAGCAGTTGCTTCCCCAGGTCCCGCTTTCACTGTAACATTAGCAACATCAGCAGTTAGCTGGTTCAATAAACGATTATTGGAACCACCACCGACAACATGTAAAGTTGTAATTTTCCGTTCGATTCCTGTTAATTGAGCTAATTTTTCTAGTTCTACGCTGTAACACAATGCTAAATTATCATAAATACAACGAGCGAGTTCACCAGGGCTTTCAGGAACTGTTTGTTGTGTTTCACGGCAATAGGCTTGTAATTCAGTAATCATATTTCCCGGATTTAAAAAACGAGGATCATTTACATCAATAAATTGTTGAAATGCTGGTTCTTTTTCAGCTAAGGCGGCCAATTCAGCATATCTATATTGGTAGTTTTGGTGCCGTGCCACTTCTTGAATTAGCCACATACCCATAATATTTTTTAAGAAACGAATTGTGTTCTGGGCGCCCCATTCATTCGTGTAATTTTCTTGGAAAGCTTCAGCAGAAATTGTTGTAACAGTCGTTTCAATGCCTAATAAAGACCAAGTACCACTGCTAATGTACGCCCAGTCATCGCCAATGCCTGGCGTACCTAAAATTGCTGAAGCTGTATCATGACTAGCTATCGTAATCAACGTTGCATTTGGTAAATCATAGTCTGGAAAAGCCGCTGTTTGCAGGTCGCCTAAAATCGTGCCCGGCTCTACTAATGTTGGAAATAGTGTTTCATCAATTCCTAGGAAATCCAGTAATTCACTTTCCCATTGTTTCGTTCCAGCATTCAACAGTTGCGTGGTGGAAGCGTTGGTTGCTTCGATGACTGCTTTTCCAGTAAAGACATAACCTAAGTAATCAGGGATTAACAACAATTGGCTGGCTGCAGCCAAACGTTCCTTTTCCTCTACAAATAACTGAAAAATGGTATTAAAAGGCTGAACTTGAATCCCCGTTTGTTGGTACAATTTTTCTAATGAATAGCCTTTTGAAAAATTTGTTACAGCTGCTTCTGTCCGTCCATCTCGATAAGCAATCGGTTCGTCCAAAAGTTGTCCAGATTGATCCAGCAGACAATAGTCAACACCCCAAGTATCAATTCCAATAAAGCATTCCTTGATACCTAATTGTTTAACTTTTTGCAGACCAAGCAGTAACTCATGAACTAAACTAGCCATATCCCAACGCTGATACCCATCTTTTTGATGAAAACCATTTTTAAAACGATGAATTTCTTCTATTGTTATCTGACCATTCGCTAAGCGTTGACTTTTCATTATGCGACCGCTAGAAGCGCCAATATCAACCGCTAAATAGGTTCGTTTTTCAACTTGTTCTTTTTTCACTTTGTTGATAGTTGTCAATCCTTTCACTATTTTTATTTTTTGTACGTTAGACTAACTTTATGTATTCATCATAAACAAAAAATAGCGCTTTCACCTCTCACAATTTTGAGATATAATTGTACTATCTTGGTAATTAGGAGGTTCTTATGGATTATTGGGAAAAAGCCGACTACTCTTGGTCAGACGATTCTAAGCGACATATTTTGACACCTAGCAGCAAAAGTCGCACACTTTTTTATTACATACAGGAAATTGGACAGTTTAAAGCCTCGCGCCCTTATTATACGGAGCGGGCACATTTACCATCATACTTAATTAAATTCACGCTAAATGGTACTGGGGAATTACGCTATCGTTATCATACATACAGCTTACAGAGAGGTGATTTATTCTTTATTGACTGTCGGGATTATCAATACTATCAAGCAACCAGCGAAGATCCTTGGGAAATGGACTGGATTCATTTTGAAGGAGGAAATTCTGGTGCTTTTTTCCAAGAATTTATGAAAAATGGTTCACCAGTTTTCTCCACTAATCAGCTTCCAGAAGATAATCCTATTCATTTAATCATTCAGCAGCTATTACAATTACAAGATTTACAACATGCGCAAACTGATTACCAGTCTTCCGTTTTAATTCATCAATTACTGAACGAATTATTGTTGCAAAAGTATCGTCAAGACTTTACCTACGAAACGATTCCATCATTGGTTTTGGAAATGAAAGCTTACATTGATCAACATTTCAAAGAAACAATTTCTTTAGAAGACTTGGCTCAACTCTTTCATTTAAATAAATATCAATTGAACAAAGAGTTCTCCAAATACATTGGATTACCGCCAATTAAATATCAAATTAGTAAAAAAATTTCTTATTCAAAAGATTTACTACGCTATTCTAATCAAACAGTGAAAGAAATTGCTGTAGATGTTGGTTTAGAAAACTATGCCTACTTTAGTCGATTATTTAAAAAGCGAACTGGATTAACTCCTAGTCAATACCGTAAAAGTGGCTTCTAAAAAATCTCTCTATGACACATAACGTCATAGAGAGATTTTTTATTTCTATGCCTCCTAAACTCAATATTTTATAGTAAATTACCAAATCTAGTTGATTGAACAACTTATATTTCGCTCAATTGGGGTTGTTAGACAATTTGTATTGAATTAAGAAATTAGATTTGGTAACCACATGACAAGTTCAGGTACATATGTGATTAAAAGTAAAATTGCTAAGATTACCAGATAAAATGGAACTAGTGGTTTCAGCATTTGCTCAGCTTTAACACCCCCAACACTAGCACCAACATATAATCCTGTTCCAACAGGTGGTGTAATTGAACCAACACACAAGTTCATAATCGCAAATAAACCAAAATGAACTGGATCCACCCCAACATTCATAACAATTGGTAAAAAGATTGGCGTAAAAATCAAAATAGCTGGACCAACATCCATAAACATTCCCACAAACAATAGGACAACGTTTACTAATAATAGAATTAAGTATTTATTGTCTGTGATTCCTAAAATAGCTGTACTGATTGCTTCTGGTATCCCTGTAAAAGCCATCGCAAAAGACATCATTGAAGAAGTTGCCAACAAGAACATAATGGTTCCACTCATCAAGACAGCCTCTTTTAACATTTTAGGTAAATCGTTTATTTTCACTGTTTTGTAGTAAAACATTGAAATCAATAATGAGTATGCGACAGCAATTGCTGATGCTTCAATCGCTGTAAATAACCCCGTCAAAATACCACCAATAATAATGACAATTAACAATACACTGGGAACCGCTTCTCGCAGAACCTTGCTGACTTCTCCTTTTTTTGCTTTTGCCACAGTAGGATAATTATGACGTTTTGCAATAACATAGGCTACCACCATAATTCCTAACGCCCACAAAGAACCTACCAAATAACCTCCTAAAAATAAAGAAGAAATAGAGGCCCCGCCAGCCACCAATGAATACATAATAAACGCTGTACTTGGTGGAATAACCATTCCTGTAGGAGCAGAGGCAATATTTACAGCCGTTGCAAATTTCCGATCATAGCCCTCATTTACTTGTTGCGGAATTAGTACGCCACCAATAGCAGTAGATGCTGCAATTGCAGAGCTAGAAATCGAACCAAATAATGCGTTCCCTAACACATTAGTATGTGCTAGCGCGCCGGGAACACGACCAACAAATAACATAGAAAAATTTACCAACTTTTGGGCAATTCCCCCATTATTCATAATCACACCAGAAAAAATAAAAAACGGAATTGCTACGAGAGAGAAACTATTTAAACTAGAGACCATTTTTTGAGCTGAGGTAAATGCAGCTGCTTCAAAAGGAATTACTAATAACAATGTTGCAATTGAAGATGCCGCAATGCTCATACCAATTGGCATACCAACTACCAATAAGACTGCAAAAACTACAAATAAGATAATGCCTGCTTCTAAAGCCATATTTTTACTCCTATTCTTTTTCTTCTATAAACGCATTAAGAATCTTTTGATTGCGTGAATAACTCTAGCAAATTCATCAAACTATAAATAAACATCAAAACACCTGCTACTGGAACGGCTAAATAGACATAACCCATAGGAATTGCCAAAGATGGTGAAATTTGTCCTAACGTAATTACTACACCATTCCAACCGCCAAATATCATAATCACTCCTGCAAAAAGTAGGAACAACAATTGAACAATAAATTCTAAAAAGCGTTTTTGTTTCCCTTGTAATTTTTCACTTAACAAAGTTACTGCTAAATGTCCCTTTTTTCCAACCACATAAGCAGAAGCTAACATCGCCAGCCAGACCAATGCAAAGCGAACAAATTCTTCTGTTAAGGTACTAGGATTTTTTAACACTGTCCGGGCAAACACTTGGTACAAAACGACCAAAACCATTGCAGCAAGAATGATTGATCCAAGTATTTCTAAAAGTCGATTTAAAAATTTTCTAAAACCTTTCATAATTACCTCCTTAATTAGTCCGCCAACTGGCGAATAGCCTGATACAGTTCGCCATGTTCTGAGCTATTTTTGAATGATTCATGCAACGGTTGAACAAGTTTTTGGAATGGTTCACTGTCTACTTGATTGAACACAACACCATATTCTGCTTGTGCTTTTTTCTTTTCTTCTTCAACCGCTTCTTTAAAGACCGTTTTTTCAAAAGCGGTCGATTCTTTTGCTGCTTCTTCAATCGCTTGTTCTTGTTTCGCTGTCAAACGTTCTTTTGTCCCCTCGTTCATAATCACAATATCTGGCACTCGAGTATGCTCATCATAAGAATAATACTTAGCCACACCGCCATGGCCAGCTGTATATAAAACGAACTCATTATTCTCTGCACCGTTGATTAGATTAGATTGTAGAGAAGTATATACTTCCGAACTACCCATAGGTACTGGCGAACCCCCTAAAAGTTCTACCATTTTGATGGCGGTTTCACTTTGCATGACCCGAATTTTTTTACCTTTCAAATCATCTGGAGATGTAACAGGCCCTTTGCTCATATAAAAACTTCGTTGACCAGAGTCATAATAAGTTAAACCAACAAATCCTAATTTTTTTGTAGAATCATACACTGGTTGCATTAGCGCTTGATTATCCATTACTTTAAAAAAATGTTTTTCATTATCAAAAATATACGGAATGGCAAATACAGAATAATCTTTAGAAAAACTTTCTAAGGCTGATCCACTGACCTTTGCAAAATCAATTGCACCTGTTTGTGTTAATTCAATTAGTTCTGTTTCTCCTCCTAATTGACCATCTGGAAAGTATTCAATTTGAACTTTACCATCTGTTTTTTCCTCTACCAATTCCCCGAATTTCTTCATAGAATCGATAACTGGTTGGCTGTTACTAGCATACGCATAGCGCAAGACTACCGTATCATTTGCCGAAGCTTCTGTTTTGCCGCAACCACTTAGCAACGGTAATCCTGCCAATACCATAACTGCTGTAAATAAAACCTTTCTTTTTTTCATGAACTTTTCTCCTTACTTTTCTAGCAATAAGAAACAAGCAATTCAGTCAAACATAGGATTGTTAATGATTGACCATAAGGCATCGCTGTCATTCCAATTGTGCGATAAAAATCTAAATTATCACCCATTCCTGTACCAACTGACACATGTTGTACTTCTCCCGTTTCATCAATCTCATTTAGTAAGCCAGCAATTGCTTTGTTTGCCACTTCTTCATATTCAGAAGAAATATATTTTTTATGAACCGCTTTTAAAATCCCATAAGCAAATCCCGCTGTAGCAGAAGATTCTAAATACGAATTTGAATCATTAATTAATGTATGCCATAAACCAGATTCATCTTGGTATTTCGCTAAAGCTGCCACTTGCGCATTGAGGGTACTTAATAAAAATTCCCGTAAACTATCTCCTTTTGGCAACTCTAAGATTTCAATAATTTCTGGAATAGCAATCGTAATCCAGCAGTTCCCTCTTGCCCACAGTGCTTCCGCATAGTTATGATTTCCCTCAAAAGTCCAACCGTGATACCATAGACCACTTTTTTTATCTTGTAAATATTTAATATGGATTAAAAATTGATGCTTTGCTTCTTCCAAATAATCGAGTCGATTCAACAACTTACCAATTTTTGCCAAAGGTAAGACAGTCATCATTAACGTATCATCCCATAATTGATTTTTATTTTCTGGTCCATATGTCGCATGTTGCAAGCCCCCTTCATTCGTTCGGGGCATTTCTTCCATCACCCATTCCGCCCATTGCTCTAAGTAAGGTATATATTTAGAGTCTTTAGTGTCTTCATATAGATAAGCCATTGTTAAAAGCGGAGCCATCGTATTCACATTCTTAGGCGGCGCGCCTTCTTGCATCCGACCTTCAAACCAGTCGTTAACTACTTGTAAAGCTTTTTCACTTTTAGTATTTCGATAATTCTTATATATACCATACAACCCAACGCCTTGCGGCCAGTTCCAAATCGTCCAACTTTTGTCATCAACTTTTAAACCATCAAAATCTAACAGAAATTCACCTGTGTTATCTTTAATCGTTGTTAAATTTCTAATTAATAAGTCAATCGTTGTTTCTACTGTATCTTTTGGTATGAATTGTTCCTGTTTAATAATCATCGGCAATCAAAACTCCTTTTCCATCCCACCAGCGCAAATGAAACGCTTTCATTTTTTTGTAATTTTAGTTTAGCAAGGAATGTTAGCAAATTATATAGTTAATCTTGACGAATTACTGTCAAAAATTGACTTTTTTTAAAAATTAGATACGGTTTTTACCAATTCAATCAATGAGTAAATAACAAAAAACGGACATCCTTTTTAGGTATGTCCGCTTTTTGTTACTTATTTATGGTTGTTTTCCAATATAAGCTAAAATTCCACCATCGACATATAAGATATGTCCGTTAACAAAGTCAGAAGCGTTAGATGCTAAGAAAACTGCTGGGCCAGCTAAGTCTGCTGGTGTGCCCCAACGATTAGCAGGTGTTCGTCCCAAGATGAATTCGTTAAATGGATGCCCTGGTTCTCTTAATGGCGCCGTCTGTGGCGTTTCAATGTAGCCAGGTCCAATCCCATTACATTGAATATTATATTGTCCATATTCAGAAGCAATATTTTTCGTTAACATTTTTAGTCCGCCTTTTGCTGCCGCGTACGCACTAACTGTTTCACGACCTAGTTCACTCATCATTGAACAGATATTGATAATTTTGCCATGACCCTTTTCAATCATATCTGGAATAACCGCTTTTGCCATAATAAATGGCGCATTCAAGTCAACATCAATCACTTGACGGAACTCTTCTGCTGACATATCCACCATTGGAATTCGTTTAATAATTCCCGCATTATTGACTAAAATATCAATAGAGCCGACTTCTTCTTTAATCTGAGCGACCATCGCTTGAACTTGCTCTTCATCAGTGACATCACACACATAACCACGCGCTTCAATCCCTGCGGCCCGATAATTTTCCAAGCCTTGTTCAACTGATTCAGGAGATAAGTTATTAAAAACAATTGTTGCTCCTGCTTCAGCTAGGGATTTCGCAATCTCAAAGCCAATCCCATAAACAGCACCTGTAATTAACGCTACTTTTCCATCTAATTGAAAATCATTCATTTTAAATTCCATGTTTTCTCCTCTTTCTTTGGTTTATTTTAATTGATCCATTGCAACCATATCCATGTCTGTGTACGTAATATTTTCTCCGCACATGGCCCAAATAAAGGAATAATTACTTGTACCAACCCCAGAATGAATTGACCAGCTTGGTGAAATAGCTGCTTGTTCATTACTCATTACTAAATGTTTCGTTTCGTCTGGTTTACCCATCATGTGGAAAATCCGCGTATCTTCTTCCATATCAAAATAAACATACGCTTCCATACGACGTTCATGTGTATGACAAGGCATTGTATTCCAAGCGCTACCTGGTTCTAAAATGGTGTAGCCCATTTGTAACTGGCAACTTTCACAAACGTTCGGATGAATGTATTGGTAAATTTTACGTTGGTTCAATGTTAATGGATCACCCGTTTCCATTGGGGTAATTTCATCAATACTAATTTTTACGTTGGGATATTTATGATGTGCTGGCACACAACTAATGTAAAATTTCGCTGGATTATCAGGGTTTTCTGAAGAAAAACGAACATGTTTTGTTTCTTTCCCAATATAATAGCCATCTTGTTTTTTCATTGTTTCTTTGGCGCCATCAATTTCAATAAAGCCTGGTCCCCCAATATTAATAACTCCTAGTTCACGACGTTCTAAGAAATAATCAACTCCTAATTCTTTGTCCAAAATAATTTCTAATTCTTCTGTGGTCGGTGTCACACCACCAAAAATCATCCGATCATTATGTGTGTAGGTTAAGCTGATTGCACCTGGAATAAAAACTTTCTCTACTAAAAATTCATCTCTCAATTGTTCTGTTGAATAGTGACGGATATCCGCCGGACTATGTGTATAACGTGTTTCCATATTTTGCATAACTAAAATCTCCTATCTATTTATTTTTCCTGAGCCCGTTGCCAAAAAAGCAAGGACTTCTTTTTGACTAAATTGATTACAATCACCATGGACAGTATGTTTTAACGCACTAGCCGCTGTCGCAAAATCAATGCAGGTTTGTGGATCATAGGCAGCTAATATGCCATGTAAAACCCCACCAGCAAACGCATCACCGGCACCGACACGGTCAACAATCGGTTGTAATCGATGACATTTGGACGTATAATACGCACCTTTGTACCATAGCGTTCCGATTAATTCATTATCTGTCGCTGAGTGTACTTGACGTTTGGTTGAATAAAATACTTGAATGTTGGGATAACGTTCTTGCATTTTTCGGTAGTACCACGTTAATGCGTCTTCAAGTTCTTCCTCTGGTTCTGGAATCTCCAGTAAATAACGAGCATCTAATACCCCAGCTGAACAAATATCAACAAATGGAAGAATGGCCTTCAATGCCACGCTCGCTTCTTTCTGGGACCAAAGTTTCCCTCGATAATTAATGTCAAAACTTACTTGGCACCCTGCTTGCTTCGCTGCTTTAACTAACGCAACCGTCATACTTTGCCAATTTTTTGATAACGCCGCTGTAATCCCTGAAATATGAAAGATCTCTACTCCTGAAAACAGCTCATGTAAGTCCCATTCCATTTCTTCGATTTGAGCAAAGCTTGAATAGGCGCGATCATAGACAACACTGGCTGCTCGTTCTCCTGTACCAGTTTCCAAGTAATACGTTCCTAGACGTGTTCCGCCAGTTCGTACAAATTCCGTTGAAACCCCATAACGACTTAAATGCTTTTTGGCGGCTTCTCCTAATGAATTATCGGGCACTTTACTAGCAAAAGTCACTTGGTGGCCATAGTTCGCTAACGAAATCGCTACATTCGCTTCACCACCGCCGTAATGTACAGCGAAATTTTCTGTTTGTGCTACGCGTATTCCGACAGGCGTTGACAAACGCAACATGATTTCTCCCAATGTTACGACTTTCCCCATGTGCCTACACCCCTTTGATTGCTTGGAATTTTTCCATATAGGCTTGGGCAACCTCACGAACTTTTTCAAAATCCCCAGTTGCTGCTGGCGCTAACAGATTGCCACCAACACCGACGGCCGTCACACCTGCAGCAAACCACTCGGCCATATTTTCCAAACTGACACCACCCGTTGGCATAATATTTAACTGAGGCAATGGCGCTTTAAATGCCGAAATAACACTCGGTCCATAAACACTTCCCGGAAATAGTTTAATAATATCTGCTCCGCTTTTCAGTGCTTCTTTCATTTCTGTGATGGTCATACAGCCTGGCAAGTAAGGAACTTGATATAAATTGCAAATTTTAGCGGTTTCTTCATCGAAGCTTGGACTCACAATATATTCAGCCCCTGCTACAATAGCTAAACGAGCAGTCGTAGCATCCAAAACTGTCCCCGCACCAATGACTACGTCAGGATTCTCTTGGTATAACGCAACTAATTCCTGAATCACTTCTGTTGCTTGAGGAACAGTAAAGGTTAACTCAATCCCCCGCATACCGCCTGCTACAATGGCTTGACTAGCTTTTAGCGCTTCTTCTTTTGTCTTTCCGCGAACCACAGCAATCACGCCAGCATTTTCTAATTTTTGTAAAATTGATACTCGCTTCAACAGACTCCCTCATTTCTTATTTAGAAATATATATTTATTATAAAGAAATTCACAACTTCATTATACAGATAAAAAAAGAAAATGCAAACGTTTTTACAAAAATAAAAAAAGAAAGACAAACAAAAATCCCAATCGACTTTTGTTTGTCTTTCTTTTTCTACTATAATTTCGCTTCAATCGCTGCTTTTGTTGCCAAAAGGGCTTGATTAATCGTCGTTTTATTTTCCTCTGTCAAACGATATTTCGGCATGCTTACACTAAAAGCACCCGCAATTTCGCCATCTTTCATTAAAGATACTCCGCTACAGAAAATATCTTGTTCAATTTCTTCATCATCGTAAGCAACCCCCGTTTGTTGCACTTGTTTTAATTCTTTTTTCAAACGCAAGGGATTGGTAATCGTATTTTCAGTATAGGGAATTAATGTCTGCGTGTCTAAATATTGTTGCACTTGTTCTTCCGAAAATTCTGCTAAAACGGCTTTACCCATGGCCGAATTATACAAAGGTCGAGTAATTCCCACTTTCGAGGACATGCGAATCGTTTGATTTTTCGGTTCTAATTTATTGATATACAGAATTTCATTATTATTTAAAATCCCTAAATGAATGGTTTCATCGACCGTATTTTGAAGGTTTTCTAAATAAGGTACCGCAATTTCAGCTAAATCGATTTGCTCCACACTTTGATTCGCATAGCGAATCAATTTTGTTCCTAAGCGGTACGTCTTGTTCGTGTCTTTTTGAACATAGCCAATTAATGTTAAGGTTTCTAAAATTTTGATTGCCGTTGATGCCGTCATTTCGGTATTCTTTGCAATTTCCTGTAAGGTTTGATCGGGTTGTAAACTTAGACAGTCCATGATTTTAGCCGCTTTTAACAAGACTGTTCCGTAAGGTTTTGTTTCTTTCATCGAAACCCTCCTTTTCCATATAAGAAATTATATAGAAAAATAAAGAAATTGCAAGAAAAAAAGAACTCGAAGATTCATTCAGTAACGTTTTACTTTCACTTCCGGTCTTTCTCCCAGTCCTATTTCATTCTTATTTTCTTTTCTTTAACTCATCAGAAACATCTGCATCCTTAGGAATTAAAAGATACTCACTGACTTCTGTGGTTTCATTAAATACGACATATAATTTTTGTTCTTCATCGAAATCGCCCAAATCAATCGCTACGTAATTGGGACAAACTTCTGAGATACCATGAAACATTTGACTAAAGATTTTTTTCGTCATCCCCACATTACGATGCTGCTCTTCTGCTTTTTCCACCGCACTTTGTAACGTATATCCTTCATCTAAAAAACGCTTGATCCAATGCACTTTGACGACTGTATGTAACCGATATTTCCGTGGACCGTTTGCGTCTTTCGCAATGGAAGAAATATACCCTTTTTCTTCCCAATAACGAAGTTGACGTGGCGAAACTTCAGCAATTTCACTTAGTTCACTAATTCCTATCAACAAATTTTCTTCATTTAACAAACGCTGAATCATTTTTGACCACATTAGTTTAACTTCCTTTCCCTTATCCTTTCCTTAATTGTAGTTTTTTTTACACCTTTGTCAAGTAAGTTGACAAAGATTCTAATTAGTTGTAAAGTAGTTAATGCAATTTAATTTGAAACTTACAGAAAAAGGAGCGATATATGTGACTTCACAACAACCTGTGGATATTCACGGAAAACCTTATAACCGGTCGTTACTAGTCGGTGTTTTACTAATCGGAACATTTTGTACGATTTTAAACCAAACGCTTTTAACGACGGCCTTACCTACATTAATGAAAGAATTTGATATCTCAGCTTCAAGTGTACAGTGGCTAACCACTGGATTCCTACTTGTGAACGGCATTATGATTCCCATCAGTGCTTGGTTGATTAACAAATTCAGTTCAAAAAAATTATACATAACAGCGATGTCAACGTTCTTAATCGGAACCATCATCTGTTTTGTAGCGCAAGACTTCGGCATGTTATTGACTGGACGTCTTGTTCAAGCCGCAGGGGTCGGTGTATCTATGCCTCTTTTACAAACAATTATGCTTTCAATTTTCCCGCCTGAAAAACGTGGCGCTGCCATGGGCACAACGGGAATTGTTATCGGATTAGCACCCGCTTTAGGTCCAACATTATCTGGTTGGATTATTGATTCTTATACATGGCGTGACCTTTTTGGGATGGTCATTCCAATTGTCGTTTTAGTCCTAATTTTAGCTTCATTTTTAATGAAAAATGTCATTCAATTATCTAATCCAAGTATCGATGTCTTATCGGTCATTCTTTCTACTCTCGGCTTTGGTAGCTTACTTTACGGTTTCTCAAGCGTTGGTGATAAAGGTTGGGGTAGCCCGCAAGTCTATGGATTCTTAATTGTTGGTGCGATTGTTTTATGTCTTTTTACATATCGACAATTGCATTTAGAACAACCTTTCTTAGAACTACGCGTTTTTAAATCAAAAGTCTTTACTGTTGCGGCCATTTTATCTGGCGTAACCAACATGGCAATGATTGGCGCCGAAATGGTTTTACCTTTGTATATCCAAAATATTCGTGGCGAATCTGCCTTCCATTCAGGGTTAATGCTTTTACCAGGAGCGTTAGTCATGGGACTTATGATGCCAGTAACTGGTCGCATTTTTGATAAAATTGGTGCCCGTCGTCTTGCGATTACTGGGATGTTTATTTTAACAGCTGCAACGTTACCGTTTGCTTTCTTAACAAAAGCAACACCTATTATTTATATCATTGTCCTATATGCGATTCGGATGTTTGGTATTTCGATGGTCATGATGCCTGTGACAACTTCTGGCATGAATGCTTTACCAATGAATTTATTAAGTCACGGGACTGCTGTAAACAACACCTTCCGACAAGTAGCCAGCTCAATTGGAACAGCTGTTTTGATTAGTGTTTTAACAAATGTTACCAAAGACGGCTTACCTGCATCGGACTTATTAAAAACAGCCCCACTCACTTATCGCGACCAAGCAACAAACGCAACACTAAACGGTTATCACGCAGCCTTCTTCGTGGCAACAATCTTTGGCGTTCTCGGCTTGGCGATTACTTTCTTCTTAAATAAAAAAGAAGCGATGCCTGTTAAGGAAGTAGGTGCAATGAAATAATGATTATTTTCCTTTTAATCCTTTGCGTGTTAGGCTTTGCCTATACGAATGTATTTGGCCGAAAAGTTTGGCATAAATGCTGTATGGTTATTTTTGGTTTAGGGTTCTTAGCTTCGTTAAGTCTTATCGTTTTAAACGATAAAGATCATTTTGGTATGACCGAAGTTACTCAGGACAAAACGTTTGAACTAAAAAGCAGTAGTTCAAGCAAAGATGGCCCCAACATGTTATTGTACCAGCCGTTGGGCGATGGTTCCGAAAAAGTTTATTTATATAACACACCAGATAAAAAGAAACTACAAAAAACAGGAACGGAAAACGTCACAAACACGGTTCAAAAAGATGCTCAAAAAGCCACATTAGTCCAAAAAACGACGAAATGGTCCTATCAAGAGTCTTGGGCCAAAACACTATTTGGCCTTGCTGACAACGATAACCAATTTGCAAAACAAGAAAACACCTTCAACGTTGCTAGTGACTGGCTAGTTTTAAGTGCTGATCAAGCCAAAAAATTAGGCGAATATATGGAACAACATGCCGCTGATATCAAAAAAGAAGGGACTGAAACAGTTGGCAAAAAAATGATGGCTGCTATGATGGCGAATCCATCAATGTCCCAAGAAGAACAAGCGAAACTCACCGAACAATATACCAAAGAGTTTCAACAAGAATTGATTCAGAAAATTCTTAGTGACATGAAATAAAAAAGCGAGCTTGATAGGATCATCAAACAAGATGTGACTACCAAGCTCTTCTTTTTAATTATAAATCGCTTTAATCGGATCCATCCTCGAGGCACCAATGGCTGGAATAATTCCGAAAAAGATACCTGTGAAGACCGAAACCAATGTTGAAATGGCAAAGATGGACGGCGTAATAATTGGCGTAATCGAAATATACCCACCGACCACAGTTGCCAATAAGTAGCCGCAGCCGACACCAATCAAACCACCAATCAATGTGATAAACGCTGCTTCCATTAAAAATTGGAATAAAATGACTCGTGGTTTAGCACCAATGGCCCGACGAATCCCGATTTCTCGTTTCCGTTCCGTGACAGACACATACATGATGTTCATGACGCCAATTCCCCCGACTAATAGGGAGATTGCAGTAATTGCCATCAGAAACATTGTCATACCCGTGACCATTTCTTCCATTTGTTGTTGGAGTTGTTGGTCTTGGTCGTTTTCTTTAAACGTTCCTTTCACTTCAGGATGATTTTCACTTAAAATGGTGATTGCCTGTCCTAAAATTGCTTCACGGTCCGCTCCCTCACGAACCTTAATATTGATGCCACTAATTGCTTTTGTTTTCGCTAATTTATTATATGATTCTCGAGAAACAAAACTGCTCATAGCAGTTGCCCAATCATCATTCATACCCAAACTATCTAAATCTTTTGGTGCTAAAATACCAATCACCTTGTACATATAACCACCAATTGAAACAGCTTTTCCAATGAGTTGGCTAGGATCATCAAGCCGAATTTGCGCTTCAAAGATATCATGATTTAAGACAATCGCATCTGTATTTGCATCGCTCGGTTGAAAATCACGACCATATAAAATATCATTCTGCCCTTTAGTCGACGTAATGGATAAATTCGCTTGCGCCCCAAAATAATCCATTGGTACAAACAAATTGTCTCCGCCCCCCATCATTGATTCACCATATTGAGGATAAATACTTTCAATTCCTTGAATGTCTTGTAATTTTTTCAAGTCCACTCGGCTAAACGTATAATCTGGCTCTTCATAGGACATAAAATTGTCACTGCTACCATCCGACATTGTATAATGAATCTTCAAAACATCCGCGTTCACTGCACTGGATGCCTTCACAACTTGACGTTTCATCCCTTCACCTAGAGCAGAAATCGTTACGACTGATGTAATCCCAATAATAATCCCGACCATCGTTAAAAATACCCGCAACTTATGCGCCTTTAAGCTTAAAAAAGTACTAACAAATAAATTAGCAATCATCTAATCACCTCTTCTTCCAAAAAGCGACCATCTTTCATATGAATCACTCGTGAGGCATATTTTTTCATATCTTCATCATGTGTCACCATGACAATTGTTTTGCCCTGTTCATTCAATTCTTTCAATAATTCCATAATTTCTGTACCCGTTTCACTATCCAATGCCCCAGTCGGTTCATCAGCCATAATCAATAATGGATCATTCACCAAGGAACGAGCAATGGCTACTCTTTGTTGCTGTCCTCCAGAAAGTTCAGTAACTTTTGATTTGGCTTTTGTTTCCAAACCGACAATTTTTAGGTATTTTTCAGCAATCGCTTTTTTCTCAGCGCGGCTTTTTTTCCCTTCATAAACACAGGGCAATTGAACATTTTGACTAACATTTAAGGAATTAATCAAGAAAAATTGTTGAAAAATAAACCCTAGATATTCATTGCGAAAGGCTGATTTTTTATTTTCAGACAATTTTGAAACATCTGTTCCTGAGAAATGATAACTTCCGTCTGTTAAGCGATCCAAGAAACCAATAATGTTCATCAGCGTTGTCTTACCGCTGCCGGACTTCCCCATGATTAAAATGAACTCTCCTTGATGGATGGTCAAGTTCAATTCTTTTAAAACATGTAGTTTTTCCTTACCTACCGGATAGAACTTGTTAATGTCCCGCAATTCAATGAGGGGTTGATTTGTATTGTTTGCTTCCACCATCAAGCCCTCCTATTTCGACGCATCTGTCATTGATTCGTTGGTTGCTGATTCATCAGAAGCAATCGCTGCATCTGATTCCACAATATCACCGACTTTTACTGGTTTTTTTGAAGAAATAACCACTCGGTCGGCTGATTCTAAGCCAGATTCAATCGCCATTTTGTCGCCATTTTCTTGCCCGACTTGGACATCACGACGAATGATGGTTCCAAAATCATTCACTAAAACGTAGGCCTGTTCACCCTCTTTTTGAATCGCTTTTTTCGGTAACTCAATCGCCCCTAAATCGCCTAAATCAATGGTTGCTTGCATATGGTAGCCATTTTTGACTTTGTCTAAATTGGCCAACGCAATTTTGACGCTATAACTAGACATCGTCGTGCCGCCCTCTGGATTGCCACTCGCAGCATCGCTGTTGCCTTCAGGAGGATTATCATCGATATAAGAAATTGAGCCATCCACAACCACATTGTTGGAAACAGAAGTTAGTTTAGCTTTTTGCCCAACACTAATTTTAGTCAAGTCCTTTTCATTCACTTTTCCAGCTAAATAAAGATCTTCTGAAGTTAACCGTAAAATCGGTGAATTGGCATCTTTTACTTCTGGAATTGATACGCGACCTTTGAAATTAGCCTTTGTGGAAATATATTGCTTCGCTCCTAAATCCGCTAAGGTTTCATTGGTAAAGGTAATCTCTTCATCTACCGCATCGACTTCTGTTTGATATTGTTCATTTAAATCATCACCAGACATCGTGCGGTCTTCTTCTTTAGTTTTATTAAATTTATCAATGGCCCGATTCCACTTATTATAGATATTCGCCCGCTTCGTTTCTAATTTGGCTAAGCTATTTTGTTGTGCCTCAATTTCTTTTGTGACCGCCTCATCTTCATAAGTAAATAATTCTGTGCCTGCATCTACGACATCGCCGTTTTTCACCTTAATCTCTGGATCCTTTGTTATTTTTTGATCACGCGCAAAGGCTTCCATTTGTTCCGGTTGGATGACACCGTTAATATAAATTTGTTGCAAGTCGGGAACGTCAAAATAGTCAATTCCCCAGTCATCTTTAGGCGCTTGCTTGACAGCTACTTGTTGTGCATTTTTATTTAACGCATTCACAGTTACGATGCCCCCAACCGCAATTACCGCAACTGCCCCCAATATAATTATCGTTTTCTTCTTCATTTTCTTCGTTTCATCTCCTCATTCTGTCTATTTTCCCCAACAAACTAAATTGCTCGGTCGTTCACTTATAACTATTTAACCATGCTTGAATCCAATAAACAAGGGCATTTCTCTAGGCCTTTAGTCTGATTTATTTCATTTTTGTTCATTTTTTTATTTATTTCACGACAATAAATAACCATTGTTGGGTCTTTGTATTTAAACAATCTAAAAAGGTTATTTTTATGTTATTTATAACTAAACTATGCGCAATCGAGATTTTTTGCTTCTTTTTTTATTTAAGGTACACTAGAAGAAACAATTGAAAGTGAGGGCTTGCCATGAAAGTCATTATTTTTGGCGGTAGCGGTTTTTTAGGTCAACAAATCGCGAAAATTTTAGTCCAACGCCAACATCAAGTCATCAGTGTTTCACGTCATGGAAAGCCTGCCACGCTCTCCGCATCTTGGAGCCACCAAGTGCAGTGGGTATGCTCCGATGTTACTCGTGACACGAATTGGCAAGAACAAGTCCAGCGTGCTGACTGGGTCATTGATACAGTAGGTATTTTATTTGAAAATCCACGAAAAAAGAAAACCTATCAACGGCTAATTCTGACGCCAGTGAAAAAAATCAGCTCTTTTTTAGCACAACAAAAAAAGCCAGCTAAGTTTTTATTTATTTCAGCCAATACTGTTCCTTTCCCTTTGAGAAAATATATGGATGCCAAATTAGCAGCGGAGGAACTAATCCACCAAGAAGTCGCCGAAGCAGTGATTTTTTATCCTAGTTTACTTGTAGGTCAAGAACGTACCGGCACCATACTTTTTAGTAAATGTATTTATTTTTTTAAGAAAATCCCCTTTTTAAAGAACTTATTTATTGGCTATGATCCCGTGCCTGTGGCAGAAATGGCACAAGAAATTGTTCACGTTTTAGAAGGCGGCAATTCTATTTACACACACAGAAGGACCCGTTAACAAGTTATCTCCCAATCGTCTCTGTCTAGAGGCGGTTTTTTTGTGTTACAATACAACTGTTCGAAGGAGAGAAGAAGCATGAAAAAAATTGCCATTATTGGCGGCGGCATTATCGGAATGACGTTAGCTAATTATTTAGATCCACAAAAATTTGACATTACCGTTTATGATGAAGGGCTCGGCCAAGCGACTAAAGCGAGCGCCGGGATTATTTCCCCTTGGCTATCCAAACGTCGGAATAAGAAATGGTACCAATTAGCGCGAGAGGGCGCTGCCCTATTTCCAAAGCTAGTCAAAGATTTTCAGCTGACGGAGGATATTTATCGTCAATCAGGGACAGTCATTTTGCGCCCGGCAGCCGCTTTGGCAGACTTAGCCCATTTGGCAGAAGAGCGTAAGCAAACTGCACCTGAAATTGGAGAAATCACGATGTTGTCAGCGGTTCAAACAGCGAAGTTCTTACCGCTACTTAAGGAAACTCCCTCACTTTTTATTTCTGGCGGCGGTCGCCTAGATGGACCAGCTTATCTAAACCATCTTCAGAAACGCGCCGAAGCTAAAGGGGTCACTTTTTGTTCACAACGGGCGCACTTTCGTCAACTGAATCAAGGGTGGGAAATTGTCACAAATTCAGAAAAAAAGAGCGTTGATTTTCTCGCTTTAACACCTGGTCCTCATTTAAAGGAATTACTCGCTACTTTAAATTTATCTGTGGACATTCGTCCCCAAAAAGGACAATTGTTAGTTTTCGAGACCCCTTTTACAAATAGTCAGCAATGGCCTGTTGCTATGTTAGATGGCGAAGCCGATTTAATTCCTTTTAATCAAGGAAAAATTTTATTAGGTGCCACCCACGAAAATGATCAAGCCTGGGATTTAAAAAAGACTGCTAGCGCTTTTCAACAACTAACTTCTGGGACTGCGCCATTTCTAAAAGAAGCAGAGCAGCTTTTTAAGCAACCCATGCATTACCGCGTTGGTACACGTGCTTATACATCTGATTTCGCTCCGTTTTTTGGTCCTTTGCCAGAGCTGCCCCACCTTGTGGTTGCTAGCGGACTTGGTTCATCAGGACTCACTACTGGCCCATTCATTGGTTACCAATTAGCTGAATACTTCAATACAGGTGCCTTCAAAGGAGAGCTTTATCAAAAACCACTTAGTCAATATGTAAAAAACAACCCCTCACTTTAATCAGTGAGCGGTTGTTTTTTTCTTTAATTAAGAAATGTGAAGTATCTTGGTAGAAGGATTTTGTTATTATGCTACTTGTGGTCGCGCATAGCGTTCTACGTTTTGTTTAATATTTTTAACCGTTTCTGGATCTTCAATGCCCGTTACTTCAGCGATCACTGTATCAACGCTTTCTTGGTCAAGCATTTCCTGTAATTGACGGCTTTGTTCATCTTCTGGATCATGATAATTAAAGACAATACCAATCATTGCTAATAAATGCGGCGACACTAGATTGCGTTCCTGTAATTCACGGATTGGTCGAATAAACCGTTCTTGCGCACCTAATTTTCTGATTGGTGTCCGTGCTACACGTGTAATAGCATCTGAAATATATTTATTTTGGAAACGTTGAATAATTTTTTCAATATAGGCTGCATGTTCTTGTTCATCAAAATTCCATTTGGCCACTAAAAGTTTACCGGTTTCCTGCAAAACTGATTTGAGTTGCGCTACCACTAAGGCGTCCTGCATCGCTTCGTCAATGGTTTGATAGCCTAACAACGCCCCTGTATAGGCAACTGTAGCATGGCCAGTGTTTACACTAAATAATTTTCGTTCAATATACGGCTCTAAATCCGCAACGTAATGAACGCCTTCTAACTGAATCTCTTTGGCTTTTCGGTTGGTATCATCAATGACCCATTCACAAAAAGGCTCAACTTGAACAAAAAGTGGATCTTCATGTTTTTGTAATGGAACAATCCGATCAACTGCCGCATCAGGAAAACCAATCCATTGTTCAGCATAAGCTGGGTTTTTCAAATATTTGGCCACTTCTTCTGCTAAAAAGGTTGAACCACCAATCATATTTTCACAAGCGATAATATCCAGCGGCTTTTGACAATTTGCTTCAGCACGTGCATCAATTCCTTGGGCAATTAATTCAGCAATTCTTGGTAAAATATTGGGACCAATCGCCGTCGTGACTAAATCAGCTTCCGCAATTGCTTCTACTACTTTTTCTGGTTCTGTCATGTTATTTAACCCGGTCACATTTTCAACGTTAATTTGTTGATGTGAGGCATCGGCCAATTCAATTGTATAACTTTTACGTTCTTTTAACGCTTGAATGATGGTTTCATTAACATCCACAAACGTAATATGAAACCCGTTTTTAGCTAAAATTTCGCCAATAAAGCCGCGTCCAATATTTCCTGCTCCAAAATGTACTGCGTTCATTCTTATTCTCTCCTTTAAGCAATGGCTAAATTTTCTGTTATTTCTTCTTTACTTAATGCATCGGCAAGTTGCACCACGTTATCCATATCACTACAATAAAGTGCAATTTGTTGGACTAATTGCAAATGTTCTTCACCGACTCCGGCAATCCCAAATAATACGGTAGCAATTTTTTCATCTTCTTCGGTGCCAAAATTAACGCCCTCTGGGACTTGCACTACACAGATTCCTGATTTTTTCACTAATTTTTTGGCTTCTTCTGTTCCATGAGGAATGGCAATAAAATTCCCCATATAAACAGATAGCAATTGGTCTCTTTCAATCATTGCTTCGATATAAGCGGGCTCAACACAGCCTGCCTCGACTAGTTTTTCGCCGCAAAAGCGAATAGCTTCTTCTTTTGTATTAAACTGTTGATTTAATTCAATTGAAATATTCGTAAGATTTTCCATTGTTTTCTTCCTCTCTAGGCACTTTCTTTTAAGAGCGAAACCACTGTTTCATATTTTTGGGGATTAACCATACTTTTTACTGATAAGTGTGTCGCTTTCGGTGCTTTTTTACGGGCTTGTTCCGTTAGTTCAGCTTTTGTGACAATTAAAGCCTGTGTTTGTTGAGTTAATTCATTAATATTAATTTTTCGAATCGGCATTGAAATTTTCTCTTTATCTAAAATTTCTTCTAAGACTTTCATTCCCATCGTTGCTGACCCGACACGGTCATCGTGAACCAAAAGAATCTCATTGACATTTGCTAAATCTCCCTCAATTTCAGAAGCAGGTGTTGCTTTGGAGGCTGTTGGTTGTGCGTCGTTTTTTTCTTTGGTACCTGATAGTTCAGCCACAATTTCATCATAACGTGGTGAGTTCAAGAAATTTTCAACTGCTACAAAGGTTGCATTAGGTGCTTTCTGTTTGGCCCGTTCTTGCAATTCCGCTTGTGTGACAATCAATGTATTTCCCTCATCGGTCAAATTATTAATGGCCCGATTCGTCACAGTTTGTACTAAACCAGCCTCTTGGACCTTTTTCCGTAAGATAGACGCACCCATTGCACTAGAGCCCATCCCAGCATCACAAGCAAAAATAATTTGTTGAATTCCTGACAATGAAGCACTACCATTTGTGACAGTTAATCCTTTTGATGCTGCTTTAGCAGCTTGGGTTTCTTTCACTTTTTGGGCAAATTCATCACTTTCTTCTTTCGCATCTGCTTTTAAAATGACTGCGGATACTGCAAAGGAAACTGCAGTTGCTGCCAAAACACCTAAAATAACTGGTAAGTAAGAACCCATTGGTGTCATCGCTAAAATAGCTATAATGGAGCCTGGAGAAGCGGGCGCACGTAAACCAGCATCTAACGTTTGGAAAACCAAACTACCTGTCGCGCCACCTGCAATAACCGATAAGAATAATAACGGTTTCATCATTACATATGGGAAGTAAATTTCGTGGATACCACCAAGGAAATGAATAATTATTGCTCCCGGCGCAGAAGATTTTGCCGCACCTTTTCCAAAAAACATAAATGCTAATAAGACACCTAACCCAGGACCAGGGTTTGCTTCTAATAGGAAAAGAATTGATTTGCCAGCCGATAAGACTTGTTCTGTCCCTAAGGGTGTTAAAATGCCATGATTAATCGCATTGTTTAAAAAGAGCACTTTTGCCGGTTCAATAAAAATACTCGTTAATGGAATCAAATGAGCATTTAAAATGATTTCCACACCACGTGCCATTGCAGCAGTCAGCGCATCGACAATTGGGCCAATCGCTGAAAAACCAAGTAAAGCTAACGCAAAACCAATCAATCCAGCTGAAAAATTGTTTACTAACATTTCAAAACCAGCTTTAATCCGATGTTGGAAATACTGATCAAATTTCTTAATTGTAAAGCCACCAAGTGGACCCATAATCATGGCACCTAGCATCATCGGAATATCGGTTCCCACAATCACGCCCATTGTCGCAATTGCGCCAACTACGGCACCGCGATCACCTGCAATTACTTTCCCACCAGTGTAGCCAATTAATAATGGAATTAAATAGGTCAACATTGGGCCAACCATCGTGGCAAAGGCTTTATTTGGCAGATATCCATCTGGGATAAATAGCGCTGTCAAAACGCCCCACGCAATCAACGCCCCGATATTGGGCATCACCATGCTAGATAAGGTACTGCCAAGTCTTTGGACTTTTGCTTTAATTGATACTTTATTTTTTTCTGGTACTTGTTCCATTTTTATTCCCCTTCTCTCAAGTAACTTTTCTTGTTGACTAAATTGTATCCGCTTTCCGAATCTGGAAAAAGTCGTACTTTGGCACAAACCATTTTGCCAAAAGTTGAAAGAAAAAAGCACGTGTTCTCTAGTTACGAAAACCAGAAAACACGTGCTTGTTCCATTTTTAATAATTCCAATAATAAATGAACAACTTTTTATGCTATACTCAAATTGGCGACTTGCCTCGAAAGGAGGTGCATCACATGTACGACATTGTCACAAAAATTCTTGTGCCGATTTTTGTCGGGATTGTCCTGAAACTTGTAACCATTTGGTTGGAAAAACAGAACGAGGAATAAACAAGTTGCTTCCAGCCGCTGCTGTCTAAACAGCAAAAAAAGACACCCTACTACTGATAGGGTGTCTTTTTAGTGCATCCATGCACGACTTTGTCACAAGTTACCTTAAATTTATCATAGGGCCTATTTTTTGTCAAGGAATCTTCTTATCTTTTTTGTTTGATCTCTTAAATTAAAATATTTTATTTTTTAATATAAAATTATTTCAATAATTATTGAACATTTCAAATTGAATTGATTTTTTCAGACGTAACTTTAGGCTTGAGCCAGAATTTTTTGCGCTTCATCTATTGTTCGACAATCACTGAGCCGCTGAATGTTTTCGAGATCTGAACAGAAAAAAGCTAATTCTTGAAGCATGCTTAGTTGCCGTTGACTTTTTAGAGCAACGACAAATAACAAAGTAGCTATTTTTCGATCTGCTTCCGTACCAAAGTTGACCCCATCAGGCACTTGAATAAAGCAAATCCCTTCTTTTAAAACTTGTTCATCTTGTCCTTCCGCATGAGGCAATGCCACGAAGTTACCGATATACACGCTGACTTTTTGTTGACGTTGATACATTGCTTTGACATAGTCAGGCGTGACCAACTGATTTTTTAGCAGTAATTCACCAGAAGCTGCAAGTGCTTCCTCCCAACTAGCATACGATTGATTCAACATTATTTGCTCCGCTGTAATTTCAAACATCTCTCAACACCTAGCCTTTCATTTCTTCAATTAATAATGACGAAAGCAACTGATAAACAATGGCTTCATTTCCTGAATGAAAAATTTCTGTATTTAAATCATTCATAATAATCGCACCACTGATTTTTCCTAAAATTTTCCCGATTGTTTCATCAATCGGCATTGGCGCTAGCATGAGTAACATACGTTGTAACTGCATCGGCTTTTTATCCATCCCTTCAATCATAAGTGGCTGGGCCAGATTAAAAATACAAAAAACAGGCTGTGTCACTGCTGTACTTGAGGTATGGAATAAGGCCATTTCCGTCTGAGGAATCCCAATAGGCGCTTGCTCGTAACGTTTCATCAATTGCTGACAGACGATTGCACTATCGGTGATTAAATCTGCGGAAAGTTGCGCGAGAGCTTGTTGAACGGTTTCTGCTAAATCCGCTTGATTATTTAAATCTGCTATGAAAAATGTTTCTAATAGTTTACTAATTTCTTCCATGAAAGCGACCACTGTTTCGTAGCTTTCTTCGCCACCTATTTTTTTCACAGGCGCTTTCCTAAGCGAGCGTTTTTCGTGACTAATCCGCTTAAACTCTTCTTTCAATTGGCGGATTTCATCGTCTAAAAGTAACGGTGAGATCAATTTATATTTACCATTGTATCCTGGTAATAACGAAGTGGAAATCACTAAGTCATAGTTTTCCTCAACATTCACCTTACCTAAATCCGCAATCCGAAAAAAATGAATCTGGTTGATAAAAGGAAAGTAGCGCCGTAATCGCATTTCCAGCATACTTGTCGAAGCCAAACCGCTAGGAGAAAAACCAGCAATATCAACTTCCATAATTTTGGGACTCCGTTCTAAAGAATTGGCAAAATGAAGTACCATGTAGGCAATTTCCTCTTCCGATAAATTCTTTTGCGGAAAAATTTGCGGCAACGCTTGGCGTAAAGCCGCAGCTATTTCTTGATATTGATTCATGATCCGTTCTAAAATGGGATTTGTTAAATCTTCTTCTTGTAAAACCGCCCGAGAAAAAACACCTGATAAATGCGTCAACAACATTTTATACAGATTGGTATCTTCGAAAAAATTAACTTCCGTTTCTTGACTTACTGCTTCAATCAGTTGTTTCACTGCATAAGCCAGCTGAGTGTCAAAATGTTCATCAAAAAAATCTTCATCAAAAGAATTAGAAAAATCACTTAATAAGCTAGCAAAAAAAACAATCTCACTGACAGCGTATAGTTGTTTCGTTTCAGCAGCGACTTTTGAAAAAAGTCGTTTAGAACAATTTAGAAAGGCCTTATTCATCTGCCCAGTATAGGTCTCATCAGCTAAATAAAAACCTGCAGTGACCCGATCCATCGCAATTGTTAACATTAAAATCAAATGTTGTAATTTGCGATCACTTAATGCTGGAAATAAAGTTTCTACTTCTGGCTGAACAATTTTTTGTGCAAATGCTAAATGTTCTGCATGAATAAACTGAAAGAAAAAATGGTCGTTTGTCGTTAATTCGGTAAAATGAAAAAATTGGTACTCATTAATTTCCATACTTAGAATATTCGCCATTAGAAGACGGCGATATTTTTCAGAACCAGTCACTTCATAGCCTTGATTCCGAGAAATCGTCAACGGAATCCGAGCAATCCGTGTTTCTAATTGTTTAATATCGGCATAAAAAGTCGTATTACTAATACAATACGTTTCCAGAAAATAATGCATAGAGACTGGCTCTTTTGTTTGCAGTAATGTCAATAAAATCGCATGTTGCCGCGCCAAAGTAGAAAGTTCCTGTGTCTCTTCTCCTAAAATAGCAGCCTGAATTTCCGTCATCGCTGCTTCATCTGCTTGAATCGAAAAGCGCCCACGAGCTACTTTTTCCAATGTCGCGCCCATCGATGCTAGCGAGGTTTCTAAATTTTCTAATTCACGATATACCGTCCGGCGGCTAACCTTTAACAAATTCATCATGCGGTTTACTGAAACGGGGGTAGGACTATTCACTAATTCCGTTAATAGAACAGTTTCTCTTGTCGTTAAAAACATCTATCAGCTCCTCCTTCCAGCCATTCTTGATACTCTTTCTTATTCAAAAAACTAGTAACTACGTATAAATTTTGTTGCGTTAGATCTAAATGATAGGCTTGCGCCAGTTCACGAGTCACTACGTAGGTTGTCTCCTTGGTAAAAAAGACTGTTTCCAGTGGCTCTTTAGATACTTCAATCGCGACTCCTTGTTTCGCCGCTTGTTGCCGCAATAATTCCATTCCCATTGTTTGCGATCCTCGAACATTCTCGGCATATAAAAAAACAAGCTTCTGTATTTGTTTTGTCGAGTTCGTTTCAGTAGACTCTGAACCAAGTGAAGATTGCTCTTGAGAAGAAGCAGTCAGTTTGGCTAAAACTTGCGGGTAATAGGATTTAATTTCTAAAAAATTTTGAACACTCACCATATCCTTTTCTGGGACGTACTTTTGTGCTAACTGTTTCAATTCTGCTTGAATGACCACTAATGTCTTAGGCTGCCACTTCATCTGATGAACGGACTGGTAAGTCACAGGTATCTCCAAGTCCACAGCTTTTAATTGTCGGCTTAGCAAACTAGCCCCCATGGCACTTGAGCCCATTCCTGCATCACAAACAAATAAAATTTGCTGATAGTTAGGTGTGACTGTTTCCACTTGGTCTTCCTCCTTCTCCTTCATCTTTATCATTGAAACTGGTTCAATTCCTCGTTGACGTTTTAATAACAAGCTTGCTATTGCAAAAGAGCACAGAAAGCTAACAAAAATTCCGCTAAAAACCGCCAGCCTCGCATCAGTCGGGGCATTGGCTAAAATCGCAACCAATGAACCTGGCGAAGCTGGAGCACTTAGCCCCACATTAAATATTTGAAAAACAAGCGTACCACTCATTCCTCCAGCAATTACTGCTAAAAATAAGCGCGGGTCCATCAAAACAAACGGAAAATAAATTTCATGAATGCCCCCAATCAGTTGAATCATGGTGGCACCTCCTGCTGTTTTTCGTTGTCCTACAGGCCCAAACAGCAGAAAAGCAACCAAAACGCCCACGCCTGGTCCAGGATTTGTTTCCAATAGAAATAAAATGGACTGACCTGTTTGACTAGCGCCTTCTAAACCTAGAGGCGTTAATAAGCCATGGTTAATCGCATTATTAAAAAATAACACTTTTAAAGGTTCTAAGAAAACGTGAACCAATGGTAAAAGATTGGCTTCAATTAACCAAGAAGAAAATTGATACAGCCAAAAACTAGCACTTTCAACAGCCGGAGCTACAACCAGAATACCAAAACAGCAAAGCAGTCCTCCCACAATTCCTGCTAAAAAGTTTTTAGTCAGCATCTCATAGCCTTCTTTAACTTTCGGTAAGAGAATTTGTTCAATTTTGGCGAAAGTATATCCTGCTAAAGGACCAATAAACATAGCACCAAACAACTGTGGAACATCTGTGGAAACAATCACGCCCACTGTCGCAATAGCAGCAACAACGCCGCCACGTTGTTCCTCGAACATTTTTCCGCCTGTAAAACCAATTAGAATCGGTAAAACAACTCGAATCATTATCGTTTCGACTTCAGAAAGAGCTAGCCGTAGATTCCCTGTCGTATAGCCAGCCACCAAAGACAATAAGCTCCACGCAATAAAAATACTCAAATTTGGCATAATCATCCCACTCAAACGATGACCAAAACGACGTAAATAGGGAGTTACTTTCACAAACTTATGTTTAAAAAAGAGCGAATGCATTTCTTTTTCCTTCATATTCCTTGTCCCTCGCTCTCTATGTAGATAATTAGAATACTTCTATTATATGAAATTTCACAAAAAAATAGTATAGATTTTTGTAAAATAATTCTTTTATACACCTCACAAGAGAATCCGTTTACATTAATAGAAAAAACTTTTATACTAAAAGAAAGAAACTCTTCGGATTGGAGGCCAATTATGGCAATCAAAGCAATTGTAATGGATATTGATGGCACCTTATTAACTTCAGAAAAAAAGATTTCACCAAAAACGCGACAAGCATTAGTAGCTGCACAAAAACAAGGCCTCTCACTGATTTTGGCTTCTGGCCGCCCGACTAACGGTATGCGGCCCTTAGCAGATGAATTGGAGATGGCTCATTATAATGGACACTTACTTTCCTATAACGGCGCTTGTGTCACCCATCACGGCAGTCAGCAACAACTATTTAATCAGACAATTTCAAAGTCATTGAGTCAACAAATTTTAGAACATTTGAAACAATTTGACGTAATTCCAATGATTAATGATGAAACATTTATGTATGTCAATGATGTTTTTCATAACACCTTACATTTAGAGACTGGTGATTTTAATATTATTGAATATGAATCACGGGGTGGCAACTTTCAATTATATGAGTGGCATGATTTAGCCGCCAGACTAAACTTTCCCTTGAACAAAATTTTAATTGCTGGTGAACCCGCCTATTTACAAAAATATCATGAGGCCATCTACGCGCCTTTCAAAGAAACCGTCACCGCTGCTTTTTCCGCTCCTTTCTATTTTGAATTTACCGCTAAAAATATTGATAAAGCGCGTTCTTTAGAAAAACTAACCCTACAGTTAGGCATAACTGCTGAAGAAGTAATTGCTTTTGGTGATGGTCACAACGATTATACAATGTTGGAATGGGCCGGCACGGGGATTGCTATGGAAAACGCCGTTGACGAGCTTAAAAGCATCGCAACGGAAGTCACTTTATCCAACGACAATGACGGCATCGCTGTTGCATTAGCCAACTTTCTTTAAGAGTGTTGGTTGATGTAAGCGTACGCCGTCATTTTTTATTGCCTATTCAAATGTCGTGATTTTTTCTGGTGCTAAACGAACAGATTCATAGCCAGTTTCCATGCCCTTACCCACAGATAAAATCATTACTGGGACATAGCGCTCTTGATCTAAACCAAATGTTTCAGCTAATTTTTCCGCTTCAAAACCACCGATTGGATTTGTTTCATATCCGTGAGCTCGGGCCACTAACATAAATTGCATAGCTGCTAAACTCGCATCAATTTTTACGATGTCATTCATTTGTTCTCTACTTAAACTTTCATAATGGGGAATAATGGCTGCTAATTGTTGGTCCCGTACTTCTTTAGGCATTTTACCACTAGCATAGGCTTGATTGTAAATCTCCTCTCCTCGTTCATGGCAGTTTAGATCACCAAAAATTAAGAGCATTGCAGAAGATGTTTCATTTTGACGCGTATTAAAGCGAATTAAGGGTTTTAATTTTTCTTTGCCTGCTTCACTTTCCACTACGACAAAACGCCATGGTTGCATGTTAACAGAAGAAGGGGCAGTGGTCGCTTCTTGAATCATTGTTAACATTTCTTCATGAGAAATTTTATGGGTTTCATCGTACACCCGAACCGATTTGCGGCCAAAAACAATCTCTGAAAAATCATTCGTTGTATATGTTGTCATTCTATCATACCTCTTTCGTTGTAATGCTTTGATCTAGTTTTGTCAAAAGTTCTTTTAATTGGCGACAGTCGTCCTTTGTAAATGTACTGGGAATAATTTCTGTTACCGTTTGTTGCTTGGCTGTACATTGCTGTAGTTCTTGTTGTGCTTTTTCTGTTAAATGCACTAGCACTTCCCGATTATTTTCTGGATTTCGCTGTCGTGTCACATACTGTTTCTCTTCTAAAATTTTCAAATGGCGAGTGACCGCACCACTATCGATTTTTAAGTGTTCTTGAATCTCCGTTTGAAGACACGGCTGACGTTCTTTTAAAATCATCAGCAACTCATAACGAGTCAAACTCAAGCCAACTTGCTCTTCAAAAACTTTGGTAATTTTTTGATCTAATACCTTTAACTGACATAATAATTGGCTGACTTCCCGTAATGATAACGACATAGTTTCCTCCTTAAAAAGATGACTCGTCAACAATTGACTAGTCAACTATAACTGTTTCTTTCTAAAAATGCAACCTTTTTTACAAGAAAAATAGAACAATTGACAGGGAGAAACTACAGTATTCCCCATCAACTGTTCTATTTTAATCAATCTATTTTTCGGTAACAGGTTCTGCTGATAACCGCTTAATTCCTAAACCAGTAAATGCACTGACCATTGAGAAGACAGGCGATAATAAGCTAAAGAAAACAAATGGTAAGTAAGTCAACGTTGGTACGCCAAAGGTCCCCGCTACGAAGCTACCTGCAATCCCCCAAGGAATGAGGTAGTTAATAACCGTCCCACCATCCTCCAAGGTTCTGCCTAAAACAGTCGGATCCAAACCTTCTTTTTTGTAAACTTCTTTAAAGGCATTCCCTGGTAAAATAACCGATAGGAATTGTTCACCAATAAAAATATTTACGCCAATTCCTGTTAATAACGTTGATAAAATCAATTTCGGTGTACTGCTCATTTTCTGCGAAACAACTTCCATGACCGCAGAAATCAATCCTAATTCCATTAATAAGCCACCTAGAGACAACGTTAGAATAATAAGTGCCACAGTCGGCATCATACTCATAATCCCGCCACGACTTAATAATTGATCAATTTGTGCGTTCCCCGTTTGAGAAACAAACCCATTTTCCAACGTGTTTCCTAATGCCTGCAACGATACTTTCGGATTTTGAATAATAATCATAATTACTGCCACAATAATGTTCAACAAAATCGTGATAATCGCTGGAATTTTGCGCCAGGCACAGATTAACATTAAGGCTAATGGTAACAATGACCAAATTGAAATGGTAAAGTGGTCTTCCAATACTTGAATAACTTGAACTACTTCTGTCAGACTAGTATTCGCGTACGTTTGTCCTAAAATCATAAACAAGATTAAAGAGACGATAAATGCTGGTACAGTCGACCACATCAAGTTTTTTATATGTTTAAACAAATCCGCTTCAACAATCGCTGCGGCTAAGTTTGTTGATTCTGATAAAGGTGACATTTTATCACCAAAAACTGAACCAGAAACAATCGCCCCCACAACTAAAGCAGGATTTAACCCTAAGGTACTGCCAATACCGAAAAAGGCAATTCCAATTGTTGACATCACTGTAAAAGCACTACCTACTGCACTGCCGACAATCGCACAGACAATAAAAACTGACGGCACAAACCATTTAACACTAATCATTTTAAAACCAAAAACCATAATCGTTGGAATAATTCCTGCTTGAATCCAAACGGCAATCAATGCCCCCACTAAAATGAAAATAAAAATTGGAATAATTCCTGGCTTCAAGCCATCAACAATCCCTTTATGCATTTGATCAAATGGTACTTTACGAAACATTGCGTAGCCTAAAATCAATGCAATCACAAACAAAATAGTAATATTTGGCGATATCTTTAAGCCAATTACTCCTGTTGCAATAGCTGCCACAATAATTAATAATACGATACTTGCTTCTCGAACACTCACGGTCTTCTTTTTCTGTTTTTCTTTCATTTCGTTACTCTCCTCTAATCTTTTTTCTGAATACTCTGACATTAAAGGATCTTATGATAACGAATAACCCCTCCACAACTCATTGAAAACGCCTCCTAAAGCTACATAAAAAGAGAGATTCATCCTTAAAGAATAAGGACGAATCTCTCCGCGGTACCACCTTAATTAGAAGCTTACTTGCTTCTCGCTTATGTATTATGTAATTGTTACTACTTATTAGTGTAATTCACAAATAGACTTGATCGATTCGCAGCAACCATCGACTTTCTGAACAAAACATCTATTTCCTACTGGGCTAATAATTTATGAATCTCAATATACCAAGAAGAAACCGACTTGTCAACGAAAATAGTATAAAAAATTTTTTTCACACGCCAACAAAAATTACTTTTTCTTTTTGTAAAAATAGAAAGAGGTCGGGACAGCAGCGTTTAACTCCGAGAAATAAGAAGGAATTTCCGAAAATTGTTCTTTAATTTTTGGAGAATTTCGGCTTATTTCCGAAGGAGTTGCTTCTATTCCCGCCGTTTATCAGTTTTTGAGCGTGGAACAAAAATCCAAAGTGATTTTTGTTCCACGCTCCTGTTAATTAATGGGTTGTGCCACCTTGTAGTTGAATATCTTCTTGCGTTTTTACTGCTGCTTCAATCATATAGAACAAAGAATCTGTGATTGCTTCTAATGACATAGAAGCAAACGTTGGTTTATCAATTGTTTGTTCTGGTAGGAACGGAACATGAATAAATCCGCCACGAATAGTTGGATATTTAGTGTTAATTAAGTGTAGTAAGTGATACATAATATCATTACATACAAAGGTTCCTGCTGTATAAGAAATCGCTGCAGGTAATTGATGGTCATGACAATTTTTTACCATCGCTTTAATCGGTAAATTTGTAAAATAGGCTGTTGCTCCATCTTCAACCAGCGGCACATCGCTTGGTTGTTGTCCTGCATTATCCGGGATACGCGCTTCCGCTAAATTAATCGCCACTTTTTCAACAGTGACTGTTTGACGGCCGCCTGCTTGTCCAACACAAATCACCATATCTGGTTGATGGGTTTCAATTGCTTCAGCCACTTTTTCACCACTAGTGCCAAAAACAGTTGGCACCTCAACTTTAATAATTTCAGCTCCTGCAATTTCAGCAGGTAATTTTTTGACTGCTTCAAAGGCAGGATTGATTGCTTCTCCTCCAAATGGATCAAAGCCAGTAACGACAACTTTCATTTCGATCATCCTTTCTTATTTGAATAGAATCATATAAACAATTTGGAAAATTAACATGAAAAGTGCAATCGGCAATTGATTTTTAATGACGCCGTACTTATCTTTCATTTCCAACATGGCTACAGGTACGATATTAAAGTTCGCAGCCATCGGTGTTAACAGTGTACCACAAAAACCACATGTTAAGGCAACCATCCCAACTAATGCGGGATCTGCACCTAAAGAAAAGACAAACGGCACACCAATTCCGACTGTCATCACGGTTATTGCTGCAAAGGCATTGCCCATGATAGCCGTAAAAATAACCATTCCCACAGCATAAATAATAATCCCTACATTGACATTTCCTGCTGGTACTACGGCACTAACTCCTTTTGAAATAATCTCACCAACACCAGCGCTAGTAAAAACAGCACCTAAACAAGCTAATAGCATTGGCAACGTACTAAGAGGACCGACTGTTTCTAACATTTCCGCCGCATCATCAAAAAATACTTTCGGCGTATTATTTTTAGAAAAGAACATCATGATGAAAATCGCTACAAAGACACCAACACCGACACCGACTAAAGCTCCTAAAGTAGTCAATGTGGCAAAAAGAATTGCGAAAACCCCGATACTTAGTGCGGGAATAAAAATCTTCATTCCTAATTTTTGAGACATTTTTTCCATGTATTCTTTCGAAGGTAAGCGACTTTCTCCTTTTGTCACTTTTTGAAGAATTGCCGGAATTGTCATCACAAAAATAAGTACGCCACAGGCAACTGGTGGGATAAACCGACCAAAACCGATTAAGATCCCTAAAATCCCCCAGAATAAACTAGTCCCATACGCATGTTGATTGGTTTTATCACGAAAACTACGAAAACTTGTATATAACAAGATAATCCCCATAAAAATATAAAGGACTTCCAATAACTTTGCACTCAAATCAATACTTGGATCTGTGAAAAAACTCATTTCAGTCCCTCCTGTCCATAATATTTTTTACGTAATCTTTTTTCTTTTAAAGTAAAGTAAATACTTGCCGAAATTAAGGCAACTAAGGCGACTGGTACTTCCACTAAAGCCAGTTTACCTAATGTCACTTCATAGCCTAAATCTTTCAATGTTGATTGAACAAGCAATGCCCCAGCCCCACCAACAAACAAAACTTGACCAAAGAACCAACAGATATTTTCCATGGCTGAAGCCATCCCTTTTAGTTCTTCTTCATACTCTGGCACCATTGGTAAATTTTTTGATTCAATTGTTCCTAACGCCATTGGCAAAATAATCGGACGCACAAAACCTGCTACCCCACCGAAACTTACGTTAAAAGCGGCGAAGATAATCCGAAAGACACCATAAATGTCAATAATCACACCAGCAGATACCTTTTTGAATCGTTTAATCAACGTAGCCGCTGACTCTTTCAAGCCATTTCTTTCTAACGTTCCTGTTGCTAACATAATAATAATAAAGATAGCCATGCCTCGATTATTCACAAAGGTTGTTCCTAGTGTTTCTAGCATTGATGTCAAACCAAGCCCGCCAGTAAAAGCCGTCACTATTAAAGCAACCATCACAATCAAGATAGCATCAAATTTCAATGCGAAGCCGACAATGACGATCAATACGCCTAATAAAGGTAATAAATCCATCAAATCTCTCCTTCTTAAAATAAAATTTCACTTTCCATTATATGCCAATTTTCGCTCATTTGTAAGACTTTTTTAATTTTTAATGTTATTTTTTCTAAAGATACAGTTTCCAACACTTTTTAGAGCTACCACTCGCACTTTTTTCTTTTTTCCGCTAGAATAAAAGAAACAATAACATTGAGGAGGATTTTTATGTTCCAAACTTTTAGAGAAAATTTTCGGCGCCATACCCTATTGCGCGACGCCGTCTTTATCGTTATCGGAAGTGCCATTGTCTTTAATCCCGGTGCTTTCTTCCAGTTCGTCGGTTATTTAATTGCTGGTTATTTGATGCTTTTAGGGTTAATTAATATTTATGATGACTACAAAATAAAAAAACAAACGGGTAGCTGGGGGCTTGGTTTCGTAACAGGTTTAATCTTTGTCGTCTTAGCAGTAGCCTTTTTATTTTTTGCACCGGTGATTGTTTCGATTCTGCCGTTTTTATTAGGGATTAGTATCGTTATAAACGGCCTCGTTCAATTGACTTTTGCTTTAAATACTCGTCAAACAGGCGCGCTTATCTACAGTATTCTGGTTTTAATCGCTGGAGCTGTTTTAGTTTTCAACCCCTTCAAAAGTCTCTTAGTTTTGATGCAAGTCTTTGGATTTATCCTGATTTTCATGGGTGTCATTGAAATTATTGGTCATTTTAGAAATAAAGCTTAACGAAAGGAGCAACTTATGGATAAAGAAAGTACCAAGTGGATCCGCTTTTTAGGTGGGAAAAATTTACTTTACACATTAACTATCCTTTGTCTAATTGCTGTAACTATCTTTTTATTCAACACTGTTTCATTTATCTTTAAACCAATTTTTGTTATTTTTAGTGCCGTCTTAGGCCCGGTACTTTTTGGTATTATTCTATTTTATTTGCTTAATCCAATGGTGAAACGCCTTGAGAAAAAAATTCCCCGTGTTTGGGCGATTGCGATTCTCTATGTCTTAATTATTGCATTACTAGTGTTAGCTGGACTGCAACTTTTCCCAATTATCCAAGACCAAACGGAAGAATTAATCAAACAATTCCCAAGTTTTTGGAAAAGCACGCTCCAAACAGTACAAGAATTTATGGCTAAAACACCTTTTGCAAAAGATTTAGAATCTGCTAATGAGTCGATTAATCAGCTCTGGGGCAAACTTGCAAACTCCTTTAAAGACTTTGCAGGGGATTACCTACAAACAGGCGCACAAGGTCTGGGAAGCGTCTTTTCTGCAGTCTCTTCTACTTTCCTAACCTTGTTTACAGGACCTATCATCGCCTTTTTCCTTTTAAAAGACAAAGAAAAGTTTTATCGCTTTGTAAAAGGCATCATTCCCCCAGCTTTTCGTCCTGATTTTGATGAATATAGCCAAATTGCCAACATTCAAATTGGCGATTATCTAAAAGGTCAAGTCATTGCTTCGTTGGTTTTAGGGATTATGTATTGGCCAGCTTTTCTATTAATTGGTTTACAATTTGGTAGCATTTTAGCTTTAGCTGCGGGTATTTTATGTATTATTCCTTATATCGGGCCATTTATTGCCTTTATTCCAGGATTGATTATTGCCTTTCAGGATTCCACATTTATGGTAGTAAAATTCGTTATCGTCTGGTTTGCCATCCAATTGATTCATGGTGATTTTGTTATTCCTCGTGTGATGGGCGATAAATTAAAAGTCCATCCGATTACTATTTTACTTGTCTTGTTAGTTATGGGTGAACTGTTTGGTTTAATGGGCGTTATCTTCGGGATTCCAATGTATTGCCTAGTTAAAGTGACAGTCATTTATTTATTCCGCAAATTCAAACAACGCTATAACCGCTTTTATGGTGACAACGGCGAGTATGAACACACGAATTTTACTAAAGATCAATATTTAAAATAATACAATGAAAAAACTGGGACATAAGCCGTTTAGACTTATGTCCCAGTTTTTTTACCATACTTCTCTAGCAATTTCTTGAAGTAATTGAACTTTGCGCCATTGTTCTTTCTCCGTCAAACGATTTCCTTCTTCCGTTGAAGCAAAACCGCATTGCGGACTAATACTTAAGTTTTCTAAAGGAACAAACTGTTGGGCTTCTTCAATTCGTGCTTTCACTTGTTCAGTCTCTTCTAATCCAGGAAACTTAGAAGTAACTAAACCTAAAACGACTTTGCTGCCATTATTTTGCCAATGTCTTAATGGTGAAAAGTCCCCTGCACGATCTGAGTCATATTCCAAGAAAAAACCATCATAATTCGTAGCAAATAATTCTTTTGCTATCGGTTCATAACCACCTGAAAATAACCAAGACGAAGCATGGTTCCCACGGCAAATGTGCGTGGTTACAGTTAAATCTTCTGGCTTACCAGCTAAGGCTTCATTAATAATCGTGGTACACACTTGTGCAATTTCTTCTGGCTGTATTCCTTTTGCTCGTAATTCTTCTTGTTTTGTCTGATCCGCTAGAAACGCCCAATTTGTATCATCAAATTGCAAATAACGGCAACCTCTCTCGTAAAAGGCCGCAATTGCATCTTTATATGTTTGTGCTAAATCCTTATAAAAAGCACCAATCTCTGGATAAATTGTTTGAATGTGCGAGGTGCCATCGTTAGATAAAATTTCTTGACGTAAAATCATGGTCGGACTAGGGATCGTTGCTTTGGCTACCGTGCCATCACCAACTTCCACCACCTCTTTTAAAAATGAAAAGTCCTCTAAAAATGGATGTTGCGCAGGAAAAGATATTTTATCCACTACGCGGATATTATAGGCCGGAGCTGCTTTTCCATGAAAGGTTTGGTTATACCCCGTTTCTGGGATATAGCCTGTCACACCATTTAATCCTTCTAAGAAATCAATATGCCAAAAACCGCGACGAAATTCACCATCTGTGATTCCCCGTAAACCGCCAGCTTTTTGTTTTGCTACTAATGCTTTGATTTCCTCATCTTCAATAAGACGTAGCTCTGCTTGAGATAACGCACCTGCTTGGACCTTTTTCCGTGCTTTCTTAATTGTTTCCGGACGTAAAAAACTTCCCACATGATCAACTGTAAAAGGAATCTGACTACTCATTTGCCTCACTCTTTCCTATTTTTATTTATAAAAAAACGCCCTTTTACTAGCCGTAACTAGTAAAAGGGCGATTATTATCGCGGTACCACCTTTTTTCGGAAAGATGACTCTTTCCCTTCAACTGACAATCATAATCAGCGGTCTTGTTAACGAAAGACATTACGTTTTTGCCTACGTTTCGACAAAAATTCCTCCTAGGCCATTTTTCGATACAGACATCTAACTTTTTTCACCAACCAAAGTCTCTCTACCAGCTGTCTTGTATTTACTTTCCTATTCAACGGAAATTATTAGATTATAATTAGAATACCACGTTTAGCAAATTTGTCAACGGAGATGGATGAAATAGTAATGAAAAAAGCAGCTTCTTTTCAGAAGCTGCTTACGTCTATTTTTATCATTGCTGATTAGGCTGAGTGTCCTACGATTGTGCTACCTGAGTAACCAAAACCGACACGCGTAATACCTGGGTTAATTTCCCAATCACGGTGACCGCTTCCTGAAGCTGTTACCATGTTTGTTTCATTGTACCACGCCATGATTACTGAGTTACCTGGCGCCCACATAATTGCGATAACTTCATCTCCACGAGACCAGTGATCATTTGGAATACCACCTGCTTCAACTTGTGCTGCACGAGCAGTTGCAGAAGCTGCTAAACCTGCATCCCATACTACTGGACGTAAACCTAATGATTGACGTAGAACGTTCAATGCATCAAGCGTCACATCACCTGTAGCTGGTGGTGGTGTTGGAATTGGATCTTTTTTATCTGGTTCTGGTGTTGGTGGTGTAACTGTTCCCTCACCATTACTTTCACTACCACTTGGTGTTGTTGATTGTTCTGAAGAAGAGCCAGTATTTTCTGTTGCACTATTATCTGTACTTGGTGTAGTTGTTTCAGTTGTTTGTTGCGTGCTTGATTCAGTTGCTGAGCTTGAGCTTGCTGGCGCTTGCGCTTCCGTTGTTGAAGAAGAGGCAACTGGTGCTTCTGCTTTTACTTCAGCTTTAGCTTGAACTGGTTTTGCAGCAGCTTGTTTAGCTTTTTCAGCTGCAGCTTTTTGTTCAGCAGCTAAGCGTGCTTGCTCTGCTTCAGCAGCTGCTTTTTGTTTTTCTAAGCCAGCTTTAGAACTTTCAGCTGATGATTGTTCTAATGCTAATGAAGCTTTCATTACATTTAATTCAGATTGTTTAGAAAGTAAATCTTGACGTTTTGTTTCTAATTCAGCTTCTGTTGCTTCAAGTTGTTTCACTTTTTTCTCGTTTTCAGCTTTTTTATCAACAACAGCTTGTTTGTCTTCTTTTTGTTGTTGCATTAAGTCGTTGTTGGCACTTACGATTGTTGAAACAGCTTGAACACGGCTGATTGCATCTGCAACTGAGTCCGCATCTAAAACTGCATCTAGCATTGTTGTGCTTTGTCCATTAACTTGAACATCACGTGCTTGATTTTTGATTGCTTCGTTACGTTTTTCAATACGTTGATTCAAGTTTGTAATTTCTTGTTGTAATTGTTCTGATTTTGCTTTTAGTGTTTGCTTTTGTTCACGTAAAGCCATGCTTTCATCAAATACTGAAGATACTTCTGCTTCTAAAGAAGATACTTGTGAAGCTAAATCCCCTTGTTTTGCTTTTAATGATGAAATTTCTTGATTTTTTTCTTCAATTTTTTTATCAACATTGTCCGCCAAAGCGATGCTTGGGGTAGCAATTGCTGATAGCGTTAATGAACATAGTAATACTGATGCAAATAGACGTTTCTTCACTTGTCATTCCTCCGAATTAATTTCTAAAGTTTATTTAAAATATCTTAATCTTTTCTTACGACAAAAACATTCTACCACACCCATATTTCAATTAAGCAATAGAAATGTTACAAAAACATTTCAGATCACTCCTTCTTTCTCCATAATAGGTAAACTTACCTTTTGTAAGGCTTTTACACCTTGTCACGACTAGTTTTCACGTGTTTTCAATTGTTAAACAATTCTTCGATTTTTTTTCATATTTTTTCTTTTTTTATTCAAATTTTGCTTCTTTTTTGTCGATATATGCTTTTTTTCGTAAAATTAATCATTTTTCCTTCTTTTTAGCAAACGTTTTTGTTACAAAATTCGTTATATTTTGGTAATGAACCAAAAAAAAGGCCGCTTCGTTGAGCCGCCTTTTATTATTTCTATGCAATGTTTTTGATCAAACTATTCAACTTATTTTTTATGGACTTATGGGCCTGTCACTAAATTCCAAGTCACCATTGCTTGATAAGTTTGATCTTTTCTACCTTGATTTGCTGGAATTTCTAATTTGATTTGATCAAAAGAAAAATCAAATTGATAAACATCACTTTCGTCAAACTGACCATTGGCAACAATATGGCTAGCTACACCGTTGGCAACTAATTGAATAGCGGTTGTTTTGCCAAGAGCAACTTTGGTTTCCGTTGGTTGATTGTACTGAATAAAACCTGAAACATTGGTTGTTCCTAACAATAACTTTGTCATTGATGATAGTTGATCCACTCTTCCTTCAAAGGGGGATAGTTCTGCAGTTAGTGCCCAATTGGGTTGTGATTTTTTCAAACGTAAATATGGATTTTCCTGACCATTTTCATAATAATCTGCTGCCTGCTTTAAACCATGTTGCTGCGTGTTGCTAGAAATGGCGACTTTACCAAAATCAAAAGTTGGTGTGCTGATAAAACCTTCCTCATCTGGTGCCACAATTTCTTGATTTTTAGGTTGGATTCTGACAGTATCAGCTGCGTGAACAGCAGAAAAATTTCCATTCATTTCAACAGCCGCTTGTAACACTTGATCTGGTTCACCTGTAGCAATTGTTGTCATCATAATAGTTGCTGTCTGACCAATAGGCACTTCCGTATTTAAAGCAATGCCAACTCGCCAATTTTCATCAGTAATAGGAACAATTTTGTTTGGTTCAGATCCAACACGAATCGTGACTTGGATTGGCCGAGCTAGACCTGGTGACCAACCACTTGCTGGCTTTAAGTTTATTTTTTTTAACGGTACTTCTCCCACATTTGTAAGCATAATCTGCCAAATTTGTATATAACCACTTGGCATGACTTTGACTAGTCCTTCTATTTGCATTTCAGCTTTTGCAGTTATTTCCTTATACACTGCTGTAATAGCGTTCATTTCATTAAAAACAGGGGAGTTTATGGGTCGCTTCGTTTTTTCTAAGCTCTCTTGTTTTGTTTTATCTTGATACCAACCTTGATATAAATAAGTTTTACCGTTAACGCTGTATTGTTGTGGCAGTTTTTTTCCAGCTAAATAGCGAAAGCCATCCGTAGTTATTGGTTGTTGGTGATCCTGAATAAAATCAGATGGTGGTGCAATTTCAACACCATTGACATCCTCAAATGTATAATTTTTTTGAGGTATCTCCTTATAGACAACAGTTAAATCATCATTGTCGTCATAGGTAATATCATAACTGGGCGTTACGCTTTTTTCTAAATTTTCAGGTTTCGTTTTCCCTTTATACCATCCTTGAAATTGATACGTTTTTGAGTCAATTTCATAGCTACTTGGCAAAAGATCTTTCTGTTTAAAGGTGTAAGGGTCACGCTCAATAAGTGTTTGCTTTCCTTGTCTAAACCCCGGTGGTGGAGGGATTGGTTTCCCTTGAGTATCCACAAAATGTTCTGTCACTTTGCGATTGGTAACATGATAATAAACCGGCCCTGAAAATTTAAAGTAATTCAATAGCCCAGATTGATTCGATGAATCAACCTTCACTTGGTTGTACAAAGGAACGATTAGTTTTTGGCTCTCGCTAATGTTAAACGTTACTCCTGTTTTCTGACTATATTGTTGTGCAGATATTTTTTCCAATTCAAATTGCGAAATTGTTGTTGGATATTGGTTTCCTGATGCGTCGGAAATAGTTGGCAGCGGATAATTGGGATCAATTTCCCCTTTCTTATTGTATAAGCTTAAAGAAGTATAATATCTTGGTAAAAAAAATGTTTGATTACTCGCTGCAAGCACCGTTGACATGTCGGAATAGACGGCTACTTTCTCACTTGGAATTACCACTTCTTTTAAATTAGCCACTGTAGATGCTGTCACTGGTTGACTTTCACCTTCCCACACATTTATGCCATTTGGGGAATTGCCTTGCCAACTATGATACTGTAGAAGGATCTCATTGGCGTTTACTAGCTGCCCCTCTTCATTAATAAATCCATAACGATAAGTTAGGTTAGGCGTCTCAATTCTTTCTCTAATCGTTTGACTTGTAACATTAGCCTCATTATCGATTAACTCACTTTTTGGCAATGCTAGTGGTTCTTCATCATGTAGTTTATCCTTTGTCTGTGGTTGTTCACTTTCGGCTTTTTCTGCTGTTAATGAATGATTGGTTCCTTCTCTTACTTGTTTTGTACTTGGTAATGTTTCTGCAAAAACAGTTGTCTGTATTAGTATGGGGAATACTAATATATGGCAGATGCCCGTTACTATCAATTCTTTCCATTTACTTCGCTTCATATTGTCCCTTCTTTCTAAAGAACAATCCAACAATTCTTAGTTAACTAAACATTAAGACACTAAACTTAGCAGAATGATCACTTACCATTTTCAGCAACAGTCTTGTCTTGTGGTATCGGTTTCATTTTTCTTTATACTTTGGATCATTCACTTGTTTCAGCGCTATTCGTCCAATACTTCTTTTTACTAACCAGTTATAACTAGTTTAGCAAAAAAGAATAATTTCTGAAATTCCGAATTTTAAACAGACAGGAGCATTTCCTGAAGATTCTATATATATCAAGGAAAATCGACCAAAAATAAACTGAAAATAAACTTTTCAATAGAGAATCATAGCTAAAACAGGATAAATTAATCATATTTTCACCTTCCTAGCTTTACCTTTATCAAAAAAAGCTCAAAATGTTAGTTTTGACAACTAACATTTTGAGCTTTTTGTTTTTTTTCTTAACGAATGATTTCGACTTTTTTGTCTGTCTTGACTGTAACACGGCCGTTTTTAATAACATATAACCGTTCTGGAATATCAATAATCGCATGTTCAACCACTTTTGTGTCTAATAAGACTAAATCTGCTTTATTCCCAACTGCGACACCGTATCCTTCTAGTCCCATCGCACGAGCAGGACTTGTTGTTACCATTGGTAGCACTGTTTTTAAGTCATCCGCTCCACCTAGGTGCCCAACAGGAATGGCTAACATCGCTGTTTGAACAATATCCCCTGTGCCATATGGTGTAAAAGCATTGCGAATATTATTCGTAGCAATACAGACATTCACGCCACCATCGCGTAATTTACGAATTGGCGTAACCGCACGTCGAACATTGTACTGATCACCACGAGCCCCTAAATGTAAATCCGTTGCTGGTAAAGCCATCACGCTAATATTTGCTTTCGCCATTTTTGCAATAATAGGCGCCAATTCTGCTTCAGGTAAGGCATGCAATGCCGTTAAGTGGCCCACTGAAACACGGCCTTGGTAGCCTTCAGCGATGGTTTTTTCACATAAATATTCAATACTCATATCATCAGCTTCATCGGCAAAATCTTGGTGTAAATCTACATCTTTATCATATTTTTTAGCAATTTCAAACACTAAATCAATATGTTCTTTCGCTGGTGCATCATTATAAGGAATACCGCCGACAACGTCTGCGCCCATATCCATTGCTTCATACATCATTTGTTCTGTTCCAGGGGCTTTAAAAATTCCTTCTTGCGGAAACGCAACTACTTGCATGTCAATTAACTCTTTGTATTCTTCTTTCAAACGCATAATTGTTTTGAAGCCAGTAAAACCTTGCGCTGGGTCAAATTCTGCATGCGTTCTTAACGCCGTGGTTCCATGAACGATTAACATTTCTAAAGCACGTTTGGCACGGTCGTAAATGTCTTCTTCGGTAAATGTTGGTTTTAATTCTGCGGTTACTTCAATTGCTTCTTTCAACGTACCTGATTTATTTGGTTTACGATCAGCGATTAATGCCTTGTCCAAATGTAAATGGCTTTCTACAAAACCTGGGATTAAAACACGACCATCTGCTTCGATGACTTCTTTGGCATCGCCAGTAATAACTGGGGCGATTTCAATGATTTTACCTTCTTTAATAGCTACATCTTGTAATGCTTCACCGTCTTGAAGACGAACTTGTTTAATTAATAAATCCATGTTTTCCACTCCCTAAATTGTTTTTTATCCAAAGATTAAACCGATAACTAATAATAGTACAGAGGCAATACTTAACCATTTCACGTTTCCTTTAACAACATCCAAAATTGGAATTTGGAAGCCTGAAGATAAAGCTTGCATAGTAATATTAACGAAACTCATTTGACTACCTAAACCAACACCCATTGCTACAAAACCTAATGCTAACGGCGGGAAGTTCAACGATACAGCAACTGGTAGCACTAAAGTTAAAACAGAACCTACGTAGGCCCCAGCTGGAATCCCAATTAAAATCCCTGTTAAAATGGCAACTGGCACGACAATAAAGGCTGGTGCATTTTCAGCAACACCTGCGATTACAGCAAACGTTCCTGTTTGTGCAATAACATTAATAAAGGCTAAGAAAATCCCTACTTGGAATAAACGAGTCAAAATATATGTAGACCCATCTACCATCGCTTCGACAGATTTGTTCATTGAGAAATCTGTACATAAGAAAATTAAAACTAATGTTAAAATCATGTATACAAGTGGCGTAAAGAAGGCAAAACCAATTAAATCATTCACAATTGGTCCAAAAATTACAGCAAACAATAAGAAAATGGCTGGCAAGGTAATTTTAAATAATTCACCATTGCTCTTTTTATCAAATTCATCATCTGCCGACTCTTTAAAGCCAACATTTCTATGTTTCGTTCCCCAAAAGGCTAACACAATCGCTAATGCTACGAAGAATAACCAGTAAGGTCGCATGGTTGAAACATATGAACCGACACTGATATCGCCTAATTTTGAAACAATACTTGATTCTAATGAAGCGGGTGATGTTGTAAATGATACCGCAGCAGCTAAAGACATTGCTGCAATTAATTCAGGAACAACGCCAACTGCAGCAAAGGCCAATGGCGCAATAACCATCGCACTTCCGCCACCAATTCCTGACATATATGTGGCTGCGGCTAATAAGATAACAATAAAAGCTGAAACATACTCGACTTTTCCTTTTGTGCCTCGTTTGGCTAAAGTTAATGCAGCTGAATAACTACCTGCTTTAAAGACCGCCATCGCAACAGCTGAATTAATGATGGGAACGGTAATTCCTAACATCATTGGGATAGCTTCCAACATCTGTTTATTCGCTTCTTCTAGTCCAATGCCACCAATCAGCATCGCTAAGACGCCACCAATTAAACCAGCGATAATCATATCGACTTTCATAAACAATAGAACCAAAACAACAATCAATGGAATAATCACAACTAATGCCATGATTCCTGTCGGGGCAACTACATCCCCAATCTCATCAGCAAAGGCCGCAACTGGCACAAAAATACTAACTAAGAATGCAAAAATAAGTGCTACTTTTGACGATTTTTTCATTTTACTTTCCTCCAATAGAAAGAAGGCGAGAGCAACGCAGTAGCGAATACTCTCTGCGCTCCTCATTATTTGGCAAAGGCACCTTGCCCGCCATATTTATCGTAATGTACAATCTCACTAACTAAATAATCATAAATACTTTGTGGAATTTCAATGCCTTCTGACATGGCTTTTTGATAGTTTAGCTGACCAATTTCTCCTGGATAGTAAACTTGTTGAAACCCTTCTGCTGTAGGCACACTATGAAGTTCTTCCACCATTTGATTAATATTTTCTTTAAATCGTTCAGAATCTGTAAAGCGGCTTGGATCAATGACTAAAAACATCTGACCCAGATTCCGTTTCTCCGTTAAATCCGCATACATGGAGCTGACATGTTTGCCAAAAGGTAAGCCTAACAACGAACCAGCTAAGACATCGACCATCATCATTAGTCCATATCCTTTTGGTCCTGAAATCGGCAATAAACCTCGTACTTCATAAGGATCAGTCGTTGGCTGGCCTTTTTCGTCTACTGCCCATGTGTCGGGAATTTCAACATCTCTTGAACGTGCATCTAAAATTTTTCCCCAAGCCTGTACTGTCGTAGCCATATCAAACACGACTGGTTCATGACCTGCTCTAGGTGCTGCAAAAGCGATTGGATTTGTTCCAAAATAATTGCTTGTACCACCAAACGGTACCACCATTGGATCAGATTGACACATCGAAAGAGCAACCATGCCTTGTTCCGCTGCTTTTTTAACATAATACGATAACGTCCCGCTATGACTCGTTTGAGAAACGCCAACATATGCTAACCCTGATTCTTTGGCTAGGTCAACTGCAGCAGCTAATGCTTCGTTACAAACAAATTGACCCACGCCATTATCGCCATGAAAAATGGCAGTGGACGGTCCAGTTTTTTCAAATGATAATTCGGGGTCAATCGTGATCCCGCCTTTTGCAATCCGTTCCGCATAATAATCCATACGAACCGCCCCGTGTGAATGAATACCGCTAGCATCTGCAAAAGTTAAATGTCGAGCAACTTCTTCGGCATGTTCAGAATGTAAACCAGCAGCTTCTAATTTTTGTTTCATCAGCTTTTCTAATTTTTCCGGTGTAACGACAACCATTTCTTCCATTGCGCTTGCTCCTTTATCATTAATCTTAAAAAAGGGAAAGAAAACAAGTGATTTTCTTCTTCGACCTTGCATTTCCTCCCTTTTTTCACTACTTATTGCTACTGTTAAAGACAGTATAGTCAATTTCATCCACTGATTTTGCAACTAGGATAGCAGAGTAAACATCTGAATTGACATTTAAAATTGTTCGTAACATGCCAACAAACCATTCGACGCCTGCAAAAATTGCAATACTCTCAATGGGTAAACCCATTTGCGGAACAATCACTGCCAGTGAGACTAAGCCCGCACCGGGAACAACTGCGTTTGCTAGTGAGACAAACGTTGCTGTAATTGCTAAGTAAATCATTTTCGTAATATCAAAATCTAGCTGATACATCTGAGCGATAGTCATTACAGTAAAAGCCATATGCATCGCTGAACCGTTACTGTTTAATGACATACCTAACGGCAACACTAAGTTAGTAATTCGCTTACTTAAACCTAATTTTGTTTCTGTTTCTTCCAAAGCTACTGGTAAAGTAATTGCTGAAGAAGTTGTCGCCAAGGCCATCACAGACATATTTTTCATGTTTGTAATTAAACGTAGTGGACTTACTTTACAGTACAATGTGATAACCAAAATCCAGATGCCCAAAAATAAAATAGTTCCTAATCCATAGACCAATAGATACTTCACTAACGGTAAAATAATTTGAAGGCCTAAGTGACTAATTGTTGAAGCAATTAAAGCAAAAATCCCCAGAGGTGCTAGATACATGACGTATCGAATGACTGTAATGATAACTTCATTAAAGTCCACAATTATTTGGAAGAGTTGCGTCTCTGGATGGCTTTGTAAGTATTTATTCAGTGCTAAACCAAAAAATAATGCAAAGACAATAATTTGAATAATCGATCCTTGAGTCAGTGAATCAAAAATATTTTTCGGAAAGAAATTTAAAATCGTATCAGTGATTGAGATTTCTTGCGCTTTAATAGAAGCATCTTGGAAGCCAGTCATTTTAACACCGTATCCTGGATTAAAAATGACTGCCATTAGGACGCCCCATAAAGCGGCAGCTAAGGAGGAAATCCCGAAAACAGCGATTGTTCTACCCCCAAGGCTCGTTAATTCTTTTGGATTAATACTGCCAACTGCTTGGACAATTTGCCCTAAGATCAAGATAGGAATAGCCATTTGCATCAGTCGCAAAAAGACATCTCCAACTATTTTCAAGTAATTGCCGCTAGCAGGAATCAAGAGTCCTACGAGGATTCCTACGACAACAGCAATTGCAATTTGGGTGATCATGGACGGTTTTTTCATGGTAAACTACCCCTTTTGACTGATCACAGTTCCTGCTTCTTTATCGATGTTTTCTAAGTTTTCGATAGAAGTAATGATTGCTTTCCGTTTGTCATCACCTTTTACGAAGTCTAAGGCAGCTTCGATTTTTGGTAGCATACTACCAGCAGCAAAGTGACCTTCTTTAATGTATTCTTCTGCTTCGGCTACACTGATTTGTTCTAATGCTTTTTGATCTGGTTGATTGTAATTAATGTAGATGTTATCAACGCCTGTCAAAATAATCAAACGGTCTGCATCAACGTTTTCAGCTAAAACACGTGCAGAGAAATCTTTGTCGTTAACCGCTTCCACGCCTACGTATTGTCCGTCTTCTGCTACGACCGGAATGCCCCCGCCACCAGAACAGATAGTTAAAACGTCCGCCTCTACTAAAGCACGAACCGCCTCTTTTTCAACAATTTCTTTAGGCATTGGTGATGGAACAACTTTTCGGTAGCCACGGCCAGCATCTTCCACATACGTAGAGCCATCTTTGGCTGCTTCCGCGTCAGCTTCTTCTTTTGTATAGAATGGACCAATTGGTTTGGATGGTTTTTTAAACGAAGGATCTTCTTTGTCCACACGCACTTGCGTAACTACAGAGATAACTGGTTTAGCAATGTTACGTTTTTCAAACTCATTAGTTAAAGCATTTTGTAACCAGTAACCGATGCTTCCTTGTGTCATCGCAACACAAGTATCCAATTTCAACGCTGGATTTTTTTCACTTTCGCCTGCTTTTTGTTGTAAAAGCAAATTCCCTACTTGTGGTCCGTTTCCGTGACAGACAATGACTTGTTCCCCTTTAGCAACAAATTCTGCAATATATTTGGCCGCGTGATTAACGACGGCTTTTTGGCCTTCATCTGTTGGATCCGTATCTAAAATAGCATTCCCACCTAGGGCAATTACGTTTAAACTCATTGATTGATTCGCTCCTTTTTAGTAAAGCAAAGACAAAATCTTTTCAGTATCGACGGATAAGAAATAATTTGTTTACGAAATGAAAGATTTTGTCTTGCTCATTTTGATTGTTTCAGTCATTATCGAAGGGATAATTAACCTAATTTCGGTTTACTTTCATCTTTAGCTAAGAAAGCAAAAGCTAGTAAACCAATAACTAATAGTACACAAGAAAGATAGAAGCCAACTTGCATTGAGCCTGCTGTATCTGCTAAATATCCTGTGACATACGGTGCTAGGATTGACCCTGACATCCCGATAAAATTATAGGCACTTAACGTTGTTCCTAAGGCCGCTTTTGGTGCATGTTTGGTAACAAAAGTCACCATAATTGGATCTAACGCTAATTTCCCTGTTAACCCATAAAGAATTAAAACAGAAATTAACAATGTCCGACTTGTTACAAAAGCAATCGCAAAGACAGATAGGATTGCTAAAGGTACTAATGTAAAGACTAATTTTTTCGTCGCACCTGTTTTATCATTCAAACGAGCGAAGATTAAGGCGCCTGGAATAGAGGCCCATGGTACAAGTGATGAAATGAAACCAACGCTCGCTCCTGTAAAGCCACGTTCAGCAATTAAAAATTGTGGCAACCAAGTAATAATGACAAAGTTTGCATAAATACTTGTGAAACATAAAATAAATGCGGCTAATAAATTACGATTTGAGAAAATTTCTTTTAATGAGATCTTTTCTTGTGGTCCTTCTTCAGCAGCTGCTCGTGCAGCTTCTTCACCAGGACGAATCACTTTTTCTTTCAAAATTGTATAGAAAAGAATTCCTACGATAAACGTTGGAATCGCCATGATAAAGAATGGTTTGCTCCAATGTTCACCATTTTCTAAAACCAACTTACTTGAAAGTAGGTACCCACCTGATGTACCGAAGGCCATCCCACTATTGATGATGGCATTACCGATGGTCCGTTTACTTGCTGGAATCGCTTCTGTCGATAGCGCATATTGCGGGCCATAGTAAGCTCCTTGACCAATACCAGCAATTGCACGAATGACTAAAAACATAACAAAGGTTGTCGCTAATCCACTAAAATAAGTAGAAATAGCAAGAACGATAAACCCAACAGCAATGACTAATTTCCGCCCAATTTTATCGCCAATCATCCCAAAAGGAATCTGTGCAACAGCATAGGTTAAAAAGAAGATACTATTGGCTAAACCAAGTTGTGTGTTACTTAGACCAAATTGTTCTCCAATGACCCCCATCACTGGATTAAAAATAGTTCGTGTTGCGTACATTAAAATCCAGCCTACGAAGAAAATGGCTACGACTTTAATCCAGTAACTATTGCTCACTTGCACTGCTTGATTTTTTTTACTATTCTCCATGTCTTCTCCTCACTTCTCATCTAACTCTACAGATTGTAAAGCTAGTAACATTCCAAATGACATATCTTTACCAGAGGAATGTCCGATTTGTATAATTCTGTCAATATTTTCGTCAACTCTATTATCCCGATGGTTCTCCAAATCCAAGAGTAACTGATACAACAATGAATTTACATATCCTTTAGCCGAGCTTGCAATATAGCCTTTACTAACATCTGTTGTGGATAAATTTGCTGCCGAAAGAGTAGCGGCTAACGCCGCAGCTCTTTCATCAGCAAGTATGAACAGAATTGTTTGATACGCCACTAAAATGTCATCACCACTCGGGGTTAACCCTTTGCCCCGACCAATCAGATAATTCGTTACTTCTTGCCATTCCGATAGTGTCCAAACTTTTTGTTTTTGGCTCATTTTTTTGAAAATATGCTTTGCTCGTTCGTCTAAAGGCAGGCCAATTCTACGTTCTAAGTTTCTCGCTAATAAGCGGTCTCGCAACAAGCGTAATTGGTCTTTTTCTAACTTGAAATGAGTAATGTTTAAAGAAACGACCTCGGCAGGTGTGAGTTGGATCGTTTTCACGCCGACTGTACTGTAAAAGGTCAACTGATTTTCTGTGATTTTGACTTTATTACCTTGTTGTACATACGGAAAGATTTCTTGAAACAATTGATCTGGCAAAAACATACCAAAGCTTGATAAATAATTATGGAAGTTTGCAACATTGATTAATTGATCCTGGACTTTCAGATTAAATGAACGTTCAAAAACACTGTGAATGGTTCCCATCTTGCCATATTGGTGGATAGGAAAAATGTAGTCACTAATGACTAGTTGGTTATTCAACCGTAATGCCTAGTTTCTCAGCATACGCTTCTAGGGCTTTTTCAAAACAGCCTAGAGGTGCTCTAACTGTCCCTGCACCAATTTGACCAACACCGGCATTTTTGTGTGCAATCCCTGTATTGATGATTGGTGTAATTCCTAATTCCACCACTTTACGGATATCAATTCCTAAACAAGTTCCTTGGAAATCCCAAGTTGGAATTGAGAATGTTGGGTTGTGTCCTTCACAGATTTTTGCCATTTCATTTGAGGTTGCTAACGCATCTTCAAAGCCACCTGCACCAACAAACCGTGTTACGCCAGGTGCAGCTACCATAGCCATTGCTCCAACTCCTACTGTTTCAGTAATTGCACTATCCCCGACATCAGGATTTCCGTCTTCTTCGCTGAAACCAGTGAAGTAAAGACCTTTTGGTGTATTTACTGGTGCGGTATGCCATTGATCGCCTGTTTCTGCAATCCGGACCCCAAAGTTCACGCCGTTACGAGTCATCGTTGTGACAATCGTTCCGTTGGTATCTTTACGGGCACCATCAACAATTGCTTTTCCAGTTGCCATCATGACATTTAAGAAGAATTGATCTGTGTCAGCTAAGAATTTGATTACTTCGTATTTTTGATCTTCTGGAATATCTGTTTTGATAATTAATGGAGACAATTCTTTTAAGAAGTTCAAAGATGCGGCAATATTTCTTTGGTGGAACTCGTCACCCATTGTAATAGAGCGCGCAATCAATACGTTTAAGTTCAAGCCTTCTTCAGAAAGTTTCAAAGCTTTCGCAATAGTTGGTCCTAAAACATCTTTAATCCAATCTAAACGATCAACCACTTCTTGTGAATAAGCACCAAAACGTAATACTTTACCGATACCTTCATTCAAGATACAGTATGCTTCGTTACCTTCTAAGCGATTTTCTACAACAAAGACTGGCATATTACCAGAAGTAATACCGCCCATTGGTCCAACTGCTTTTACATGGTGACAAGGAATGAAACGTACTTCGCCAGCTTCAAAAATCTTCAAAGCATCTTCTTCGTTGTCTGCCCAACGTTCGAATAATGCTGCACCGATACAAGCACCTTTCATTGGTCCAGTCATTTCAGACCATTGGATTGGTGGTCCAGCATGAAGTAATGTTTTTTGTGCGTCATCATTTAATTCTGGAATCACTGATTTTGCAGGTACCACATCTACTAAGAATGGTTGTGCATTTTTAATTTTGTCTGTTACTTTGTGATTTTCAGCTTCGATTTGTTCACTGTAATCTTCCAAAGCATCCAAAATTTTAATCATTTTTTTATTGCCGTTAGCACGTGGACGCCAGTTAAATTGAACAGTTTCGCCACCGTAATCAACGATTGATTCTGTAAAGCTTTGCAACCCAACGTTAATGATTCTTGGTTTGGTTGTTAATAGTTCCATTACTTTTTCGCCTGGTTTTGGTACATCGACAGTTGGTCCGTTGTAAGCAACCACTTCTTTATCGTCTTCTGAAATTTCGATTCCTTTTAGCAATAGAGCTAATTGAACAGCTTTAGCATTGCTTTCTGCAACTAAAACGCCGCCTTCTTTCAAACGATCAACCGACGATTGGTAATTTTGCGGATCTTTCGTCGTCCCACAAACAGTTGCAACAAAGTAAAGATCACGTCCGGCTTCTTTGGCTGTGGCACGCGCTTCTTCAATTGCTGGTAACAATGCACCAACCATGTCTTCATGAGCACCGTAGCCTAACACCACATCGAATAAGATAATCCCCGTTTTTTCATCTTGTGCGTATTCACGAATTTTTTCGATACGAACATCTGGGTCAATCATTGGGTGCGGACGACCTTGTGTATACATATCATCGCCTAAGTCAATGACTTCATAACCGTGAGATTTCAAGACATAACCTTCTGCTTTCACTAAACCGCCAAGGTCTAAAGCTTCAGAAATTAACATACCCGCTTCAGAAGCTAATGTACCACCTGAATATAAGCCTTTTACAACTTTAGCTTCTGGTAATGTTGGTACAGCTGGTTTTGCTAATGCTTCAAAGTAATTTTTCTTCACAGCCACATCATTTGCTAAATCAACAGCAATTTTAGCTGTTTCTTCTAATGTATGAGCTAGATAAACTTTGCCTTCGTGACTTGTTGGTTTTTCTCCTAAGAAAATCGCAACGACTGGTTTTGAAATGCTTTGTAATAATTCAACCACTTCATCACGAACTTCTTTTGCAGGTGGTTTAGAGATGACTGTAATCACATCGGTTGGTTCGTGATTTTCTAAGGCCACAATAGCATCTTTCACAGTGATAGCGCCTACTTTGTCGCTTAAGTCACGACCACCAGTACCAATGGCGTGAACAACTCCGCCACCTAAGCGGTCAATAATCGTTGTAACTTCTTGAATCCCTGTTCCTGAAGCACCAACAACGCCAATGTTTCCTGGAGAAACAACATTTGTAAAGGCGATTGGAATACTTGAAATAATACCAGTTCCACAGTCAGGGCCCATCATTAGTAAGCCTTTTTCATGCGCTAATTTTTTCAAACGTACTTCATCTTCAATTGACACGTTATCCGTGAAAGAGAACACGTGTAAATCATTTTTTAAGGCACGTTCCATTTCTGGCGCACCATATTCACCAGGAATACTGAATAGCGCTACATTCGCCTCTGGTAAAAGATCAAACGCTTCTGACCAAGAAGTTGCTGCTTGTGCTTCTTCACTAGTTCCCTTTGCTGATAAATCATCTAAGAATTCATCAATCGCTGGCATAACTTCTTCCATGATGTTTTCTTTTTCACTGTCAACCACAATCATCATGTCGTTTGCAGATGCACTATTGGCCTCATCCGTTAACAAGTTCGTGTTGTTAAGGATGTCTTTGTTGGCATCTGTTCCCATCATGATTTGACTCATGGTTACACCATCTAATGCATTGATTTTATTGGTCAATAACATTAAGTTGATGGAGTCTTGGTAATTGTTTTTCAAAATTACTGTGTGTAACATTGTTCATCCTCCTATCTATTCCTTACAATGCTATTGTATCGAAACGAGAAAGTGTTTTCATCGGACATAATTCTAAAAAAATGGTATAATTTTTATCCATAAGAGGAAAAAAGGAGAAAACGATGAAATTAAGAGAGTTATTATCGATAGGTGACTTAAAAAAAGGTAAAATTTTGACGAAAGAGATTGGTTTAGACAATGAAGTTGACTCGGCAATGGTCTTAGAAGCGATTGATATCGAGAACTGGAGTAGAAAGAATCAGTTAATTTTGACTTCTTTCTACGCATTGCATGATCTACCCGAAAAAGAGTTGGAAAATTTTTTCGTAAAGATGCGCCGAATTGGCATCAGCGGCTTAATTTTGAAAACAGATCGATTCATTAAAATGATTCCAGAGTGGTTTATCGAATTATGTTTCAATTATGAAATTCCTTTAATTAAAATCACACAAGACATTAGCTATGAAAAAATTCTATTTACGATTTACGAGCCTTTGTTGAATTATCAGTCGCATGTCTTACGTACGTATTACGATGTGCGCCAACGTTTCACCAAATTAGAGCGCCACTACCCAACGGTTGAGACGATTATGCAAGAATTTTATGACATCATTAAATTACCCTTCGCTTTAAAAATGTTGGATAAACATCTGGAAATTAGCGATGGCGACTTACCCCATGATGCGATTGTGCTCTCAAGAGAAAAACTAAAAAACAGTGAGTTCACTAAAAATGATTACTCTCTTTTAACACTTTATTCTCATGCCAACCCCAAAAAACAGTTGGCACTAGAAGTTTCTATTTTCAATAGTTATTCCACTAATTGTTTACTTCTGGTTTATTTACAAGATGAAAAGGTTAAAGAAACGGATTTAGTGATTATCGAAAATGCGATTGATGTCTTACAAGAAAAATTCAATACCGAAAATTTGTTAAAAAAAGAACGGTATACTCGTTTGAACAACTTAGCGGATGCTATTTTACAAAATACACCGCAAAATCCTGACGAGCTAAACAGTTTGCTTCGTGAAGTGCAAATGCAAGAGCTAGATTCTTACCAAGCGATTGCTTTTTCTACCAAAGACACCAATACACAACTCATGAAAGAACGAATTATTGCCTTACTTCGTACCCTGCGTGTGAAATCCATCTTCTTCGATCAGCTAAATTATTCGGCGGTCCTTTTTAACTTCAATGAAAGTGATGGAAAAATTACAAAGCTGCAATTAAGCCGTTTATTAGCTGAACTTTTAGAAGAAAACGACACGCTTACCGTTGCCGTCAGCAGTTTAAAATCACGAGAAGGGATTAAAGAGCTACTGATTGAATGTCTGGACATTCTGCGCTTTAATGAAACTTTTTATAACGGACCAATTGTCACCTTAGCCGATATCGGGGTATTTAAAAATTTTATCCGCGAAGACCAATTGGAAAATTTAGACGAATTAATTCCTCGCGCACTTTATCAATTAGCCGAAAACAACTACGATTTGTTTGAAACCTTGTACAGTTTTTTCCAAAATAATCGCAACTATAAACAGACCTCTGAAGCGATGTTCCTTCATTCAAAAACGATTCGTTATCGTTTAAACAAAGTGGAACAACTTCTTGATATTGACTTAGCCAATCCCTTGCAATTGTTAAATTATGAAATTGCCACATACATTATAAAGATGAGGAGACGTGCACTTGAAAAACAATCAAACACTCGCTAATGGCGCAACAGTTACTATCTACCCCACTACGACTGAACCAACGAACTATGTCGTCTATTTACACGGTGGCGGGATGATTTATGGAACCAAAAGTGATTTACCAGAAGAACTGAAGGAGCTGTTTACAAGCAATGGCTATACCGTTTTAGCACTGGACTATTTGTTGGCTCCAAATACAAAAATCGATCACATCTTAGGGACGCTAACAGAAACCTTCCAATTGTTAAACGAAGAGATTATTCAAAACCAGTCCTTTGGTTTGTGCGGGCGTTCCGCTGGCGGTTATTTAATGTTACAGTTAACCAAACAATTACAAACACTAAATTTGACGCCACAATTTTTAGTCAATTTTTACGGCTATACAGATTTAGAATTTATTAAAGAGCCACGAAAATTATTAAAGCAAGCCATTTCCGCTAAAGAAATAGCTGCTATCGACCAAACGAAGCCTGTTTGGGATGATCCTTTTCTTTCTCGCTATCTGCTGTATCATTACAGTATTCAGCAAGCGCTATTGCCGCACTTTTACGGATTACCAGAAAATGGGGACTGGTCTGCTTACGCACTGTCAGACGAAACATTAAAAACGTTTCCACCTTGTTTCAGTACAGCTAGCAGTTCAGACGAAGAAGTGCCGTTCCGCTATAGCAAAAAAATCGGACGGACCATTCCTGAGAGTACCTTTAAAGCGGTTTACTATTTAGAACATGATTTTTTAAAACAAACCAAAGATCCTTCGGTCATCGCTTTATTTGAGCAATTGGATAGCTGGCTGAAGGAACGATAAGCAATCAAGAAATTTTATTAAAGTATTAGACTTGTGATAGAAACTTTTTTATGATCCATGATATACTGTATATACAATGTATACGAAAGGTGGGTTACTAGTGGAAATCAAAGAAAGAAAACTTAGAAAAGTTGGGAATTCTGTTGTTATGACATTGTCAAAAGAGTTTCTAGAAAGCATTGGTGCGACTGCGACAGACACCGTTTATGTAGACGAAGAAAAATTAAAAGATATTATTGTTAAAAAAAATATGTCAGAACATCAAAAAAAATTACAACAAATGATGGAGAACTCAAAACAAAAACATAATGAGCTGTACAAAGAATTGGTTACTAAATGAAAAGTATTTATTATTTATCAGCGGATGATCTATTTCAAATGAATACTTTCTTGATCCAAACGTATTCTCCCGCAGAACAAATTGGCATCAAAGATCGTAATGCATTAGAAATGGCTAGCAACCAACCAGCACAATTCATCTTTGACGTTGACCTGTACCCAACAATTGAAGAAAAAGCAGCTATTTTAATGATTAACATTGCAACAAAGCATTGTTTTTACAATGCAAATAAACGGACAGCTGTAATGGCAACCGACTTATTTTTACAATTAAACGGTTATGATTTCCAATTAGATACGCAAGAAGGCGTTGATTTATTGGTTTTTATTGCTACTTATAGATCAGATTTTGATCAGTTGAAAAACGATGTATCAAAAGTAATCAGAGCTAAATTAAATCATACTTCTTCTCACTAATTTCATCAATGAAATATAAGATGGATGTCGTTTTCAATTGTAAAATTAAGCGTCTAATACAAATAAATTTAATAACAAAAAAAGAAGCGAGAAATCTCGCTTCTTTTTGTTATTTTTGATAAAGTGTGGTTCCTTTTACCACACTGATTTCCACCGGTGTCTGACGAGCGACAAAAGCCGCCGCACATTCTGCTTCAGTGAGTAAGTAAGTTGCTTCAGCACCAACTTGCGGCCAATTTACTTGCCCTTGTTCGTCTAAAGTTGTGACACCATCTGTCACTAAGCCTAATAATTGGGTTAAAGCATCTTGATCTTTCACGTTAAAAAGTTCACCTAAACGAGCCAATTTTTCTTGTAATGAACCATCACCATAGGGAGACCAGCAATCGTAGATATTGTCACAACCAAGATGGACATTGACTCCATGACGTAACAATTCCATAATTGGCGGAATCGTGTTAGGTGTGATTGGCACGCTGGAATTAATATGAATTTTTTCTGCTGCTAAAGCATCATAAACTTCGGCACGTTCTTCACCAATGAAATCATTTAACCCGAAGGCATGGCTGATAAATACTTTGTCTTGTAGGCCATATTCTTTCGTTAAACGGATAATTTCTTTAATCGTTGTTGTCCCAGCTTCGTGACGGTCATGTAAATGAATATCCACACCGACACCATGTTTATCTGCTAAGCGGAATGTTTCAGCCAATGATTTTTTGTAATCACCATCTAGTGAATAAGGATCCACGCCACCAATAAAATCGGCACCTTTTGCCAATGCTTGATCAACTAATTCAACGGAATCTGAACGCAGTAAGCCGTGCTGTGGAAAGACGACAATTTCTACCGCAAATGGTTTCGTTTGGGCCAACGCTTGGACTTCATCAAAATAACGTAAGTCTGTCATCGGTTCCACGTCGACATGTGTTCTGAAGGCTGTCGCGCCATGTGGTAATTCTAAGTCAATTAAATGGTTGGCGCGTTCTGTTAAAGAAAGTTCTAAACTATCTAAATAAGGGATTTCTGTTTCGACACGTTCCACAATTGACTTCGCTGGCGTCACCGGATACCACGGAACACCTAGTTTACTTTTATCAAAGTGACAATGTTTTTCAATCAAACCTGGTAAAATCAATTGATGGTGACCATCAATAATTGTCAACCCAGGTTCTTCTACCAATTCTTCATTGGGGATGATTTTTGTAAATACTCCATCTGTTACTTCAATTGCCACTTCTTTGGTTACTGTCCCAGATAACCAGTCACCTTCTTTTTGATACCCTGTTTCAATTCGAACATTTTTTAACCAATAATTCATGCTTTCCTTCACTCCTACCTGTATTTATTCCTTCCCGAAAGGACACAATACTTAGTTGTACTGTGCTAAAATTTTACTAATTTCCGTATAACCTTTTTGATTGGCATAGTCCATTGCTGTTCGACCAGAATTGTCTTTAATGGATTGATCCGCACCATTTTCCATTAACAATTTTACAATATCTTGGTAAAGTTGGTTCCCTTCACGTAACCCCACTGCCTCAATCAATGCTGTATAGCCAAAGTCATTTTGGAAATCTATGTCTTCTCGTCCATCTTCTAACAAGAGCTTCACATTGTCAATATGTCCTTTTTCAGCTGCCGGAATTAACGCATTGCCACCGTAACGGTTATGCTTAGTTAAATCTGGTGTCGCATTTTTTAACATATACGCTAAAATCTCCGTACGTCCTTGCGCTCCCGCATAAAGATAGGGACTATCACTAATGCTATTTTGCAGATTAATATCGGCATCCCGATCAATCAACGCTTTTGCAATCTCAATGTCATTATTGTGCACAGCAATATTGAGCGGTGTATTGCCTTCTGTGTCGACTTCATCCACTTGATAAGTAGTATCTTGTAAAATTTCCTTGACCTTCTTCGTATCTCGTTGATTGGCTGCTTCTAAAAGCGCACCCACTTCATAGGTCTTCATCGGTTCTTTCACTTCCTCTTTTGATGTTGTTTGAGCCACCGAACGGGTTGTACTGGTGCTTTCAGTTTTTGCACTACTTTGAGTAGTCACCGTTTGACTATTTTTTGACGCTGCGGAAGGTGTTTCTCCTCCTTGACACGCAGCAAGTAATGGAATGGTCACGACACTTAATAGCCCCATTAAAATTTTTTTGTTCATTGTGCTCAACTTCCTTTCCTCGAGAGAAATATGAGATTTTTCTCCAGTGGTTCTAATCTAACGAATCTTTTTTTATTTGTCGATTAAAACGCTTTCTCTGTTTTTCTATTTTAAAAAGAGAGAAACCAAAAGAAGTCGAAACTTTTTTTGGTTTCCATTCGTATGTTTTGTTCTTAAAAGGTAAATTCAGGATTAAAAGTTCCTTGGTATGGTTCATGTTCCACATAGACTTGGATATCGTTTCCTTCGTTATCTTTACCCATTCGTGTGTACGTAAAACGATTATCATTCAATTCTGTTAACTCTAAGACAGCGCCATAGCGATTGGTTCCAATGGAAACATGGGCACGGAATTTATTTTGATTTCCTACTTTAAAGTAGCCATAGTCGCCACGAGTTTCACCAGTTTGTAAATTGAAAAATTCATATTTGCTGCTGTCTTGGTCAAATTTCGCTAAGCTGATAAAGTTTTGGTTGGCCGAAGTTACGTCATTGCCATCTTTATCCACTACTTTTGTGCCATTCCAAAGAAGTTGCGGTGTCCCATCAAAGGAAGTTTTACCAATAATTTCATCCCCTTGTCGATTTACATCAATCTGGCCTGTTTGTTCTGTCATGGCACGGCGTCCATTCGTGAATTCTAGTGTTCTGGGACGATTATTGGGGTATGGCTGCGGACGACCATAAACTGGTCCTGAGGTTGCTTTGTTTTCTACGAAAACTTCAATATCATTTCCGTTTTTATCTTTCCCCATCTGTCTATACGTAAAAGTATCTTGGTATAAAGTTCTAAGTGGGTATACACCTTGATAATTTTTGGTTTCAGAAATAATTACAAGACGGGAAACATCTGTAATACCAGCGGTCATAAAGAAGGTTCCTTCATCTCCTGTTGATTCTCCAGTCTCTTTATCAAAAAATTCATAGAAACTAGTGGTTGCATCAAATTTGATTGCATGTAATAGGTTTTGATTTTCATCTGTTAAGTCATTCCCGTTTCGATCATAAACGCGTGTTCCAGCCCAATCTTTTTCTGATAATCCTTCATCTTGTCTAATACCAACTGAACGTAAATACTCAGGTAAATCCCCTAAATTATTGGGATTGTCTACGCTTTGAGGAACGTATGCTTCTGCCGTCAAAGCCCCTCCTGCTCCACCAACTAATAACGCACTTAAAGCCAACAACGTAATTGTACCAACGATTTTTTTCTTCATAAACGACTACTCCCTTTCCTTTTGATAATTTAAGGATAGCAAGTAGTTATTAACTCCACCTGTCCATAATATGAACAAATTATTAAATAATAATCATTATAATTATCTTAATAATAATATTTAATTATAACTAATAACAATTTATTTATAGAGGAAGAGAAAACAAAAGAACGTTGGGGGACGTTCTTTTGTTAAATAAGAGAGAAGACAAGAGACTTTTAGAAAGTAAAGGCTGGATGATATGTGCCTTGGTAAGGTTCATGTTCCACGAACACTTGAATATCATTACCAGCATTATCTTTACCCATTCGAGTATACGTAAATCGATCATTGTTTAGTTCCGTTAATTCTAGCGCTGCACCGTAGCGATTCGTACCAATAGATACATGAGCCCGGATCTTGTTATTGTCCACCACTTGGAAGTACCCAAAGTCGCCGCGGGTTTCACCTGTTCGTAAATTGAAAAATTCATATTTACTTGTGTTTGGATCAAATTTCGCTAAACTAATGTAATTTTGATTGGCCGCTGTCACATCATTACCGTTTTTATCTACGACTTTTGTGCCATTCCACAAGGTTGTTCCTAAAATTTTATCCCCTGATTTATTTGTCACAATTTTGCCAGTTTGATTGGTTAATGCTTCACGTCCATTTGTAAAAGCTAATTTTTTCCCATGATAAGGGATGTGTTCCACGTAAACTTCAACATCATTCCCCAGTTTATCTTTCCCTAAACGCTTGTAAGTAAATTTGTCTTTACTCACTTCGGTTAAATCCACTACGGCTTGATAATTTTGTGTCCGCGAAATTAAAATTCGTTTTGTGCCATCACCTGTCACAAAAAATGTTCCTTCGTCACCACGGGTTTCCCCAGTATTTTTGTCGAAAAACTCATAAAAACCGGTTTCACCATCATATTTTGCTAAACCAATAAAATTAGCATTTTCTGCCGTTAAATCATTACCAGCAGCATCATAAACACGGGTTCCTTGCCAGTCCGTGCCAGATAAAATCTTAGTCGCCTTGTCGCCTCTTGTTTGGCCATTGTTTTGATGTTTGCCTAAATTTGCTGTAGCACTATTTGGATTGGCTGCATGACCTGCAAATGCTGGACTTGCATAACCTGCTATAAGTAACGTACTTAATGTTACTAAAGTAATCGAACTTAATACTTTCTTTTTCATAAAGCATCGCTCCTTTTCTTTGATAAACCTATCTTAACAAACGATTCTAAACTACCACTGTCAGAAAAATGAACAATTTATAAACGATTAAAAACAACTATAAACTATTTTTTTGTTAAAAATGAAGCGGTCAAAAGAATCCTTTACTTCCTTTTGGCCGCTTCATCCACTCGTGATTGACTAATTAGAACGTGAAGTCTGGCGTAAAGTCTCCTTCATATGGTTCATGTTCTACAAAGACTTTAATTTCTTTGCCATTGTTGTCTTTACCCATTCGTGTATACGTAAAACGTTTATCATTTAATTCTGTTAATTCTAACGCAGCTCCATATTTATTGTCACCAATTGAAACGTGGGCCCGGATTTTGTTATTATCAATTACTTGGAAGTAACCAAAATCTCCACGGGTTTTACCCGTTTCTAAATCAAAGAATTCATATTTACTTGTTTTATTATCAAATTTCGCTAAACTAATAAACATTTTATTTGCTTCAGTAACATCGTTACCGTCTTCATCTAAAACTTTCGTGCCATTCCATAATGTAGCCCCTAAAATGTCATCCCCAGGTTCACTGGTAACAATCTTGCCAGTTTCTGTTTCTAAATCTTTACGGCCATTCGTAAAGGTTAATTTCTCGTCAGAATAAGGGATATGTTCTACAAAGACTTCTACATCTTTCCCGTCTTTATCTTTACCCATTCGCTTATAGGTAAATTTATCTTTCGTCACTTCCGTTAAATCGACCACCGCTTGATAGTTTTGTGTATCCGAAATTAAGATACGCTTTTCGCCATCGTCTGTCACAAAGAATGTGCCTTCATCGCCACGGGTTTCACCTGTTTCTTTGTCGAAAAATTCATAAAAACCTGTTTCACCATCATATTTTGCTAAACCAATAAAATTAGCATTTTCTGCTGTTAAATCATTATTATTTTTGTCGTAAACTTTTGTGCCTTGCCAATCAGTACTGGATAAAATTTCTGTTAATTCTTGTCCTTTTGATTGCTCTTTAGCTGCTTCTGCTGAACTAGAGACTGCAGTGCTTGAGCTAGCTGCACTTGATTTATCTGTTGCAGAGTTGGCTCCGCCAGCACAGCCTGCAATCAACAACGTACTAAAGGTTAATAAGGTAAGCGCACTAAAAACTTTTTTCTTTTTCATGGTTGGTAATCCCCTTTTTCTTTTTGATATATTTAGAATAGCAAAGCCTTATAAACTCCTACTTGCCGAAAAATGAACAAATTATAAACAAATGAAAAAAAGTTAATAACAATACTAGCTTTTTTTTGTTCACTTGTAATACACTATAAGTAAGAAATAGATTAAAACCACTAGGAGGGACGCTTTTGACCATTAAACGCCGCTTTTTTATTTCTTATATTAGTGCCATCATTATTACTTTAGCCTCTGTTTTAGCTGTTTTATCCTTAGCTTCTTACATCACGTTAGGAACTGTTCCCAGTTTGCCCCAAGCTTACCGAATGATGAATAAGCAACGACCATTGACCGCTAACGAAGAAGAAAGTTATTTGGCCTTAGATCAATTGTTAAAAAAGTCACCGAAATTACTAGATACACCTTTAAGTAAAGAATTAAAGGAAACGATTCAAACAATTGAAGCAAAAGGATTAAGTGTGATTATTCGAAAGAATGCACGGTTTCCTTATTATTCGGATAATTTAGTAGAAAAATCTTTGTCTGTACATATTCCAAACTACGAAATGAATAATATTATGCCAACTGGCACACTGGATAATGCAGGGCGTCTATATCATTATGTCAAATCCGATTTTCATTATTTAGATGGTTCTAACGGGAGCTTTATTGTCTTGAAACGCGAAAGCAGCCTTTTTGAATTCTTCACACGCTGGATTATCTGGATGATTTTGTTAATTATCCTTGTAGCAATTGCGGCAGCTTGGCTCATTAATAAGCGCTTAACCAAAACCACTATCGAGCCATTAGAAGCATTAGAAAAAGCGACTAAAACATTGGGTAAGGATGCCCAAAAAGAAAATCCATTTACACCAACTAGCCACCAAACCGTTTCAACAGAAGTCAAACAGCTCCAACTTAGTTTTGAACAAATGTGGCAAGATTTAGAAGAAGCCAATGCGGAACGCGAAAAATATGAAGCTAATCGGAAAGAATTAATTGCAAATATTTCTCATGACTTAAAAACACCAATTACTTCTATTATTGGTTACGTTGAAGGCTTGATGGATGGCGTTGCCAATACTGAAGAAAAAAAACAGCGCTATTTAACGGTCATTCATGAAAAAAGTTTAGGCCTCAATGATTTAATTGAAGAATTATTTTTGTATTCTAAATTAGACCTAGATCGTGCTGTCTTTACAATGGAAAAGACCAATTTCACTCGTTTTATTGCACATATTCTTGAAGAATACCGTTTGGAACAAGAACTAGTAATCACTTCTGTACTTCCCACCGAAGCTTTATACGTTCAAATGGATCCCACGCAGATGAATCGCGTGATTACCAATCTAATTCAAAATAGCATTAAATTTGCGGATCCCACTAAAGAACAACTAGCCTTTACGATTTCTTTAACGCATAATCAAACAGACTTAGTTTTAACCATTACAGATAACGGCATTGGTATCGATAAAAAAGAATTACCTTATTTATTCGAACGCTTCTATCGTGTAGACAAATCTCGAACCCCAACAGTTAAAGGAAGCGGCTTGGGATTAAGTATTGTCAAACAAATTATTGACTATCATCAGGGAACAATCACTGTCACAAGTAAAAAAGGAGACGGCACCAACGTGATAATTACGCTGCCGTTGTTGGAGGATGAAAAATGAAACCACATGTATTAATTATTGAAGATGATCCAAGCATTGCTGATTTGCAAAAAGATTATTTAGAAATTAACGATATGACTGTCACAATTGAACATGATGGAAAAAAAGGATTGGAAGCAGCTTTAAATGAGCCCTTTGATTTAATTATTTTAGATGTGATGCTGCCAACTATGGATGGTTTTGAAATCTGTCGTGCAATTCGAAAAAAAAAGCAAACGCCGATCATGATTGTTTCGGCTAAAAAAGAAGATATTGATAAAATTCGTGGGCTTGGCTTAGGTGCGGATGATTATATAATCAAGCCGTTTAGTCCCAATGAATTAGTCGCTCGAGCAAAAGCCCATATGAACCGTTATCAATTGTTAAGCAACGCAGAACAACCACCACAATTACTAAAAATCAATGAAATCGCTGTCGACACTGCCGCCCACAAAGTGTTTGTTTTAGAAAATGAAGTTATTTTTACTAGTAAAGAATACAAATTGCTGGTTTTCTTGATGGAACATCCTAACCGTGTGTGGAATAAAGAAGAACTTTTTGAAAGTGTCTGGGGGTTTGATGCCTTAGATACTGAGGTTTCGACTGTCGTTGTTCACATTAAACGGATTCGGGAAAAATTAAAAAAAGCCAATCTTTCTGACTCTCCAATTGAAACACTCTGGGGAAGTGGCTACCGCTTCAATCGATAAAGAGAGCAAAAATAAGTCGGAGCCTATTTCTAGGCTCCGACTTATTTTTTATTAATTTACACGAGAAAATTTTTGATAAAGTTGGTTGAAAACAATCATAAATTGTTCAATTTCTGCCATTGTATTGCTTTCATCTAAACTAATGCGCACAGCGGAAGTCGCCAATTCTCCAGGCACATGCATGGCATACAAGGTGCTGCTAGCCATTTTTTTTCGGCTAGAACAAGCACTCGTAGTCGAAATATAAATTTGTTTTTCTTCCAATGCATGGACCAGCACTTCGCCACGAATCCCTTTCAAAGCAAAACATAAAATGTGTGGCGCAAAATGTTCATTATCTTGTGAAAAAACAGTCACATTTTGAAATTCTTCTAGCGCCTTTAATAAATAACTCCGTAACGTCGCCACATGTTGCGGCCGTTGTTGTTCGTTCTCTAAATGCAAGCGTAACGCTTTGGCCATTGCCACAATTGCTGGTACGTTTTCTGTCCCACTGCGTTGGTTGTTTTCTTGCCCGCCTCCTGTTAAAAGCGGCGCTAAACGTTTTCCTTGTTTCCAATACATAAAACCAATGCCTCGTGGTCCATGAAATTTATGTGCAGAAAACGTTGCAAAATCCACCCGATCCGTTAACCACTCTGAGTAATTAACTTTCCCAATTGCTTGAACCGCGTCTACATGAAAATGAATTTTAGGAAACTCCGCTAAAACCTCGCTGATTTTTTTAATTGGTTGAATCGTTCCCACTTCATTGTTCACTGCCATAACAGAAACCAAAATCGTTTCTTTTCTAATTAATTTCTGTAGTTCCTCGACTTTTACACGACCTTCTTTATCCACTGGCGCATAAGAAAGTTCAAAACCTAGTTCGACTAATTGTTCCGCTGTTTCTGTAACTGCTGGATGTTCCACTGCAGAAATAATAATATGATTACCAAATTCTCGTTTTTCGATTGCCGTTCCTTTTAAAACCCAGTTATCTCCTTCAGTTCCGCCACTTGTAAAATAGATTTCATTTGTTGAAACATTGATTAGCTCCGCAATCTGCTTCCGTGCTTGTTGTAAGAGCCGATTCGCTTGGCTGCCTAAGTCATGCAGACTAGACGGATTGCCAATAATCCGCTGACTGGTTTTTACATATGTATCTAAAGCCTGGGGGTAAATCGGTGTAGTTGCACTATTATCAAAATAAATCATTTGTCACCCTTCTTTTTTAAAATTCTTTCCCATTATATACTTTCTAAAGTATCACTTCAAGTCACCACCACGCCATAAAAACAGAGGCTTGTCTGTCGACAAACCTCTGTTTAGTGATTGTTTAATTAAATTGCTGTTAAATTAGGGTTATTGATATTTTTAAAATAAAAATCTTCGATTCGTTTGAACGCCCCTGGCTCAACAGCTTCCAATGCCGTTCCAATTTCATCTAATGCATCTTGATAACGGAATTCTGTCGAGAATAAATACATGCTTTTATCTAAAGCCGCTCGGATGTTCTCGTGAGTATGACGATAGCGGTTTGCATATTGCATCATTTGTTCCGTCAGAGCTGCTGCATTGACTAAATCTTTTGTTTTCTTATCTAATAACTCTAAATCATCTTCGCATAAGTCACACAAACGATTGATTTCATCCATGTTAATGCGCATTTTATTTAAGGCTCGGCTTAAATCTTCAATTCGATCCGTTGCCACATAGAAAAATTCTAAGTAATCAGCAGACAAACCTGGTAATCGTTGCTTTTCAACATACCGTTTGATACTCCGTAAACGGAATTCGTATTCGTCGACTTTTTCTTGGGCGACTTTTTCGCCTTTTCTTAGTTCTTTCAATGAAGCATCAATTTCTAATTGTTGATTTTCAATATCATCTAAAATCTTATAGCATTCTTTATAGAACGCTTGAATTTCAGAGTAAGGAACGGTATGTTCTTTCATTCGAGGTTCCAAGTCTTTTTGACGGCGGATAATTTCTTCAATTTCCGTTTGGAAGCCACGACTACGTCCTAGCTCGTTGTTGTTTAAGGTGTAGCTTTGTGATACATGGTCCAATTCAATCATTAATTGACGGTTATTTTTTAAGGAATGAGAAATATAATCGTCAATAATTTTTTGATTGGTCACGACATATTTCTTCGCTTCAATTTCACGTTCCATCACTTCATATAATGCATCAATCGCCGTTGCTGTGTCGCGATTTGCGACCTCTACTGCAGCAATCTCTGTTTTCTCTAAATCAGCCATTGAATTCTCGACACGTTTTTTCGCATGTTGAATTTCTTCAGCAAAGTTTTGTTCAGGGAACACATAATCGTCAGCTAATAATTGGTTGTAGCCTTCTTCGATTTCTTTTAATTGATCTGGGAAAGTTTCATTTAATTCTTCATACATTGGTGGAATCCGTTTCATTAAGTCTTCCAATTCATACGTATGACGTTCCGCATCTTCTAGGACTTCTCGAGCCTCAATTGGGTCCCCCGATGTATTTAGTGTGACAAATTGTGTGAATTCAATTTCGACGTTTCTTAATTGTTTTTGGATTTCGGAGTAAGCTGGACCAAAGCTAGCTTTATCATCTTTTAGTGATTTACTTAATTCTTCATAGACATCCAAAGCTTTTTGAACTTCTAATGAATTGCGCTCTTCACTTTCACGTAATTCTTTCAAGCCATTACGAATGACTTCCACTTCGGCTTCCATTTCGGTCATCGTTTCATTCGCTTCCACGACTGCTTTCTTCGCTTTCATGAAACGGAAAATTTCATTTTGATTTTCGACTTCATAAATTTGACTCTCTAGTTCGGCGAAAGAACGCGTCGATAGTTCTACCCAACGTTGATTCCATTCACGGAAACTATTTTGACTCTGTCCAACTAGATGCATTTTTTTAATGTCATCGATTTCTTCAAAGACTGGCAAGTCAAACAGGGCTTCTTTACGAACTTCTAATTCATCTAATTGTTCTTGATTTTTTTTGCGCATAAAATAACCAATTAAGTATAGCACCGCAGCAATAATAACGATTACTAGTACTAAAATGATAATCCAATTATTCTTCATTTTGGCTCCTCCGATAATTTTTCTATAATAAAAGAAAGGTTGTTTGTTCTCTTCACACGGTTATCTATTGTTCCTGACCCTTGAAAAAGGGCATTCTTGCAGAAATACCTATAGAAAATTATAGCACAAACTGTATATTCATTCACTAGTTATAACAAACTTTTTTAAGAAAACCCGCGATCTTCTTACGAAGGGGTTGATTCACTGCTTTCATCGATCCGATTTTCACTAATTTTTTTACAAATATCACTTAGTTGTGTTAAGAAGGCATCCGCTTGACTTTGATCCATCCCAAAGTGTTCATCGCGCATAGCCCAAACTTCTAGCCCAGCTTCTTTGGCAGAGGCAATGCCTTTTTCTGAATCTTCAATGGCTATACATTCCTGTGGCGCAACAGCTAATTCTTGTAACGTGTGCAGATAAATATCCGGCGCCGGTTTACTTTCTTCGAAATCTTCCCCACTCACGACCGCATCAAAATAACTACTTAATTGCCCCACTGTCAAAACCTCTTCAATTGCGTCTTTTGTGGAAGAAGAAGCTAATCCGATTTTATAGCCTTGTCTTTTTAAAAATTGTAAAACACGTTTCGCATTTTCATCAAGCACAGCTAAATAATCTATCGGATGCGCTTTTTTATAGGCTATGTATTGTTCATTTAAAAAAGCAATATCTAGCTCTTTTTTGTTGACTTGTTCAATCTTTTGCCATAATGAACGCATATCCGCACCGACTAATTCTGGCAAGGTTAGGCCCTCAATGGTCAAATCAAATTCCGCTAAAAATGCTTTACGTCGCTCATAATAATAAGCTTCGCTATCTACTAGGACACCGTCCATATCAAAAATAATGGCAGTTTTGGATTCTGTCATACTATTTAACTCCTTCGTTACGACTCATATCTTTACAGTTTAACAAAATTTTAAGGAAAAATGAAGAACAAATATTTTCATGATTTCCTAACTTTCTGAAAATAAGTGGTTGCTTTTCTAAATGTTTTTCGGTATCCTTTTACTAATCTACAAATGAGAAAATAATTAAAAACAGGAGTGATAAACGTGAACGTAGTTAAATTCGGCGGTAGCTCGCTAGCATCAGCACCACAGTTACAGAAAGTCTTACAAATCGTCAAGGAAGAGCCGCGCCGAACGTTTGTCGTTGTATCCGCTCCTGGAAAGCGAACCCCGCAAGATATTAAAGTGACTGATTTATTGATTCAATACTATCAGCGCTACTTAAATAATGAGGACATTGAATCGACAATCTCTGCCATCATTCGTCGTTATGAAGATCTTTTTGATGAATTACACTTGGATAAAGCAGTTTTAGCTGATATTGCTATTTCGATTCGCCAATTAGCCACTTTACCAAAAGAAAACAATGCTTTTTTATTTGACTATTTTTTAGCTAGCGGCGAGGACAATAATGCAAAAGTTGTTGCCAGTTTTTTCAATCAGAATGGCTTAGATGCTCGCTACATTAGTCCAAAAGAATTAGGTCTCCTAGTGACACCTGAGCCAGGCAATGCCCGCATTTTACCAAAAGCTTTAGAGAAAATTAGTGCCTATCGTGAGACTCAACAAATCTTGGTTATTCCAGGTTTCTTTGGTTATACAGAAGCCGGCGAAATTTGTACTTTTTCTCGTGGCGGTTCCGATATCACAGGGTCCATTGTTGCCGCAGGTGTTCAAGCAGATTTGTATGAAAACTTTACCGATGTGGACGGAATTTATGTCGCCCATCCTGGAATTATTGAACAGCCTCAAACGATTCAAGAATTGACCTACAGAGAAATGCGGGAGTTAGCTTATGCAGGCTTTGCCGTCCTCCACGACGAAGCCTTAATGCCTGCCTATCGCGCAAATATTCCAGTCGTTATCAAAAATACTAACAACCCACATCATCCTGGCACCCTAATTACTACTTCTCGCAAAGTGAAGCATGCCCCTGTTGTAGGAATTGCTAGTGATCAAGGGTTCGCAAGTATTTACATTAGTAAGTATTTAATGAATAGAGAGTTAGGTTTTGGGCGACGGCTCTTAGAAGTACTAGAAAAATTAGCCTTGAGCTATGAGCATATGCCCTCAGGAATTGATGACATCACGATTGTTTTAAGAGAAGACCAGTTAACAACTGAAATTGAAAATCAACTGATGGCCCAACTCCAAGAAGTTTTAGCGCCTGATGAGTTACGCATCACGCATCACCTTTCCATGATTATGATTGTCGGGGAAGGCATGCGCCAACGAATTGGGGTTACTGCTGAAAGTACAATGGCGTTAGCCAAAGAAAAAATCAACTTAGAAATGATTAACCAAGGATCTTCGGAAGTAAGTATTATGTTTGGTATCAAAAAAGAACAAGAGGAAAAAGCCATCAAAGCCTTATATCGGACGTTCTTCCATGATTAATGAAAAAGACGAATGAGTTTTCTCATTCGTCTTTTTCATTGGTTTCAGTAATTTTCAATTGGCGTTGAATTTCCGCTTTAATTTTAGCTTCTGGCGCAAAATCTTGTTCCCAATTTTCAGGTTTTAATACTTTATTTGTTTCTGGATCATAATGTGGCTGCCCATCTGGAAATAATTTCCCCATATTGGCTTGATGAACGATTTCAATAATTTTTGTTGGATTGACGCCCATTAAGCAAAACGAACCATAAGTAAAATACAATAAATCAACTAGTGCATCCACTTCCTCCACTAAAGGATCAGATACTGGTTTGCCTTTCGCCAAGACTTTCTGCTCTGCTTTATCGACAGATTTTTTTAATCCGTTGACCAATTGTTGAAAAATTACTTGGTCATTATCAGCAGCACTATATAAAAATTCTACAAGTTCTTCAACTTTAAACTCTGCTCGTCGACTGGCTAACTCTGGCGAAAAAGCAGTTGGTTGCTCTGGTTGTTGTGGATTAAAAACCTCGTGGAATGCACAAGCCATTTCATAAGGGGATTGCTTTTCAGACATTCAGCTACCTTCTTTCTCAAAATAAATCTAATTGTTTTGGATTCAAATCATCGTAACTCAAATTCAAGACTTTTTGCATCTGTAGAGCGTTTTCTGCAGCATCGCCGCCAGAATTATTATTAAAAATTACGCCCACTTCTTTAGCTTCTTGCGACATTTTTAAAACAGCTTCGCTTAAATCAGCGATTTCCTGCGTATTATAATGATAGAGGGTTCTTTTTTTACGCCACTCTGCATCATTGGCTAACCAGCCAGCCGCATTACGTCCGTGAAACCGGAAGAGCACGAGATTAGGATTCGTTACATAAGGATAAAAGGGCACTGGATTCGTAGGAATCTGCGGTTCATCTACAATCACAAGTGAAAATTGATTTTCTTTCATAAATTGCAACATTTGTTTTACAAAGTTTGGTTGATACCATGAATTATTTCGTAATTCAATGGCGATGGGTAGGTCTTTAAACCAGTGACGAATTTTTTGCAAGTAAGCGACATTTTCTTTCGTACAACCAAATGTTCCTGAAAATTGTACCAGAAAGGCAAATAATTTTTTACTTTCAATTAACGGGGCCATACTTTCTAAAAAGGCGGTGATCATTTCTTCTTCACTTGCATAATAGGTTTGCCACTCACCTTGACAACTGATTCCACTATAAACTTTCATGACAAAGCGAAAGTTTTCGGGAACTGCTTTGACCCATTCAGCTACTCGTTCTTTGGGAGGAATCCCGTAATACGCCGTGTCCATTTCAACTAGCGGTAAATGACTGGCATATTCATAAAGCGTGGCCCGTTTTTTTCCAGTTAAATAGTCGTGTTCACTAAAAGATGTTAATCCTAAGCGAATCATGTCCTTCCTCCTCTGCGTAACTTTTTATTTTCTAAACCGTCATCTTAACTTAGTTTGTCCAATCGATATTCGCTTCACAATAGGTTTGACCATCAATCCGAATCTCATGGCGCGTTTTCAACTGATTTTCTTGTTCGACAATTTCGTAATGACTTTCGACTTCTTGGCCGTATTCTACTTCTTTGTCAAATTTCACAAGAATTTTTTTCGGTTGATGCGTTGTTAAAAAGTCATACCCTAACACATCCAATAACCAATTAAAGTAAATCGCATTATTAACATGTTGATTGCCATCAATATCAAAAAAACGCACACGATAAGGTAAAAAGTTCCCCTCTGTGACTTTTTCAATTTTTTCATGGCGATAAATTTTAGTGATTTTTTCAGAATCAAAAGGTGCAATAATTTCTGGTAACACACTACTGATTTTCCGATTTTTTTGATCCATTAAGACAAAGGTTGATTTCACAAAGACACATTCATTGCCTTCTTCATCATGAACCCAAAAGTTACGATAACAAAAATATTTGTTATAACTCATAGCTTGCGTTGTAATTGCTACTTTTTCACCAACTTTTGGTAAGCGGTGAATCTCTATTTCATAATTGGTGATGACCCAGCCTAGACCAAATTGAGCGACATAAGCCGCATCTCTTCCTAGTAATTCTGTTTGTTCTTCTGATACTTTAATGACAACCGCTAACAAAGCCGGTATCTTCATTGCACCAGTAAAATCGCCGTCATAGTAGGCAACTTCATAAGAGGATGTATGTTTTTTTCCCACGAAATAATCTCCTTTTTCCAATGGCTACTTTCGTGTCATTGTTTCTTCTTAAAAGTATACCACGTGATTTCTTCAATTGCGATTCCGAATGAAAAATTAACAAAACTTTGAAAAACACTATTATTTATATTATTTAAAAACATTCTTAATATTACTTAAAAAATATTGTTTTATTTTTAAAAATAACATTTCTTATTATTTGTATCCGAAAGATTATTATGTTATATTCCTATCTGTAAGCGCATACAAAATAATTTTTTAGGAGGTTTTTTTCGTGAAAAAGAGTTTATTAACAATCGTCCTGGCTTTTAGTTTTGTTTTAGGTGGCGCTGCATTGGCCCCTACTGTTTCGGAGGCTCATGGTTACGTAGCAAGTCCTGGAAGTCGTGCTTTCTTTGGTAGTTCTGCTGGTGGTAACTTAAATACAAATGTTGGTCGTGCACAATGGGAACCTCAAAGTATCGAAGCGCCCAAAAATACGTTTATTACTGGTAAATTAGCCAGTGCAGGTGTCTCAGGTTTTGAACCTTTGGATGAACAAACAGCTACTCGTTGGCACAAAACAAACATTACAACAGGTCCCCTTGACATCACTTGGAACTTAACTGCCCAACATAGAACTGCTTCTTGGGATTACTATATTACTAAAAATGGCTGGAATCCCAATCAACCATTAGACATTAAAAACTTCGACAAAATTGCTTCAATTGACGGTAAACAAGAAGTTCCTAATAAAGTTGTTAAACAAACAATTAATATTCCGACAGACCGCAAAGGTTATCATGTCATTTACGCTGTCTGGGGCATTGGTGATACGGTGAACGCCTTTTACCAAGCGATTGATGTGAACATTCAGTAAAAATACTCACATCTTAAACTACATTAAAGGAGTTCTCAAAAAATGAAGCTAAAAAAAATAATTCCTGCTTTTCTCCTTCTTTCAACCGTTGCAGTTGGCTTGTGGTTAACGCCTACTCAAGCTTCTGCAGATGCTGCGGATACGATGGTAGATATCTCTGGCAAAAAAGTGTTGGTTGGATATTGGCATAACTGGGCCTCAAAAGGACGCGATGGTTACAAACAAGGAACATCAGCATCGCTGAACCTTTCAGAAGTAAATCAAGCCTACAATGTCGTACCGGTTTCCTTCATGAAAAGCGATGGTACGACACGGATTCCTACGTTCAAGCCTTATAACCAAACGGACACTGCCTTCCGACAAGAAGTCGCACAATTAAATAGTCAAGATCGCGCAGTTTTATTGGCACTTGGTGGAGCAGATGCACATATCCAATTAGTCAAAGGCGATGAACAAGCCTTTGCGAATGAAATCATTCGTCAAGTGGAAACATACGGCTTTGATGGTTTAGACATTGACTTAGAGCAATTGGCGATTACTGCTGGCGACAACCAAACCGTCATCCCTGCTGCATTGAAAATAGTCAAAGACCATTATCGAGCACAAGGAAAAAATTTCATCATTACGATGGCGCCAGAATTCCCTTATTTAAAACCTGGTGCCGCTTATGAAACATACATTACTTCCCTAAATGGTTATTATGATTACATTGCCCCACAATTATATAACCAAGGCGGCGACGGTGTCTGGGTTGATGAAATTATGACTTGGGTTGCTCAAAGCAACGATGCTCTAAAATACGAGTTCCTCTATTATATGTCTGATTCATTAATCCATGGCACGCGCGGCTATCTACAGATACCAAACGATAAATTAGTCCTTGGTTTACCAGCAAATCGGGATGCTGCTGGTAGCGGCTATGTCGTTGAGGCTACCCCTGTAGCCAAAACTTTTGATCAGTTAGCAAAAGACGGTAACCCTATCCGTGGCTTAATGACTTGGTCTGCAAATTGGGACGTTGGTCAAGATGTCAACGGCAAGTCCTACAACAATGAATTTGCGACACGTTATAGTAACCTTGTAAAATAAAAGCTATTTTGAGACAGAACACCGCATTTGGTTCTGTCTCTTTTTAAATTTTACTCACCTGTCTTTCAATAATCCAAACAATGTTCTCTTGCTTTCTAACCAATTAATTTTAAACCAATCACAGAAACAATGATTAAAAAAATAAAAAATATCCGGCGTAGGTCTTTTGATTCACCTAAGAGCATTCCTAAAATAGCGCCTCCTGCTGTACCAATTCCTGTCCAAACCGCATAAGAAACGCCCATCGGCAATTGTCTCATCCCTAAATATAAGAATAAGAAACTACCACTAAACGCTAGAATTAAAATTAACAATGAACGTAAGTCTTTTTTTGTTGTAAATAATTTAATTGAACCTACGCCAAAGATTTCAAAACAGCCTGCAATAACTAAGTATAACCAACTCATCTTGTTTCCTCCTCTTTATTTCCAGTTACCATTTTTAAGCCAATTACACCTATTAATAACAGCAACAGAAAAAGAACTTTTCCTATGCCCAATGGTGTGTGGAATAAAAAATGATCTGTTACAATAGTTCCAGCACTACCTAAGCCGACAAATACAGCATAGGCTGTGCCGACTGGCAATTCCTCTCCTGCTTTAATCAGCGCATAAAAACTGATAAAGATTGCGATTACTGTCCCTAAAATCTCCCACCATGTTGTACTATGCTTCATGCCAATGACCCAAATCACTTCACAAAAAGCGCCAAAAATAACTTTTAACCAAGCTTTACTCATCTTGTTTTCCTTCCCTTCCAAACAAAAAAAGTGCCAACAAACAGTTCAGCTATGGCCTAAGAACTGTTCATTAACACTTTAGTCGCAAGCATCCGGCGATGTTTACGAAAGTTTATGTATTAAAATATCTCAGGTCATTATATTCTTATTTTTTTAAAAAATCAACTAAAAAACAATAGTTCGAATTCGAGACATTTCTTTTGCATTTTTAGGACTAATCATTTAAACTTACTTTTAGTAAGTTAATTAATTAAAAAATTATTTTTCTTTTAGGAGGATTTTTATTATGAATACACAAATTTTAGGTTTACACCACGTCACTGCCATGACTTCAAGTGCCGAAAAAATTTATCACTTTTTCACCGATATTTTAGGTCTACGTTTAATTAAGAAGACTGTCAACCAAGACGATATTGAAACATATCATTTATTTTTTGCTGATGATGCCGGCTCTCCCGGAACAGATATGACTTTCTTTGACTTCCCAGGCTTACCTAAAGGAACCAAAGGAACCAATACAATTTCTCGTACTTCCTTCCGTGTAAAAGATGATGCTGCTTTGGATTACTGGGTATCACGCTTTAATGAATATGCAATTGATCATGGAGAAATTCAAGAACGTTTTGGTAAAAAGTATTTAGAATTTGAAGACTTTGACAATCAACGTTACCAACTTATTTCTGATGAAAAGAACCAAGGTGTTGCAGCCGGCACGCCTTGGAAAAAATCTAACGTCCCTAGTGAACATGCTTTAATCGGCTTAGGTCCAGCCTTTGTAACTGTCGAAAATTACGAACATCTGCAACTAGTTTTAACTGAAGTTTTAGGGTTCAAATTGATTGATGCTGAAGGTAGTTTCCATTTATTTGAAGTTGGCGAAGGTGGGAATGGTGCCAGCATTATCGTAGAGCATCGAGAAGATTTGCCAGCGGCCCAAGAAGGCTACGGCAATGTCCATCACTTAGCCTTGCGCGTTGCCGATGAGGAAGCACTACGTTTCTGGATTGAAAAAATTAATCGTTTGGAATTTCCTAATTCTGGCTTTGTGGAACGTTTTTACTTTAAATCTGAATATTTCTTGGCAGCAACACATGTTTTATTTGAACTGGCAACCGATGGTCCTGGGTTTTTAGAGGATGAAACCTATGAACACGCTGGTGAAAAATTATCATTACCGCCATTTTTAGAACCAAAACGGGCAGGGATTGAAGAATTTGTGCGTCCTTTCGATACTTCAGATGCGAATGTTCAAAGAAATTAGTATTTTTTCTAGGAGGCTCCTATGATTCATTACAATAGTAACGAGTTATCTGCAAAAACAGCGTATAAATTTTTATCAGGAAGTATTATTCCTCGGCCAATCGCTTGGGTTACAACACAAGATACAGCCACAGGTGTCGTCAACGCTGCTCCCTTTAGTTTCTTTAATGCGGCGGCAGCTGAAATTCCTTTAGCAACGTTATCCATTTTACGACCAGACAAAGCGCCTAAAGATACGGCACGAAACATCTTGGCTACTAAAGAACTTGTCATCCATTTCGTTAACGAAGACGTTCTTACTCAAATGAATCAGACTTCGGCACCTTTAGTAGCAGAGATCAGTGAAATTGACACATTTGGTATTGAAACCATTGCCAGCCAGACTGTTGCTGTTCCAGCAATCAAAGCCGCGCCGATTCGGATGGAAGCTCGCTTACATCAATATGTACCTATTGCTAACCATGAAGGTCAAATTATTACGGATTTATTCATTGTAGAAATTACCGATTTCTATTTTGATTCAGCCGTTTTCGATGAAGAACATCAGTACATTTTACCTGAAAAACTCCAACCGATTGCTCGTTTAGCAGGCAATGATTATACAACATTGGGCGAAATCCGTGAAATTCGCCGCCCAACGTAAAAAGAAGGCCCCCGCCATGACGGCGGGGGCCTTCTTTTTCTGTTTTATGCTAATGCTCCCATTGGATCCCAAGGTGCCAAAACAGTTGGCGCTTGTTCCCAAGCTTTTTTCTGTTCATCAGTTAATAAATCTTTGTGCACAACGATTTGATAAGTGTATTCGTCCATCCACGCATCGCTCATAACGAAGAAGCCATTTTCACCGACTTTTTCGCCCCAGCTATTTTCCACTTTCCATTTTGTTGTTTGACCATCAACGATATCAACACCTGTTAAAACCATGGCGTGTGTCATTAAGCTTTCACCAAAGTCTAAACGTTCTGCTTTAGTCATCGTAAAATCAATATCAAAAAGATCGTTCATATCGTAAACGTCTAATGCCATAATTCCTGTGTCACGTGTTGAAGATTGTCCAACATCACAACCAAACCAAACAGATTCGCCTTGTTCCAATTGTGCAGCAGCTAATTTTTTGAAAGCAGCCATTTCTACATTTAAATATTTAACTTCTTTGCCGCCGACAACATTCCCTAACATTTCAACAGTGTATGTTTTGTTGAAGGGTTTATCTTCTGTAGGAGCATTAATAATACTTACATAATCATGTAAATTAACGCCAACGTATTTTTCAAAGAATGTTTGCGGTGTTAGATTTTGATCCAAATGATAATTTTTTTCTTCGTCACGGTATTCAAAATCAAAGGTTTCTGGCGGTGTTCCTAAAGAGATTGCTAAGAAATTATAAATTTCTTGTAACATTGCTTCTTTGTTTTTTTGGACTTCTTCAGCAGAAGCGCCTTTTTCAATTAAACTACGTAAAATTGTTGCATCTTTGCGTAATTTTTTATTTAAATAGTTGTTTAAATCACGTGAATTGGAACTGTTGCTGCTTTCAGGCATTGCCGTTTTAGGCACTACGCCATATTTATCAAAAATTGAAACGATCATATCCCATTGCCCACCATCTTGTTGTGGTGTCGCTAATAAAAAGGCCACTTTACGACTAGTCAACGGTTGATCGGCTGTTGCAATAATATTTTCATAGAAATAGTTTGATTTTTCATATTTATCCCAGAAAAATGTATAGTTTTGTGATAATTCAAAATCTTTTAATTGAAACGCATTTAACATTCTATGTCTAAATGTATTTAATGCCGCAAACATCCAGCAGCGACCGCTTTGTTTTTGATTGGCCACTTTTCCAGTAGCTAAGTCGACTGAAAAGACGGGTACGTTATTCACGGCTCCTTGTACAGATTCACCTGAAGCGCTGATACCATTTTTTACTACACTACGTTGTAAGGCATTTTGTTTATTATTGTTCAAGAAATCTTGATGGAATTTCTCTGTTAATTTTGGTTCAATTGCTGTCATATTTTCATCGTCCTTTCATTTTACGTTCTTCTTCATTATATGCTTCTCTTTAAACAGAAACAACCATTTACTCTAAATTCCTTGCTTTCCAACTCTTTTTGCATTAGGATATATAATACAGATAACACAAATAAGACAGGAGTGATTCGATGCTTTTAGAAATAGATGAACAAAGCGAACAGCCCATCTATCAGCAACTCATTGATCAAATCATTGTAGGCATTGCCAAAGGTGAACTGGTTCCCAATGAAAGTTTGCCTTCTATCCGACAATTGGCGGACGAAATCGGGGTCAATATGATGACTGTTTCAAAAGCTTATAATAAGTTAAAGCAATCAGGTTATATTGTGACTGATCGTCGTAACGGCACCAAAATTGCCGCAAAGTTACCTGCTACCGCTGTTTGGCAACAGCAATTGCATGAGCGTTTAGAACTTCTGTTGGCTGAAAGTTTTTTACATCAGCAATCCGAAGCAGAAATCCAAGCACTTATTCAGAAAATTTATCAAAATTTTGATTCGAAAGGGCGTGCATTATAATGGCGGTATTCTTTTATTTCATCCTAGTTTCTGTCGCTTTTTTTATGGCATTTACTATGGGGATTTATGCAAATCCTCACAAAAATATTATTTTGGAAAACACTTTACCAGAAGATAAACTACAAGATCCTAGCGTTCAAGCAATCCGAAAACGTTATAAAAAACGCTTGGTTCAACTAGCAGCCGTTTTTAGTGTTCTTAGTTTACCTTTGTTATTTATTCCTTATGATTCGATTTTGTTGTTTCTTTTTCTGTTACTTTTATTTAGTTTTATTGGCAGTGGCTACTATCTGCAAATCGTTTATATTCGCAAAATGGCCGCTTTAAAAATGCAAAACGGCTGGTTGCTACCTAAGCGTCCTCTCTTAATCGATACGCAATTAGTTTTAAATAAAAACCAGAAACTTATTTCATTTTGGTGGTTTTTACCTGCGATTATTCTTACTTTTGCTGGGGGCTTTTATTCCTTGCAAACGGCGATTGGTTCCTGGATTCTTTTCTTAATTACTGTTTTGATGTTAAGTTTGTTCATTGGCGGCTATTATTTTATCGCGCGCTTACCTGTCAAACCGCTAACTAGTGACTCAAAAATTAATCAGCAAATTAATGATTTATTTCGGCATCATTGGTCTGTTTTAATGGTTTTATCCGCCTTAGTTTTTGCACCGCTAACCATTTTACCAACTTTCACAATTGTAATTGATTATACGGTTGCGATGGCCCTTACTTTTTGTTATTTTATTCTTTTGTTTGTTTATGTAGGCTTTCTCTTCTACTACCTATTTTCAATGCGCAAAAAACAAGATCAATTCGTTTTACAGGCTGGCGATTATCGCTATGGGGATGATGATCAATATTGGCGGTATGGGATTTATATCAATCCAAAGGACCCCAAAATCATGGTTCCTGATCGCATTGGTATGAATTTATCTATTAACCTAGGACGGCCTGCTGGGAAAATTATTCTAGCCGCTACTGGTATTTTAACGATTGCGGTGCTGTTCTTTGCCACAGTGCCGATGTTTATAAATGATTTTTCTAGTCATGCCTTTCAAGCAACTATTGAAAATAAACAAATTGAGTTATCTGCCCCATTAGCAAAAACAAGGTCAATTCCTTTTAACCAAATCACTGCTGTTTCTTTGATTGATGACTTACCTCAAGAACGCATCCGCACAATGGGTGCTGCGACAGATAGTTACTTAACAGGAGAATTTAAAGTCGCTGGAAAACCTGCTTATTTACTAATTTATACAAAAAGTCATCCGATTCTGAAAATAGAAACGCGGGAAAAAGTTTATTATTATACTGCGCGTGAGGGTCAAGAAACGACTAAGATTTATCAGGAAATCAAAACAAAACTTCCATAACAAAAAAACAGAGCCTACTCATGATGGTAGGCCCTGTTTTTTGTTATTCGCTGACAACCTTAAATTTTGTATCTGCCAACGTGGTATTCAGTTCATCTTGGCTTACTTCACGATCTGCTGTCACAATGGCTGTTTGATCTGCCAAGTGAACCGCAACATTCGTTACGCCATCAATTCCACTAAATTTTTCAGTGACCGCTTGAACACAGCCATCACATTTCATCCCATCAATTTTTACTGTTTTTTCCATTTCACTTCATCCTTTTCAATTTTATTTTTGACTTCCACTAGTTTTTTTCACCGTCGAAGGTTTAAATCCTTTTAAGCGTAAGGCGTTTAGTAAGACAGAGACTGAACTAAAACTCATAGCTGCTGCTGCAATCATCGGACTTAACAAAGGTCCACCAAATAAGTGTAACACACCCATAGCCACTGGAATACCTAATGTATTATAAGCAAATGCCCAGAAAAGATTTTCTTTGATGTTTTTGATGGTCGCTTTACTTAATTCAACTGCTGTAGGCACATCCATTAAATCACTACGCATTAGCACAATGTCGGCCGATTCCATTGCAACATCTGTGCCTGAACCAATAGCAATCCCCACATCTGCTTGGGCAAGTGCTGGTGCATCATTAATACCGTCACCCACCATCGCAACTTTTTTGCCTTCTGCTTGTAGTTTTTTCACTTCTAACGCTTTATCTTCTGGTAAAACTTCACTTAAGACACGATCGATACCTACTTGTTTTGCAATCGCCTCGGCAGTACGTTTGTTGTCTCCCGTAATCATCACGGCTTCGATCCCCATTTTATGCAAACGTGCAATGGCTGTTTGACTGCTATCCTTCACAGTATCTGCTACCGCAATGATACCCGCAAACGAACCATCTTTTGCCACAAACATTGGGGTTTTCCCTTCTTCTGCCAAACGATCCGCTTGTTGAACAAACGTTGATAGCTCAATGCCTTCTTCTTTCATTAATTTTATATTGCCCAAAAGTAGGACTCGTTCGTTGATTGTCACACGGATGCCGTGACCTGGAATCGCTGAAAAATCGCTTCCTTCTACTAATGGCAATTGACGTTCTTTAGCCGCTCCCACAATTGCTTCACCTAGAGGATGTTCTGATCCTTGTTCTGCAGAAGCTGCTAATGTTAGTAACTCAGCTTCTGAAAGTGCTGAATCAGCAACTAAAATATCTGTAACCACCGGTTTGCCTTCTGTAATAGTCCCTGTTTTATCAAACACGATTGTTTGAATTTTGTGAGTGGTTTCTAAAGCATCCCCACTTTTAATTAAAACGCCATTTTCAGCGCCCTTACCTGTCCCCACCATAATCGCAGTCGGCGTTGCCAAGCCGAGCGCACAAGGACAAGCAATCACTAACACAGAAATAGTAATTGTCAAAGCGAAAATCCATGACTCTTGTCCTAAAAAGAACCAAGCCAAGCCAGAAAGAACAGCCAAACCAATGACGATTGGGACAAAAACACCCGAAATTTTATCAGCTAATTGTGCAATCGGCGCTTTTGAGCCTTGCGCATCTTCCACTAATTGAATGATTTGGGCAAGGGCCGTCTCTTTTCCCACTTTTGTCGCCTTGAATTGAAAGCTGCCATTTTTATTGATGCTAGCACCAATTACTGCATCACCGACTTTCTTTTCAACAGGCAAACTTTCGCCCGTTAACATGGCTTCATCCACAGAACTACTGCCTGAAACAATCACTCCATCAACAGGGATTTTATCTCCTGGGCGAACAATCACAATGTCATCCAACTGAACAGCATCAACTGGCACTTCAATTTCTGCGCCATCACGTAAAATATGAGCAGTTTTCGGCGCTAAACCCATTAATTTTTTTATCGCATCTGAGGTTTTCCCTTTTGAAACAGCTTCGAAATATTTTCCTAATGTAATTAAAGTTAAAATAACACCCGCTGATTCATAATAAAGAGCCATTGTAAAACTTGTATCTCCTAAGAATATCATGACTGTGCCATATAAACTATACACAAAAGCAGCACTGGTTCCTAAAGCCACCAAAGAAAACATATTCGGATGCCCTTTAAATAATGCTTTAAAACCAACTGTGAAAAATTCTCTGCCGACATATAGAACGGGTAACGTCAAAATCAATTGAACCATTGCAAAGGTCGTCGCATGTGTCATTGGATTCAAAAAATCCGGCAATGGTAAGCCTACCATATGTCCCATCGCAATATAAAGAAGTGGTACTGTAAACACCGATGAGATCCAAAAACGTTGCCACATCTCAGCAATATGTTTTTGTTTCTTTTCACGATCTTGGTCCGCTGTTGCACCTGCAGCGACTTCTTCTGTCGCTTGATAACCTGCATCCGTAACTGCTTTGATAATTTCAGCACTCGTTACTTGATGGTCGTCATAACTAACCACCAGTTTTTCCGTGGCTAAATTAACAATCGCTTGTTGAACACCAGATAATTGGTTCACAGCTTTTTCAATCGTTTGGGCACAGGAAGCACAACTCATTCCTTCAATCGCAAACGTTCGTTGCTGGGCTGGGCTAATCGCCTTGTAGCCAGCATCTGACACAGCTTCCTTAATTTCTTCTTCTGTGACTTCCGTCTGATCATACGTGACACTTAATTTTTCCGTAGCTAAATTGACACTTGCCTTTGCCATCCCAGGTAACTTCGCCGTAGCCTTTTCAATCGTTTGGGCACAGGAAGCACAGCTCATCCCTTCAATATCAAACGTTTTACTTTCCATTTTTTTCACTCCTTTTTAAATTAAATGACATTGGCATTGACCAGGAATACAGTTGCAAGGGACGGATTCAACCGCCGTCTTGCGCTTCTCTTTCAAGAGTTCCTCTAATCGATCCAAATCGTCATAACTCAACTGACTCTCTGTTAAAATTGTTTCCACCACGGAACCAACTTTACGACTGCACACTTTGGCTAAAAGTTCATCTGCCACCGTTTCAACGCTCCGACGTTCTTCTACTAGCGGATAATAAATATATTTATTGCCTACTTTCTCCGTTCCAACTAACCCTTTATCTGTTAAACGACTTAGTAACGTCTTGACGGTCGTTGATTTCCATTCTTTCTTCTCATTTAAAAGTGTATGCACTTCACGACTCGTGGTTTTGCCTTGGGTCCAAATAACCCGCATGACTTCCCACTCTGCATCAGTAATTGTCGCTAATTTATCTTTTGCCATACTCGTTAAATTCCTCCTTCATCAATAAAAAAAGAGTTCAAGGTTATCGACTACAAATGTAGTCGTTTGTCTTGAACTCATCATATAGCTATTTTATTTTTTTGTCAACAACTTCTGCTCATCTTTTTTTATTGCAACGCAGATTCTTGTTTTTTAACAAAGTATTTCAATAAGAACGGTGCAACTAAGGTCGTTAAGATAATTACCACAATCATGCTCGTATAATACGCTTCTGAAAGTAATTTAGATTGGTAGCCAATTTGCGCAATGATTAATGCCATTTCCCCACGCGAAACCATCCCAGCACCGACCATTAAAGAACTTGTATTGGAGAAACCAACCATTTTCGCTCCCCAGGCACCGCCCAGTAATTTCGTTAAAATCGCCATAATCGTCATTACCAAAATAAAAGGTAAATCTTTTCCTAACGTGTTAAATGTCACTGATAAGCCAATGCTGGCAAAGAAGACGGGAATAAACACGGCATAGCCAATAGCTTCAATATTGAAATCAATTTCTGTTTTTGCATCCGTTTGTCCCACAGCAATCCCTGCAAAAAAGGCACCTACGACAGAACTTAAACCAACTAAATCAGCCAAATAAGCCATGCCCAAACAGATAATCAATGACATGATAATAACAGACGACCCAATGTTCATTTTTTGACTTAAACGTAGTAAATAGGGAGCGATAAAGCGGACCAAAAAGAAAATCCCAATAAAGAATAAGCCTTGTTCAATTAACTTAACAATAAAGCTGACTTCTGTATTGCCGCCTGTACTTGCACCAATCATGCCGACAGCGACACTTAAAATAATCACGACCACGATATCGTCAACGACGGAAGCCCCAAGAATCGTTGCACCTTCTTTACTACTTAAAACATTCAACTCTCTTAATACTTCTACTGAAATGCTGACCGACGTTGCTGCTAAAACTAACCCAAGGAAAAAAGCTTCTTTCCAAGAAAAAGCAAACAGCTGACCAATCAACATAGTAAAACCAACCGGTAAAACGATGCCCAAAATAGCGACCATGACACTAGGTTTCGCATATTTTTTCAATAATTCCAATTCACATTCCATTCCAGCAATAAACATCAGCATAATGACACCAATTTCTGAAAAGTCATGCACAAACACATCTTGATGCACAATATTTAACATCGCTGGACCTAACACAATCCCTACTAGCAATTGCCCAATTACTGCAGGAATTCCTACTCTTTTACAAGCAACACCTGCTAAAGTCGTTGTAATTAAAATCAAACATAAAATACCTAAAAATTCCATTCTATTTCCCTCTTTCTCTATTAACCAATCATCACTGATTCTTTTGGATATTGAACTTTCGACTGACTTTCCAAGCCTTTCTTAATTAATGACAATAACACCGTGTACACACCCACACGACCGACGAACATTAGAAAAATAATCACCAGTTTACCAAAAACAGTTAAATCTGGTGTTAACCCCATTGTTAAACCGACCGTTCCAAATGCAGAAATCACTTCAAAAACGATATACTCAATCCCGTTTTTTAAAGGTAATGTTTCTGTAAACGAGAGAATAACCGAAGCAGTTACACATAAAAAAGTTGCTAAGAAGAACAAAGTAAACGCTTGGAGCACTACTCGCTCAGGAATTGTGCGTTCATGGAATTCCACTCGCTGTTTCCCTTTAAAAATTGCACGAAATTGTAAAAATAACACACCAAACGTAGTGGTTTTCAAGCCGCCAGCGGTTGATCCTGAAGTGCCACCAATAAACATCCACAAAATCGTGACAATCAGGCCTGGATTACTCATTTTCAAATAATCAACTGAATAAAAGCCAGCCGTTCTTGGTGTAACCGACAAGAACCAACTGTTGACAAGACGCTGCCAAAAAGACATGTCAGCTGGAAAATGGCGATATTCTGAAATGTAAAAAATAACGGTCCCTAAGACTAAAAAGGTGGCGGTCACCGTTAAAGCAAGGCGTGTATGAATACTAACACGGTGCTTAATTTTATTTTTATAGCCTTTAATCATTGCAAAAATATCGCGCCACACAATAAATCCTAAGCCGCCAGCTATAATTAAAAAGCTAATGACTAGTAAAAGATAAGGCGAATTTTGATAAGGAACCATACTATCCCCTAGCAAATCAAAGCCAGCATTACAAAATGCCGAAACGGCATGGAAGAGACTAAAAAACAACCCTTTTTTCCACCCAAATGTTGGCACAAATTGAAAGGACAACAAGAAGGCTCCAAGTAATTGAATAATGGCCGCAAACTTCATAATATATTTCATTAAACGAAAAACTCCGGAAACTTCACTAACATTTAAAGCTTCTTGATACAACATCCGTACACTTAGTGACGCTTTTTTCCGCAGCAAACTAAAGAAAATCGTGGCAACGGTTAAAAAGCCTAAGCCGCCTAATTCAATCAAAATCATAATAATAACTTGCCCGATAGGACTCCAATGTTCCGCCGTATTCAAAGGCGAAAGCCCTGTAACACAGACGGCGGAAGTTGCCACGAAAAAAGCATCAATCCATTGCGTTTTTTGTCCAGCTTGTGCAGAAAAAGGCATCATTAATAAGATCGTGCCTACAACAATTAATAAAAAAAAGCCTAAGACAATTGTTTGAACAGGTGAAATATACAACCTTTTTTTGATCTGATGTTTCATTTTTTTCTCCTCTACCATTTCTTTGTTAATCAAAAACAACACAAACGGCTAGACAACTGTTGCTTTGTTCCTCTCGCCCTATGAGAAACTCAAAACCTTGAAAGCAACTTGCCCAACCGAATAATTATTTTTTAATTTTTGTTTTCACGTTGATAAATCGAATAAACCAACTCATTTTTTTGATAAACCTGTTTTAAACGAACTGGGATTGATTGAGCCATTGTCTCGTATAGAGCAATGCCCTCACCCAGAAACAGTGGTATTGTCGTCAAAATGAAGGTATCAATTAAATCAGCTGCCAAAAGCGGTTGAACCACTTTTGGGCCTCCAACAATCCAAATTCCCGCGCCGTCTTCTTCTTTGAGACGACGAATTAATGTGACTGGATCTTCCTTGGTAAAAGTTCTTGAAGCAGTTGATGGTTCTGGATGAGAGGTAATGATATAAGAATGCTTGTCTTCATAAAAATACACATCTGGGGACAATTCTTGTGTAACTTGATCATAAGTAGTCCGCCCCATTACCACAGTGTCTATTTTTTCATACATTTCATCGTAACTACGATCTTCTTCATCGCCACGAATATTCTCTTCTAACCAAGCAACACCGCCCGCTTTGTCCGCAATGAAACCATCAATACTCGCTGCAATAAATAAAATTACTTCCCGTGCCACATCAACGCCTCCTTTTCTCTTCTTATCTATTTTAGCTTGTTTTCTCAAAAAACTCTAGGGGTGCGCATTGTTATTTTTAAAAGAAAAAAGAGAAAAACTAGGATAATTGGGCTACTTTTTGTAAAATAGGAAATAAGAAACTTTTTATTGAGTTATTTTACATTTTTTTCAAGAAAAATAAGAATTGGTTTATTTGATTTACACAAAAAAATAACATATTCAGTTTTTATATAAAGGAGGATTACTTTGTTTGATTTAGAGAAGGTTCAGACCTTGAATGAATTAGAAATGCTCGTTTACCATTATGTATTGGAACACCTGCACCAAATCCCTCAACAGACCATTCGCCAACTGGCTACTTCCTGTCATGTCTCCACCTCAACGATTCTACGATTTTGTAACAAAATGGGCTATGCTGGTTTTTCCGAATTAAAATACGCAGTGAAAGAAGAAGCCAAACAAACACAAACGTTTGAAAATTTTTATGATGCCACGGTTCACGTCGATGCTTTTTTAAAAAAATTAAACCAAGAAACCTATTACGAAATGCTTCGTCCAGCAATCCAAATGATTGTTCAAGCACGTCACGTTGCCTTTACTGGCATTGGTACTAGCGGAATTTTAGGTAGTTATGGCAGTCGTTATTTTGCCAACTTAAATATCAATTCTTACAGTATTGCTGATCCCTTTACGCCTATCCCCAAGCGCGGATTTGAAAATACATTAGCCTTGATTCTGTCTGTATCTGGGGAAACCAATGAAATGATTAAACAAATGACCGACTTTAAAACAGCTGGCGCCAAAGTGCTAAGCATTACCAACAATCAACATTCAACTATTGCCCGCTTGGCTGACTACAACATCTCCTATTATATGCCCGACGAACGTTCTCCATTTGCAGATAAGTCAGTCAATACAACCACTCAAATCCCTGTCATTGCTTTAATTGAACTCCTAGCTCATCAAGCAAGTCAACTTTTAAAGGAACTAGATGAAACACCTTCCTAGTTGTTTTTCACAAAAGCTCATGCTGTCTAAAACAGCATGAGCTTTTTTGTTTTTTTTCTTGGTACATGTTTCTCATTCAGGCAAAAGTCTATTTTTTCTTCAAATAACCTTATATAGTAAATATGTAAACGGATACATTTGCATTTATATTATTCTTCAAAGGAGAGATTTTTATGAACGAATGGATTAACGAGAAATTATTACCTCCAGTACTAAAATTCGTCAATACCAAAGCAATTACTGCCTTACGGAACGGGATGCTTTACACGATGCCTTTTACCATTGTTGGTTCCGTGTTTCTTCTATTAGCGAATTTCCCAGTTACAGCTATTTCTGAATGGGTTAACGCAAGCGGTCTGGCTGTTTATTTCAATCAAGCATATGGGGCATCTTTTGCGATTATGTCGTTATTTGCGGTCATCGGTATTGCCTACTCATATGTAAAAAGCGAGGGATTTGAAGGCCTCCCAGCGGGCATGATTGCCATGGTGGTTTTCATTTTGTTTATGTCATCTGAAGTCAAAGATGCGGTTTCTGGCGCAGTAGTTGGCAATGTCATCAACAAAGATTGGACAGCTGGTAAAGGGATGATTACAGCTATTATTGTTGGTTTGTTAGTCGGCGTTGTATATAGTTGGTTTTTACGTCATGATATTCGTATCAAATTACCAGAAGCTGTACCAGAAAATGTGGCCAATTCCTTTACTGCGTTAATTCCTGCCAGCGTCATTGTAACTGGTGCAATGCTAATTTTCATTCTTCTAGATAAAGTCTTCAATACGACATTCTTTGACTTTATTTACGAAGTGCTACAATCACCACTTCAAGGAGTCACAGATTCACTAGGTGGCGCATTACTATTAGGTTTTGTCATTCCCCTCTTTTGGTTTTTCGGTGTTCACGGGTCAACAATCGTTGGCGGCATCATGGGTCCTATTTTACAAGCAAACTCTTTAGAAAACACCGAAATTTTGAAATCTGGAAAAGACTTAACACTGGCTAATGGTGGCCATATTGTTACACAACAATTTTTAGATCAATTTTTAACGGTCACTGGTGCGGGCATGACAATCGGGTTAGTCGTGTTCATGGTTTTCTTTGCCAAATCAGCTCAGTTTAAGCAATTAGGTCGGCTTTCAATTGGGCCAGCTGTTTTCAATATTAACGAGCCAATTGTCTTTGCTACACCTATCGTGATGAACCCAATCATGGCTGTGCCATTCATTATCACACCGATTGTTTCTTCTGTTGTGACATATTTTGCCTTGTACACAGGACTGGTTCCTCTCTTTACTGCGGTACAAGTTCCCTGGACTACTCCTCCAATCATTTCTGGACTTTTAGTTGGTGGTTGGCAAGCCGCGTTGCTTCAAGTAGTAGTACTGACGATGAGTTTCTTTATCTATTTACCGTTTGCTAAAAAAATGGATGCACTTAACTACGCAGAAGAAACCAATCAACCGATTACTGAAGAAACCCTTGAAAAAGTCGAAGCACAAAACGTATAAAAATTTGAACAAAGGACTGAAACGATATGTCAATTTTGAAAAATGATTTTCTTTGGGGCGGCGCTGTCGCTGCTCATCAATTAGAAGGAGGCTGGGACCAAGGCGGTAAAGGGGTGAGCGTGGCGGATGTAATGACTGCCGGTGCACATGGCGTCCCTCGTAAAATTACCGCAGGCGTTTTACCAGATGAACACTATCCTAACCATGAAGCGATTGATTTTTACCATCGCTATCAAGAAGATATTCAACTATTCAAAGAACTTGGTTTAAATTGTTTCCGAACCTCTATTGCTTGGACACGAATTTTTCCTAACGGAGATGAAGAAACGCCCAATGAAGAAGGTCTCCGTTTTTATGATGCACTTTTTGACGAGTGTTTGAAAAATGGTATTGAGCCAGTCGTCACACTGTCTCACTTTGAAATGCCTTATCATTTAGTCACAAAATATGGCGGCTTTCGCAATCGCCAGGTCATTGATTTTTTTGTCAAATTTGCTGAAGTCTGTTTCACTCGTTACCAGAAAAAAGTCAAATATTGGATGACCTTTAACGAAATTAACAACCAAGCCAATTATGAAGAAGATTTTGCACCTTTTACTAACTCTGGTATTGCTTACCAGGAAGGAGAAGACCGCGAAGCAATTATGTATCAGGCTGCTCATTATGAACTAGTCGCTAGCGCACGTGCAGTGAAAATTGGCCACGCTATCAATCCCGACTTCCAAATTGGCTGTATGATTGCGATGGTGCCTATTTATCCTTATTCTTGTAATCCTGAGGATATGATGATGAGTGTTAGCGCAATGCAAAAACGTTATTGGTTTACCGATGTTCATGTCCGCGGTCATTATCCAAGTGCAATTCAATGCTATTTGAAACGAAAAAACATTTCATTAGATGTCACAGAAGAAGATTTAACTGATTTAGCTAATGGCTGTGTTGATTATATTGGCTTTAGCTATTACATGTCGTTTGCTGTGAAAGGTACAGAAAAGGCCCCTACTTTTGACTACAATGAAGCAAAAGACTTGGTGCGAAATCCTTATGTAGCAACATCTGATTGGGGCTGGCAAATCGATCCTATGGGCTTACGCTATGCAATGAATTGGTTCAATGATCGGTATGAATTACCACTTTTTATTGTCGAAAATGGCTTTGGCGCTATTGATGAGTTAGAACCAGACGGAACGATTAACGACACTTACCGAATCGCTTATTTACGTGAACATATTGAGATGATGAAAGAAGCCGTTGCGTATGACGGCATTGATTTGATGGGCTACACACCTTGGGGATTCATCGATTTAGTGAGCGCTAGTACAGGCGAAATGAAGAAACGGTATGGCTTCATTTATGTAGATAAAGACAACGATGGTCACGGAACGTTGGAGCGGCGAAAGAAAAAATCGTTTGCTTGGTATCAACAAGTGATTGCTACGAATGGAGAAGAATTATAAACAAAAGGCCTTCGTCTAAAGACGAGGGCCTTTTGTTTATGCTTGTAATCCCTTTTCTAAATCAGCCAATAAATCTTCGACTGCTTCAATTCCTACAGATAAACGAATGAGTCCATCTTTAATTCCCACGGCTTCACGATTTTCTTTGGGGATAGATGCGTGAGTCATAATGGCAGGTACTTCAATTAAACTTTCTACGCCACCTAAACTTTCCGCTAAAGTAAAAATTTCCAACGCTTCTACGAAAGGAACGACTTGCTCATCCTTGGCTAATTCAAAAGAAATCATGCCACTAAATCCCGACATCTGTTTTTGCGCAATTTCGTGACCAGGATGACTCGCTAGTCCTGGATAATACACCGTTGCTACCGCTGGATGCGCTTCTAAAAATTCTGCGATTTTTTGAGCATTTTGGGCATGCGCTGCCATCCGGACGCCTAATGTTTTTAAACTACGTTGGACCAGCCAACTATCATGTGGTCCTAGAACAGCACCAATCGCATTTTGTAAAAAGGCAATCTTTTCTGCGCTTTCTGGATGATTCGTTACGACTAAACCAGAGACTACATCACTATGGCCCCCTAAATATTTTGTCCCGCTGTGAACGACAATATCAGCACCTAACGCTAACGGCCGTTGAAAATAAGGCGTCGCAAATGTATTATCGACAATAGTTAACAACTGATGTTTTTTAGCAAGCTTAGCTGCCGCTTCAATATCTGTAATTTTTAACAGTGGATTACTTGGTGTTTCCAAAAACAAGGCTTTTGTATTTGGCTGAATTGCGGCTTCAATTGTTGATAAGTCGCTGGCGTTTACAATCGTGTAGCTTAACCCATTTGCTACAAATACTTTATCCAATAAACGGAAACTCCCCCCATAGACATCGTCACCTAATAAAATATGATCTTCGGGTCCAAACATAGAAATGATTGCATGGATACCAGCTAAGCCTGAGCTAAACGCAAAGCCATGGCTCCCACCTTCTAACTCAGCGATTAAGGTTTCTAACGCGTGACGTGTGGGATTACCTGAACGAGAATATTCATATTCTTTTGGCTGGCCCACGCCATTTTGTTCAAAGGTTGACGTTTGATAAATAGGAACACTCACTGCACCTGTTGTTGTGTCTTTGCTAATGCCGCCATGAATTAATTTGGTATTGAATTTCATAAAAGTTTTCCTCCTAAGAATAAATATTTTTTGATAAATAACGGTCACTACCGTCAGGAAAAATAGTTACAATTGTGCTGCCTGCTGGTAAGCGGCGCGCCTCTCTTAATGCCGCCGCAAATGCTGCGCCGCTGGAGCTTCCCACCAGCAAAGCGCTTTTCTTGGCTAATTGTTTGACCCAGAAAAAACCATCCTCGTCTGAAATGGTATAAAAGCCGTCCACAGGAATCTGTTTAAGAAAAGGCGGCACGAACTCCACGCCAATGCCTTCGATTTCATGTCCGTGTGCAGGTCCGCCATTTAAAATTGAACCTTCTGGCTCCACGCCCCATAATTGCGTCTTACTATTTTGTTCTTTGAGATATCTGCCAACACCAGCAAACGTTCCACCACTGCCTAAACCTGCGACAAAGCTAGTAATCTTCCCGCCTAGGTCTTGAACAATTTCAGGTCCTAATCCTTCGTAGTAAGCAGCAGGATTATCCGGATTTTCAAATTGTAACGGCACGTAACTATTAGGAATTTCCTTGGCTAAGTCTTGGGCACTAGTTATCGCTCCGACAATCCCTTGCTCTGTTGGCGAAGGGACAATTTTAGCACCTAACGCTTGCATCAGCTGTTGTTTTTCCTGACTAAATTTTTCTGGCACAACAAAGATTGTCTTGAGGCCCAGTTGACTGGCTGCTAATGCAAGTCCAATCCCTGTATTCCCCGCTGTCGGTTCAATAATTGTTGTGGCTTGATTTATCTTTCCCGTTTTCATTGCTTCTTTGAGAAGATGCACACCAAGCCGATCTTTGACGCTGCCACCTGGATTCAAATATTCTAGTTTCGCATAAATTTTAGTGCCTTCTGGCATAGGATATTGTTCACTTGTAAATTCAAATAATGGTGTTGCTCCGATTGTGTCTAAAATTGACTGAACAATCATAGCGAATTCCTCCTTCTAATACATGTACATAAAACAAAAAGGTGCTGATCGCATCAGCACCTTTTTTGTTTATTTCTGGTTGTCTAGATTCAGAGAGGAATCGTGTTAGGCAATTTTTCAGAAATAACGGAGGTTTTCCCCATCACAAAAGAGTATGCTGCACTATTTTGCACCATACAACAACAGCTTTCCGTTTCTAAAAAAGGGCTAGCTTGTTTTTTCGTCATGGTTGATTTCCTCCTTCGTCATGTGTTGACCAAACTATACCATTTCCCATTTTCTAGTGTCAACGATTCTAACGATTGCTATTTCCTATCACACCAATGGTTTTCTTATAGGCAAAAGAATTAATAGACCAAAAAAAACAGAAGGCTAGCCTTCTGTTTTTCTGCTACTTATTTAGCACGTTTTAAATACGTACCTTCCGCAGTATTGATTTCTAATAATTCGTCTGCTTCAACAAAATCTGGAACGTTAACAACTAATCCTGTTTCCATTGTAGCGGGTTTACCAGAACCAGTTACTGTTGCGCCTTTGATTGAAGGTTGTGTTTCAGCAACACGTAAGATTACCGTTGTTGGTAAAGTTAAACCAATGACTTCTTCACCATAAAATTGAATTTTTACTTCCATATTTTCTAATAAATATTTTAATTCTTCTTCAATTAAAGCAGTTGGTACTTCATATTGTTCATATGTTTCTAAATCCATGAAAATAGCCATATCATCTTGGCTGTATAAATATTGAACCGGTTTTGTATCGATGTGCGCTTTTTTCACTTTTTCATCTGGGCGCATTGTTGTATCTGTTGTTGAACCCGTACGAACATCTTTTAATTTCATACGCATAACCGTGTTACCTTTACCTGGTTTGTGGTGGCTAGCTTCCATTACTTTAATTAATTTGCCGTCTTGCTCAAAAGTCATACCGGCTTTTAAATCGCTTGCTGCAATCATTGTAATTTCTCCTTTTCTCTGGTTAATTCTTCATTATTGTAGCAAATAACCTAGGATTAATCTAGGAAATCACGTATCTTTTTTAGAAGTTTATCACTCCCCAGACATTGAATTGGGAAATAAAACGAGTTTAACTTGCCTTTTTTCTTGAATTGCGTTAGAATTACCAAGCTTTCATCAATTATTTTCACTTTTTACATAGAAAAAATCAATCATTAAAGGGGGTGATGATATGATACGTCAAACGCTATCTTTATCAAAAACACATGAGGTTGTCTGTCACTAAACATACGTTGGTGAGACAAATTGCCTTTCAGCGTATGTACTCGGTCTATTTGAAAGGAATTTAAAATCATGAACCCAACTATTCAACCTTACCAATTTAACATAATTAAAGAACAAGTCGCTGTGTTACTAAACACCTATACGTCTGTTAACGATGCTACGACTGTCAAAACTGTCCAGGCCCTATGTGTCGAAAAAATCAATGGGTTATTTCCAGAAGAACACCCTGCTGTTACGATTTTGTTGGACAAAGTGATGGATCGTCGTTTAACACGCGCACGTGCTGAAAAATATTTAGACGAATTAAAAGAAACCGTGCTGCCCTTTAAAGAACCTTCAACACCACAAGTCACGAAAGTCTTTCGCAAAGTGAAAAAGTTAAAGATTCCTGAGTGGGAAAACATGGATTTACGGAACAATACCTATGTCGGTTGGAACGACGCTGGGACTCAGAAAAAATTTATCTTAGCTTATCGAGAAAATAAATTAATCGGCGTCCACGGCACCCTTTCACCCACCATTGTTAAAGGTGTTTGCTCCATCTGTCAAACAATCACGAATGTGTCTATGTTCCTAGCTACCACCAAATCAGGCGGTGACGGAACCTACACGAAAAAAGGCAATTACATTTGCCATGATAGCGACACCTGTAACCAACAATTAACACAACCTGAATATTTGGAAGCCTTTATGGAAAATGTTAAGGCTGTGAAATAACAAAAAACCGTCAAGAAAATTTCTTGACGGTTTTTTTGTTACATCTCTTTCAATTTCCCACGAAATTCTTCAATACTTTCATAACCTTTTGCTGCCATGATTTCTTGTAATTCTTTGGCTAGACGCTCAAAAACTTGTGGACCTTCTTGATGCAATTGTGTGCCGACTTGTACTAATGTCGCACCACATAAAAGATGCTCAAAAACATCTTTTCCACATGTAATACCGCCCGTTCCAATAATTTTAATTTCTGGTTTCAAACGTTGCGCAAACGCACGAACATTGGCTAACGCTGTTGGTTTGACATATTCGCCGCCCAGTCCACCGAAGCCTCCTTTTGGTTTAATGACCACTTCTTCCTTGTCACTGTCAATATATAAACCATTACCGATGCTATTAATACTATTCACGTATACTAAAGGGAATTTATTTAAAATTTCAGCCATTGCGTCAAAATGTGCAATATCAAAAAATGGGGGTAATTTTACACCTAATGGTTTAGTAAAAAATTGGAAAACTTCTGTTAAAAGCTTTTCTGTTAATTCAAAATCATAAGCAATTTGCGGTTTACCAGGCAAATTGGGACAAGACAAATTAAATTCTGTCACTCCTGTGTATTCACTTTCTTGCACTTTTTTTAAAATAGCGATATTTTCCTCATAATTCATACCAGATACAGATAAAAAGCGTAACTCCTCAGGAAATTCCTTTTGACGTGCAATCTGATAATCTAAATAATAATCAATCCCTAAATTAGGCAAGCCCATTGAGTTAATACTTCCTAATGGTGTATCAAAATACCGAGGTTCCTCATTGCCCTGACGAGGATTAGGTGTTGCCGTCTTAGCGACAAAAGCACCTGCTTGAGAAGCCGCTAACTCGTCCATTTCCTTAATTGTCATACAATGAATGCCTGATGCGTTCATTAACACATTCGCCAATTTATGTCCCGAAAACTCTACTGAAATATCCAAAAGAAAAACCCTCCTGTAAATTGTTTTACTCATAAGCTTACCACCTTCACGTAAGCTTTTTATGATTATAGCATGTTTTTTTGCGTTAGTGTTATTTATATAAATTTAAAAAGGAATAAGCCATTGTGACTTATTCCTTTTCTTAGGGAAACTAACGTATCCAAAATTGATTGATTCTTATCGTCCCACAATAAACGTCAATTCACATTCGCAGACCTTTTTATCTTCCACGTAAGCAGTCGCTTTGCCGATGCCGACAAAGTCACGTAATTTGACGATTTCAAAATGTAATTTCAAGACATCACCAGGGACCACTTTTTGACGGAATTTTGCTTTGTTGATACCGCCAATATAGGCTGTTTCACCTTCAAATTGATCCATTTTTAAGATTAAAATCGAACCTACTTGTGCCAATGCTTCAATAATCAAAACGCCTGGCATTGTTGGATTTCCAGGAAAATGTCCTTGGAAAAACTCTTCGTTAATTGTCACATTTTTTGTTGCAATAATCTTTTCATTTGGAATAATTTCATCCACATAATCAATATAACAAATCGGATAGCGATTAGGAATCATTTCCATAATTTCTGTTGCAGTCATTACTTTTTTCATACTAGTTTTCCTCCCATTTCTTCAAGCAAATTACACCATTATGGCCACCAAAGCCAAACGAATTACTAATTGTATAGTCCGCTGTAATGTCACGTGCACCTTCTGTGACATAATCTAAATCACAATCTGGATCAGCAACTTGGTAGCCTACTGTCGGATGAGCTTTTCCTTCTTGCAATGTTTGTACACAAGCAATCGCTTCGATACCGCCAGCCGCGCCCAATAAATGTCCAGTCATACTCTTTGTACTTGAAATTGGAATTTGCGATGCTCGCTCACCAAAGACACGTTTGATGGCCGTTGTTTCCGCAGCGTCATTCGCTGGGGTTGACGTACCATGAGCATTGATATACCCAATTTGTTCCGGCGTAATCCCTGCTTCTGCAATCGCCATTTCCATCGCAGCCGCCGCGCCACTACCGTCTTTTAAAGGAGCGGTCATGTGGCTAGCATCACAGTTGCTGCCATAGCCAACAATTTCGCCGTAGATAGTTGCGCCACGTTTCTGTGCATGCTCGAGTTCTTCTAAAACCAGCATTCCTGCGCCTTCACCCATCACAAAACCTTTTCGTTCTTTATCAAAAGGAATCGAAGCCCGAGTCGCATCTTCTGTTGTATTTAAAGCATTCAATGCTGCAAAACCGGCAATCCCAATTTCACATACTGTGGCTTCTGTCCCACCAGTTACCATCATGTCCGCTAAACCATATTTAATCGTGCGAAAAGCTTCACCAATCGCATTCGTCGCAGAAGCACAAGCAGTCACGATAGTTTGAGAAGGTCCTTTTGCACCTAAACGAATCGAAATATTTCCCGCTGCCATATTAGCAATTACCATGGGCACGAAAAATGGTGTTACGCGTTTTGCGCCTTTTTTATCCATTACCCGTACTTGGTCTTGTAAGGTAGTCATCCCGCCAATCCCACTACCGACAATCACACCTAAACGAGTCGGGTCAATCGTTGCTTCTGTTAAACCACTCATTTCCCACGCTTCTAAAGCAGCGACCAAGCCATATTGAGAAAATAAGTCCATTCTTTTTTGCTCTTTGCGTTCTAAAACAGCACTTGGGTCAAACTCTTTCACTTCACCAGCCAAAGCCACCCCAGTATCTTCAGAATCAAATTTAGTAATTTTGCCAATTCCTAGCTTGCCATCCACTAGATTATGCCAAAATTCTTTTACGGTATTGCCTAATGGTGTTACGGCACCCATGCCGGTTATGACCACTCTTTTCATACTGTACCTCCGAGTTTATTTTGATTATCAAACTATTATTTCATGCGGTTTCCAGCACTTTTTCTTAAAAAATAAGAAAAATAGTTTGACTTTCAAAGTATTTTGGTTAATAATTCAGACATCAGGAAAAATGTCTGTTTTTTTCAAGATTAGAAAATTGAGAAGATTTTGTTATCATTCTCACACAGATAATACCAGTTGAAATTTTATTCGTCAACTCAATAAATGTAACTTTTACATTTTGATGAAGAAAAGCCTATTCTATCAACAAAAATTTTTTATTAAAGGAGATTTTATATGTTTTTACAAAATAAGAATGTCGTCGTAATGGGTGTTGCCAACAAAAAAAGTATTGCTTGGGGCTGTGCAAAAGCATTAAAAGATCAAGGGGCCAATGTTATTTATACGTATCAAAACGAACGCATGAAAAAGCAAGTGGTTAAATTAGCAGATGAAAATGATTTGTTGGTGGAGTGCGATGTTGCTTCTGATGCGTCCATTCAAGCAGCCTTTGAAACAATTAAAAATGAAGTGGGCACGATCGATGGACTAGTCCATGCGATTGCTTTTGCCAAAAAAGAAGAATTGTCTGGAAACGTTAGTGACATCACTCGTGATGGTTTCCTATTAGCACAAGATATTAGTAGCTACTCTCTTTTAGCAGTCACTCATTATGCGAAACCTTTGTTAAATCCTGGTTCAGGAATTGTCACATTGACGTATTTAGGTTCCGAACGTGCGATTCCTAACTATAATATGATGGGGATTGCTAAAGCATCTTTAGAAACTGCCGTGAAATATTTAGCTTTTGAATTAGCTGCAGATAAAATTCGTGTCAACGGAATCTCCGCAGGAGCGATTAAAACATTGGCTGTGACTGGTGTAAAAGACTACGATCAATTGATTAGTATTTCTAATGAGCGGACACCAGATAAAACAGGAGTAACCATTGAAGAAGTCGGAAACACTTGTGCCTTTTTAGTCAGTGAGCTAGCTAGTGGTGTGGTCGGTGATATCATTTATGTCGATAAAGGCGTTCACTTAACTTAATCATTTTTTGTCTTTATTTTCTATTTATACATTAAAAAACAGAGATTGGACGATCTCTTTCACTCATTGATTGTCCAATTTCTGTTCTATTTTGTACTTTATTCTATAATAAAATTGACAGTTCCAATTCCAAAAACAGTTGTTAGGATTTGATTGACTTGTTCAAAAAGTTTTGGTAAATCTTCCAGTTTATTTTTAGATTGGATTTTTTCAGAACCGTTATCGTAGCTTAAATGATTGTACGCTTCTTTAAAGGTTACTGCTGTGTCTTCTTTTCGATAAAGGATATATTCGTCATCTAGCATATCCATTTGTAGCTCCTGTTTAAATCCATTTCTGGCAACAACAGCAGAAACTAGATGAGCAACTGTCAAGCCATCTAACGGAATGTCCACTCCATTCATTGCTAATGTGTAGACGGTATCTTCCACTAAACCACAGGCGTTGCAACCACCACTGGTTAAATCTACTGTACTTGTTATAATTGCCTCTTGCATCGTTTCTTCCCCCATATTGTTTTTTAAAGTTATTCTTTCATTTGTTATTTACGAACGTAATTCACATCATAATCGTCAACTTCAATATAGATATAGATTTTTTTATCAGGCATTTTACTGCGAATGTCTCGTTCAATCGCATTCACAACATCAGGTGCATCTTCTTCCATTGGTTCTACCACATCAATTTTTGCCGCTACTAAAATTTCAGTTGGACCTAAATGAACGGTCTTTACATCAATTAGTTTTTCAACATCCGCCCGATCAAATGCAGTTTTAATTTTTGCTAAATCTGTAGCGGTCACACTTTCTCCTATAATCAAACTATAAAATTCTTTCGCTAAGAAAATGGCTGCACACATTAATAGTAAACCAATCAGTAAACCACTGATAGCATCAAATGCAGCAATCCCAGTTACCATTGTTAAAAGGGTTCCCACCAAAGCTAAACACAAACCAATAACCGCACAAAAGTCTTCCGTAAAAATAATTAAAATTTCACTGTGACGACTTTCTCGCAAAAATTTTAAGAGCGATAACTTCTCTGTATTCAATTCTTTGATTTCTTTCATCGCTACACGCAAAGAGCTACCTTCCACAAGCAAACCAAAAATTAAAATACCAATGACAATAGCCACATTTTCTACTTCATGAGAGGGATGCAGTAACTTCTGAATAGCCTCCATTACGCCTAACGCGCCCCCACCAAAAAAGAGCATCGTTGCAACAATTGTACTAAAAAAGTATTTTGCACGTCCTTCTCCAAATTGATGTAACGCACTTTGTCCACGAGAAGCGCGCTTATTCCCAAAAAGTAATAACACCTGATTACTACAGTCCACGACACTGTGGATACTTTCATTCATCATAGCGGTACTACCACTTAAAGCAAAACCAACAAATTTACTAATCGCTACTAAAATATTCGCAATCAGTGCGGCAATAACTGCAAACATGCCACTCGATTTTTTTGTCTCCATAATTACCTCCTATATGTAACGTAAAACTAAGATAAACCACCCGTTTATTCATCCATCATTTTACCACTTCTGAGGTATTTGTAAAAAAGAGTTCTCTTAAAATTCAAAAAGAAATGTACTGACTGTTTTAGTTGGCCCTCATTTATCGGTGTCCATCCCACTCTTGATAAAATTCCTCCAGATAAAGTTCCATAAATTGATGACGCTTTTCCGCCAATAAGCGACCATAATTTGTATTCATTTGTTCCTTTAACTTTAAAAGTTTCTCATAAAAATGCATAATGGCAGTATCTTCCCCATTCCGGTATTCTTCTTGGGTTAACTGTTCACGAGGTTGTTTGTGAGGATCGTGAATTAAACGGCCTTTATTTCCCGAATAAGCCATCACCCGTGCAATTCCAATCGCACCGATGGCATCTAATCGATCCGCATCCTGGACCACTTTTCCTTCTAATGTAGTGACTGTTTTCCCAGTATTTCCTCCTTTAAAGGACATATTAGCAATAATGGAAAGGATGTGATTCGTTTGCTCTGTTGATACGTTATTCGCTTCCAACCATTGTTGCACCTTTAGTAAGCCAGCCTCTTCACTTTCGTTAAATTTTTCATCGCCAATATCATGTAACAATGCTGTTAATATACATAAAAATAAATTTGCTTGTTCTTTCTCTGCAATTGTTTTTGCTAATTGTGTCACCCGATAAATATGCCACCAGTCATGGCCACTTGCTTCGTTGGCTAATTCTTGTTGAACATAACGCTCTGCTGCTTGAATAATTGTTTGTTCTTCAAAACTAAGAGATTCATTTTCAAACATCCTAACACTCCTTTATTCTGGATTTAAAATTTCCACCTGGATAATCCCGCTAGCTTTCAGAAACATATTGGTGACAATCGGACCTACAAAAGAAAATCCTCTTTTTTTTAAGTCTTTTGCTACGTTATCTGACAAAAGCTGTGTGCGTGGGACTTGGTATGCTTCTTCATAAATAGATAAAACGGGGACGTTTTTTACAAATTGCCATAGATAATTGGCAAAACTGCCAAATTCTTCTTGTACTTTTAAAATTGCTTGCGCATTTTTAATGGTTGCTTCAATTTTGCGCCGATTGCGAATCATATCTGGATCAGCTACTATTCGATCGACTTCGTCAGGCAACAGCGCGGCAACTTTTTCCGGCTTCATTTGGCAAAAATTTTTCATGAATGCTACTTTTTTCCCTGCGGCTGCTTTCCAACTTAAACCAACTTGAAAAACACCCACCGTCAACAATAAAAACAGCAAATCATCCTCTCTTGTAGGTTTTCCCCATTGTTCTGTATACCATTGATAGTTGTTCATCGCCGCCTCCTTTTAAGACTGTTCAAATGTTAATAATGCTTGTTTCATTGCTAAACCACCACGGTAACCGGTTAATTGTCCCTTGCTGCCGATGACTCGATGGCAAGGAATGACCATTAATAAAGGATTTTTCCCAATCGCTGTGCCAACTGCTCGAACCGCACGTGGACGCCCAATTTTTTCTGAAATTTCTTGATAGGTCATTGTCTCACCATAAGGTATTTCTTGCAACGCCTGCCAAACTTCTTTTTGAAAGGGCGTTCCTTCGATGTCTATGGGGCAAGCAAACGTTGTCGAATGTTGGTTAAGATAACTTATTAATGCTTCTTTATAAGGCGCAGTTTTCTTTTCAGAAGCTTCTAATTGTGCTTGAGGGTACCAGTTTTTCAGCTCTTCTATCGATTGATTGGCTGAACCTACAAAAGCTAGTCCAGCGTCTGTCACACCAAGATAATAGTGATCGTTCTGCCATTCTTGTTGCGCATAATAAATCTTTTTTGCCATATTTCTACACTTCTTTCTCGTGTTTTTCTTATCTTCATTATAATTCTTTTGGCTTTCAAAATCTTGCGCTCCTATCACTTTTTACTTGTTTTTATTAGGGATTCTTTTACAATGAAGAAAACGGGAGGTGTGCTTACAATGAAAACAACGTATCGACTTACTCAGAAACGTTGGGAAGCCATTCAAAATAATAATACGCAATTTGATGGTGATTTTTTTTATGGTGTGACCACAACTAAAATTTTTTGTCGTCCTTCGTGCACTTCCCGTGTGCCCAACAAGAACCACGTTCTGATCTTCAAAACGGCTCAGGAAGCTTTAACACTTGGTTTTCGTCCATGTAAAAGATGTCAACCAACCGGGCAAGTCGTTCCTAACGAGGAATGGGTTGCTCAAATTAAGCAATTTATTGATCGGCATTCAGCGGAACCATTAAGTTTAGACTATTTAGCGCAAGCCTGCCACGGTAGTCCCTTTCATTTGCAGCGAACCTTTAAGGAACAGACAAAACAAACCCCATTAGCTTATTTAACAAGTATCCGAATTAGGCAAGCCCAAGAATTGCTTCTCCATTCACCCCTTACGATTCAACAAATCGCGAAAAAAGTTGGCTTCCAAACCGCAGCATATTTTGCCACCACTTTTAAAAAAGAAACAGGCGTAACCCCCTCTGTTTATCGCAGTAAAAATGAGCCGAAAAAATAACATTTCGGCTCATCGGATTATTTATTGGGGCGTGATTGTAGCCACGCTACAATCAATTGACTGATTTCTGTTTGCTGTTGCTCGTTAGAAATTGTCGCTTTGTTGTCTCCTTTTTGGACACCGTAATTACCAAACCCTGCATGATTCCCACCTTCGATAGATACATACTGCGTATCTTTTGGCAAAAACTGTTTGGCTTTTTGGTAGCTAGTCCAATTTAAAACACCATCGTTTGTGGCTGTTATTGACAGAACCGGCAGATCTTGCTTGTTTAGTGCACCTTTTTCGTCAGGATAGCTGGCTAAATAAATCATGCCTTTGATTCGTTGCTCATTTTCCGCTACAAAACGACTAGCCATCACACCACCCAGAGAATGCCCAGCCAAAACGAAGTTTTGTTGTGGATGATCCTTTATAATTTGTTCTGCAGCATTTGGTGCAAGAACCGCTAAATTCAAAGGAAAATGAACAACATAGACATCATAACCTTTCGTAGCAACTTCTTGCGCCCATTCACTATAACTAGCGGGCGCAACCAATGCACCTGGATAAAAAATCAGTGCTGTATCATTTTTTTGCCCGTTTGTATAATAATCATAGTTTTTTTCTTGCGTGGCACTTTGACTTATTTTTAAGGCTGAATCGGTTGCTTGATACGTACTATTTTTAATAAAAATAGTCAAACCGATGACTAAGATTACTAAAAAAAGCCCAAGTCCTAGGACAATTTTTTTCCAGCGTGATTTTGTTCTATTTTTCATCTCATTTCCTCCCAATGAAAAAATTCTTCTTTCTGATTCTACCCTTAATAAAAAAAGAACACAACAATAGGAGTTGGTGAAGCAATCCTTCTGTTGCTCCACCAACTCCTAAATAGACTGTTTCTCTAATCCAGGGATTATTTTGTCTCTTTTTCGCCTGCTTCTAAGTAGCTGATAATAACCGTTTCAAATCATCATTTATTTTTCCTACACTTCCCTTATTAAAATAACAATGAAGCTGAAAGCAGAAATATCAACACCGAACAGATCAATAAAGCCCTGTTATTTGATAAAGTATAGTCTAAATAGATATACTCGCCAATGAAAAATACTATCAGAGCTAACGAAGCCCTCAATAAACCAACATTTTCAAAAATATATTCTTTGAAAATGAAGGAAAGGACTCCTAAAATAAGGAATGATAGTAACATTGACTTAACAATAAACCATTGCTTCCTCGCCATTCTAACACTTCTCTCTAAGGAATATTAATTGTATAGTTCCAATTCCAGCCACCGATATATTTCCCTAAACTTATTCTTCTAATTCCGTTTTCTACTGCCCATTTTGCTGTTGCAGCTGCTCCAGCTGTTATAACTGCTGCTACACCTGCACCGACTGGTCCTGCTGCTGCAAATTGCTTGGCATACCAGCCCACATATCCACCTACAAATGCGCCAGCTGCCCATGCATTCATTTTTCTTACTTTTGGTCCTAAATTAATATATACACCTACAAATCTGGATAATTGTGGTGTATTTAAATCAATTTCATTTGTAGCATCAATCATCAATTGCGCATCCGAAACTGAAATATTTAAATCCGAAGCTAAAGTCTCAACATCTGTGTTAATTACAAGAACACCATTAACAGTATCGAAATAGCCTTCTAATTTTTCACTAGCCTGCAACATTTCCTTATCTAAAGTTCCATATTCATTTTCAATATCCGTAATTGTTTCATTAATTTTATCTACTGAAACAACTCCAAAATCCAAAATACTTGTTGAGTCGGTTGCTAAAGCTCTCATAGGAATTATAGTCATTCCTAAAATGCCTAAGACAGCTACAGAAATTAAAAATTTATTTTTCATAATTTAAAGCTCCTCCTTTTACTTTGATATCCGATTTTTTAATACCTAACAACTGTTAATTTTTGCTGATCAACAAACATACTATGGTACTTTCTTCATCAATTCCCTCCCTTTCATAAATTTGTCTGTTGTAAAAAATAGTAGCATACACTATTTTAAATAGACATAGCTATTATTCTATTTTATAGGGACACATTACTAATATAAGCAAACATAGTAACAGCCTTATACAATTTAGATAATAAATAACAACCTATTTCATTAACTAAAACAACAATAGTCATAAAAAGGACTGGTTTTTAACAGATACATGTCACAATGTTTTCATTCTATTTATTTAATAGTTGATTCACTAATTAAAAAAATAATTTCTAATTTTCACTTAATATAAATGTAAAAATACCCCATCAGAACATGCTTTTATTCAGTTAGTAAAAAAACGGTCCAAAATCTAGTCAGCATAGTTATGCGATAAATCATTTTTGAGCTCGAACCACTTCTATTTAAAAATGTGATGAGGTAAGCCTTCACTTTTAATAAAAAAACAATAGGAGTTGGTGAAGCAACCCTTTTCTTGCTCCACCAACTCCTAAATAGACTGTTTCTCTAATCGATGGATTATTTTGTCTCTTTTCCGCCTGCTTCTAAGTAGCTGACATCATTGACTTTATCCAAAGTATACTCGCCATTTTTGTAATGAATCGTTGTAACACTAGCATTCTTCAAACCGCCTTCTGGGACTTTAAAATCATCAAATAAAGTTGCTAACAACGCTGAAATACTCAAGCCATGAGAGACCACTAAAACATTGCCATTTCCGGGATTGGCTGATTCTGTGGCAACAATTTTATCTATGCCTTTTTTCAAACGTTTGGTAATTGTAGCATAGTCTTCTGCAGGCCAGTTATTCTTGCTTTCCTCGCGCTGTTGATCCAGTTTAGCTACGCTGTTGGCAAAGGATTCAGGAGTCATGTTTTTCATAAATTCTTCTAAGGAAACACCTTGATCATCAGCAATATCCTGCCACATTGTCTTGTTTAAATCCCCTTCATAGCTACCAAAATTAAATTCACGTAAATCTGGGTCACGCACGACTTCAAGGTCTTTGCCTGCTTTATTTTGATCTAAAATAAGTTGAGCAGTTTGCAAGGCGCGGCCACTATCACTACTATATGCATTTTGAAAGGCAACATCTTTCAGGCCAATCCCAGTTGCTGTCACAACTTTTTCACCTTCTGGTGTTAAGACCGCATCTGACCATCCTTGTACGCGGTCCGTCGTATTTAACATGGTTTTTCCATGGCGCACAATGTAAAGAGTTAGTCCTTCAGGTTTTGTCTCTTTTTCTTTTGTCGTTGCTTGCTGATTTTTACCACAACCAACCATTACTAAAATGGCCAGAAAAAGCACCCCCACAATCGTCAATCGTTTTTTCATTTTTTATTTCCCCTCATTTTCTACTCAGTTGTTAAGTTTTCACCATTACTAGCGATAACTTGTTTGTACCAATTAAATGATTTTTTCTTAGTTCGTTTCAAGGTTCCCTGACCTTGGTCATCCATGTCTACATAGATAAAGCCGTAACGTTTTTTCATTTCGCCAGTCCCTGCTGAAACTAAGTCAATACAACCCCATGGCGTATAACCAATTAAGTTAACCCCGTCTTCTTCTACTGCGGTTCTCATGGCTTCAATATGTTGTTTAAAATAATCAATGCGGTAATCGTCGACAATCGAGCCATCCTCTTGCAATGTATCCACCGCACCAAACCCGTTTTCAACCACAAACAATGGCATATTGTAACGATCTGACAACTGACACAATGAAATTCTTAACCCTAAAGGATCGACAGCCCAGCCCCATTCAGATTCTTGCAAATAAGGATTTTTAACCGCAGGCATTTGGTTGCCTCCGACATATTTTACTTCTTCGGGATAAGCAGTCGAAACAGTCGACATATAATAACTAAACCCGATATAATCAACTGTTCCTTTTTGAATAATCGCTAAATCCTCTGACTCCATTTGAATTGTCATTCCTTCACGCTCAAATTCTTTGAGCTTATGCGCTGGATAATATCCCTTAGCCTGGACATCCATATAAAATTCTTGCTCTCGGTTAAATTGAACAGCTGCCATCACGTCCTCAGGTTTGCAGGACAAAGGATAACTCGGTATATAAGCCACCATCATACCAATCTGGAAATCTGGATTGATGGAATGTCCCAATTCAACTGCTTTCGCACTTGCTACAAATAGATGATGCGCTGCTTGATATTTACTTTGTTTATCATTATTGTGAATCCCAATTTGCGTCCAACTTCTTAAAAAATTAATTTCATTAAAAGTCATCCAATACTTCACTTTATCCTGATAACGCGTAAAAATGGTTTCGCAAAAGAAAACAAAGAAATCAATCACTTCACGATTTTTCCAACCATCATATTCATCGGCCAAATACATCGGAATATCAAAATGGTTAATCGTCACAACGGGCTCAATTCCATGGCGCAGCAAAGCATCAAAAACTTTATCATAAAAGGCTAAGCCTTCTTCATTAATCTCTTTTGTTCCATTTGGGCAAATCCGGCTCCAGGCGATAGACAGCCGAAAACATTTGAAACCCATTTCTGCAAATAAGGCGATATCTTCTTCGTAATGATGGTAAAAGTCCGTCGCTACATGACTAGGGTAGTATAATTCTTCATCGATATAGCCAATCGCTCCTTCGGGTAATGCTTGATCGCGTGTACACGAAGCTTTTTGGCCTTCTTTAGTTAAATACGTAATCCGTCGCGGTTCTGTTTGACTACCACCAGTAATTGCATCTAATGTACTCAGACCTTTGCCTCCTGAAAGGTAGCCACCTTCATATTGGTTAGCAGCTGTTGCGCCGCCCCATAAAAAATTTTCTGGAAATCCCATAAAATCCCTCTTTCCCTCTGTTTTTAGGCATAACAAAGAAACCATCAAGGGAATTGACGCTGGCAGAAGAGTCCTTGTTTTTTCTACCAACGTCAAACGCCCTTTAATAGTTGCTAATTTTATTAATTACTTAAATCTTCACCATTTGTTGCGATTACTTTTTTGTACCAATCAAACGATTTCTTCTTGCTTCGTTTTAACGTACCATTTCCTTCGTTATCGCGATCCACATAGATAAAGCCATAGCGTTTTTTCATTTCACCTGTTCCAGCTGATACTAAATCAATACAGCCCCAAGTCGTATAACCTAACAAGTCGACACCATCTTGTTCAACGGCATCTTTCATCGCTTGAATATGCGCCGCCAAATAATCGATACGATAATCATCGACTACATAACCATTTTCGTCTGGTGTGTCTACCGCTCCTAAGCCATTTTCAACAATAAATAGTGGTTTTTGATAACGATCATATAAGTCATTCATCGTAATTCTCAAACCAAGTGGATCAATTTGCCAACCCCATTCACTGGCCTTTAAATAAGGATTTTTCACAGAGGCAAAGATGTTACCAGCTGTTTGCTCATTAATTTCTGGATCTGTTGATGTGACACGAGAAGAATAATAAGAGAACGAAATGAAGTCCACCGTATGTTCTTTTAAAAGTTCTTCGTCGCCTTCTTCCATTTCAATTTGAATACCTTTACGTGCCATTTCTTTTAAAGCATACGCAGGGTATTCCCCACGTGATTGGACATCAATAAAGAAATAATTTTCACGATCTGCTTGTCGAGCAGCGAAAACATCTTCTGGTTTACAAGTATAAGCGTAGTTGGAACCAGCCGCTAACATACAACCTACTTGGTTTTCAGGATCTACCTCATGAGCAATTTTTGTCGCAATTGCACTTGCTAGTAGTTCATGATGGGCCGCTTGGTATTTCACTTGTTCTTTGTTTTCGCCTTCTTCAAAGTATAGACCTGCTCCCATAAATGGTGCATGTAAAATCATATTAATTTCGTTAAATGTTAACCAATATTTGACTAATCCTTTATATCGGTTGAAAATTACACGGCAAAGATTTTCATAGAAACCTACTAACTTACGACTACGCCAAGCGCCATATTCTTCCACTAAGTGCATTGGACAGTCAAAGTGTGTAATCGTTACTAGTGGCTCAATCCCATATTTATGACATTCTTTGAATAAGTCTTCATAGAACTTCAAGCCTTCTTCATTCGGCTCTGTTTCATCTCCCATTGGAAAAATTCGACTCCAAGCAATGGATAAACGGTATGTTTTAAAACCCATTTCACCAAACAAGGCGATATCTTCTTTATAGCGATGATACATATCAATCGCCTCTTGTGCAGGATAGAAATGTTCCTCATCAAAGTTAAACATTTTCTTTTCACCAGTGATTACTGGAAAACGATCTGGACCAGTTGGCGCTAAATCGACGTTTGCCAAACCACGTCCGCCTTCGTTATAGCCACCTTCACATTGATTGGCTGCTGTTGCGCCACCCCATAAAAAGTCTTTTCTAAATGCCATAAATTCTCTTCCTCCACATCTTTTTATATTAAAGCGGTCAGCAAATCATCACTTGTTGAAACTTCATTACTGCCGACTTCCAAAATATCTAAATAATCCGCTGTATTCGTCACAACGATTGGAATTTGTGTACTAAACCCAGCTTTTTTAATTCCTTCTAAATCAAAGGTTACTAATGTTTGACCTTTTTTCACGCGGTCACCTTGTTTTACAAAAGCTTCAAAGCCTTCGCCTTCTAATTGAACTGTATCAATCCCAATATGAATCAATAATTCTGTGCCGTTATCTGAAATCAAACCTAATGCATGTTTTGTTGGGAATAGTGTGACAATCGTTCCATCAAAGGGTGCAACCACTTTACCTTCCGTTGGTTCAATCACGACTCCATTTCCTAAAGCTCCATTTGCAAAAGCAGGATCCTCTGCATTTTTTAAAGATAACACTCGTCCTTTGACTGGACTTGTAATATTTTCTTTTTTAATCGTTGTTTTATCAATAATCACTTCTTCTTCCTCAACTGTATTGTCTTTCCAGAAGAAGAATGTTAGACCAAAACCAACGACCGCTGCAATGGCAATTGCAATAAAGGACTGAATCATCCCACTTGCATCATCACCATTGATAAAGTTTAGCACACCGAAAATTCCTAAACCACCCATTGTATAAGCTGTCACATTGTTGATCATCAAATATAAACCACCGACAGCGCCACCAATCATTGAATAAATAAATGGCCATTTTTTTGGTAAAGTGATTCCATAAATTGCTGGCTCTGTTACACCAAAAATACCAGAGATAATTGCTGGCGGACACAAAGCTTTTAACTTTTTATCTTTCAATTTGAAGAACATCGCTAAAACAACCGCTGTTTGCGCAAAACTAGCTGCAAATGATCCCGTTAATACTTGGCTTGAACCTTCTTGTGTCACTTGCATAATAGCTAATGGCACAACGCTCCAATGTAAACCAAAAATAACTAAGACTTGCCAGAAGAAACCAAGAATCAAACCATACAAAGCTGGTGAGAAACTCATTAATGCTGTAAAGCCAGCGCTTAATAAATCTGTTAGCATGCTAACGATTGGCCCAATTACTAAGAAACCAATTGGTAAGGCAATCAACAAGACGAAAAACGGTACTAAGAACGTTTGAACAACTTCTGGAATAATACGTTTAAACACTTTTTGAACTTGTGCCGCAAAAGCAATAATGAAGATGATTGGTACGACACTACTTGTATAGTTCGCACCGACCCAAGGAATCCCCATAAATGTATTATAGGCAGGTAAGCCGAATAAATTATACGGTGCTGCGGCTCCGGCACCCGCTGTTGTTTCAAAGGCCGTTTGTAATGCACTTCCTTGAATCGTTGGGTAACATAAAGCTGCGCCAATCACGATCCCTACCATTGGATGCAACCGGAATTTTTTAGCTGCTGTATAACCTAAAATAACTGGCATAAAGTAGAAAATTGCATCGCCAATCCCATTTAACATGGTATAAGTCCCTGACGTAGCCGTATAGAGCTTTAAGAAAACCAATAAGGCATTTAACCCTTTAACCATCCCAGCCGCTGCTAACGCCCCTAAAAAGGGTTGGAAACAACCACTTAAAATATCTATTAAGCGATCAAATAAATTCCCACTGGAAGCTTCTTCTTCACGTTCTCCTGACAAGCCTGCAATACTAACTACTTCTTCGTAAACGGCTGGAACATGGTTCCCAATAACGACTTGGTATTGTCCACCGCTTTTCATAACAGTTACCACACCGTCCATATTTTTTAAGACATCATCATTCGCTTGACTCTCATCTTTTAATTTGAAGCGAAGACGTGTGATACAATGTGTCAAACTATTAATATTCTCTTGCCCACCGACATTTTTTACAATTTTTTCTGCTAGTTCATGATATTTTCCCATCTTTTTTTCCTCCAAAAATTTATTTTCATTTGAAGGTTTAGCCAACTGAATGTCACTATCCAAAGTGGTGCGTTTATTGTTCCGTTGTTTGTACAATTCGTGCAATGTGAATCGTTAGGTACAAGCGTTCTTCATTTGAAACTTGATAGTCATAGTTCTCATTTAAATACAAGCTGATCTTTTCCACGCAACGATAGGCGTTGAGATATTTCTTTTTAATTACCGCATACAGTTCTTCATCATCATTTTCGACAACTTCACGTTGGTGTAATAAGCGATAACAGAAAAATTTTAAATGTGTGCTAAATCGATAAAAGTAGACAGAGTCTTCATCAAAACTTACCTTAAAATAGTATTTGACGATATTTGTAATCTCTTGCATCAACTTTGTCAATTCGTAAATATTACCGACTTCTTCCTCCATCTCCGCATTTACCAAGTGCAATGCGATAAAACCTGCCTCATCCGTTGACAATTCCATTCCTACGCGCTTTTGTACCATTTTTAAAGCATTTACTCCTACTTCGTACTCTTCAGGAAAAAAACGTTTAATATCCCATAATAATAAATTCTTAATTGCAATTCCTTGTTTTTTTCTTTCTAAAGCTGTGTACAAATGATCCGTCAGAGAAATGTAAATGGTATCATTCAAACTCTTTTTCAACGTTGATTTTGCATAAACAATAATGTCATCCGAGAGTTTCATCATCTCTAAAGGAATATTTCCTAACAATTCTTGAAACTTAAGTGATGTTTCTTGATTGGCTAAATAAAAAACTTGATCGATACTTTCATCAGGAACCCAATCCCCAATGCGTTTCTTAAAAGCAATTCCTTTGCCCATAACAATTTGCTCTCGTTTATCATCATCTAATGTAATAACCACATTATTGTTTAAAATTTTGTGAATAATCAATGCCCCACCTCCTTTGTGTTTCGTTGAAAAAAGAAAAACCCAATTTCTTCAAAAAGAACGACACATATGTCGCTTCATGAAAAAATTAGGTTTAGCTTGTCTTTAAACAATCACTATCCATCTATTTACTTATCCCTACATCCAAAGAATAACATATTTACAACAAATGTCAACGCTTTCAACGACATTTTTTTGTAATAAAAATAAAAAAAGCATACAAACAATGTTTGTATGCTTCACTATGACCCGTACGGGACTCGAACCCGTGTTACCGCCGTGAAAGGGCGGTGTCTTAACCGCTTGACCAACGGGCCATTAAAAAGAAAAAACGGAGAAGGAGGGATTTGAACCCTCGCGCCGGTTTCCCGACCTACACCCTTAGCAGGGGCGCCTCTTCAGCCACTTGAGTACTTCCCCAAGAAATAAATGGGCCTAAATGGACTCGAACCATCGACCTCACGCTTATCAGGCGTGCGCTCTAACCAGCTGAGCTATAGGCCCCAAATAAGAAAAAAGCGGGTGACGAGAATCGAACTCGCGACAACAGCTTGGAAGGCTGTGGTTTTACCACTAAACTACACCCGCAAATTTTTCTTGGATGGCGCGGGACAGAATCGAACTGCCGACACATGGAGCTTCAATCCATTGCTCTACCAACTGAGCTACCGAGCCAAAAACGGTCTGGACGGGACTCGAACCCGCGACCTCCTGCGTGACAGGCAGGCATTCTAACCAGCTGAACTACCAAACCAATTCGTTTTTGCTTTATGCAAATGTATGCTTTAAAAAATAAAAGCAATTGCGGGGGCAGGATTTGAACCTACGACCTTCGGGTTATGAGCCCGACGAGCTACCTGACTGCTCCACCCCGCGATAATTAGACCAAGGAAACTTAATTC
>NZ_CP172950.1:0-217500 GCF_050546165.1 Enterococcus sp. AZ120 | reverse complement strand
TTTCCGTAATATTCCTTAGAAAGGAGGTGATCCAGCCGCACCTTCCGATACGGCTACCTTGTTACGACTTCACCCCAATCATCTATCCCACCTTAGGCGGCTGGCTCCAAAAAGGTTACCTCACCGACTTCGGGTGTTACAAACTCTCGTGGTGTGACGGGCGGTGTGTACAAGGCCCGGGAACGTATTCACCGCGGCGTGCTGATCCGCGATTACTAGCGATTCCGGCTTCATGCAGGCGAGTTGCAGCCTGCAATCCGAACTGAGAGAAGCTTTAAGAGATTTGCATGACCTCGCGGTCTAGCGACTCGTTGTACTTCCCATTGTAGCACGTGTGTAGCCCAGGTCATAAGGGGCATGATGATTTGACGTCATCCCCACCTTCCTCCGGTTTGTCACCGGCAGTCTCGCTAGAGTGCCCAACTAAATGATGGCAACTAACAATAAGGGTTGCGCTCGTTGCGGGACTTAACCCAACATCTCACGACACGAGCTGACGACAACCATGCACCACCTGTCACTTTGTCCCCGAAGGGAAAGCTCTATCTCTAGAGTGGTCAAAGGATGTCAAGACCTGGTAAGGTTCTTCGCGTTGCTTCGAATTAAACCACATGCTCCACCGCTTGTGCGGGCCCCCGTCAATTCCTTTGAGTTTCAACCTTGCGGTCGTACTCCCCAGGCGGAGTGCTTAATGCGTTTGCTGCAGCACTGAAGGGCGGAAACCCTCCAACACTTAGCACTCATCGTTTACGGCGTGGACTACCAGGGTATCTAATCCTGTTTGCTCCCCACGCTTTCGAGCCTCAGCGTCAGTTACAGACCAGAGAGCCGCCTTCGCCACTGGTGTTCCTCCATATATCTACGCATTTCACCGCTACACATGGAATTCCACTCTCCTCTTCTGCACTCAAGTCTCCCAGTTTCCAATGACCCTCCCCGGTTGAGCCGGGGGCTTTCACATCAGACTTAAGAAACCGCCTGCGCTCGCTTTACGCCCAATAAATCCGGACAACGCTTGCCACCTACGTATTACCGCGGCTGCTGGCACGTAGTTAGCCGTGGCTTTCTGGTTAGATACCGTCAGGGGACGTTCAGTTACTAACGTCCTTGTTCTTCTCTAACAACAGAGTTTTACGATCCGAAAACCTTCTTCACTCACGCGGCGTTGCTCGGTCAGACTTTCGTCCATTGCCGAAGATTCCCTACTGCTGCCTCCCGTAGGAGTCTGGGCCGTGTCTCAGTCCCAGTGTGGCCGATCACCCTCTCAGGTCGGCTATGCATCGTGGCCTTGGTGAGCCGTTACCTCACCAACTAGCTAATGCACCGCGGGTCCATCCATCAGCGACACCCGAAAGCGCCTTTCACTCTTATGCCATGCGGCATAAACTGTTATGCGGTATTAGCACCTGTTTCCAAGTGTTATCCCCCTCTGATGGGTAGGTTACCCACGTGTTACTCACCCGTCCGCCACTCCTCTTTCCAATTGAGTGCAAGCACTCGGGAGGAAAGAAGCGTTCGACTTGCATGTATTAGGCACGCCGCCAGCGTTCGTCCTGAGCCAGGATCAAACTCTCATAATAAAAGTTAGAACAATCTTGCGATTGTTAAGCTCAATTTGTTTGCTAGCATATTGCTTGCTTGTTAAAAATGTTTGTTGTCTTGAATTGAATCAAGACGCCCTACACATTTGGTTCGTCTATTCTTTGTTCAGTTTTCAAAGGTCTACGTTACCTCGCAGCAACTTTTATATCATAACAAACTTTCGTTTGAATGTCAAGAACTTTTTTTAAAAAGTTTTTTAAGTTGTTTTGCTCGGTTGTTGTTGTCTGTTGTGACAACTTCTATATCTTATCATCTCGTTTGTTATTTGTCAACAACTTTTTTGTTGTTTTTTCAAACTTTTTTCGAGAGATTTGAAATCAAGAATTGTTATTTAATTATTGATTTCTGAATCGCTCAGCTGTGTGACTCGCCTTGCGACATGTAATAATATACCAAGATTTCAAGCATTGGTCAATCATTATTTTCACTTTTTTTAAACTTTTTTTCAATACCGATTATTCTTTCTTATCCGATTAGATAAAGTTCGTTTTTTTATCAGATTACCCATTCTTTTTATTACCCATCTTCGATTTTTTTAGAAAAAAAGAATTGGTTTCAATTGTTTTTCTATTCTTTTTTAATTTAATTTTTTTGCGAATACAAAAAAAAGATGCCCTTAAGGCATCTTTTTTTATCTCATTGTTGGGAATAGCAAGACATCACGAATTGATTGTGCATCGGTTAATAACATAACTAGTCGATCAATCCCAATACCTAATCCTCCGGTTGGTGGCAAGCCATATTCTAAGGCTTCGATGAAATCTTCATCTACTCCGTGTGCTTCATCATTTCCTTGTTCCCGTTCTTTTTCTTGTTCTTCAAAACGTTCACGTTGGTCAATTGGATCATTTAATTCTGTAAATGCATTAGCAAACTCTTTTCCGATAATAAATAGTTCAAAGCGGTCAGTGAAACGACCATCTTCTGGATTTTTCTTCGCTAATGGTGAAACAGCTACTGGGTGACCATAAATAAATGTTGGTTGTTGCAACGTATCTTCTACAAATGTTTCGAAAAATTCATTAATGATATGACCGACTGTCATGGCATCTGTAATTTCAACATTATGTTCTTTAGCTAACGCACGGGCTTCTTCTATCGTCATCTCTTGCCAAAAATCTACGCCCGTTTGTTCTTTGACCGCATCTACCATGTGTAGACGTTTGAAAGGACTGCCTAAGTCAACAGCTTGACCATCGTACGTGATATCAGTAGTTCCTAAGACTTTTTCCGCAGCATTACGAATAATTCCCTCTGTTAAATCCATCACATCTTGATAATCAGTATAAGCAGTATAAGCTTCTAGCATTGTAAATTCTGGGTTATGAGTGGTATCGATGCCTTCATTACGGAAGACACGACCAATTTCATAGACTTTTTCCATGCCACCGACAATTAAACGTTTTAAATGTAACTCTAGGGCAATGCGTAAGTATAAGTCCATATCTAACGCATTATGGTGTGTGATAAATGGACGAGCAGCAGCTCCTCCTGCTTCGTTATGCAAGACAGGCGTTTCTACTTCGACATAGCCATTGCCATCTAGATAACGACGGATTTCGCTAATAATTTGACTGCGTTTCATGAAACGATCAAAGCTTTCTTTGTTACTGATTAAATCCAAATAGCGTTGACGATAGCGTTGTTCCACATTCGTTAATCCATGGTATTTATCTGGCAATGGACGCAAAGCTTTAGTTAATAACGTAATTGTTTGAGCTTTAACAGTAACTTCCCCCGTATTGGTTTTCATTACTTGACCTGTCACACCAAAGAAGTCGCCTAAGTCAGCATGTTTAAATAGTTCATAGGCTTCGTCTCCAACTTGGTCCTTCCGAACATAAATTTGAATTTGGCCTTCACGGTCTTGCAAATGGGCGAAACCAGCTTTTCCTTTACCACGTTTTGTCATCATACGTCCAGCAACGCTGACTTCTGTATTCATTTCACTAAGTTCTTCTTTTGTATGATTATCATATTGTTCATGAAGTTCTGCTGAATTATGAGTGCGATCGAAACGTTTACCGAAAGGATCAATCCCTTCTTCACGTAAAGCTTCCATTTTTTCGCGGCGCACGAGCATTTGATCATTTAAATCCTCTAAATGCGCTTGTTGTTCTTCTGCCACTGTTGTTCCTCCATTCTTGATTTTAACCTATCCTAATAATGCCACAGTAATTCGAAAAAAAGCAAGCCGAATTTTACTTTCGGCTTGAATTTTTTATTCTTCTATAGTAGTTACAGCAACTTTGGAAATCTTCTCTACAAAGGCATCAAGTAAATCGACAACTGCTTGTTGTGTTTCGACTTGGTTAATCGCAACTTTCACTTTAGCTGCTCGCGAGATTCCTTTTAGATAGTAAGAAGCATGTTGGCGAAACTCACGGACCGCAATTTTTTCGCCTTTTAAATCCACTAATCGTTGTAAATGAACTTTTGCAATATTGATTTTTTCAGCTGGTGAAGGCTCAGGCATCAATTCGCCCGTTTCCAAGTATTCTTTCGTCCGTTGAATCATCCAAGGATTGCCCAAAGCAGCTCGACCAATCATCACACCATCCGCCCCAACATATTCTAACATGCGTTTAGCATCTTCAGGCGTTTTGACATCGCCATTTCCCATAAAAGGAATGGTTAAATGCTTTTTCACTTCCTTTAAAACGTCCCAGTTGGCTGTCCCTTCATACATTTGGACACGTGTCCGACCATGCATAGCAATGGCCGAAGCCCCTGCTTGTTCGGCAGCCAAAGCGTTGTCTACAGCATATAGATGATCTTCATCCCAGCCTGTTCGCATTTTTACAGTGACAGGCAAAGAAACTGCCGAAGAGACTGCGTGAACCATCTCATGCACTTTATTCGGATCCAGCAACCATTTCGCACCAGCTTCAGCTTTAATTATTTTATTGACAGGGCAACCCATGTTAATATCAATAATCGCCGCTTGCGTATTTTCTTCCACAAACTTAGCAGCTTCCACTAATGTTTCTTTATCTCCACCAAAAATTTGTACACTTAAAGGATATTCCCGCTCATCAATATATAGCATTTCTAAGGTTTTTTTGTTTCTTAATTTAATTCCTTTGTCACTAATCATTTCACAAACGACTAATCCTGCGCCAAATTCTTTTACAGTCACACGAAAAGCGGCGTTACTAATACCCGCCATCGGAGCTACGACAACACGGTTGGGGATTTCAACGTCTCCAATTTTCCACATAGTCTTTCCTCCTACTTTTGTTTCGTATTGCGAATCGCTTCATCGCGAAGTTCAATTAATTCTTCTTCACTATAGTGATATTTATTGTTACAGAATTGACAAACTGCTTCTGCTCCATGATCTTCATCAATCATCGCATTTAATTCATCGATCCCAACAGCAATCAAAGCGGTCGCAAATTTTTCTTTGGAACAGTCACATTTAAATTGTACAGGCATTTTTTCTAAAATTTCTACTTCGTCTTCTCCCAATAAGCGATACAAGACTTGTTCAGGTGTTTCTCCATTTTCTAGTAATTGTGAAATTGGTGGTACTTCCGCTAGGCGCTGTTCAATAAAATCAATGGTACTTTCATCGGCACCTGGCATTACTTGAATCATAAAACCACCGGCTGCTTTCACAGATTCATCCGTGTCCACCAATACACCTAAACCGATAGCTGAAGGAACTTGTTCAGAGACCGCCATAAAATATGTAAAGTCTTCACCGATTTCACCAGAAACAATAGGTGTTTGTCCAGAAAAGGTTTCTTTTAATCCTAAATCTTTAATGACTGTGAAAATTCCTTCGTTACCGACAGCACCACGTACATCAATTTTACCTGTTGCATTCAACTTTAAGCTGACATGTGGATTTTTAATATAGCCTTTTGTTTCTCCACGGCCATTACTATCGACAATAATAGCACCAGCTGGGCCATTTCCTTGTACTTTTACAGTTAATTTATCGTCACCTTTTAAAGTCGCTCCTAGTAAAAGGGCTCCAATCAATGTGCGTCCTAACGCTGCGGTAGAAGAACTCCATGTATCATGTCTTCTTTGCGCTTCACTAACAGTTTCAGTGGCACTGATGGCATATGCTCGTATTGAACCTTTATAACAAAGGGCTTTTACTAAATAATCTTCCATTCTTTTTCCTCTTCTCTTGGTGCTTTTTTGTCCATTAGTCAGATAATACTAGGAATCAGGTGTTTTTTCAACCAAATAATCTTCCTTCTATAGAATATCTTAATATTATAGAAGGTGCAGTATTCGTCAACTCGACAAATACTGCACCTTCTACTAATTGGTTATTTATAACGATCTTCGTAGTTATTGCGATCATATTCAGAATTGGAATCTGAATCTTTTTTCTCTTCAGATTGGACTTCTTTTTCTGTTTGTTCGCTTTCTACTTTGACTTCTTCTGCTTCATCATGTAATTCTTTTTTCGCTTCTTCAAAGTCTTGCTTTTCTTCAACTTGTTTTTGCGCTTCTTTTTCTTCTAAAGCACGTTTTGCTTCTTCGAATGTTTGCGCTTCTTTTTCACTAGGATAGTCGCTGTCAGCACCTTCAGGCATTTTACCTGTTTCAAATAATGATTTGATTGCTTTTGCATCTAATGTTTCATATTCTAATAGTTTTTCAGCGATTAGTTTATGTTGTTCACGGTGCGCTTCGATAATTTCATGCGCTTTTGTATGAGCATCCATTAAGATACGGCGAACTTCCTGATCGATTTCAAACGCCACTTGTTCTGAGTAAGCTTTTGTTTGACCATAATCACGACCGACAAAGACTTGATGGTTTCCTTCATATTGAACAGGTCCTAATTTGTCACTCATTCCATATTCCGTTACCATGCTACGGGCAATCCCTGTTGCTTGTTCAAAGTCATTTGAAGCCCCTGTTGATTGAACGCCAAAGATAATTTCTTCTGCTGTACGTCCACCAAGTAAGCCAACGATTTGTTCAAACATATCTTCTTTAGTCATTAAGAATTGATCTTCTTTTGGTAAAGCAATCATATAACCGCCTGCACGACCACGAGGGATAATTGTTACTTTATGGACAACACGGGCACGGCTTAAGACTAAACCAACGATTGTGTGTCCCGCTTCATGGTAAGCCACCATTTCGCGTTCTTTTTTATTAATCACGCGATCTTTTTTAGCTGGACCAGCAATTACGCGGTCTTCGGCTTCATCCACATCAGAAGCATCAATTTTTTTCTTGTTACGACGAGCGGCAACTAAGGCTGCTTCGTTTAAGACATTTTCTAAATCAGCACCAGCAAAACCTGGTGTTTGTTGTGCAACAACTTTCAAATCAACGTCATCAGCTAACGGTTTGTTTTTCGCATGAACACGTAAAATCGCTTCACGACCTTTGACATCTGGACGTCCTACCAAGATTTGGCGGTCAAAACGACCTGGACGTAACAACGCTGGGTCTAACACGTCTGAACGGTTCGTTGCAGCAATTACGATAACTCCTTCATTGCCATCAAAACCATCCATCTCAACTAATAATTGGTTAAGGGTTTGTTCACGTTCGTCGTGTCCGCCACCCATACCAGCACCACGTTGACGACCAACTGCATCGATTTCATCGATAAAGATAATCGCAGGTGCGTTTTTCTTCGCTGTTTCAAATAAATCCCGGACACGGCTAGCACCGACCCCGACAAACATTTCAACGAAATCTGAACCTGAGATTGAGTAAAATGGCACACCTGCTTCACCTGCTACGGCTTTAGCAAGTAACGTTTTACCAGTCCCTGGAGGTCCCTCTAATAGTACGCCCGCAGGAATCCGTGCGCCTAATTCAGCGAAACGACGTGGATCTTTTAAGAATTCCACTACTTCAACTAATTCTTGTTTTTCTTCTTCCGCACCAGCTACATCTGAGAAGCGGACACGGTTAGCTTTTTTATCGGCTTCTTTGGCTTTTGATTTACCGAAGTTCATCACACGGCCACCGCCGCCACCGCCACCGCCTTGTTGGCTCATCATCATGTAGAAGAAGAAGAAAATAATCACTAATGGTAAGAAACTAAACAACAGTGACAACCAAGCACCACTTGTTGATTGTTCTTTGACAACTAGCTTCACCTTGTTATTTTGTGCCGCATCTTGAATGCCAGCTAAGGTTGTATCACTAGGTAAAACGGTTGTTGTGAAGCCTTTTGACGACGCTTGCGTTGAGCCCCACAATGACAGACCACCTGTGTCTTTCACTTCTTGTTTTTCTTTATACTGACCTTCAATCCGGTAAACCCCATTGGTTGGTTGAATGGTCATGTCTTTGACTTTTCCGTCTTCCAATTGTTGTTGGAAGGTTGAGTAATCGATGTCTGGCGATTGTTGGTTGTTATTTCCAAAAATGAAATAGACAACCATGACCATGGCAAGTACTACTAAGACGTAGTATAAACCATTTTTCATGCCATTATTCTTTTTGTTCATGCCTGTCCTCCTTATGCTCATCATTACAATTCATGTTATTCTTTTATCAATCCTGACCTTTACATTGTAACACAATTAATTCCTTGATAGATATTAATTTGATTCGTAAACTTCAGGTTTTAAAACGCCAATATAAGGCAAGTTGCGGTACGTTTCTGCATAGTCTAATCCGTAACCGACCACAAACTCATTTGGCACATCAAACCCTACGTAGTCAGCTTTAATGTCTACTACACGGCCTTCTGGTTTATCTAATAAGGTAACAATTTTCACAGATGCAGCTTTACGGTATCTAAACAAATCTACTAAATACGCTAATGTACGACCACTATCGATGATATCTTCTACGATTAAAATATGTCTACCTTCGACATTTGTGTCTAAGTCTTTGACAATTTTTACTTCGCCTGAAGAAACTGTCGCGTTGCCGTAGCTAGATACATCCATAAAGTCCAATTCTAAATAAGTATTGATTTCACGAGTCAAATCAGCCATAAATGGTACTGCACCTTTTAAAATACCGACCACTAAAGGATTTTTCCCTTGATATTCTTCTGTCAGTTGCTTGCCAAGCTCTGCAGACTTCGCAAGAATTTCTTCTTTGGAGATTAGGACTTTCTCAATATCTTTTTCTATCATAGTGCGCTCCTTTCAGCATTACTCCTTTGTCTTAAAAAGGAGTCTGTAGTGTATTTTATCAGTTTCTAAAGGAATACTCAAATAGGAATTTGCAAATTTTGGTACCCAAATGATTTCCTCTTGCTCATCCGTAATGACCCAAGCACTCTCTCTCGCTTCATTTGGCACTTTTTGATCAATAAAAACTCTGCTTAATTTTTTCGTAAACCCTGGTTTTAATGTAATCCGATCACCACTTTGGCGATGACGAACGGTCAAAGGTGTGGCTGTGGTCAACGGGATCGCTAACAACTGACCCGTCCACTGATTAATCTCTTCAGGAAGAGGAAACGGTTTGTCTGTCGCAATTAATCCTAGCCACTCGGTTTCCGATAAATAAATCCCCGCGCCAGGTACTAATAAATGTGTAACTTCTTCTCGCAGTGCAACCTGTTTTTGTTCTAAGCACAGCCAATCATAACTTTTAGCTAGCTGCCATTGCTGTTCTAACATAACCGAGCCTTGCGGTTGCCGTTCATCATTCAAAACTTTTAAAATTTGTGTCATCTGGCGTTGGTTTAACGAAACCCCTAATGGCACTAATGTTTTTTGGAAAAACGCGGTTAAAAAGAAGTGCTGGTACGCAGGCGTTTCTTTTAATAATCTCTTCAAAGGAATGCGCCAGCCTTGTTGGGTCGGTTCTACGGCTTCAGATAATTGAGGCTCAATTTGTTCTTGAATAAATTCTTGGGCAAAACGTTGTTCATTACTAAAAGAAGCAATCTGATCTAAGAATTGCGGATTTTCCTGCTTTAATAGCGGCAAAACCTGATTACGGAGCCGATTTCTCAAATATTCATTGGTTTGGTTCGTTTCATCCTCAAAATAAACGAATGCTTGGCGCTGTGCAAATTGATACAATTCTTCTTTTGGATAAATGAGTAACGGACGAATCAATTCCCCTGTCGCAAAAGGACGTCTCTCTTTAATGCCCGCGGAATGGGAAAAATTAGTTCCTCGAATCAGCTTCATTAAAATCGTTTCCGCTTGATCGTCTAGATGATGTGCCGTCATTAAGACCGCCGCACCTTCAATTTCCATGACTTCTTTAAAAAATTCATAACGAAATGTGCGCGCTTTTGCTTCTAAATTTCGTTGCTTTTCAGGGTCTTCCCAACGTGTTTCATAATACGTTAGCTCTCGCTGCTGACAATAGGTAGCGAGATATTGCGCTTCCTGTGCCGACGCTTCTCGCAATTGATGATTGACGTGTGCAACAACCAATTGTAATTGTTCTTTTTCTGCCACCTGTTCCATTAACGTCAAAAGGGCCATGGAGTCTACACCACCAGAAACGGCGACCACGATTGTTTGATGCGGTTGCCAAAATCCTTGTTCTTTTCCTCGTTTATAAAACTGCCAAAACATTGTTCGCCCTTCTTTCTTCCTTAGAATAAAAGAGGAACCGAGAAATAACCCATTCGTTATCCCCAGTCCCCCTATTTGTTTGTGCTTAGCCGCGACGTCCGCCACGTCCGCCACGTTTGCCTTCAGTATTACGTTTTAATGAAGATAAACGGTCATCACTATCTTTCAAGAAAGAGCTCATCAATGAGTCAAAATCTTGTTTATTGTTATTTGCTTGTGGTTTATTGAAAGGCTTTTTGCCCCCTGCGCGTGGATTACGGTCACGATTCTCATAATTGTTTTCACGACGTTGAAATTCACGTTTTGGTTGTTGCCCTTCTGCTGGCTCTTGTGCTTTACGGATCGATAAGCCAATTTTGCCGTCGTCACCAACTGAGGTTACTTTCACTGTTACTTCGTCACCTACTGTTAATACATCATGAATATCTTTAACGAATCCATTAGACACTTCACTGATGTGTACTAACCCAGTTTTTCCTTCTCCTAAATCAATAAATGCACCAAAGTTAGTAATCCCTGACACTTTTCCTGGCAATTTAGCTCCTACTTCGATTGACATAAAAAAATTGTTCCTCCTATTTTTTCCCTAATTATAATTGCAGTTTATTCAGCTGAAGACTTAGTTGTTTCAGTTGAAGACTGTGATTGACTATTTTTTTCTGAACTGCTCTTGCTTTCTTCCGCTCCAGAAGTCTGTGTTTTTTTCATTTGTTCTGGTGTGGGATAAATCTGTTCGCCTTCTTTTGAGAGAAGGAAACGGCTACGTGCTAATTTTGCCACATAATCATCATCTTTTAACAAAGCAACGTCTTTTTTTAGATCCTTGACCTTCTTATCAACTGCTACGGATTCAGCAATTGCATCTGCTCGTTCTTGTTTGAAAGCACCTAAGCGATGATAATCTTTCATCAATTGGATGCCAGAAAAGGCAAAAATAATGAAGGCCACGAGAAAAATCGCTGCCAAGCGTCTGCGTCTAAAAATCAATTGTTTCTGTTGTTTTTGGAATTCGACATACTGTTCTTTCGTGTAGTCATTTTCCAATGCCGCAACTTTCTTCGAGTTTTTTTCATTCTTTCCCATCGTCTCGCTCCACTCGCTTTGGATTGTCCGTTTTATTATACCAACATCTAAGAACCTTGTCTAATGTTAATTTCAGAGAAGTTAAAGAAAATCAAGCTTTTTTCTAAAATATTCTTTGCTTTTGAAATAACAGCGGTTGATTTATTAATTTTTTTCAAAAGCGGCGCGTCTGTTTCATTAAAACGCTGAAAGGATGAAGCGCTTGGAATATTCATCTTTTCAATGAACTTGCCAAGCGCTCCATCCTCACCTGCTTATTCTTCAGAGACACGTGTTTCTGATTTTATTTCATACATTTTTGTGGCATCTTCTTTTTTCGTAGAGTCATTTAGTTGCAGGACTTCTACTTCTAAAATTCTGTTCCCAAATTGAATTTTGACAAGGTCACCAATCTTCACAGTACTAGAAGATTTGGCTAAGACTCCGTTGATTTGAATCCGACCTTTATCAGCGACTTCTTTGGCAACTGTTCTTCTTTTAATAATGCGAGAAACTTTTAAAAATTTATCTAACCGCATCACATTCACCTCTTTTATTTTTTTTGTCTCATTCGTAAAATTTTTGCGCCATACGGTAAACTTAACCATTCACGTATCGTAAATAATTCTAACTTAATGATGGTGCTAATAAAAACTGTACCACCCACTGCAACACCTAAAACTGTAACGAAAAACGCTTGACTTCGGTGATGCACACCTTGGAACAAGATGGAGATAATTCCTTGATAGACCAGTAATGACAGCATCATGATTGCTAAACTAAGCAACAATTTTTTCAAAAAGTTTCGTTCTCGAACAAAACAATTAATCGCTGCATCCGATTGTCGGACTAAAACGAATAGCGTCGCTAGTAACCCAAGAATAGTAGACCAACTAGCACCTAATGTTCCCCAACGAATGGTGAAAAAGCCCGTTGTCAGTAATTTCACTAATAAGCCCACACCAGCTGCCACTAAAGGACCTTTAAAACGATTGCGACTTTGTTCAATACTTTGGTAGGCCTGAATAATGGCCATAAAAGCGATGGATAAAACATACACCCCTAAAACATCGTTGCCTTTATAATCTTTAAAAAGCGTAAAGTTCATGTACGGCAATAACATCATCAGACCAATCGAAGCCGCCGATGCCAAGGTTGTGGTAAGACGCAAAAAGATTTTTGCAACTTGTAAAAATTGTTGACGGTCTTTTTTCATAAAATATTTTGTCAAACCTGGTAAAAAGGTCGAGCTTAAAGCTAAAGCAATTACCAATCCTAATTGAACTAGTGGTTGGCCTCTATCATAGACCCCTTTGTCCACTTTCGCAGCTAAATCAGAGAGCCCGAAAAGCATGAGGGCATTTTTTACTTTAAAGGAATCAATTAATTGAAATAGAATCAGAAAAGCACTATATAAAGAGACCAAACCACCCTCAATCATTAAACGTTTAAATAGTCCTGTGGTTTGAGGCATAATCTTCCATTGATGCAAGTATTCCGTACTTCCACTAAGAATTTTTCGATTGTAGTACCATAAGACAAGTACCGCTAAGATACCGCCAGCCAACGCACCACTCATGGCCACCGTCCCCGTTTGGTAAATGGAGCCACCAAAGTAATGATAGGACAACGCAGCTACTAGAATAACCCCGACACGCACAAACTGTTCCATCACCTGTGAAATACCACTAGGCACCATCAACAAATGACCTTGAAAATTCCCACGATAGAAAGAAAGAATTGGAACGAGTAAAAAGGTAAAGGAAACAACTTCCATTAATGGTTGGAGTGCAGCATCCCCCATACTAATAGCAATTTCTTGACTACCAAAGAAAAAGAAGGCCCAACAAGCAATCGCTAACCATAACACATAGGGATATAGTTGGCGCAACACTTGTTTTTGACTCCGAATATCTGGTTGTTCAGCAACAATTTTGGAAATAAATTGCGGTAAGCCTGACAATGCTAATGTCATCGCAATCCCATAGATTGGATAAACTTGCTGATACACGTAAAATCCTTCATCCCCTACAAAGTTCTGAAAAGGAACGCGATAAAACGCACTCAACACTTTTGCAATGAAGGAAGCAACGGTTAACACAACGGCACCTTGCATCATTCGTTGCATTTCTTTTTGTGCCATCTTCTAGGCCTCCTTTTAAAGGGAATCCGTTTCTTGCGAATGTTTGTATTTTTCTTGTCGCAATGCGGTTGTAAAAGTAGCAATTTCTTGAATCCAAACAGCTTCTTTACAATCTTTCGGCAACTTCAAGGAAATAGTCATTTGTTCTTTCTCAACTGCTAGATCCGCTTTTAAGCTGGTTGCCGATAACGCTTCAAACAACTGCTCCACAGAGTATGTTTTTGTGCCAATTTTACTTAACACAAACTTGACTTTTTGGTCGCGTTTACGAATACTTTCTAACAAGGCACGGTCGCCATCCATTTTGATACGGCCAGTGGTTAATAAATGCGCCACTTCGTCAGGATACTCTCCAAAGCGGTCTAACAAGTCCGCTTCTAATTCTTCGTACATATCCATATTTTCTAATTGACGAATCCGTTTATAAATTTCAATTTTTTGTCGTTCATCTGTGATGTACGTTCCTGGAATATAAGCATCAATGCCCAAATCAATTTCAACAGACGTTTTTTGGTCTTGGATATTTTTTCCTTGTTTACGAGCAACTGCCTCAGATAACATCTGTGAGTACATATCAAACCCAACCGAATCAATGAAGCCATGTTGTTGGGCACCAAGAAGGTTTCCGGCCCCTCGAATGGAAAGGTCACGCATCGCAATTTTGAACCCAGAACCTAATTCCGTAAAGTCTTTAATTGCTTCTAAACGTTTCTCGCTAACTTCGTTTAGGATTTTTTGCTGTTCGTACATAAAATAAGCATAGGCCACTCGATTGCTACGCCCCACACGACCACGTAATTGATACAACGTAGATAAGCCCATGTAGTCCGCATTTTCTACAAACAAGGTATTAGCATTAGGAATATCTACTCCTGTTTCAATAATTGTTGTAGTGACTAATATATCATATTGTCCTTCAATAAAATCAAACAAAGTATTCTCCAGTTGTACTTCTGTCATTTGACCATGTGCATACGCAATTCGTGCATCTGGAACTAGTGCTTGTAACTCTTCAACTTTTCGTTCAATCGTATCTACTCGATTGTATAAATAAAAGACTTGGCCATCTCGGGCCATTTCTCGCTCAATCGCTTCCCGAATCGCCCCAGGATTATTTTCCATGACATACGTTTGGATCGGATAACGATTCTCTGGTGGGGTTTCGATGACAGATAAATCACGGACACCTAACATCGACATATGAAGGGTCCTTGGGATTGGCGTTGCTGTTAACGTCAAGACATCCACTTGTGAACGCAATTGTTTTAGTCGTTCTTTATGTTTCACTCCAAACCGTTGTTCCTCATCAATAATCAACAAGCCTAAATCACTAAAATTAATATCTTGCGACAATAAACGATGGGTACCAATCACAATATCTACTTGGCCATGTTTAATTTTTTCAATTGTTTCATTTTGCTGTTTTTTCGTGCGGAAACGACTTAATAAACCAATTTCTACAGGAAAGCCCTCAAACCGCTCTTGAATCGTTTCGTAATGTTGTTGCGCTAAAATAGTTGTTGGCACTAAAAAGGCAACCTGTTTATTGTTGCTAACAGCTTTGAAAGCCGCTCGTAAAGCCACTTCTGTTTTACCAAACCCTACATCGCCAACTAACAAACGATCCATTGGTCGAGATTTTTCCATGTCGTGTTTAATTTCGGCAGCACTACGTAATTGATCATCTGTTTCAGAATACGGAAAAGCCTCTTCAAATTCTTTTTGATACGCATCATCTGGCGGAAAAGCATAGCCTTTTTCCGATTCTCTTGTCGCATAAAGTAAGATTAAATCATCCGCGATATCTTCAATTTTCGAAGCAACTTTTCGTTTGGTTTTTGTCCATTCACTGCCGCCTAGCTTGTTAATTTTCGGCGTTTTAGACTCGGAAGCAACGAACTTTTGAATCAAGTTCAATTGTGTTACTGGAATAAATAACTTGTCATCATTTTGGTACAAGATAGTCATGTAATCTTGATGGACCCCATCAACTTCTAAGGTTTCCATACCAATATATTTACCAATCCCGTGATTCGCATGAACGACATAATCGCCCGTTTTTAAGTCGCTATAACTTTTCAAACGTTCCGCATTAGAGATTGTTTGACGACGTGCCCGTTTTTTGGTCGTTGTATGAAAAATTTCTTTTTCCGTAATCGCCACGAGCTTGTTTTTAGGTAATTCAAACCCTGTTTGTAATGCCCCTTGGACAATTTGGACATGCCCATCTAACAACTGATCCCAATTGCTTACTACGCTAGGTATGTCAAAGTCCTGAAATAGCTCTTCGACTTTTTGAATCCGTTCTTTCGTAGGAACAAAAACAACGACCGTTTGGTTTTGCTTTTGCCAACGGTCCACTTCCGCTTTTAGCAACGGCATTTGACCGAAGAATTGTTGCATTGAACGATATTGGAAATTATGGACTTCTTGGAAACGAAGATTCCCCATTCCTTTTTGAAAAAGTGAAAAGAAGGTCGTATTTCGTGCAGTTTTTCGCAATTGATCATGAAAGTCTACGCCAAAAGTTTGTTCAGAAAACACGCGCATTTCTTCAATTTTCAGGGTTTGCCATTCCGCTTCCTCTCTAGCGATTTCTCGCTCCGTTTCCATCATACGAGAATAATCATCCACAAAAAGCAAACTATTTTCTGGTAAATAATCTAACAGCGTAGTTTTTTGTTGGTACAGAAAATCTGTATAATAGTGAGCATTTTCTGTAGGAATCCCTTGTTCCCAAGAAGACAGCAACTGACCAAAATATTCTTCTAAAAAATCGGTCTCTGTTTGATCTTTAGCTGTCGCTAAACGTTTTTCTAGAGCATCTTGTAACCTCATCATGCCATGATTCATATCTGCCTTTGAGAATACTAAATCAGTCATTGGTGAAATCGTTACTTCTTCAAGATTTTCTAATGAACGTTGGGTATCTGCTTCGAAATAACGGATGGAGTCAATTTCAACATCAAACAGTTCCACCCGAACAGGGTATTCGGCATTTAGCGGATAGACATCAATAATGCTTCCGCGAATACTAAATTCGCCAGGCTTCCCGACCATCGATTGGCGTTCATAGCCCATTAACACTAGGCGTTGCGCGAGGATTTCAGGTTCTACTTCTGTCCCGATTTCCCAATGAAGTTGCGCATTTTGCCACGTTTCTTTCGTTGGCAAATATTTTCGTAGTCCAGCTACTGGTACGACCACGATTCCTGCATTCGCTGTCATCAGGAAATTTAACGCACTCACTCGATCTGCGCGCGCTTCTGGTGAAGAAAAGGCCATTTCGGCGGATAACACTTCATCTACTGGAAATAGATGAACTTGTTCTGAAGGTAAAATATTTAAAAAATCATCTACTAATTGATTGGCATAGTATAGGTTTGGGACCGCAATAACAATTTTTTGATGCGTCTTTTGTAAAGCGCCTGCCATCAGTAATGTTTTAGCAGAGCCTGATAACCCAGTAATTAGTTGGCGCGTTCCTGTTGTCATTAGTTGACTGCGCCATGATTTAGCAATTTCTGTTTGGCTAATTCGTTCGATAATATTCAAACAAGGGCCCTCCTTTCTGCTATTTTCCATTAAATTGATTCATTGTTTCAACAAACGTATGTCCTTCACATGCATATAAAGCGGCATCGGCTGCTTTTTTTACAGCAAGTAACATCTCTTCGTGTGTTTCTTTGGGAAAAGTACTTAGTACATGGTGGATAACTGTATCATTTTTTGAGGGCCGACCAATGCCAATTTTAATTCTAGGAAAGACATTTGTTCCTAAATGGGCAATCAGACTTTTTATCCCATTGTGGCCGCCAGCACTACCTTTTTGCCGTAAACGAATTTTACCGACCTCTAAGTCTAAGTCATCATAAATAACAATCAAGTCTTCCTCATCTACCCCAAAGTAGGTCAACAACGGACCAACAGAGCGACCTGATTCATTCATAAATGTTAATGGTTTCACTAACAATACTTTCTCAGTCCCTATAAAAAACTCTGCAATATCTGCTTCAAAATTACTATTATTAAACGAAACATTTTGCCGATACGCAATTTCATCTAGCGTAATAAAGCCAATGTTGTGTTTTGTTTCTTTGTATTTACTACCGGGATTTCCCAGTCCTACGATTACTTTCATCTTTCATTCTCCTTGGATTATAAGCTTGCCAACACAAAATGGCTGGGAAGCGTATGCGCTACCCAGTTTTATTCATTATACCATAGAAATAAAAAAACTCGCAGTCTTTGAAGATTAAGAAAGATGTAAAAAAATTTTTTAGAAATTTAAATATGCGTAAGATAGTGAAATTGCGCACATGTAAGAGCTACCATTTTGAAACAGGTCTGAAAACTGTATCATTTTTACAATCAAAGTTCGTGACATTTTTTACAAACCATGTTACTATCACTTTAGCAACAGGAAATAAAAACTCGTTGCTCATGAAAAAGAATGTAGAGGAAGGAATGGTACACATGACTGCAGCCGCAGGGAATAAAGATCACCAAAAAGTAATTTTAGTCGGGGACGGTGCCGTAGGTTCTAGCTATGCCTTTGCTTTAGTAACTCAGAATATTGCTCAAGAAGTTGGGATTATTGATATTAATGTACCAAAAACTGAAGGAGACGCGTTGGACTTATCTCACGCATTAGCATTTACTTCTCCTAAAAAAATCTATGCTGCTACTTATGACGATTGCCATGATGCAGACTTAGTTGTCTTAACAGCTGGTGCGCCTCAAAAACCAGGCGAAACTCGTTTAGACTTAGTTCATAAAAACTTGAAAATTAATAAAGAAATCGTTACAACAATTGTTGATTCTGGTTTCAACGGTATCTTCTTAGTTGCCGCAAACCCAGTTGATATTTTGACTTATTCAACTTGGAAATTCTCTGGCTTCCCGAAAGAACGAGTAATCGGTTCAGGAACTTCACTAGATTCTGCTCGTTTCCGTCAAGCAATTGCCGAATTAGTTGATGTTGATGCACGAAATGTCCATGCCTACATCTTAGGGGAACACGGAGATACAGAATTCCCAGTTTGGTCACATGCGAATGTCGCTGGCTTACAAATTTACGAATGGGTGAAAAATAATCCTGACGTCGATGAAGAAGCAATGGTTAATTTATTCTTCAACGTACGCGACGCTGCTTACACAATCATCGAGAAAAAAGGAGCTACTTTCTATGGAATCGCGGTTGCACTAGCGCGTATCACTAAAGCTATCCTAAACGATGAAAACTCTGTGTTACCATTATCTGTTTATTTAGAAGGTGAATATGGTCAAAACGATATTTATATCGGTGCACCAGCGATCATCAACCGCCAAGGAGTTAAACAAGTCATTGAAATTCCATTAACAGATGCTGAACAAGAAAAAATGGAAGCTTCTGCTTCTGCATTAAAAGAAGTTATTGAAACAGCTTTTGCTAAATTTGAAGCAGAAGAAGCAAAATAACTCCTTCTATAATAGTCGAAAATTTAAAACAACCAAGAGTGGCCACTATTGTTACTCCGCTTTAAAGCCTGGTACAAAAATCCAAAGTGATTTTTGCACCAGGCTTTACTTTTAATCTGTTTTACTTTACTCATCACTCAACTTTTTCAAAAAATTATTGTTTTGTTTAGCTCGAAAATAACAATAGCCACAAATAAGTTTGTTATCTAAAATTCACTACACTACTTAATACAGTCCATCTGCTTCTTCTTTTGTCACAATGTAAATATTTTTCATTTGCGTATAAGCATCTAGCATTGATTTATGCGTTTCTCGACCAATTCCTGATTTTTTATAACCGCCAAATGGCGCGCCCGCAGGCAATTGATTGTATGTGTTGACCCACATCCGACCTGTCCGTACACCACGAGCAACCCGTAATGCCACATTGATATCTTGAGAAAAGACGGCACCACCTAGACCATATTCAGAATCATTAGCTAAACGAATGACTTCTTCTTCCGTTTCAAATTTAATCACTGTTGCAACAGGACCAAAGATTTCTTCTTGGGCCACACACATTGTATTCGTACCATTCGCTAATAACGTAGGCGCTAAAAACGCCCCCTTGTCTAGCCCATTTTCTGTTAAACGTTGCCCACCAGTAATCAGCGTAGCTCCTTCCTTCACACCAATTTCGACATATTTTAAAATTTCTTCCAATTGATGCTCATTGATCTGAGCGCCCATTTCAACATCTTTTTCCCACGGGAAACCAACGTTCACTTGTTCAAACTTTTCCTTTAAAGCTTCTACAAATTGATCATAAATACCTGACTGAACGAACACACGAGACCCAGCACAACAAACTTGCCCTTGATTGAATAAAATCCCTAACTGCACGCCTTCTAATGCACGTTCCCAATTGGCATCTTCAAAAATAATGTTGGCTGATTTTCCGCCAAGTTCTAAAGTGGCTGGAATTAGGCGGTCGGCTGCGGCTTTAGCGACAGTGTACCCTACCTCTGTTGAGCCTGTAAAAGCTAGCTTATCAAACCCTGGATGTGCCAACATATAATTTCCTGAATCAGAACCACGACCGGTGATTAAATTCACTACTCCTTTCGGCAAGACTTGATCAAAAATCTTAAACAATTCCAACAGACTTAATGATGTGCTCGAGGACGGATGAATCACAACCGTATTACCTGCTGCCAACGCTGGCGCTAATTTCCAAGCACCCATTAATAAGGGGAAATTCCACGGAATAATTTGACCCACAACACCAATGGGTTCTTTCACAACAATGGATAACGTATCCTTATCAAATTCTTTGACAGACCCTTCTTCTCCACGAATCACACTAGCAAAATACCGAAAATGGTCTGCACTGGCAGGGACATCAATCGATTGCGTTTCCCGAAGCGGTTTTCCATTATCTAAAGTCTCCACCATAGCCAAATGTTCTTGATTTTCTTCAATCAAATCAGCAATTTTCAATAAAAGATTGCTTCTTGTTACAACGTCAACATCTTTCCATGTCTGAAACGCTTCTTGAGCTGCTTCTACAGCTCGATCTACATCTGCATTTGTGGCATCAACAAATTCTGCTAATTTTTCGCCATTACTAGGATTGTAACTAGCAATCATTTTGTTACCACTACCTGTTGTCCACTCTCCATTAATATACAATTGATAGCTACTGGCAACTACTTGATTTATTTCTTTTTTACTCATTTACCCACCTCTTTTTTATTTTTGTATCCGCTTACAATTATAAGACATCTTCCACCTAAAAGTAAATGATTCTACCTAAAAAAAATATAGCTCTCAGCGACTGTTGCTAACTCATCCCGACCTGAAATCTCCTGGCAATATCTGAATGTATTAAACTTTATTGGAGAGAACTTTTGCCACAAAAAAAAGCTAGCACTGAAGAATTAAAATTGCTTCTTCAGTGCTAGCTTTGATTTTTCCAACTCATTCGTTCTTATTGACAAAGAGCTGATTTTTTTATTTATCTTTTGGAACGATATAGTTCATTAAATGTGTTTCATCGGCTGAGATTGTACGTGTCGAAACAACGTTTAATCCCTTCACGTTCATTTCAGAAATTAAGATGCTACCATCTTTAAAGACTTTTTCCACAAATGCGACATGACCATAAGTATTGTCTGCGCCTAAAACGCCAGCTGGGAAGGAAACCGCTGCGCCTGCTTTTGGTGTACGACTTACTTTGTACCCGCGTGCACGACCTGTTTCGCCCCAATCTTGACCATTCCCCATTGTTAAGTCCACACGTTTACCTAATTGCGTAATACGGTTGTAGACATATTGTGTACAGTTGCCCCAAGCATAACTATTAAAGGTGTCATAGTTTTTGCCATTATAGGCTGGGAAATTTGATTCCATTGGTTCAACGGTTGCTTTTTCTTTATCATAATAAGTTAAATCGTATGTTTTAATTAACGCATTTAATTTCTTATGGTAATCTTTGTCCGTTGCGTATTTTCCTGTTAGGAAACGTGTCGCTTCTTTGTATGATTTGGCTTCCGTTTTCCAGACACCATGATAGAAATCTTTATTGGAATCTAAACCATTTTTCAATAATTTCGCATAATCTTCCATTGATTCTTTATACGTTGGATATTGACGGAATTTTGCTTCTACTGTGTATAGGTTACCGAAACCATTGTCTTCATAGGTAATAAAAGAAACAGATTGACCTTTGTAATCGCCTTTAATACCAAACAAATTGTAGTTTGGTTTCTGGCTTAATTTACTATTGCCGCTGCCACTTTCTAAAATTGCTTGAGCAATCATCACACTAGCATATAAGTTTTTGTCCTTGGCCACTTTCCGAGCAGATTCACCGATTTCTTGAATAAACTCTTCTGTCTTCTTCGTTTTGCTGACCGTAAACGTCTCATCGTCTTCCACTAACCCAACCGTTGCATTTGTAACTGGTGGGACTATTTCGGGCTGCGGTGTTGACGCTGCTGGTTGTTCTACTGGCTTTTCAGCTGGCGCTGTTGGTGTCACTGGTTTCGCCGGCTGTTTTGATTCAGAAGTACTCGTACCAGGTTTTGGCTGTTCTTTAGAAGAACTTGGTGTAGTCGTCGGCGTGGTACTTGATTCAGTTGTACTTGTTGACGTAGAATCTGTGGTTGACTCTGTTGTACTCGTTGAGGTGGAGTCAGTAGTCGATTCTGTCGTACTTGTGGATGTTGAATCCGTTGTGGAATCTGTCGTTTCGGTTCCTGACGTTTCCGTGGACTCCGTGGTTGTAGATTCACTCGGTTCGGTTGAACTTTCTGTTTCAGTTGTTGATTCTTCTGTCGCTTCTGTTGTTTCACTAGTCGCTGTCGTTTCCGTGGCTTCAGCAGTTGTTGCTTCTGCGGTTGTTTCTGCAACAGAACTATTTTCAGCTACCAAGTTATTACCTTCTGCAAATGCACCTACTGGCATTGATGAACCTAAAAGTAATAAGGTAGAGAACAGGGCAAATTGTTTTTTCATACTCATTCTCCTTTTTTATTTTTCTCCATTTATTTTTATGTACCAACATATATAATTGACATAGTTATTGTTTAAATGGCTCCTTTTTTAATAGTATACTGTTTCATAAAAAATTTCTAGCAAAAAGTTAAAAAAATAGAAGAAAATTCACAAATTCTTCTATCTTTTTTTGGTAATTTTCTAAGAAAAAAAAGAAAGGGCTTGAACAAACATCAACGTCCTCTCTTTTTCTCGTTATCCTTCAAACAAAATACTTTTTTTTCGAAGTGCCTCTTTGATTTCTTGGAAAGTTTCTTCGTCTGCACAGCGAATAGTATGCAGATGGACGCCTCCTGTTAAAACTGATAGTAATGTAGCATGCTCTTTTTGATACTTGTCCATAAATTTATCAATATCTTTCTCTGATTGAATGCGCAAACTGCCGATTAATTCCCCATAAAGCGGATGTGCAATACTCACATCTACCACTTCTCCACCTTTGGCAACAATGACTGACAATTCTTCTCTCGTTTGTTCAGGCGTATGTTGACAAGCAATTTTCCGCTCAATTCCTTCTAAAGGTTGTTCCAACATATACCCTCGAGCTGTTGCGACAATTTCGACCCCTGTCGCCCGTAATAGAGCGACATCTCCTACAATAATTTGTCTGCTGACATCAAAAGCTTTTGCAAAACGAGTGGCACTAATTGGCTTTTCGGTCTCTCTTAATCTTTTAACAATCTCTCTTCTTCTGATTTCTCCATCCACGACCTTCGCCTCACTCTCCTAAATGTTTTTCTTGGAAACGTTTAGAGGCGTCCATAATCCCCTGGAAAGTCTCAGATAATGTTTCTTCATACTCGGCATTTTCAACATGATTCAGAATAGTTTCTAATACTTGTTGTTCTCTTTCAGAATCAAAAACCGCATGACCTGCTTTCTTTTTCACTGCAGCAATCTCTGCGACGACGTCCATCCGCTGTTCTAATAAACGGACCAGTTCCTTATCGATTTGGTTAATCTTTGCTCGTTGTTGTTCTAAAGAAGTTGTTGGGGCGTCATCTTCAGTCAATTCTTTAATTATCCGTGCTGGATTACCTGCGATCACACAGTTTTCTGGGAACGATTTGGTCACAACAGCACCTGCTGCCACCACTACATTATCACCTAATGTTACGCCAGGAAGGACAATCGCTCCACCGCCAATCCAAACATTGTTGCCAATGATAATTCGTTTCCCTGATTCCATTCCGCTATTACGCTTGGCCGCTTGTAATGGATGCTCGGCTGTATAAAGTTGCACATTGGGTCCAAACATACAGTTATCGCCAATTTCGATTGGACAAACATCTAAAAAAACGTTATTAAAATTGGCATAGAAATTTTTTCCCACAGAAATGTTGTAGCCATAATCAAATTGAATCATCGGTTCGATGTACGTCCCGACACCCACTTTTCCAAACGTTTCTTCTATTAATTGACGACGAATATAAGTGTCTGGTTGTTGGTTAATTAACGCCATTTGTTCACGGGCTTTTTTGCGATCAGCCACTAATTCAGGATCTGAGGCAAAATATAGTGCACCTGCGATCATTTTTTCTTTTTCTGATTTAAATTCTTCCATTCCGTTACTCCTTTATCGTTAATTCTGCAAATATCGTTTCGGCTTTCGCTTCTAAAAAATAATAAGGTTGTTGTAAAAATAGCGGCGTTTGATTAATGGCTAAAATAGTTGCCGTTGGTTGTTTATAATGAATCAAATCGCAAAATGGATGCACTTGAAAACTCGTGCCGACAATCACGATTAAGTCGGCAGAAGCAACGGCCTGAATGGCTTTTTCAATTGCCTCTTCGGATAGTCCTTCTTCATACAAAGTAATAGCTGGACGGATTTGTCCATGACAATCAGCGTGCCGATCACTAAGCAAATAGTCTTGCCAAGGAACCGTTGCACCACAAGTTTGGCAATAACATTCATATAAATTACCATGAAAGTCCACCACTTCTTGGCTACCTGCTTTTCGATGAAGCCCATCAATATTTTGTGAAACAATTTTTCCCCGTTTCATTTGCTCTAATTGGGCCATTTTCTGGTGAATGATATTAGGTTGTGCATCTGGATGATAGAGCGTTTTAACGAATTGATAAAACTTTTCTGGCTCTGTTTTTAAGCAAGTCCGGCTCAATAAGTATTCCGGTTGCTGGATTCCTTGATAGACACCTTTTAAGGAACGATAATCTGGCACACCTGAGGCTGTCGAGATACCCGCACCTGTTAAAAATGTGATTTTTTGTTGGGTTGCCAACCAATGAATTGCCTCGGCTTGCGTGATATCTTGCATATCGATTCAGCTCCTAATCTTCTATATTATAACGTATTTTAACATTAGCACCAAAAGTTTTTCCACTTTTTGAAAACTTCTTACCTATATATTGATTTATCTTGAAAGAGTTTGTGACAAATTTCTCAACTCGTGGTAAAATATGCATGAGTAAAAGTGAGGTGAAACAACAATGGTCGCATTTATTATTTATTGGGCTGCAATTATTGCCTGCATCGCTTGGGGCGTTTTAAGCATTTGGTTCTCTGTTTTTTATCTTTCTCGTAAAGAAAACGGAAATCTTTGGGCTTTTGCGTTCTTCAACGTTATCGCTATTATCGCCTTAGCAATTGTTTTATTAGTTTACAAAACTTGGGATTTCGGTATCTTAACTTACTCAAGTCTAATTTATACAATTTTAGCTTCTTTAGGTGTATTGACTGTTCTTCAAGCTATTTTAGGTCGTGAACCAAAAGCTGTCAAAGCTTAAGTAAAAAGCAACTGTTCCTTTAGGAATGGTTGCTTTTTTCGTATTAGTTTCTATTTCGTAGGGAAAATGTTACGCTAATTTCATGGTGTTTGTGTCCTCTTGATAAATTCCTTTGCTGGAACATATTGACTTTCTTCTGGATTTATCCTAAAATTAATAACTGAATTTAATAACTGAATAGTGCCTCAAAAAAGAGGTAGAGGTCGCGGTTTTTATTACGCTTGTGGAGTGAGAGGACACTGGGAAGCAAGTTTAGGATCAATCGCCGAAATGCATAACGGAGCCTCTTCTGTTGTGTGTTGGGACGTAAGTTAAGAGCTTGCGGACTGTCTTAGTAGTGATGCTAAGTTGTGCTATGTTTCGTTGAGGAATTTTTTTCGACATTACCTAGCAACCTTACATCTGTTTGGTTGTTTTTTTGTATTCAAAAATAGGTTGTGACAGAAGTATTCTCCTTTAAAAAGACAGAATCGCTTTTGCTCAGCTGATTATCAAAGCTTGTTGATTGAAAAAAGACAAAACGATCAATCAGACAAGAAATTTAAAGGAGAGAAAAAGATGAACAAAAAAGTTTTTTCATTCAGTCTACTACTTGTCACGCTATTTTCGTTACTTGGCATGACAACCAACGCTTCGGCGGAGGAAAATGGTGAATTTCGTGTCGGCATGGAAGCTGGCTACGCCCCTTTTAACTGGTCACAGAAAAATGACGCACATGGCGCAGTGCCTATTCAAGGCAACTCTTATGCAGGCGGCTATGATGTTCAAATTTCTAAAAAAATTGCCGATGGTTTAGGTCGTAAATTAGTAATCGTCCAAACCAAATGGGATGGCTTGGCGCCCGCCTTACAATCTGGAAAAATTGATGCCATTATCGCCGGAATGAGCCCAACCGCTGAACGAAAAAAAGAAATTGCTTTTACAAACCCTTATTATGAATCACAATTTGTCGTAATTGTAAAAAAAGATGGCAAATACGCTAATGCAAAAAGCTTGAAAGATTTAGCTGATGCTAAAATTACGGCTCAACTAAATACATTCCACTACGGATTAATTGATCAAATTCCAAATGTCAATAAACAGCAAGCAATGGATAACTTTTCAGCTATGCGAACAGCACTTGCTTCTGGCATGATTGACGGGTATGTTAGTGAACGCCCTGAAGGCATAACAGCAACTAGTGTCAATAAAGAATTAAAAATGTTAGAATTTCCAAAAGAAAATGGCTTTGATGCTAGCGCTGAAGACTCACAAGTAGCAGTCGGCATGCGTAAAGGCGATCCTGACATTGAAAAAGTAAACAAAATTTTAGCAGGTATTTCTCAAGATGAACGGACAAAAATTATGGACCAAGCAATCAAGGATCAACCTGCAGCAACAGATAGTGATGAACAAAAAACAGGACTTATTAACGATTTCAAAAATATTTGGAATCAATATGGCGACATGTTTTTACGTGGTGCTGGTTTAACGCTATTTATCGCGTTAATCGGGACGGTCGTCGGAACAACCCTTGGTTTACTAATTGGTGTCTTCCGTACAATTCCAGATTCTGAAAACCCAGTCGCTCGTTTCTTCCAAAAATTAGGAAATTTAATTCTTTCTATTTATATTGAAGTTTTCCGTGGTACACCAATGATGGTTCAAGCAATGGTTATTTTCTATGGTTTAGCTCTAGCTTTTGGCATCTCTTTAGACCGAACAGTGGCCGCATTATTTATCGTTTCTGTGAATACTGGTGCCTATATGTCTGAAATTGTTCGCGGAGGTATTTTCGCAGTAGATAAAGGACAATTCGAGGCAGCACAAGCGATTGGGATGACCCATGGACAAACAATGCGTAAAGTCGTTATTCCCCAAGTATTACGTAATATTTTACCTGCAACAGGGAATGAATTTGTCATTAATATCAAAGATACGGCCGTGTTAAGTGTTATCGGTGTTGCAGATTTATTCTTCCAAGGGAATGCTGCTTCTGGCGCAAACTTCCAGTTCTTCCAAACCTTTACAATTGTCGGCATCATGTACTTGGTAATGACTTTTGTGATCACACGAATCTTACGTGTTGTGGAACGTAAAATGGATGGCCCTTCTGCTTACGTTAAAGTAGAAGAATTAACTGAAGAAGGAAAAGAAAGCTAGGAGGCAAACAGATGAGTGCAATTATTGAAATTGAACATTTACGAAAAAGCTTTGGCGAAAACGAAGTATTAAAAGATATCAATATGAACGTCAATAAAGGAGAAGTTGTCACCATTATCGGTTCTTCTGGTTCTGGTAAATCAACGTTACTACGTTGTATTAATTTGTTAGAAAAACCAACAGATGGCAAAATCATCTATAATGGTAAAAATGTTTTAGAACGTGGTTATAGTTTGCCCAAATATCGGACCCATTTAGGCATGGTTTTCCAATCATTCAATTTATTTAATAACATGAATGTCTTAGAAAACTGTACTTCTGGTCAGATGACTGTCCTAAAAAGAAACAAAGAAGAAGCCAAAAAAATTGCCTTAGAAAATTTAGAAAAAGTTGGCATGGCTCGTTTTATTGATGCCAAACCTGCTCAATTGTCTGGTGGACAAAAGCAACGGGTAGCCATTGCTCGAGCATTATCAATGGATCCAGATGTTTTACTTTTCGATGAACCAACTTCTGCATTGGATCCTGAAATGGTTGGCGAAGTGCTAAAAACAATGAAAAATCTTGCCCATACAGGGCTAACAATGGTGATTGTAACACATGAAATGGAATTTGCGCGGGACGTATCCGATCGTGTTATTTTCATGGATAAAGGTGTCATTGCCGAAGAAGGGACCGCTGAAGATATCTTTGTCCATCCAAAAGAAGCTCGGACAAAAGAGTTCTTACATCGGATTTTAACGAAAAACTAGTAAAAAAGAGGCAGTCATTCTGGTTAGAGTGACTGCCTCTTTTTTACTAGTTTTTGTATTGACGAATCATTGGCGGTTCATAGGAATCAATAAATGCACCAATTTCTTCTAAGGAATCTGAAATGAAAATTTTAGCTCGATCCGCTTCTGTTAAGAAACTAGTTTCTACCATTTTATCAAAAAAAGCAGCTAATAAATCATAGTAACCATTCACGTTGTATAAAATACAAGGATTCATATGTTCACCGACTCGGCCCCAAGAGATCACCTCGCTAATTTCTTCTAGTGTGCCGGGACCACCGGGTAAAGCTAAATACACATCTGCCAATTCAATCATTTTTTTCTTACGCGCATGCATATCACTGACTGTATGCATCTTTGTAATGCCATTATGTGCAATCTCCCGCTCCATTAAAAAAGTGGGCATGACACCAATTACCTCTCCACCTTCTGCTAAAAGCGTGTCAGCCACCGTACCCATTAGACCAACATTGCCACCGCCATAAACTAGATCATAGTGATTTTCTTTCATCCAGGCGGCTAACGCTACTGCAGCTTGCTGATAGATTGGCTCATTCCCCAGACTGGCGCCACAATATACTGCCATTTTTTTCACAAACATACCCTCCATTTAGATAGATTCTTTTTTACCATCTATCCTCTGGTAGCTATGGTAGCATATTTTGATTTTATCGAAAAGGTGCAGCCATTTTTCTTTTCGTTTTAAAAGTATTTGAATTTTCAGACAATAAATGCTATAGTCTTTTTATATTTTAAAATTTCAGAAAAAGGAGCCCTATTATCTTGTCTACCTCACTCACTATTCGCTTAGTTGCCGAAGCAGATTGGCCCGCATTACATGCCTTGGATCAAATCATTTGGACAAAAAAGAATACCCCTGCCGAGATACAACCACTCTCGCTTGCGGCATATCAGGAAAAAATGAAAGATGAAACGATTTTTGTTGCCATCAGCGGACAACAACTCGCTGGATTTATTGAAGTCCATCCGCCCACTTCGTTAGCAGCTCATCAAAAGCAATGGTTACTAAGTATTGGCGTTTCGCCAGATTTCCAAGGTCAAGGGATTGGTGGTTCTTTGTTGTCGTATGTCAAAGATATGGCCCAGATAAGCGGGATTCATAAGCTGAGTTTGCGAGTAATGGCTACCAATCAAGAAGCCATTCGATTCTATGAAAAACATGGTTTTGTGCAGGAAGCACATTTTAAAGAAGAATTTTATATAAATGGACACTATTGTGATGATTATCAGTATGCTTATTTCATAGAAAAATAAGAAAACCAATGTTTTCTATAAAAACTGGTTGCTCTCTGTTTCTTCTTCTGTTATTTTAAATAATAAGACAATATTAAGGAGTGTGAATCTATGCAAAAAAAGTTAGTTTGGCGTGATTATCTATACGTTGGTTCAATGTTATTCGGTTTGTTTTTCGGTGCTGGAAATTTAATTTTCCCTGTACATATGGGACAAGAAGCGGGGGCTTCCGTCTTTTTAGCAAACTTGGGCTTCTTAGCCACTGGAATTGGCTTACCTTTTCTTGGTGTCATTGCTATGGGTGTTTCTAAAAGTTCAGGTGTTTTTGACTTAGCTTCTCGGATTAATCGTCGTTATGCTCTTATTTTTACCTTACTATTATATTTAACGATTGGTCCTTTCTTTGCTTTACCAAGGTTAGCAACTACTTCTTTTGAGATTGGTCTTGCACCATTTGTTCCTAAAGACTTGCAATGGCTGGTTCTTGCTGGTTTTTCCGCATTATTTTTCTTAGCCGTTTGGCTCTTCTCTAGAAAGCCAAGTAAAATCTTAGATTATGTGGGTAAATTTTTAAATCCGTTATTTTTAGCATTGCTAGGAATTTTGATTGTTTTAGCCTTTGTAAAACCATTAGGTCATGTGGCCAGTGCCGCTGTTGGTGAAAATTATATTTCAAGTCCTTTCTTTAAAGGATTTACAGAAGGTTATAATACGTTGGATGCTTTAGCTTCATTAGCTTTTGGGATTGTTGTCGTTTCCACTTTACGAAATATGGGCGTCGAAAAACCAGGAGATATCGCTAAAGGAATGATTAAATCAGGTGCTTTCAGTGTTGTATTGATGGGGATTATCTATACCTTACTTGCTTATATGGGAACAATGAGTATCGGGGCTTTTCCAATCAGTGAAAACGGCGGGATTGCCTTAGCCCAAATTGCCAATTACTATTTAGGCCTACCAGGGAGTATTTTACTGGCTTTTATCGTAGTTCTTGCTTGTTTAAAAACCGGTATCGGCTTAAGCACAGCCTTTTCTGAGACTTTTGAAGAAATGTTTCCGAAAGTTTCCTATCAAAAATTCTTGGCAATTGTTGTTATTTTACCAGCTATTTTTGCAAATGTCGGCTTAACCAACATCATTCAATTTGCCGTTCCAGTCTTGATGTTCCTTTATCCATTGGCGATTACTTTAATGCTTTTGGTAATCATCAGTCCTATTTTCAAACATCGACGGGAAGTCTATCAAGCAACGACCTATATCACATTGATTGCTGCTGTTTTAGATGCATTAAATAGCGCGCCTGCCTTTATCAAAGATACGGCGTTTGTAACAACGCTTTTAGAAAAAGCCGGCCAATACTTACCATTGTTCACTATTGGCATGGGCTGGGTCGTTCCAGCAACGGTTGCTTTTCTAATTAGTTGGGTTTGGGTCATGATTTCTAAAAAAGATCCTATTCTTGATTAATTCTTACCAAAACGACACTAGAAAAAATGCGGAAGCGCATCTTTTCTAGTGTCGTTTTTATGTATATTCGTTGTACCAAACTCTTGACTATGGTAAATTGAAGTTACCAACAAGTACTGGAGGAAATTGCCCATGTTAGTTACAACAACCGAGAGAATTAGCGGTCAAGAATATGAAATTATTGGAGAAGTTTTCGGGTTAACCACACGTTCTAAAAATATGTTTAAAGATTTAGGTGCTGGACTAAAAAGCGTAGTTGGCGGTGAAATCAAAGGTTACACTGATATGCAACGAGAAGCACGCGACCAAGCAATCGAACGTTTAAAAGCAGAAGCCTCTAAATTAGGTGCAGATGCCGTTGTGATGATGCGTTTTGATTCTGGCACAATTGGCACAGACATGCAATCTGTCGTGGCTTACGGAACAGCTGTTAAATACATCTAAATTTTGCAACTAAAAAGACGCAGACCTTTTCTTGTAAGGTCTACGTCTTTTTAGTTTTCATATTTCACTTCTGCTAAATACAATCCTTCTGGATGAGCAGTCGGACCCGCTAAATTTCGATCTTTGGCTGCGATAATTGCTGGAATCGCGGTTGGTTCCAGCCGCCCATTGCCGATTTTCAATAGCGTACCAACTAAAATCCGAATCATTTTGTACAAGAAACCATCGCCCCGAAAAGTGAATGTTAATTCATCCCCCGTTTCATTGACATGAACACTGGCTTCATGAATAGTTCGGATTTTATCTTCTACCGAACTTCCTGAGGCACAGAAAGAGGTAAAATCATGGGTGCCTAATAAATCAGGTAAAGCTTGTTGGATTTTTTCGAGATCAATGGGATACGGAAAATAACTGGCATAAAAACGTCGAAATGGACTTCGCGGTTTGCCAATATCCACTTTAAATTGATAGGTTTTTTCGATCACGTGATAACGTGCATGAAAGTCTTCTGAAACACGTTCCACGCTTCGCACAGCAATGTCTTCTGGTGTTTGTGTATCTAACGCAAAGCGCATTTTTTCCAACGGACGTTCCTGCGGATAATCAAAGTGAATCACTTGGCCCATTGCATGAACACCTGCATCTGTTCGTCCTGAACCAAAAACCGTCACGGAGTGTCCGTTATTCATGCGTGCTAACGTTTTTTCTATTTCTTCTTGAACGGTACGCTCATTAGGCTGCTTTTGAAAGCCATGAAAATGAGTGCCATCATAGGCAATGATTGCTTTATAGCGGGGCATAATTTTTATTCACCTTTTCTAAGTTCTTAATACAAATAAGCCAATGGTTAACAAGACAAAGCCAAACATTACTATTGTATCTCGTAGGTGCCAATGAAGAATGCGGTATTTTGTCCGTCCTTCGCCACCTTGATAACCTCTTGCTTCCATGGCAGTCGCTAAGTCTTCCGCACGATTAAAACTACTTACGAAAAGCGGAATCAAAAGTGGAACAATAGCTTTCATTTTTTGAAGTAAGTTTCCTTCACCAAAATCAACACCACGGGCACGTTGGGCATTCATAATCTTTTCCGTTTCATCCATTAATGTTGGGACAAAACGTAAGGCAATTGATAACATCAATGAAACTTCATGAACTGGAAATTTCACCACACGAAGTGGACGTAGCAAATATTCAATCGCATCTGATAACTCTAATGGTGCCGTCGTTAAAGTTAATAACGTTGACATGAAAATAATTAAAACAAAACGACAGAAAATAAACAGCCCATTCGTCACACCAAACTGGGTAATGGAAATAATTCCCCACTGAAAGTACACTTCGCCCCCTTGTGTAAACAAGGTTTGAAGAGCCACAGTAAACAGAATTAGCCATAATAATGGCCGAACACCGCGGATAAAGAAGCGGGCGCTGATTTTTGATAATGAAATAGCAAAAGCAGTAAAGGCTGCTATTAAAACATAACTCTGCCAATTATTTGCTAAAAAGATAATTCCAATAAAATAAAAACTAGCTAATAATTTTGCGCGCGGATCTAAACGATGGATAAAAGAATCACCTGGAATATAGCGCCCAAAAATCAATTTATTCATCATTTTGCCTCACCTGCTTCCTGCATTTTTTTCAGAAGCTGATCGGCTAATTGATCGGCCGTTAATGGTAATTGCTCAAAAGAAAAGCCTTTTGCCACTAATTTTTCAGCAAATTCGGCTGCAGTTGGCACGCCTAATTGTTTTTCTTTCAGCCATTGTGTCTCTTGAAACACTTCTTGTGGTGCTCCCGCTCGGACGATTTGTCCTTTTTCTAAAACAATCACATGATCTGCGTAATTAGCCACATCATCCATCAAATGTGTCACTAAAACGATGGTCATATTATGTTCCTTATGCAGACGACTAAACATCTCCATCATTTCTTTACGACCCTTAGGATCCAAACCAGCCGTCGGTTCGTCTAATACTAAAACTTCTGGTTCCATCGCTAGCACACCAGCAATTGCGACACGGCGCATTTGACCACCTGATAACTCAAACGGAGAATGTTGTAAGTATTTTTCATCTAAGCCGACTAAATCAAGCATTTTCTTAGCTAATTTTTTCGCTTCTTCGTCTGAAACACCAAAGTTTTTCGGTCCGAAAGCGATGTCTCGCTCCACTGTTTCTTCAAACAATTGTGCTTCTGGAAATTGAAAAACGATCCCAACTTTTTTACGAATTGGTTTTAAATTCTTATTATCAGTTTCTGGCGTAATTACACGCTCTCCAATTGTCACTTGGCCTTTAGTTGGTTTCACCAAAGCATTCAAATGTTGTAATAACGTTGATTTGCCACTGCCAGTATGTCCGACAATCGCTGTATAAGAGCCGTCTTGAATCGTTAAATTAATATCGAATAATGCCCGTTGCTCAAAAGGAGTATTGGGTTGGTAAGTAAAATCTACTTGTTTAAAACGGATGTCCATAACCAATCCACCATCCCTTCTTCTGTTAAATAATTCGTTGGCACAACAACGCCACGCTCTTTCAAAGCTACTTTTAATTTTTCAGGAAACGGTAAATCCAAGCCCATTTCAACAAGCGCTTCTCCTGCAGAAAAAATCTTTTCTGGTGTTCCCTCGTTTGTCAATTGTCCTTGGCGCATCACTAAAATACGATTCGCATTAGCCGCTTCATCAATATCGTGGGTAATAGAAATAACTGTTAAATTGCTTTCTTCTTTAATCTTTTGAATGGTAGCAATTACTTCTGCACGACCTTCTGGATCTAACATACTTGTCGCTTCGTCTAAAATAATAATATCTGGTCGCAAAGCAACCACACCAGCGATAGCTACTCGTTGTTTTTGGCCGCCAGATAGCCGAGCAGGTTCTCGCTTGGCAAAATCTAACATACGAACCCGTTCTAAGGCATCGTGGACACGTTCGACCATTTCATCACGCGGAATACCTTGATTTTCTAAACCAAAAGCCACATCGTCTTCGACTGTTGAACCGACAAATTGGTTATCTGGATTCTGAAAAACCATTCCTACCATACGCCGGATATCCCAGACGTTTGCTTCATTTAATTCTTTGCCGCCAACTTTGATAGTCCCAGCAGCTGGCAGTAACAGCCCATTGATCGTTTTGGCTAACGTTGATTTACCAGAACCATTATGGCCAATAATAGCGACCCATTCGCCTTGTTGAATGGAAAAAGACACATCTTTTAAAGCGGGAGAAGCATCTTCTGGTTGATAATTAAATTGGATATTATTTAGTTCAATGATTGGTTGCATCGCGTACTCCCTCAATCTATTTATTCTTTCTAACACTACCAAAAAAGTAGCGTTTTTTCAATCATCTGTTCTGATTCTTCACACTATTTTTTATTATACCAAAAGAACGGTCATTATGGGAGCTCTTATCTGTCTTGACAGGTCTATTTTTCATAAAAATAACTTCTTGTTCTCATAAAACAAGAAGTTACTGATTTTCTTTTAAAAATGTGTCTTCAAATATTCAAACGCATATTGGGCATATAACTCAGCACCCATTGCCATCGCATCTTCATCAATATTAAAACGACCATGGTGATGTGCCCATTCCGTATCTTTCTCTGGATTACCACTTCCCACTAAGGCAAAACAACCAGAAGCATGTTCAGTATAATAACTGAAGTCTTCACCACCGGTTGTCGGCTCTTCTTGTCTTAAGGCCGCTTCACCAAAATTTTCCTTAATTAGTGTTTGGGCAAACAAGGCATCCTGCTCATCATTAATCACTGGCAACGTTCCATATTGATAATCTAACGAAGCCGTCCCACCGTAAATAGCGGCTGTTTGTTCCGCATAGCGTTGCAGCGCCTGTTCTACTCGATTACGCGTTGCTACACTAAAGCAACGAACCGTTCCTTCTAAACGTGCATTCTCAGCAATCACATTAAAACGGGTCCCCACATCCATCCGTCCAATCGTGACAACTACTGGATCTAAAGGATCTGTCTCCCGAGAAACAATCGTTTGCAGATTCATCACAAAAGAAGAAGCTATGACTGCCGCATCAATACAAGCGTTTGGCATGGCACCATGGCCACCACGTCCTTTAAAATCAACAGAAAAAATATCTGCGGATGCGAAACTTGAGCCCACTCGACACGAAGCGGTTCCTACAGGCATTTGTGACCAGATATGTAAGCCAAATACATCATCAACACCGGTCATTGCGCCTTGCGCAACCATTGCTTTAGCACCTTGCGCATTTTCTTCAGATGGTTGAAAAATTAATCTTACAGTTCCCTGAAGTTCTTCCTGGATTTCTTTTAATACTTTAGCCGCTGTTACTAACATCGCGGTATGGGAATCATGCCCACATGCATGCATCTTGCCAGCTTCTAAAGATTTATAAGCTAAATCTTCATTTAATTCCTGTACAGGTAAGGCATCCATATCAGCCCGCAGCGCAACCACTCGGCCTGGTTTGCCGCCCACAATTTCAGCAATTAAACCCGTCGGTTCTGTTTTGCGATAAGTAATTCCTAATTGATCAAGAACTGCCGCGACTTTTTCTGTCGTTCGAAATTCTTCAAATTGTAATTCTGGATGTTGGTGTAAATCCCGTCGAAAAGCAATCATTTCTTGTGAATGCTGCTTGACTAGTGCTTTGATTTTTTTCATACTTACGCCCCGTTTCTACAAACTTAATAAAATACTTGAAAAAATACCCGCTAAAATAACCGAAACAATGGTGACTGTTACGAAACCTGCCACTAACATCGGTGGCATTAAATGGCTCGTTAAAGCCGCCTGTTCTTGTTCATCTTCTGTCAATGATTGAATCACTTCATTAGTAATAATATAATCGGCTGGAAAGCCATATAAAGCTGTCAATGAAACTGCGAATGCCATCTCTTTACTCACACCTAATACACGACCAACAATTGCTGAAAAGATGTACATCCCGATAACACCAATCACAATAATCCCAATCATTGGTAAAAATAAATCCATCAACATTTCAGGTGTGGCTTGTTTTAAGCCATCAAAGACAAAAAGCATTAACCCTAAAATCGCAAAACCAAAGCTATTTGCTTTCTGCAATGGTTGCTTTTCTAAAAAGCCTAAAGACGTTGCAATCACGCCAAAACATAAACACAGCACAAAAGGACTAATCGTCACAAACGGTGCCGTCCACACAGAAACATAATAAGCAAGTGTGGCAACTAAGGCTAAACGTAAAATTCGTGAATAATCTGTATGATATCGTTTGGGTACTTTTTCAAATAGTTTAGGCACATCTGGTTCTGCTCCTGTTTCTTGCCCCTCTTGTTCATGAACCGGCTGCCATGTCCCTGCTCGATATTCTTGAAGCTTCCGCTTTCCTTCTTTTTTTAGAACAATTGAAGTTAAGGGATAACCAGCAAACCCTTGAATGACATAAATTAAAATTGCCAAAACTGAAAGTGAGGCTAAACCAGCTGATTGAGCCGCTTCTGACATTACTAATGAAGAAACTAAACCTCCTACTAACGGCGGGATTGCAACTAAAACTGTTTTTAAGTCAAAAACAAAAGTCCCCACAGCTAACAACAAGGCAATAATGCCCAGAATACCTGACAAAGCAATCACAATCGTTTTCCATTGATTAACCAATTCTTTAACAGAGAGCAGAGTGCCCATATTAGTAATCAACAGATACATTAATAAAGTGGCAACCACTGTAGGAATCCCTGCCACTTCCACAATATTTTGTGGAAAAATAGTCCAATAACCAAGAATAAATAAAACACCACAAACAAAAACGGATGGAATCCAAGCTTTTGTTTTGATAGAAACTACATCACCAATGTATAAAATAACCATCAGCAACGAAAAAGCAAACATTTGCGACATATAATTCCCCCTTCTACTAACTCAGATGTTTAATTATCTGAAAATTCCAATTAATAATCAGTATAACAAACCGGAAAAGCTTCTGCAATGCTTTTAAGAAACAAAAAAGCTTTGAGAAAACAGCGTTTTCCCAAAGCAAAAAAAAATCACCTTTATATGATGAGTGCTCCCCTGCTAAAGCCATCTTTAGCAGGGAAAGCAGAGCTAGACTCGGAGTCGCCTCCAACATCATAACACTCTAAAAGAAACATCTATAAAGTGATCGGTTTATTAATTATTTAACAAATTCGATAACTACCATTGGTGCTGCATCGCCGCGTCTTGGTTCTGTCTTCAAGATACGAGTGTAACCACCTTGGCGTTCCGCGAAACGAGGTCCTAAATCGTTAAATAGCTTTTGTAAAGCTGATTCAACAACGATAGACTCATCTTCTTCACGAACACTAGCAACTTCATTACGAACGAAAGTAGCTGCTTGACGACGTGCATGAAGATCTCCACGTTTACCTAAAGTAATCATTTTTTCTACAGTTGAACGTACTTCTTTCGCACGAGCTTCAGTAGTTACGATGCGTTCGTTGATGATTAAATCAGTTGTAATATCACGTAGCATAGCTTTACGTTGGCTTGATGTGCGTCCTAATTTACGGTAACTCACGTTGGGTTCCCTCCTTCGTTTCTGTTCTCACGAGCCACTGCTGTTAAGCAGGACTGGAAACTTCGTAAAAGTCTTAATCGTCCTTACGTAATCCTAATCCTAGATCATGCAATTTAAGTTTTACTTCTTCAAGAGATTTACGACCTAAATTACGTACTTTGATCATTTCTGGTTCAGATTTGTTTGTAAGTTCTTGTACAGTATTAATACCTGCACGTTTTAAACAGTTATATGAACGAACTGATAAATCAAGTTCTTCAATCGTCATTTCTAGCATTTTCTCTTTTTGAGTTTCTTCTTTTTCCACCATGATTTCAGCGTTTTTCGCTTCGTCAGTAAGGTTTACAAAGATATCTAAATGCTCAGTCATGATTTTCGCAGCTAAACTTAGTGCTTCTTGAGGAATGATTGAACCATCTGTCCATATTTCCATTGTTAATTTGTCGAAATCATCACGACGACCAACACGTGTATTTTCTACTTGGTAGTTAACACGACGAACGGGTGTGTAGATGGAATCAACTGGAAGTACACCGATTGGCATATCTTCTTTTTTGTTTTCGTCTGCTTGAACATAGCCACGACCAGGTTTCACTGTTAAGCGAGCATGGAAAGTAGCTCCTTCAGCAACACTACAGATAACTAAATCTTTATTTAGGATCTCAACATCACTGTCCACGATAATATCGCCGGCAGTCACGGTAGCGGGTCCTGTAATATCGATCTCAAGGGTTTTCTCTTCTTCAGCATATAATTTCAATGCTAAGCCTTTAATATTCAAAATAATTTGTGTTACGTCTTCTCGTACACCTGGAATGGTTGAGAATTCGTGTAAAACACCATCGATTTGAATATTCGTAATTGCAGCTCCTGGTAAAGAAGACAATAAAATACGACGTAGAGAGTTACCTAAAGTAGTTCCGTAACCGCGTTCTAATGGTTCAACGACGAACTTACCATAATCTCTATTTTCATCAATTTTTTCGATTCTTGGTTTTTCAAATTCAATCATTCTTATCTATACCCCTTTCAAAACGAAAAGTGTCTTGTTCAATGACGTTCCTAATTCAAACTCAGAATGAGTGGCGCTCATTAAACACGACGGCGTTTTGGAGGGCGGCATCCATTATGAGGAACTGGAGTCACGTCACGAATTGCAGTCACTTCTAAACCTGTTGCTTGTAATGAACGAATTGCTGCTTCACGTCCAGAACCAGGTCCTTTAACTGTTACGTCTACAGTTTTAAGTCCATGTTCCATTGCCACTTTAGTTGCGGCTTCTGCAGCCATTTGAGCGGCAAAAGGAGTTGATTTTTTGCTTCCTTTAAAGCCTAATGATCCTGCTGATGACCATGCTAATGCATTACCATGTGTATCAGTAATCATTACGATTGTATTGTTGAATGTAGAATGGATATGTGCTACACCTGATTCTATATTCTTTTTGACACGGCGTTTACGACTAACTTTTTTTGCTGCCATGAAGTTCTAACCTCCTTCACTTAGGAATTATTTTTTCTTGCCTGCTACTGTTTTAGTAGGGCCTTTACGAGTACGTGCATTATTTTTCGTGTTTTGTCCACGAGTTGGTAATCCACGACGGTGACGGATTCCACGGTATGAACCGATTTCCATCAAGCGTTTGATGTTTAAGTTCACTTCACGACGAAGATCCCCTTCAACTTTTAACTTATCAATTTCCGCACGAATCGCATCTGTTTGTTCGTTTGTTAAATCACGTACACGAACATCTTCAGATACGCCAACGTTTGCTAAAACTTTTTTAGCTGTAGTGTTACCAATACCATAAATGTAAGTAAGAGAAACTACTACACGTTTGTCACGAGGGATGTCTACTCCTGCAATACGAGCCATTATTCGTTACACCTCCTAATTATCCTTGACGTTGTTTATGTTTTGGATTTGCTGGGCAAATAACCATAACACGTCCTTTACGGCGAATTACTTTACAATGTTCACACATTGGTTTTACTGATGGTCTTACTTTCATGATAATACCTCCTGTGGTTTTACGGAGTACAATTATTTAAAGCGATAAGTAATACGGCCACGCGTTAAATCATACGGTGATAATTCAACTGTTACTTTGTCACCAGGTAAGATACGGATGTAGTGCATACGGATTTTACCTGAAACAGTAGCAAGAACTTGGTGTCCATTTTCTAGTTCGACTTTAAACATTGCATTCGGCAAAGTTTCGACGACTGTACCTTCGACTTCAATCATATCTTCTTTTGCCACGCACAGTACCTCCTTGTACTTGTTTCGCGTTTTCACACGATAAAACGGCGGAAACTCCAGCTCCCACCTAGAAATTCTCAACTAACTTCGTTATTCATTTTGATGTCACAAAACTGTAGAAGTCGGACTGATATATTCTACCATATTTAGTTATGTTTTGGCAAGAGAAACTGAATACAACAACAGGGTTAAACTGCGGGCAATTGGAAATTAGTTTTCGTCAATGATTTTTTTCACATCAGAAAAAACAGTATCGATTTCGCGATTGCCATCGATTGTATGCATCAAGCCTTGTTCTTTATAGAAAGCTAAGATTGGTGCGCTACTTTCAATGTTGACTGCCAAACGATTTTTAACCGTTTCGGGCTTATCATCTTCTCTTTGGTAGAATTCATGTCCGCCACAGCGATCACAAGTGCCTTCAACTTTTGGCGGGTTGAATAATTTATGATACGTTGCGCCACATGTGCGACAGATGAATCGTCCAGCTAAACGCTCGATTAATACATCTTCTTCTACATGGATGTCAATGACAGCATCAATTTTTTTGTTTAATTCTTTAAGCATTGTATCTAATGCTTTTGCTTGATCCAGTGTACGTGGGAAACCATCTAATAGGAATCCTTTGTCTGTGTCTGGTTCAGCAAGGCGTTCTTTAACAATTCCGTTTGTTACTTCGTCAGGAACCAGTTCACCTTTATCGATATAAGATTTCGCTTCTAGGCCCAAGGCAGTTTCATTTTTCATTGCTGCACGGAACATATCTCCAGTAGAAATATGTGGAATGCCATACGTATCAATGATTTTTTCTGCTTGGGTGCCTTTACCTGCTCCAGGTAATCCCATTAAAATGAGGTTCATATATTCTCCTCCTAATTTTAAAGACCGGCTTATGAAGCTAGCCATATGTGAGAATGGTGCTGAGGTAAAACCTCAACACTCGATTCTTACTTATTGATAAAGCCGACATATTGACGTTTCATCATTAATCCTTCTAATTGTTTCGTTGTTTCTAATGCAACCCCGATAACGATTAGTAAACTTGTTCCACCTAAACCGATTGATTGAGGTAAGTTCCAAACCATTTGCGCAATGATTGGAAGTAAAGCAACAAGTCCTAGGAAAATTGAGCCGACAACACTTAATCTCATTAACACGCCAGATACATATTCTTCTGTACCTTTACCTGGTCGCACGCTTGGAATGTAGCTTCCTTGTTTTTGTAAGTTTTCCGCTAATTTCTCAGGGTTTACTTGAACAAATGCATAGAAGAACGTAAACGCAACGATTAGGACAGTATAGATGATTGCCCCTGGAACTGTGTTATAACTGAAGATTTTTGTCATAATGTCATACCAATTTTCACCAGCGAATTTTGATGAGAAAGCTTGTAAAATGGCATTTGGTGTTGCAATTAACGAGCTGGCAAAGATAACTGGAATAACCCCAGCAGCATTTACTTTTAACGGTAAATAACTACTTGTTGGTGCACCAGAAACACGTTTTGTATATTGGATTGGAATCTTACGCTCTGCTTGTTGGAAGAACGTTACGACTGTAACAATCACCAAAATAGCAATAACTAAGATTGCAATGAAAATAACAGATTGCCAAATACGAGAAGACTCGATATTGACGAAGTAATCTTCATAGATTTCTTTGACTGCTCCTGGCAAACGAGAAATAATCCCGGCAAAGATAATCATTGAAACACCATTTCCGATTCCTTTTTCTGTAATTTGTTCACCCATCCAAGTCACAAACATCGTCCCAGCAGTTAAAATAACTGCAATCATCACAAAGGTACCTAAGGTTGGATTGTTGACAATCCCAGTTTGACTTAAGCTATTAAAACCAGCAGTGATCCCCATTGACTGAGCCACACCCAAGACAATCGTTAGATATCTTGTAGCTTGATTTAATTTCTTACGCCCAACTTCCCCTTGTTTTGACCATTCTACAAATCTAGGTACAATATCCATTTGCAATAGTTGAATAATAATAGAGGCTGTAATGTATGGCGAAACCCCCATCGAGAAGATAGAGAAGTTTTGCATGGCACTACCACTCACCATATTCAACATATTCAAAAAGGGTAAGCTACTTAAATCAGACAATCCCTTTGCATTCACCCCGGGCACAGTAATGTGCGCACCTAGGCGAAATACAAACAAGATTAAAACTGTAAATAAGATTTTTGATCTAATGTCTTTGACTTTAAAGGCGTTCTTTAATAGCTTGAACAATTAGATCACCTCGATTGAACCACCAGCAGCTTCGATAGCTTCTTGTGCTGATTTCGAGAATTTAGCTGCTTTCACAGTTAATTTTTTCGTTAACTCACCATCTGCAAGAACTTTGATTCCCGCTTTTTCGTTTTTAACGATTCCTGCTTCTTTTAGGACAACAGGAGTTACTTCTGTTCCATCTTCAAAACGGTTTAAAGTATCTAAGTTCACAACAGCGTAATCTTTACGATTAATGTTTGTAAACCCACGTTTTGGTAAACGACGGAATAATGGAGTTTGACCCCCTTCAAATCCTAAACGAACACCACCGCCTGAACGGGCTTTTTGCCCTTTTTGTCCACGGCCAGCTGTTTTACCATTACCAGATGAAGTACCACGTCCAACACGGTTACGTACTTGGCGTGAGCCCTCAGCAGGTTTTAATTCATGAAGTTTCATAGGTTTGGCACCTCCTTAAGCAATCTTCTATTACAAATCTATAAATCTTAAACTTCTTCTACGTCCACTAAATGTGAAATAGTGTTAACCATACCTTTGATTGCTTCATTGGCAGGTTTTGTAACAGTACTATTCACTTTACCTAAACCTAACGCTTTAACTGTAGCACGTTGGTTTTGAGGACGTCCGATAACACTGCGTTTTAAAGTAATTTTTAATTCAGCCATTATTTTTGTCCTCCTTAACCGATAATTTCTTCTACAGATTTACCGCGAAGTGCTGCCACTTCTTCGGCACGTTTTAATTGTTTTAGACCTTCAACAGTTGCGCGAACAACGTTAATAGGTGTGTTTGAACCTAGTGATTTAGATGTAATATCTGCTACACCAGCTAATTCCAATACGGCACGAACTGGTCCACCAGCAGCTACCCCAGAACCTTCTACTGCAGGTTTCATAAGGATACGGCCGCCACCGAATACGCCAATTACTTCGTGCGGGATAGTAGAACCAACCATAGGCACTTCAACTAAGTTTTTCTTCGCGTCTTCGATTGCTTTACGGATAGCTTCAGGTACTTCTTGTGCTTTACCAGTACCGAAACCAACGTGTCCGTTTTTGTCACCGACAACAACTAAAGCTGCGAAACGTAAACGACGTCCACCTTTAACAACTTTTGTTACACGGTTGATCGCTACAACGCGGTCTTCTAATTCCAAATGTTTTGGATCAATATAAACCATGAATGGTGTTCCTCCTTCTCCTAAAATTCTAGTCCATTTTCACGAGCAGCTTCAGCTAAAGCTTGCACGCGGCCATGGTAAAGGTATCCACCACGGTCGAAGACTACTTTTTTGATGCCTTTTTCAGCGGCACGTTCAGCAACTAGTTTACCAACAGCTGCAGCTGTTTCTGTTTTTGTTCCACCTGAAATTTCTTTATCCAAGGCAGAGGCACTTGCTAGCGTCACACCCGCTACGTCATCAATGACTTGCGCGTAGATGTTTTTGTTAGAACGGAAAATGTTCAAGCGTGGGCACTCAGCAGTACCAGAGATTTTGTTACGTACACGACGATGTCTCTTTTGACGTGTTTTGTTTTTATCTGGTTTTGTAATCACAATTTTCACCTCTTTGATTTAATGTTTACTACTAATATTTCAAGCAGTCAGCAGATTACGGAAAAGAGAAGCTGGCAGACAAGACAAAAGCATTTTATTGGAAAAATCCCATAAAATGACAGTTGCTTGTTGTTGACTTCTGTTTTCTACACAGCTGTTATTATTTACCAGTTTTACCTTCTTTACGGCGTACAAATTCACCAACATAGCGAATCCCTTTGCCTTTATAAGGTTCTGGAGGACGAACGCCACGGATGTTAGCAGCTAATTCACCAACAACTTCTTTGTTGATGCCTTTAACGATAACTTGTGTGTTCGCAGGTACTTCAAATGTTACGCCTTCTGGTGCTGTCATTTCGACAGGATGAGAATAACCAACGTTTAAAGTTAATTTGTTGCCTTGTACTTGGGCACGGTATCCGACCCCGATAAGTTCAAGTGCTTTTTGGAAACCTTCAGAAACACCAACAACCATGTTGTTGAAGTTTGCACGAGTTGTTCCGTGGATTGTTTTCATTTCTTTTGAATCGTTTGGACGAGTGAATGTCACTTCGTTTCCTTCGATGTTCATTTTGATATCAGAAGAAAATTCGCGTGTTAATTCACCTTTAGGTCCTTTAACTGTAATGTTGTTTCCGTCTTGCTTGATTTCAACACCAGCAGGAAGAACAACAACTTTATTACCAATACGGCTCACTTAGAGACACCTCCTTGTGTATTTTTTAGAATTACCATACGTAGGCGATTACTTCGCCGCCGATATTTTTCGCTCTAGCTTCTTTGTCAGTAATTACACCCTCTGATGTAGAGATGATTGCAATTCCTAGACCGTTTAATACTTTTGGTACTTCGTCAGCTTTTACGTATGCACGTAAACCTGGTTTAGAAATACGTTTTAAGTTTGTGATAACACGTTCTTCGTTTTTACCATATTTTAGGAAAACACGGATTACGCCTTGTTTGTCATCTTCGATGTATTCTACGTCGCGGATAAATCCTTCACGTTTCAGGATTTCTGCGATATCACGTTTGATTTTTGAAGCAGGTACTTCTAAAGTTTCATGTTTAACCATGTTCGCATTACGAATGCGAGTTAGAAAATCTGCAATTGGATCTGTCATGACCATTGAACTATTTACCTCCTTTATGCGAGTTTACTTGTTTACCAGCTAGCTTTCTTCACGCCGGGAATTTGACCTTTATAGGCAAGTTCGCGGAAGCAAATACGGCAAAGATGAAATTTACGATAAACTGAATGTGGACGTCCACAACGTTCACAACGAGTATAAGCTTGTGTTGAATGTTTAGCAGGACGTTTGTTTTTAGCAATCATTGATTTTTTAGCCACGTAGTTCGCCTCCTTATATTATTTTTGGAATGGCATACCTAATTGTGCCAACAATTCGCGAGACTCTTCGTCAGTGTTCGCTGTTGTAACAATTACGATGTCCATACCGCGTACTTTATCTACTAAATCATAATCAACTTCTGGGAAGATTAATTGTTCTTTAATACCTAAAGTATAGTTACCACGACCATCGAAAGCTTTTTTGCTGACACCGTGGAAGTCACGTACACGAGGTAAAGAAACTGTTACTAATTTATCTAAAAATTCGTACATTCTTTCGCCGCGTAGCGTTACTTTCGCACCGATTGGCATTCCTTCACGTAAACGGAATCCAGCGATAGATTTTTTAGCTTTTGTGATAAGTGGTTTTTGACCAGTGATTAATGCTAATTCTTCAACAGCTTTGTCTAAGTTTTTAGCATTTGATACTGCATCACCCACACCCATGTTGATAACGATTTTATCAACTTTAGGTGTTTGCATAACTGAGCTGTAATTAAATTTTTCCACCAATGATGGTGTTACTTCTTTAATATATTTTTCTTTCAGGCGGTTCATTCAGTAAGCCCTCCTTCCGCAATTTTTATTTATCTAAAACTTCACCTGTTTTTTTAGAAACGCGGACTTTTTTGCCGTCGACTTCTTTAAACGCAACTTTAGTAGCTTCTCCGTTTGAAGGATCAATCACCATTACATTAGAAACATGAATTGGCGCTTCCACTTCAAGGATTCCACCTTGTGGGGCTGCTTGGTTTGGTTTTTGGTGTTTTTTAACGACGTTGACACCTTCAACGATAACTTTATCTTGTTTAGGAAACGCTGCTAAGACAACGCCTTCTTTGTTTTTATCTTTACCAGTGATAACTTTTACTTTATCGCCTTTTTTAACAAACATTACTGTTTCGCACCTCCTTTAACGTGGGCTCGAGATTATAATACTTCTGGTGCTAGAGAAACGATCTTCATGAAGTTGTTTTCACGTAATTCACGTGCAACTGGTCCGAAGATACGTGTTCCGCGTGGGCTTTTATCGTCACGGATAATTACCGCAGCATTTTCATCAAATTTGATGTAAGAACCGTCAGCACGACGAGCGCCAGATTTTGTACGAACGATAACGGCTTTAACTACTTCACCTTTTTTAACAACCCCACCTGGCGTTGCTTGTTTGACAGTAGCAACAATAACGTCACCGATGTTAGCAGTTTTACGACCAGATCCGCCTAGGACTTTGATCGTTAAAATTTCACGTGCGCCAGAATTGTCAGCGACTCTTAAACGACTTTCTTGTTGGATCACGATGTGTATCCCCCTTTCAGATTTTGTGCTTCAATCTATTAGGAAATTCTCGTTTTATTAGATAATAACTGCTTCTTCGACTACCTCTAGTAAACGGAAACGTTTTGTAGCTGATAATGGACGAGTTTCCATGATTTTTACGATGTCTCCAACTTTCGCTGTGTTGTTTTCATCATGCGCTTTATATTTTTTTGAATATTTCATACGTTTGCCATAGATAGGGTGGTTTTTCTTTGTTTCAACGACAACTGTGATTGTTTTATCCATTTTGTCTGATACCACGCGACCTTGGTAAACTTTACGTTGATTTCTTTCTTCAGTCATACGCGTTTGGCCTCCTTCCACTATTAGTTAGCTTGTTCACGCAATACTGTTTTGATGCGTGCAATCGATTGACGTACTTCTTTAATACGTGCAGTGTTTTCTAATTGACCTGTTGCTAATTGGAATCTTAAGTTGAACAATTCTTCTTTTAATTGTTTTTCTTTATCTAGCATTTCGGCAGTGGTTAATTCTCTGATTTCTTTAACCTTCATTCGATTCACCACCCATTTCCTCACGTTTTACGATCTTAGTTTTTACCGGCAATTTGTGAGATGCAAGACGAAGAGCTTCACGAGCTACTTCTTCAGGAACGCCTGCGATTTCAAACATGATTTTACCACGTTTAACTGGTGATACCCAGCCTTCTGGTGCCCCTTTACCTTTACCCATACGTACGCCGATAGCTTTACTTGTGTAAGACTTGTGAGGGAAAATTTTAATCCATACTTTCCCGCCACGTTTCATGTAACGAGTCATTGCAATACGGGCTGCTTCGATTTGACGGTTAGTAATCCAGTGAGATTCAGTTGCTTGTAAACCCCATTCACCAAATGCTACTTCTTTTCCGCCTTTAGCTTCACCGCGCATTTTTCCGCGGAATTCACGACGGTGTTTTACACGTTTAGGTACTAACATGATTATTTCCCTCCTTTCTCAGTGTTTTTTTTCGTTGGAAGAATTTCTCCACGATAGATCCACACTTTAACTCCTAGTTTTCCGTAAGTAGTGTCCGCTTCTTCCCATGCGTAATCAATGTCCGCACGTAATGTATGAAGTGGTACAGTTCCTTCAGAGTATCCTTCTGAACGAGCGATATCCGCACCGTTTAGACGACCTGATACTTGAGTTTTGATTCCTTTAGCGCCAGCACGCATTGCGCGTTGGATGGCTTGTTTTTGAGCACGACGGAAAGCAACACGGTTTTCTAATTGACGTGCAATTCCTTCGCCTACTAATTTTGCATCTAAATCTGGTTTTTTGATTTCAACGATGTTGATGTGAACTCGTTTGCCAGTTAATTTGTTTAATTCTTTTCTTAGGTTTTCGACTTCAGATCCGCCTTTACCGATAACCATACCTGGTTTAGCTGTGTGAATTGAAATGTTAACACGGTTTGCAGCGCGTTCGATTTCAATTGTAGATACAGCAGCATCAGCAAGTTTTGTTGCGATAAATTTACGGATTCTTAAATCTTCGTGTAAGAATTCAGCATACTCTTTTTCAGCATACCATTTCGCATCCCAGTCGCGGATGATGCCTACACGCATTCCAATTGGATGTACTTTTTGACCCACTGATTGTCCCTCCTCTTAAATGTTTAAGCTCTGTTTTCATAAAGAAAACAGCCTATTTCATGAGACTTATTTCTCTGTTACAACTACTGTGATGTGACTAGTACGTTTGTTGATTGGTGAAGCTGAACCTTTTGCACGAGGACGGAAACGTTTCATTGTTGGTCCTTCGTTAACAAATGCTTCAGATACGACTAAGCTTTCAACGTCTAAGTCAAAGTTGTTTTCTGCGTTAGCAACTGCTGACATTAAAACTTTTTCAATGATTCCAGCAGACTTGTTCGGTGTGAATTTCAAAATTGAAATTGCATCCGCAACGCTTTTCCCTCTGATAAGATCGATTACTAAACGTGCTTTACGAGGTGAAGTGCGAACTGTTTTTGCAGTTGCTTTAGCTGATGTAATTTGTTCTGACATTTGCATATCCTCCCCTCAAAATTAGCGTTTAGTTTTTTTATCGTCAGCAACGTGGCCACGATAAGTTCTAGTTGGTGCAAATTCACCTAATTTATGTCCTACCATGTCTTCTTGAATGTAAACAGGGACATGTTTCCGTCCATCATATACAGCGATTGTGAAACCTACGAATGATGGAAAAATTGTAGAGCGGCGAGACCAAGTTTTAATTACTTTTTTCTTTTCGGCACCTTGTTGTGCTTCGACCTTTTTCATCAAATGATCATCGACGAAAGGTCCTTTTTTTAAACTACGACCCATGGTGAACCTCCTCTCAAAATGTACGACACATGGTCAAAAAAATTATTTAGTACGACGACGAACGATAAGTTTGTCTGATTTAGCTTTTTTATTACGTGTTTTGTATCCAATTGCTGGTTGACCCCATGGAGATACTGGCGCTTTACGTCCAATTGGTGTTTTACCTTCACCACCACCGTGTGGGTGATCGTTAGGGTTCATTACGCTACCACGAACAGTTGGGCGTTTACGCATCCAACGAGAGCGGCCAGCTTTACCAATGTTGATTAATTCGTGTTGTTCGTTACCAACTGAACCGATTGTTGCACGGCAAGTTGCTAAGATCATACGAACTTCGCCAGAGTTTAAGCGGATTAATACGTATTTGCCTTCTTTACCAAGTACTTGCGCGCTTGTTCCAGCTGAACGGATTAATTGTCCACCTTTACCAGGTTTCATTTCAATGTTGTGGATAACTGTACCAACTGGAATGTTTTCCAATGGTAATGCGTTACCTACTTTAATATCTGCTTCTGGACCAGATACTAGGCGCATGCCTACTTCTAATCCTTTTGGTGCTAAGATGTATGCCTTAACCCCGTCTTCGTAATGAACTAACGCGATGTTAGCAGAACGGTTTGGATCGTACTCGATCGTTTTAACAACCGCTGCGACGTTATCTTTATTACGTTTGAAGTCAATCACACGGTATTGACGTTTGTGACCGCCACCTTGGTGACGAACCGTAATGCGACCGTTGTTGTTACGACCGGCATTGTTTTTTAATGGCTGTAACAATGATTTTTCTGGTGTTGAAGTTGTGATTTCAGCGAAATCAGAACTTGTCATGTTACGACGGCCATTTGTGGTAGGTTTGTACTTTTTAATCGCCACGTCTTATTTCCCTCCTACGTTGATATTGTTCAGGACTGCTTATTCAGCAGCTTCGAATAATTGAATTTCTTTTGAATCTTCAGTTAATGTAACGATCGCTTTGCGACGTTTTTTTGTATAACCTGCATATTTACCCATGCGTTTGAATTTTGGACGCACGTTTAAGATGTTTACGTTTGCTACTTTAACATCGAATGCTGATTCAACAGCTTGTTTTACTAAAGTTTTGTTTGCGCGAGTGTCCACTTCGAAAGTATATTTCTTTTCGTCCATAGCTAACATGGATTTTTCAGTGATCACTGGGCGTTTGATTACGTCTAGTAATTCCATTATGCAAGCACCTCCTCAATTTGAGTAAGAGCTGTTTGTGTTGCCAAGACTTTGTTAGCTGACACAACATCTAACACACTAACGTTATCAGAAGTTACTACAGAAACGTTTGGTAAGTTACGAGCTGATAAAGCTGCAAAGTCGTTACCATTTTCTAAAACAACTAATACTTTAGTATCGATAGACAAGTTAGCAAGAACTTGTTTGAATTCTTTTGTTTTTGGTGCATCGAAGCTTAAACCTTCTACTGCTACCAAGTTATTTTCAGCAACTTTGTCTGATAATACAGATTTCATTGCTAAGCGACGAACTTTTTTAGGAAGTTTGTAGCTGTATGAACGCGGTGTTGGTCCAAAGACTACGCCACCTCCACGCCATTGTGGTGAACGGATTGAACCTTGACGAGCACGACCAGTTCCTTTTTGACGCCATGGTTTGCGGCCACCGCCACGAACAGCGCTACGGTTTTTAACTGCGTGTGTTCCTTGTCTTAATGAAGCACGTTGCATGATGATTGCATCATAGACAACACTTTCATTAGGTTCGATTCCGAAGATTTCTTCATTTAAAGTGATTTCACCGTTTTGAGTTCCATCTTGTTTGAATAATGCTACATTCGGCATTCCTTAGTTCCTCCTTTCCCTACACTTATTTAGCTTTCACAGCTGATTTGATTGTGATTAAAGATTTTTTCGCTCCAGGAATGTTTCCTTTGATTAAGATAACATTTCTTTCTACGTCCACTTTAACAACTTCAAGGTTTTGAATTGTTACGCGGTCGCCACCCATACGGCCGGCTAGTCGTTTATTTTTAAATACACGGTTAGGCGCTACTGGACCCATTGACCCAGGACGACGGTGATAACGAGAACCATGAGACATAGGTCCGCGGCTTTGGCCGTGACGTTTGATTGCCCCTTGGAATCCTTTACCTTTCGTAGTACCTGTAACATCAACAACGTCTCCTGCTTGGAAAACATCTACTTTGATTTCTTTACCTACTTCATATTCTCCTAGCTCAACATTCTTGAATTCTTTAATGAAGCGCTTAGGAGCCGTGTTTGCTTTTGCAACATGACCTTTCGCAGGTTTGTTTGATAAAACTTCACGTTTGTCTTGGTAACCAACTTGGATAGCTTCGTATCCGTCAGTTTCAACAGTTTTTACTTGTAAAACTACGTTTGGCGTAGCTTCAACTACTGTTACTGGAATTAATTCACCAGACTCAGTAAAGATTTGTGTCATTCCCACTTTTTTCCCTAAGATTCCTTTGGTCATGAGTACACCTCCATCTTAATTTTATAGTTTGATTTCAATATTAACACCAGACGGTAAGTCAAGCTTCATTAGAGCGTCAACTGTTTTTGGTGTTGGGTTCACAATGTCAATTAGACGTTTGTGAGTACGCATTTCGAATTGTTCGCGAGAATCTTTGTATTTATGAGTCGCACGAATAACTGTGTAAAGTGAGCGTTCTGTTGGTAATGGAATCGGACCTGATACGTCAGCTCCAGTTCTTTTTGCTGTTTCCACAATTTTATCCGCTGATTGATCTAAAATACGGTGTTCATACGCTTTTAAACGGATACGAATTTTTTGTTTTGCCATCTTGTTCCCTCCTTCGCCTATTTTAAAAGTAGACATAGCTCCACGAAAATTTATCCGGCATGCTCGTTCATGGCAAAGCGTCCGAGCGTGTCGCAACCTCTCGCTTCACAGCCGGCAAATCAAATCGTTGATCTACCAATGCTTTTTACACTCCTGTAAACAGCACCTTTTTGATTATACTATGAAAGGATAGTGTTAGCAAGGATTTTCTGCGTTTTTTCGAAAGAATTTTTTCTTGTTTTGAAAAGCATTTGTTTTGTTTTTCAATTCTTTTCATTCTATTTTTATAAAAAAAGAATTTGGGATTCCTTTTTTACCAGAATCTCAAATTCTTTCTTTTTTATTCTATTAACCAATCCGGCGCATTGGAATATCATTGTTATCTGGATGAACCAATAAATATTGAATAACATCAATATTGCTTGCTTGGAATGAGGCTGCACATGCTTGCAAATATAAGTCCCACATTCGATAGAAGCGCTCGCCTTTTTCGTCAACAATTTCTGTTTCTATATTATGGAAGTTTTTTGTCCAATGTTCCAACGTCAATTGATAATCTCTGCGCAAACTTTCCAAGTCAATCACTTGCAAGTCGTTTTCTGTCATATGGCCGACTAGCTCAGTGACACCAGGAATATAGCCACCTGGGAAAATATAACGATTAATCCAAGCATTTTTAGCCCCACCTTGTTGGCGACTGATCCCATGAATCAACGCCGTACCTTTAGGCGCTAAATTCCGCTGAACGACATCAAAATATTCATGTAGATTTTCCGCACCGACATGTTCAAACATCCCAACACTCGTAATATGATCAAAAGATTCTCCTTTTAAATCACGATAATCCATCAACTTGACAGTCATTCGATCTTGTAGACCTTCTTTTTCTATAATATGGCGAATATGATGAAATTGCTCTTCACTTAATGTAATCCCAGTTGCTTTGGCTCCATATTCTTTCACCGCAGTTAAAATTAATGTGCCCCAGCCGCAGCCAATATCCAGTAAAGTGTCCCCCTCTTTGATAAACAATTTATCTAAAATATGATGAACTTTATTCACTTGCGCTTGTTCTAATGTATCTTCAGGCGTTTTAAAATAAGCACATGAATACGTCATTGTTTGGTCAAGCCATTTTTTGTAAAAATCATTTCCTAGATCGTAATGGCTGTGAATATCCTCTTGCGAACGTTTTTTTGAATGACTTTCTTTAGGAAGCCATTTAATAAATTTAGCATTGTGTAAAAAGCTATCCTTTTGGTTATACACATCATAAATCAGCGCTTGGATATCGCCTTCGATTTCAATTTTGCGATCCATGTAGGCTTCCCCTAAAGTTAATGAAGCGTTATTCAGTAAATCCTTCACAGGAATTTTTTCATTGAATACAATTTTAAAAACCGGATCCCCCGACCCTTGCCCATACTCTTTGACGGTACCATCCCAGTATGTGACTTGTGTCTTTTTTGAAAAAGACCATTTAAACAGTTGACTGTACGTTTCTTTTTCTAACATTGCATTCCCTCCATTAAATACCATTTGAAGCCAAAACAAAAAGAAGTCGCTTTCCGGTAGTTCGTCAAAACAAACACCACAGTCCGTTCTAAACTGAAGCACAGAAAAGTTATCACCCCTTCTATGTTCCGCTTCTTTTTTTGCAATTACAGTTCTATTCTACTCCTCTTTTAAAAATTTGAACATTCTTTTAACGTAATACCTACTATTGTTATTCTTTATCACAAAAAAACTAGAGCCAGTCCTTGACAGACTCCTCTAGTTCTAAACATTATGCTTTCTTACGCATCCGTTGTTCCGCATGAGTGTAAGCGCCATGCCACACGTGCCCCACATAAGGATTAACTTGAATACCGTGTTTAATCGCCGCTGCTACAAATTTTTTCGCTAAAGTTACTGCTTCTAACACCGAATAACCTTTCGCCAAGCCAGCTGTGATTGCCGCTGAAAAAGTACAACCTGCACCATGATTATAATCAGTTGGATATAATTCATTTTCCAAAAGATGCGCGGTGTGACCATCGTAAAACAAGTCCAGTGCTTTTTCACCAGCTAAGCGATGTCCCCCTTTAACCACGACATGCTCGGCTCCCATTTGTACAATTCGTTTTGCCGCTTCTTCCATCTCCGCCACGGAAGAAATTTCGCCTAAACCAGATAAGATGCCCGCTTCAATTAAATTAGGCGTGGCCACTAATGCTAATGGCAGTAAATCGTTTTTTAGGCCTTCCACACTTTTGGGTTGCAGAATTTGTGCCGTGCCCTTACAAGCAATGACTGGGTCAATCACGACTTTTTGAATTTTCTCTTGTTTAATGTACTTACTAGCCATTTTAATATTTTGTTCATTGCCCATCATCCCTGTTTTCAAGGCCGCTACTGGGCCGCCTGCAAAAACCGAAATCAATTGTTTTTCTAAGAGCGTTTCTGGCAATTCAGTTACTTCATGTGACCAACCTGTTGTAGGATCCATCGTCACAATCGAGGTTAAACTTGAAAATCCAAAAACTCCATACTCTTCAAATGTTTTTAAATCTGCTTGAATCCCTGCCCCTCCAGTTGAATCGGAGCCTGCAATCGTCAATACTTTTTCCATTAAATCACCTAACCTTTTTCTCCAAGTATACGGAAGAAACAAGTCTGCTAAAACAGCCAATTGGCTTATTTTTTAGCCAGCCAATTTCTAAACAAAAAAAAGACCAGAGAATAAATTCTCTGGCCTTACGTCCGAATACCCCAGTTTTTTACGCTGGTTAAAGCTATAGTTAAAAAGTTAATTATTTAACGATTTCAGTAACAACGCCTGAACCTACAGTACGTCCGCCTTCACGAATAGAGAAACGAGTTCCGTCTTCGATAGCGATTGGGTGAATTAATTCAACGTCCATAGCAACGTTATCACCAGGCATTACCATTTCAGTACCTTCTGGCAATTCTACAACACCAGTAACGTCTGTTGTACGGAAGTAGAATTGAGGACGGTAGTTAGTGAAGAATGGAGTATGACGTCCGCCTTCTTCTTTTGATAATACGTATACTTCAGCTTTGAATTTTGTGTGTGGAGTGATTGTAGCTGGTTTAGCTAATACTTGTCCACGTTCGATATCTTCACGTGCAACACCACGTAATAAAGCACCGATGTTGTCGCCTGCTTCAGCGTAGTCTAATAATTTACGGAACATTTCAACACCTGTAACAGTTGTTTTAGATGTTTCGTCTTTAATACCAACGATTTCAACTTCGTCACCAACGCGAACTTCACCACGTTCAACACGGCCTGTAGCAACAGTACCACGTCCAGTGATTGAGAATACGTCTTCGACTGGCATCATGAATGGTTTGTCAGTATCACGTTCTGGAGTTGGGATATATTCGTCAACTGCAGCCATTAATTCTAAGATTTTTTCTTCATAAGACTCGTCGCCTTCTAAAGCTTTCAAAGCAGAACCTGCGATAACTGGAACATCATCGCCTGGGAAATCGTATTCTGATAATAAGTCACGAACTTCCATTTCTACTAATTCTAATAATTCTTCGTCATCAACCATATCCATTTTGTTTAAGAATACAACGATGTATGGTACACCAACGTTACGTGATAATAAGATATGTTCACGTGTTTGAGGCATAGGACCATCAGCAGCAGAAACTACTAAGATAGCTCCGTCCATTTGAGCAGCACCAGTGATCATGTTTTTAACGTAGTCCGCGTGTCCTGGGCAGTCAACGTGTGCATAGTGACGAGTTTCAGTTTCATATTCGATATGAGAAGTGTTGATTGTGATTCCACGTTCTTTTTCTTCTGGAGCGTTATCGATAGAATCGTAGCTTTGTGCTTCCCCGCCACCGTGTTTTGATAATACAGTAGCAATTGCAGCTGTTAATGTAGTTTTACCATGGTCAACGTGTCCGATAGTACCAATGTTAACATGGGATTTAGAACGGTCAAATTTTTCTTTTGCCATTTTGAATGTTCCTCCTAAAAATATAAATTTTATTGTTTGTTTTATATGTGATAGACGTTACTAAAAATCGTCTGATCATCATAAGCTATTTTACACGAAATCTTGAAAAAAGGATAGTTCTAAAAACAAACCTTTTATTCTCAAGGAAAATTATGCGTTGCCGCCGTTTTTCTTGATGATTTCTTCTTGAACAGACTTAGGTACGTCTTCATAGTGGTCAAATACCATCATAAATGTACCGCGTCCTTGTGTTGCTGAACGTAATGTTGTAGCATAACCAAACATTTCAGCTAAAGGTACCATCGCATTAACGATTTGAGAGTTACCGTGTGCTTCCATACCTTCAACACGTCCACGACGACTTGTTACGTGTCCCATGATATCACCTAAGTAATCTTCAGGAACAGTAATTGTAACTTTCATCATTGGTTCTAAAATAACTGGGTTTGCATTTTTAGCCGCAGCTTTCAATGCCATAGAAGCAGCTACACGGAAGGCCGTTTCATTTGAATCGACATCGTGGTATGAACCATCGTAAAGTTTTGCTTTGATATCAACTAATGGATAACCAGCAAGAACACCGTTGTTCATAGAGTCTTCTAACCCTTTTTCAACTGCTGGGATGTATTCACGAGGAACCACACCACCGACAATTGCGTTTTCAAACTCAAAGCCTTTACCTTCTTCATTTGGTGTAAATTCAACCCATACGTGACCGTATTGTCCTTTACCACCAGACTGACGAACGAATTTACCTTCTGCTTTAGTCGCAGCACGGAATGTTTCGCGGTAAGATACTTGAGGAGCACCTACGTTAGCTTCAACTTTGAATTCACGTTTCATACGGTCTACTAAAACGTCTAAGTGCAATTCACCCATACCAGAGATAACTGTTTCACCAGTTTCAACGTTTGTTTCAACGCGGAATGATGGATCTTCTTCAGCAAGTTTTTGTAGAGCCACGCCCATTTTATCTTGGTCAGCTTTTGATTTAGGTTCAACAGCGACTTGGATAACTGGATCAGGGAATTCAATAGATTCAAGAATAACTGGTGCATCTAATGCACATAATGTATCACCAGTTGTTGTGTCTTTTAGACCAACAGCAGCAGCGATATCACCAGAGTACACTTTGTCAATTTCTTGACGAGTGTTGGCGTGCATTTGTAGGATACGACCGATACGTTCTTTTTTGCCTTTTGAAGCGTTCAATACGTATGAACCACTTTCAAGGACACCAGAATAAACACGGAAGAAAGTTAAACGACCTACGAATGGGTCAGTCATAACTTTAAATGCTAATGAAGCGAAAGGTGCTTCGTCATCAGCTGGACGAGTTGTTTCTTCGTCTGTTTTAGTATCGATCCCTTTGATAGCATCGATATCTAATGGAGATGGTAAGTAATCAAGAACAGCGTCCAACATTAATTGAACCCCTTTATTCTTGAATGCTGAACCAGCTAATACAGGGAAGAACTCAACGTTGATTGTTGCTTGACGGATACCAGCGACTAATTCTTCTTCAGTGATTTCTTCACCTTCAAGATATTTCATCATTAAGTCTTCGTCAGTTTCAGCAACAGCTTCAACTAATTTTTCGCGCCATTCTTGCGCTTTTTCTAAATAATCTTCAGGAATATCAGTTTCTTGAATATCTGTTCCCAAATCATTTGTGTAGATTTCAGCTTTCATTTTAATCAAGTCAATGATTCCAGTGAAGTCTTCTTCAGCTCCGATTGGAATTTGAATTGGATGAGCGTTTGCTTGTAAACGATCATGTAATGATTCTACTGAATAGAAGAAGTCCGCACCGATTTTATCCATTTTGTTACAGAATACAATACGAGGAACTTTATATTCAGTCGCTTGACGCCAAACAGTTTCTGTTTGAGGTTCTACACCTGATTGAGAGTCAAGAACTGTTACCGCACCATCTAATACGCGTAGAGAACGTTGTACTTCAATTGTGAAGTCCACGTGTCCTGGAGTATCGATGATATTTACACGGTAGCCTTTCCACTGTGCAGTTGTCGCAGCGGATGTAATCGTGATACCACGTTCTTGTTCTTGTTCCATCCAGTCCATTTGTGAAGCACCTTCATGGGTTTCACCGATTTTATGGATTTTACCAGTGTAGTACAAGATACGCTCAGTTGTTGTTGTTTTACCAGCATCAACGTGGGCCATGATACCAATGTTACGAGTTTTTTCAAGTGAAAATTCTCTTGCCATTTTGTATGTTTACTCCTCTCTTTATTTAAATCGATTGTAAATTGACTTTCTGCTGCCACTTTACGCGACAGACAGAGAGGATCTTACCAACGATAATGAGCAAATGCGCGGTTTGCGTCTGCCATTTTGTGTGTGTCTTCGCGTTTTTTAACAGAAGCGCCAGTGTTGTTAGCAGCATCCATGATTTCTTTCGCTAGACGTTCTTCCATTGTGTGTTCACCACGTAGACGTGCGTAGTTAACTACCCAACGTAAACCTAAAGTTGTACGACGTTCTGGACGAACTTCAACTGGTACTTGGTAGTTAGAACCCCCAACACGACGTGCTTTAACTTCAAGAACAGGCATAACGTTTTTCATTGCTTGTTCAAAAACTTCCAATGGATCGTTACCTGTAGATTCTTTGATGATATCAAATGAATTATAGATAATGTTAGCAGCAATCCCGCGTTTACCGTCAACCATTACACGGTTGATTAAGCGAGTTACTAATTTTGAGTTATAAATTGGATCTGGTAAAACATCACGTTTTGCAACAGGACCTTTACGAGGCATCCGTAACTCCTCCTTCCGAAATATGATTTTTCAAGTTGTTATTGTCTTATTATAATTAAGCTTTAGGACGTTTTGTACCGTATTTAGAGCGGCTTTGTTTACGGTCGTTAACACCGGCAGTATCAAGCGCACCACGAACGATATGGTAACGTACCCCTGGTAAGTCTTTTACACGTCCACCACGTAATAATACCACGCTGTGTTCTTGTAAGTTGTGACCGATACCTGGGATATAAGCTGTAACTTCGATTAAGTTTGACAAACGAACACGGGCATATTTACGTAAAGCTGAGTTCGGTTTTTTAGGTGTCATCGTACCCACACGTGTACAAACTCCACGTTTTTGCGGAGAGTTAACGTTTGTTTGAGTTTTCTTAAAACTGTTATATCCTTTGTTTAAGGCTGGTGAATCAGATTTTTCTACTTTAGATTTACGAGGTTTACGTACTAATTGGTTAATTGTAGGCATTCCTTGTTCTCCTCCTTCCTTACTTCGCTTCTAGTTCCACACATCCAGGTGGTTCTTTTTTCGCGATAAAAAATAATGCAATCTCTGCACTCTTTATCAAATATGCTTTGATAGACAGTCAGCACGTCCCTATAAGGAACCTGTAGATAAAGCACCTTTGTTAGGATACCACGATAAGCATCAGCTGTCAACCCTCTTCTTTCGCCTTTCGAAAAAAAGCTTTTCCTTCTATTTAAACGTACTTTTCCTTTAAAAATTTTTATGACTTTTTCAAAAACTTTCTATCTTTTTTAGTTAAATAACGGTACAATATCTTTGACTATTGAAGGGGGCGGAAAACAGCGATGAATCTGAAACAAATGGTAGGAATCGAAGCTGCAAAATATGTAGAAGACGGCATGATTGTCGGTTTGGGTACTGGCTCAACAGCAAAATTTATGGTAGACGAAATTGGTCGTCGCGTAAAAGAAGAAGGATTGTCAATCGTAGGGGTTACTACTTCAAAAGAAACAGAGAAACAAGCCTTGGCCTTGGGCATTCCTTTAAAAAGTATTGATGAGGTTCCGTATGTGGATCTTACGATTGATGGCGCCGATGAAATCAGCGCTGATTTTCAAGGAATCAAAGGCGGTGGCGCTGCCTTACTTTTTGAAAAAATTGTGGCCACTTATTCAAAGAAATGTATTTGGATTGTGGATAAATCAAAAATGGTGGACGATTTAGGGGCTTTCCCACTTCCTGTTGAGGTTGTCCCTTATGGCAGCTGCCAACTAGTGCATTTATTTAAAGAAAAAGGCTATCACCCAGCACTTCGTCTAAACGCTGCTGGCGAAACATTAATAACAGATGGAGGCCACCATATCATCGATTTGCATTTAGAAAAAATTACAGATCCAGAAGCTTTAGGTTCTTATTTAGACAACTTGGTTGGCGTCGTTGAACACGGCTTATTTTTAAATATGGTTTCTATGGTAATCGTCGGTTATGAAGATGGACCGAAAACCTTACATGTTCCCGCACGTTAAGAATGTGTGAAAAAAGATTATTTATATAGGAAGGATAATATATGAAACGAATTGGTTATGCACGCACAACTATTATTGAAGACGATTTAAAAAATCAACTAACCACTCTCCAATCGTTTGGTTGTGATGATATTTTCCAAGAGACATTTGATCCTCAAGCGGAGATCAGTGTCTTAGACGAAGTCGAAAAACTTCTTTCTGCTGGGGATACACTTATTGTTTGTAAATTGCACCATTTAGGTAAAACAACCCGCCAATTAACAGACTTTATGAAAATGTTAAAGGAAAAACAAGTTGATTTTGTCAGCATTTCAGAAGGAATTGATACTCACCTTCCAACAGGTGAAGCCTATTTCCAATTAATGGAGAGCTTATCTGCGATGGAATGTGCACTAATTAAAGAACGAACACTCGTTGGGCTCCACAAAGCTCGTGAAAACGGAAAAGTAGGTGGACGTCCAAAAATTGATGGACGTACCGTCCGTAAAATCCGTGCATTATATTATGAAAACAAAGAAACCATCCAATTTATTTCTAATAAATGCGGCGTTTCGGTGGGCACTTGTTATAAGTACATCAATTTACCTGAGACAGATGTCGAACGGCTGTATTCCTAAGAATAAAAAAGAAGTCCTTCAGATGGGGCTTCTTTTTTGATTCGATTTCACTCTAATTTTTCAGCAACTTTCACGTTTTTTTACTATTTTCCATTGGAAATCTTGCGCAAAACGGTGTACAATAAACGTGGAAATCTTATTTTCAGAAAACTAAACTCAAAGGAGAGCTTATACATGCCAAAATTAGTTTTTTCTCGTCATGGACTTAGCGAATGGAATGCCTTAAACCAATTTACTGGATGGGCTGACGTAGATTTAGCACCTGAAGGTGTTGAAGAAGCAAAAGAAGGCGGCCGTAAAATTAAAGAAGCAGGCATCGAATTCGACGTTGCTTATACTTCTGTTTTAACTCGTGCCATCAAAACTTGTAACTATTTACTAGAATACTCAGATCAATTATGGGTACCTCAAATCAAATCTTGGCGCTTAAACGAACGTCACTATGGTAAATTACAAGGACTAAACAAAAAAGAAACTGCTGAAAAATACGGAGACGAACAAGTCCACATCTGGCGTCGTTCTTACGATACTCTTCCTCCATTAATGGAAGCAACAGATGAAGGTTCTGCAGCAAACGACCGTCGTTATGCAATGTTAGACCAACGCGATATTCCTGGTGGCGAAAACTTGAAAGTTACTTTGGAACGTGCATTACCATTCTGGCAAGATGAAATTGCGCCAGCTTTAAAAGACAACAAAACTGTCTTAGTAGCGGCTCATGGTAATTCATTACGTGCTTTAGCTAAACACATCGAAGGCATTTCTGATGAAGATATTATGGATCTTGAAATCCCAACAGGTAAACCATTAGTTTATGAATTAAACGATGATTTAACTGTGAAAGAAAAATACTACTTATAAGAACTTGTTTCTTATTAACAAAAGCGGTTTGCCAAGGCAAACCGCTTTTTTATGAATTAAATAAATTGACTTTCGGTTAAACAATCTTTATAAATCGCTACTATATCCGCTGCATCCAATGGTACATAAGCCTTTTCGGCAATTGCACTATGGGCCACAGCTTGTTGTGCCATTTCTTCAAATTTATCTGCTTCGATGCCAACTTCTGGTAATGTCATTGGAATGCCACAAGCCACAAAGTAATCATACAATGCTTGAATACCTTTTTTCGCTGCTACTTCCTCTTCTTGTTCGACTATTCCCCAAACATTTCGAGCAAACTGTGCAAACTTGCCAACGGTTTGTTCAGACAAAACGTAATTCATCCAACGAGGCGTTAAAATTGCTAAGCCAATCCCATGCGTAATGTCATAAAACGCACTTAATTCATGTTCCATTGGGTGACAAGACCAAACACCTTGTTTGCCGCGCCCTGTTAACCCATTTAAGGCTAAACTACTTGCCCACATTAAATTAGCACGTGCATCATAATCTTCTGGATTTTCTAAAGCAATAGGACAATTTTTGATAACCGTTCGCATTAAGCCTTCTGACACAAAATCTTGGACGTCCGTGCCTGTCGAAATACTAAAATAGTTTTCAATCAAATGACTGAAAATATCCGCTGAGCCAGCTGCTGTTTGATTTTGAGGAACCGTAAAAGTATTCGTTGGATCCAAGAACGAAACTTTTGGAATCATATTCGGACCACCAAAGCCTAATTTTTGATTGGTTTCTAAGTTAGAAATGACAGCACCTGCGTTCATTTCACTACCTGTTGCTGCTAAAGTCAAGATGGTCACGATTGGTAAAGCAGGACCAGTATACCCTTTTCTGGCTGCAATAACTGTCCAGATATCTTCTTCCGAATAAAAGCCCGCAGCTATTGCTTTGGAACAGTCAATGGTTGAACCACCGCCAACTGCTAAAATAACATCGACTTGGTTTTCTTTACACAACTCAATTCCTTTTCTAACGGTTTCAATGCGCGGGTTTGGTTCGACACCGCTCAACTCAATCAGTGTATGCCCGTTTTTTTGGGCCAAATCAGTAATTTGTTGGTACAAGCCATTACGTTTGATACTACCGCCACCATAAACAAGTAAGACATTTTTGCCAAATTGATCTAACACAGCAGGTAATTCGTCTAAACGATCTTTCCCAAAACGGATGTCTGTTGGTACATAAAAATTAAAGTTTTCCATTCTTTCATCCTCCATTCAATGCTCTTACGCATTTATCATACTATTTTTTCAAAAATCCGCCAATAAAAAAGCCGAGCAAATGACAGTTGCTTTCACAACGACCGATTGACCCAGCTTTTGATTCTTTTTTATAACGAATCGCTTGTTTTGATTAACAAATAAAGAAAATAAGGCGCACCGATGATCGCAACAATAATCCCTGCAGGCATTTCTCCATTGCCAGGCAATAGCCGACCAATCGTATCACTAACCAATAAAAGTAAACTCCCAAACAACGCCGCCAATGGCAATACCTGTTTTTGTTGCGTAAAACCACATTTGCGAGCAATATGTGGCGCAAGTAAACCTAAAAAATTAATTCCCCCTGTAACGGAAATCGCTGATGCCGCCAACATCACCGCTAACAGCAACGAAACGATTCGTTCTTTTTTCACAGCAATACCTACAGAAATAGCTGTTTCGTCCCCCAATTGTAAAATATCCAACAGACGATGACGCTTCATCGCAAAAAAGAACCCGATGACTAGCCAAGGCAACAAAGCGCCCACAAAGAACCAATTACTGCCCCAGATACTGCCTGCTTGCCACATTGTAACAAAACGGTACTTTTCAGTGTCAATTTTTGATGTAATTAATAAGGTGAGTGCTGAAATACCCGTACTCAAAATGACACCCGCTAAGACCATTCGAACTGGCGTCAATCCTAAACGATGATGATACGCGATTACTAAAATCCCAACAGCCGCTAGCAAGCCGCCAACTAAGGCCACGAGTGGAAGTGCAAACGTTGTGATACTTGTCGTCTCAACAAAACTAATAAACAAAATCACTGCCAAACCCGCACCCGCATTAATGCCTAAAATCCCAGTATCTGCCAACGGATTCCGAGTAATCCCTTGAAGAATAGCGCCGCTTAAGCCTAAAGCTGCGCCCGCCAGGACCGCAAGCACAATCCGTGGTAACCGAAAATCCCAAACTAACAGTTGTTTGGCCTGACTTCCCTGTCCCAAAAGAAGGGCTTTTAAATCCATGAAGGAAACAGATAATTCCCCTTGCGTTAAACTGATACAAGCAGTTAGGATAATCCCAATTATTAAGATAGCCACCCAACGGGACACTTTTTTCTGTGTCATCCTAGTTGCCCTCCTTTACGAAATAAATAAAGAAAGAATGGGATGCCAATTAAGGCCGTGATAATCCCAAATGGTGTTTCAAAAGGCGGATTCACCATTCGAGCGATTAAATCTGCCACCAAAACGAGGAGCGCACCGCCTAACGCCGAGAACGGAATCAAGCGACGGTAATTTTCTCCAGAAACTGTTCGCATCACATGAGGCACCACCAAACCAACAAAACTGACCGAGCCAACCAGCGCCACAGACAATCCTGATAAAAGCAAAATCGTTATACTGGCAAACAACCGAATACGCTGCGGATTTCGCCCCAAACCAATTGTTGCATCATCGCCAAACCGTAAAATAGTCACCGACGGACTAATCAGAATTGCTAATGCAAATGCGCCCAGAAAGATCGGGACGACTATTTTTAATTGTGCCCAAGAAATAACGCTGACACCGCCAAGAAACCAAAACGTTAACTCTTGACTCAAATTGAACTGAATGGCTAAGAATTGACTAAATGATAAAAAAAGGGCACTAATACCAGCTCCCACTAAGGTCAGACGCATGGGGCTTGCTCCTCGAATTGAATGATTAGAAAGATAATAAATCAGTGCCACACTCACGCCGGCACCAAGAAAAGAAACAACTAAAAGCCACCAATAACTTGCCTGAGGGAGGAAAGCAAAAACAAGCGCTAAGCCCAAGCCAGCCCCAGCATTGATACCCAGCAAGCCAGAATCTGCCAATGGGTTTTGCGTAATCCCTTGCGCTAACGCCCCACTCACCGCTAAACTTGCCCCCACAAAAGCGGCCCCTAAAATCCGCGGCAACCGAACCGTTTGGATGACTTGATGCGCTTGATTGGTCGCATCGAAGTGCGTAAATGATTCAATAATCGTTTGAATCGAAACCGACGTCGCACCAAACATCAATGACAGAAGCATTGTCCCCAGTAGCAAAAAAAGACAGACAAGCAACACTTGCCATTGGTGTCTATAAAATCCGCTTATGCCTTTCATCCATCCAGCTCCATTTCCATCAACTCATAAGAAAGCACTAGTGGCCGCTGTGTCTGACTATGATAACTAATTTCTGCTTGAATAGCGAAAACATCTGCTAAGCCAGTAACAGTAATCACTTCTTGCGGTGTTCCCTCATTGATAATCTTTCCCTCTTTCATCGCAATCACGCGATCAGAAAAACGAGAAGCTAAATTAATATCATGAATCGTCATCACGATGGTTTTCTGATGTTCTTGATTAATTCGTTTTAACACATTTAAAATTTCTAGCTGATGCGCTGGATCCAAATAGGTGGTCGGTTCATCTAAAATTAAAATATCTGTATCCTGCACTAGCGCCATAGCAATCCAAACCCGTTGACGTTGTCCACCTGATAAAATTGCCACAGACTCTCTAGCTAACTCAGTTAAGCCTGTTAATTCTAATGCCCATTGTATGTACTCTTGATCTTCTGTGGTGACACTTTTCCAGCCCGATTGATAAGGATATCGCCCGAAAGAGACGAGGTCAAAAACAGATAAATCGATTGTATTTTCTGGCGTTTGTGATAAAATCGCTAGTTCTTGCGCCACTTCTTTTGAAGAAAAATGTTGAAGTTCTTGGTTCTTAATGAACACCTTGCCTTTCTCAGCTGGCAAAATACGCGCAAGTGTTTTTAACAAGGTCGATTTGCCACAACCATTTGGTCCAATAATACTTGTAATAGTTCCCGCTTCAAATGAACAGTTCAGCGCTTCACTAATCACTTGACGACCATATCCTGTAGTTAAGTCCTCTGCCTCTAAATAATTCATAACCATTCCTCTTTAATTTTTCTGTCGTTATTTTACATTTATTGAGAATCGTTCTCACTCATTGTTCCTTGATTATAAAAGACCCTTCCTTAAAAAGCAATGTTTCTTCCAATCAAAAAAACGAATTATCTAAAAAATGCAACTTATTTGCTCAAAAAAGCAAGCGATGATTGACAAACGGTCGTTTTTAACTGATAATGAGAATCGTTATCAACTAAAAATAAAGGAGTTACACAATGAAACTTTTAAAAAAGACGGTCCTAATTGGTACAACCCTTCTTCTTGGTTCATTCTTACTCGCAGCTTGTGGTAATACGAATAAAGAAGCCAACAACGCTGACAAAACACATGAAGTAACAGATACCTTAGGCAATAAAGTAACCGTCCCCGCGAAACCCAAACGGATTATTGCGAGTTATTTAGAAGATTATCTAGTTGCATTAGGAGAAAAACCAGTGGCACAATGGACAGTTGGACAAGGCAGTATTCAAGATTATTTAGCGAAAGAATTGAAAGATGTCCCCACTATTTCCTATGACTTGCCATATGAAGCGGTTCTAAAATTTGAACCTGACTTATTATTAATCAGTTCATCTGCTCTAGTTGAAGGCGGTAAATACAAAGAATACAGTAAAATTGCGCCAACTTATGTAGTCAAAAACGGCGAAAATGTCACCTGGCGTGATCAATTGGAAGATATTGCCACTGTTTTAGATAAAAAAGAACAAGCGAAAAAAGTGTTAGAAGATTATGATACCTTAACCAAAGGCGTCCAAGAAGACCTTGGCAAAAAAGATGCTGGCAAATCTGCGGCAGTCTTATGGGTAACCAACAACCAAGTCTTTATGGTTAGCGATAATCGCTCAAGCGGAACCGTGCTCTATCAGGACTTAGGCCTCCAAGTTCCAAAATTAGTGGAAGAAATTTCTAAAAACGCTACTGCGGATTGGAATCAAGTTTCTTTAGAAAAATTAGCTGAGCTTGACGCAGACCACATTTTCCTTGTAAACAGCGATGAATCAGCACCTCTTTTCCAAGAAGCAATTTGGAAGAACTTACCTGCTGTGAAAAATAACCAAGTTCATACCTATGATAAAAAAAGTAGTTGGTTATACAACGGACCTATTGCGAATACTCAAATTGTTGAAGATGTAAAAAAAGCGCTCTTAAATTAAAAAAATGCTTGGATGATTGTTTTCATCCAAGCATTTTTTTAATTAGCAATTGCCGTTTCTAAACCAACTTCAATCATTTCATTAAACGTCGTTTGGCGTTCTTCTGCCGTTGTTTCTTCGCCTGTCACCAAGCTATCACTCACCGTCATAATCGCCAATGCTTCTACATCAAATTTTGCTGCTAAATAATATAACATTGCCGCTTCCATTTCAATCGCTAATACCCCGTATCGACCTAAACGAAAGACATCATCTAAGCTATCTTTGTAAAAAACATCATCTGACAATACGTTACCAACATGGGTAGTAAAGCCTTTTGCTTTAGCAATTTCGTAAGATTTGAGTAAAAGATCAAAGCTCGCAATTTGTGGAAAATCATATTTAGGAAAATCATTGCGAATCGCGGAAGAAGGCGTCGCTGCTGCTTGTGCGATAACTAATTCACGAACGTTGACTTTTTCTGAAATAGAACCACACGTACCAACACGAATTAACTTCTTCACATCGTAAGAGTTAATTAACTCATGGGCATAAATACCTGCTGAAGGCATCCCCATCCCTGTTCCTTGAACCGAAACACGCTGTCCCTTATACGTTCCTGTGTAACCTAACATCCCACGAACTTGATTATAGCAGACAGGATTCTCTAAAAAAGTTTCCGCAATATATTTTGCTCGGAGGGGATCCCCTGGTAGTAAAATTTTATCGGCAATTTCACCTGGTTTTGCTTCGATATGCACACTCATTCTGGTTTACTCCTTTTTTATAAAGCTGCTAGTGTTGCTTTCACTAACTCTTTGAATTGTCCTTTAACGCGTTCAGTTGTTTCAACTACTTCTGCATGATTTAAGCTACTTTGCATACCAGCTGCTAAATTCGTAATACAAGAGATGCCTAGTACTTTCATGCCACTATGCACAGCTACAATGACCTCCGAAACAGTTGACATGCCAACTGCATCCGCACCCATCGTCCGTGACATCCGAATTTCTGCAGGCGTTTCATATGTCGGGCCAGAAAAGCCCATATACACGCCTTCTTTTAAATCAATATTTTGTTCCGCAGCCACTTTTTTTGCCACTTCCCGATATTCTTGCGTGTAAGCATGACTCATATCTGGAAAACGCGGCCCGATTTCTTCATCATTTTCACCAATTAACGGATTATCGCCTGTAAAATTAATGTGGTCATTGATTAACATCAAATTTCCCGGTGTATATGTTTCATTTACGCCACCAGCTGCGTTGGTTACAATCATTGAATGAATGCCTAAAGCAGCCATCACACGAACGGGATAAGTGACCGTTTGCATCGAATGTCCTTCATAATAATGAAAACGTCCTTGCATCGCCAAAACTTTTTTTCCAGAAAGCGTTCCGTAAACTAATTGTCCAGCATGTCCAACGACTGTTGAAACAGAAAAATGGGGAATTTCAGAGAAAGGAATAGCAATCGCATCGGTTATTTCATTAGCTAATTCACCTAACCCAGAACCTAAGATTAGACCGAAGTCTGCTTGTTGCACCCCTTTTTCTTTCAAAAACTCAGTTGTTTCGTTTAAATGGTTCGTTAACGTTGTCATGTGTTGCCTCCTCGAATTATTGTAATTGATTTAAAAAGCTTTGACCGTTTTCCGTTGCAGGAACTTCAAAGTTTTCAGCAATCGTTGCTGAAATATCTGAATAAAATCCTTGTGGCAAGCTGCCTTGTTTTGTCATTTTTTTACTATAAGCCAATAAAGGCACATATTCACGTGTGTGGTCTGTTCCTGGGAAAGTTGGGTCATTCCCGTGATCTGCTGTAATTAAAAGCAAATCATCTTCGGCCATAGCTGCCATAATCTCTGGCAAACGACCATCAAAATCTTCGATGGCTTTTGCATAGCCCTTCACATCACGACGGTGGCCATACAGCGCATCGAAATCCACTAAGTTAGTAAAACTTAAACCTGTGAAATCTTTGTTCATGACCGTTAATAATTGATCCACCCCATCCATATTGCTCTTCGTGCGGATAGCTTCAGTAATTCCTTGTCCATTAAAGATGTCGTTAATTTTCCCAACAGCGATCACATCATTGCCGTTTTCTTTCAACGAATCTAAAACAGTATGGCCAAAAGGATCTAGAGCATAGTCATGACGGTTACTGGTTCGAGTGAAATTACCTGGTTCACCAACATACGGGCGAGCGATAATCCGACCAATCATATAAGGTTCGTCTTTCGTAATGTCACGAACATATTGACAAATTTTATACAATTCTTCTAATGGAATAATGTCTTCATGCGCCGCAATTTGTAAAACAGGGTCCGCTGAAGTATAAACGATTAAATCCCCTGTTTTCATTTGATGTTCGCCGTAATCATCAATGACTGCTGTCCCGCTATATGGTTTGTTACAAACAACTTTTCGCCCAGAAAAATCTTCAATTTGTTTCAGTAATTCTTCAGGAAAGCCGTTTGGGAATACCCGAAAAGGTTTTTTGATGTTCAAGCCCATAATTTCCCAGTGACCGGTCATAGTATCTTTTCCAACAGAAATTTCTTCTAATTTGGTGGCATAGCCATCGTGGTCTGCCTCTGCTTTGACACCTGTTAAAGGAGCAATAGTTCCCAATCCAAGTTTTTCTAAATGAGGAATGGTTAGTCCCGCTTCTTTGGCAATATGACCTAGTGTATCACTGCCGACATCTCCAAATTTTTCAGCATCTGGTGCTTCACCAATACCGACTGAATCTAGTACGATTAAATGAACACGTTTAAACACACTTGCTTCCTCCTCTAAGGTCGTAAATACGTCAAGAATGACAATTATTTTACGCTAGCCTTTTAAATAGTCTCGAGAATCAAACAGAATAATCTATTTATTCTCAGCTCTTCAATTATACCATGAATCCGCTATTATTGCCTGAAAGAGCATTAAAATTTTCACTGATTCCTTCGATTTTAGCAGGGCTTAACAACTGAAAGAAAAAAAGTCTCCCACCGTAATTAGGAAACTTTTTTATTGTTTTTTTCGAATAGCCTGCTCCTTAAAAAGAACACTACTCTTTATACAATCGAAACTTTTAACACTCCAAGCGATCTCCCTCTTTTGGCACATTTAAATACCAGATAACCGCTTCTGATAAAATCACACCAATGCCAATGGGCGGATAAAAATAAATGCCGATATATCCGATTGCGAAAAGACAAAGATGAATGATTTTTGTTGTCTTACTATAAGATTTCGATTTTCTTAACTTAGCTGCACCTTGTGGATCTTTCACTACATTGTCTTCATAAATGATCCTTGTTAGCAAGAAGTAGGCAAAATCCCAAACCGTATACACAACAAGATAAAAATAAACGGGTGCCCGCATCCACCAAAATTCACTCACCCAAGCAGTTGCTACCGGAATGAAGGCCATGGAGAATAACCAAAAATTATTTGCCCAAAACGCTTTTTTAGAAAACCAATGAGTTACGGACATTATGTAATGATGATTGTACCATGCGATACAGATAAAAATAAAACTGACAATAAACGATAAAAAATATGGGATATTTTCTATCAAACCTGCCAAAACACCCACTTGAGGGGTTTTAATTTCTAAAATCATGATGGTCATGATGATGGCAATGACTGCATCACTAAATGCTTCTACGCGTGTTTTATTCATTGAACGTCCTCCACTTTTCCTATGCTTATTACAAACAAAAGTATAGCAGAAAAACCAACGATTTTTGAAAAAAAGCTGCTAGACCTGTTGGTTTTTTTCAAAATTTCGACACTTCCTTCGAATTGTAAAAAACAGCCAAAGGAAAAAAGTTAAGTCTCCTTTATCAACTAGCTTTTTTGCAGTGAAGCAGTGCCTAAGGCCGCTTGTGTTCAACTGATTATCCTAAGAAAAGAAATGGCCCCCCGTCGCTTTGACGGAGGGCCCATTTCTTTTCTTATTTCGTTTTGACGTAATTTTTCCCGTTCGCTTTTGGTCCCGATGATTTTCCGAAGAACACAACTAGGACTAAAATGGTCAATACGTATGGTGCTGCTTGTAGATAAACTTTTGGAATTTCTGAAATAATTGGTAAGTTTTCCCCAGCAATACTTAAGTTTTGTGCAAAACCAAAGAATAAGGCTGCGCCCATTGCCCCAAGTGGATTCCATTTACCAAAGATCATTGCGGCCATTGAAATAAACCCTTGTCCTGCAATTGTGGTAATCCCGAAACGACCCGCAATACTTTGAGCAAAGACAGCTCCGCCCATACCGCCTAAGAAGCCGGATAACAAGACGCCAGAATAACGCATTAAGTAGACATTAATTCCCAATGTATCTGCCGCTTGTGGATGTTCCCCCACAGAACGTAACCGTAAGCCAAAACGTGTTTTATAAATGACAAACCAAGCTAAAATCGCAATCAAAATTGCTACGAAAGCTGGTAAAGAGGTTTTTGCAAAGAATAGTTCACCAATCACTGGAATTTTTGACAATCCTGGGAAAGAAAAATAGCCAAATGATTGTGTAATCATATCTGTTTGTCCTTTTTGATAAATAACTTTTACTAGGAAAACCCCTAGCGCCGGTGCCATCAAGTTAATGACAGTACCACTGATAATATGATCTGCTCGTAAGTTAATAGTTGCAACGGCATGTAAGAGAGAAAAGACAATCCCGACAACGCCTCCTACTAAACAAGCAATCCATGGTGTCGCCGCGCCAAATGTATCAGCAAACGTCAAGTTAAAAACGACCGAACTGAAAGCGCCCATTACCATAATACCTTCCAAACCAACGTTAACCACACCACTTCGTTCTGAGAACGTTCCGCCTAATGCTGTCAAGATGAGCGGAGTTGCATACACTAATGTTTGCGTGATGATTGAGGAAATTGTTGCTAAATCCATTAGATGTCTCCCCCCTCTTGATTGTTTTTGTCTGGCGCCGCTTCAATTGTTTCTACAATCGCTACTTCTTTTTTACTACCAGACGCTTTTGCTAACAAGAAACGAATTAAATAACTAATTCCCACAAAGAAAATAATTGCTGCAATAACAACATCAACTAATTCGGTTGGTACACCAGCTATCAACGGCATTCCTTGTCCACCAAGTTTTAACATTCCAAACAGTAATGCGGAAAGTAAAATCCCAATTGAGCTACCTGCTCCTAATAGAGACACGGCCATACCATCGAACCCAATGCTCAACGATGTGTTTTGAATAAAGAAGTTTTGGAAAGTCCCCAATCCTTGGACCGCACCGCCTAAACCAGCCAGCGTTCCTGAAATCATCATGGATAAAATAATCGTTCGCTTGCTGCTCATTCCAGCATATTCAGAAGCAAATGGGTTTAACCCCACCGACCGAATTTCAAAACCAAGCGTTGTTTTTTTCATCAAGAACCACACAAGAATAAGGAAAATGAAGGCCAAGAAAATGCCGATGTTCAAACGAGAGCCATCACTGATACTTGTTAAAAACGGTGAGCGTAATGATGCATTCGCACCAATCATTTTGGTGATCCCTTTGTTCGCCATAATACTTGGTTTCATGACATTATTAGCAATATGATTTCCTGTGTACAATAAAATATAATTCAACATAATCGTAACAATAACTTCACTCGTCCCAAAATAGGCACGCAAGAAACCTGGAATGGCTGCTGCTAAAGCTCCTGCAACTGCGCCAACAATAATCGCCACCGGCAACGCAATCATCCGGGGTGCATCAGGCATGGATAAAGCGACCCAAATACTAGCCACCCAACCACATAAGGCTTGTCCTGAAAGCCCGATATTAAAGAATCCAGCCGAATTTGCCACCGAGAATCCTAAAGCGGTAAAAATCAACGGAGCTGCGGTGACAAAAATCTCACCAATACTTTTCTTTCCTTGGAAAGCTGTTTCAAACATCGCTTGATACCCAGCCACTGGGTCATAGCCAAAGATAACCATAATAATTGCCCCTAAGAGGAAACCCATAATAACAGATAACACAGGGACTAAAATATTTCTTATTTTTTCAGAACGATTATTCAACAGTTTCACCTGCCTCTACTTTTGATAACTCAGCACGGGCTTCTTCCAATGAGTAGCCAGCCATTAACAAGCCCAATTCATTTTCTGTCGTTTCTTTCGGATCAACAATTCCGACAATTTCCCCCGCATGAATAACAGCGATACGATCAGAAACATTTAAAATTTCGTCTAATTCAAAACTTACTAATAAAACAGCTTTATTTTTATCTCTTTGTTCAATTAGTCGACGATGAATGTATTCAATAGCTCCGACATCTAAACCGCGTGTTGGTTGAGAAACAATCAACAAATCTGGATCGCGGTCAACTTCTCGGGCAATAATTGCTTTTTGCTGATTCCCACCTGAAAGCGCCCGAGCTGGTACTAGTTCATTAGGAGTCCGTACATCATATTCTTCAATTAATTCACGGGCGTGTTTGTTAATCATTCGATAGTTTAAAATACCTGTTGAACTGTATGGTTTTTGGTAATACGTTTGTAGGCCAATATTTTCAGCCAATGTCATCTCTAATACCAAGCCATATTTATGTCGGTCTTCAGGAACGTGGGCGACACCCATTTCCGTAATTTCCCGAGGTTTGCGATTAGTAATCTCTTTTTCATTCAAATGAATGGACCCGTTTTCGACTTTGGTTAATCCTGCTAAGGCTTGGATTAATTCTGTTTGTCCATTGCCATCAATCCCCGCAATCCCAACAACTTCCCCTGCTCGGACATCTAAGCTAAGATTTTTCACTGCATCTAAGCCGCGGCTTTCTTTCACTACTAAATCTTTAATTGATAAAATTGTTTCTTTCGGTTGCGCTGGTTTTTTCTCTGTTTTGAAGGAAACAGAACGACCCACCATCATATCGGCTAACTGTTGCGAAGAAACGTCTTTCACATTGACGGTGCCAATACTTTGCCCCCGGCGAATAACCGTACAACGGTCTGCTACTTTTTTAATTTCATCTAACTTATGTGTAATTAAAATGATCGATTTGCCTTCATCGGTTAGTTCTTTCAAAATAATCATTAATTCATCAATTTCTTGTGGCGTTAATACTGCGGTTGGTTCGTCAAAAATTAAAACGTTCGCACCACGATATAAGGTCTTTAAAATTTCAACCCGTTGTTGCATACCTACAGAAATATCGCGAATATAGGCATTGGGATTTACATCCAACCCGTATTGCTTAGACACTTCTTCAATCTCTTTTTTCGCTTTTTTCCGGTCTAAAATACCGCCATGGGTAGGTTCACTACCTAAGATAATATTTTCAGTCACAGTAAAGGCTTCAACTAACATAAAATGCTGATGGACCATTCCGATTCCTAAACGATTGGCTGCAGTAGGACTTGTAATGTTGACTTTTTCGCCATTCATATAAATCTCACCTGAGGTCGGTTCCAATAGCCCTGATAAGATATTCATCAAGGTCGACTTGCCTGCACCATTTTCACCTAGCAGTGCGTGGATTTCACCAGGTTTTACTTGTAAATCAATTTGGTCGTTGGCTTTGAACGTCCCAAATTCTTTGGTGATTTTACGCATCTCAATTACGTTTTCTTCTTGAGACAAGGTCTATTCACTTCCTAACAAAATTATATTGGCAATACTTTAGAGGGTAATTTTGACCCTTAACTAAGTAGTTGAAGAACCTCAACTATTTAGTTAAAAATCCAAACATCATAAAGGGTTCCCTTGGCAGCCGTCGCTGCCAAGGACCACTTTATTTTTAGAAGGAACAATAATGAGCCCTTCTTTTTTCATTTAGGAGCTTAAATTATTCTGGTTTTTCTGGGACTTTTACGTCACCTGAGATTACTTTATCTTTTGCTGTTTTAACAGCTTCTTTTGTTTTGTCGTTTAAATAGCCGTCTGTTAAGTCAACGCCACCATCTTTTAATCCATAAACTAAATGTTCGCCACCAGGGAATTTGTCTTCTAACGCACGGTTGGCAATATCTTGAACCGCTGTGCCGACACCTTTAAGCGTTGAAGTTAACGTGAAGTTGTCTTCTTTGCCGTCTTTTGTTTTGTACTTGCCATCAGCATCTTGATCGCGGTCAACGCCGATTACCCAAACTTTGTCGCCAGAACCTGATTCATTCAAGTCTTTTGCTTCTTGGAAGACTCCTTGTCCAGTCGCACCAGAAGCATGGAAGATGATATCAACGCCGTTTTGGTACATTGCAGCAGCTAAAGCTTTCCCTTTGGCAGGATCAGCAAATGAAGCCGCATATTTTGTATCAACAGTAATTTCTTTACCTAATTCTTTCGCAGCATCAGCCACACCTTTTTCAAAACCAGCTTGGAAACGGTCAATTACGACCCCTTCTTCACCACCAACAAAACCGACTTTGTTCGTTTTTGTTTCGTTTGCAGCAGCAACACCGGCTAAGTAAGCTGCTTCATTATCTCTAAATGTTGCAGAAACGACATTCTTTTTGCCATCGATTTGATCATCGATTAAAACAAAGTTTGTATCAGGGTTGGCATCTGCTGCAGAAGAAATTGCATCTTTTAGCAAGTAGCCAATACCAAAGATTGTGTTGAATTTACTTGATACCGCTTGGTCAATATTTGTTGTATAGTCAGCTGCATCATTCGATTGAATATATGCATACCCTTTTGAACCTTCTGGTAAATCATGTTCTTTACCCCAAGCTTGCAATCCTTCCCAAGAAGATTGGTTGAACGACTTGTCATCCACGCCGCCTGTATCTGTAATGATTACAGCACTATGCGCTGCATCCCCTTTGCCACCGCCGCTTTCAGCGGTTTTTCCTTTGCCACCACCACATGCTGCAAGTGAAACTGATAAACCTAATGCAATCAAACTAAAACCGAATAATTTTGCTTTTTTCATTTCTGTAAAGCCTCCTAAAAATAGTTTAATGTATTTAAACAACTAAGTTGTTTCTAAGGTTGGTCTGGGACTTTTACGTCACCAGAGATGATTTGTTCTTTGGCTTCTTTAACTGCCGTTTTGGCTTGATCGCTTAAGGCTTCTGTTGTTAAATCAACACCGCCATCTTTCAATCCATAAGTTAAATGTTCACCGCCAGGGAATTTATCTTCTAATGCAAGATCAGAGATTTTTTTCACAGCAATATTTACACCTTTAATGGTTGAAGCTAACGTTAAGTTATCATCCTTGCCATCTTTGGTTGTATATTTACCGTCTTCGTTTTGGTCACGGTCAACACCAATCACCCAAACTTTATCTTTTGAACCTGTTTCATTTAGCGCTTTGGCTTCTTGGAAGATTCCTTGTCCTGTAGTCGCCGCTGCGTGATAAATAATGTCGGCACCTGCTTGATACATAGAAGAAGCTAAGGCCCGTCCTTTTGAAGCGTCTGCAAATGTCCCTGCATAAGTAGACGTAATTTGAATATCTTTGCCTAATTTTTTGCCAGCGTCTGCTACACCTTTTTCAAAACCAGCTTGGAAACGGCCAATAACAGGTCCTTCAACCCCGCCAATAAATCCTACTTTGTTGGTTTTCGTAGTGTTAGCTGCTGCCACACCTGCTAAATACGCAGATTCATTATCTCTAAATGTTGCAGAAGCGACGTTGTTTTTCCCATTAACTGTATCGTCGATTAGAACGAAATTCGTTTCTGGGTTGGCGTCTGCTGCATCTACTACTGCATTTTTTAGTAAATAGCCAATGCCAAAAATCGTTTTAAATTGACTTGAAATGGCTTGGTCAATGTTTGATGTATAATCAGATGCTTCATTTGATTGAATATACGCATACCCTTGAGGTCCTTCTGGAAGTTTGTGCTCTTTGCCCCACTCTTGCATTCCTTCCCACGCAGATTGGTTAAAAGATTTGTCATCAATGCCGGCTGTATCTGTGACCATTACGACACTATGTTGTGGATCACCTTTTGTGTTGGCGTTCTTTTTGCTATTGCCGCCACATGCAGCTAACCCAATGGTTAAGGCAACTGCTGCCAATCCTAGACCTAAAAATTTTGCTTGTTTCACTTTCCGAAAAGCCCCCTACTATTTTATCTATTATTTCATTCGCATTTATGCTATTGAAATCTACTTTGAGCCCAACGAAACCTTATGTCCTTTTTTTAAAAATCTTTATCTGTAAATGAATAGGGCAATAATGCCTCAACTGTCATTGTTTTAGTCGCGCCATCTTTACCAACTAGCGTGACCGGCATTTGTGGATCAAAGAATTCAGCCATTACTTGACGACAAGCGCCACATGGAGAAATGGGTGCCTCTGTATTACCTGCTACAACTAAATGTTGGAAGGTCCGTTCATCTTCTGAAATGGCTTTAAAAATCGCCGTTCTTTCTGCACAATTTGTTAAACCAAAGGAGGCATTTTCAATGTTGACTCCTTGATACATTTTCCCGTCTGCAGTCACTAAGCAAGCGCCCACAGGAAAATTAGAATACGGTACATAGGCGTGTGCCAATGCTTCTACGGCACAATCAAGCCATTCTTGTTTTACTGTCATCTTTTTCGCCACACCTTCGTTTAATTTGAAATACGAATTAATACCCTTCGCCAGTTGCGCCAGAAACAATTGCTACACCCGTACTTGCACCGATGCGTGTTGCCCCAGCTTCAATCATTGCTAACGCTTCTTCTGCATTATGCACGCCACCAGAAGCCTTAACGCCCATGTCAGGACCAACTGTCTCACGCATTAAACGAATGTCTGCTACTTTAGCGCCGCCTGTTGAGAAGCCAGTAGATGTTTTAACGAAATCGGCACCTGCTTCTTTGGCTAATTCACAAGCTTTAACTTTTTCTTCGTCTGTTAATAATGCTGTTTCAATAATCACTTTGACTAACGCTTTTCCTTTGGCTGCATCTACTACGCCTTGAATGTCTTGACGTACGTGATCGTATTGTTGTGATTTTAATGCACCAATATTAATCACCATATCCACTTCATTCGCACCATTTTTAATCGCATCAGCTGCTTCGTATGCTTTAACTTCTGGTGTATTTGCCCCCAAAGGAAAGCCAATAACGGTACAGACAGCGACGTCGGTATTTGCTAATTGCTCGCTAGCGAAAGCGACCCAACAAGGATTGATACATACAGAGAAAAAGTTGTACTCCTTAGCTTCGTCAATAATTTTTTGGACAGCGGCTTCTGTCGCTTCTGGTTTCAAAATAGTGTGGTCAATCATGCGGTTTAATTCCATGATGAGAATTCCTCTTTTCTTATTGTTTTATTCCGTAATAATATCGTGAATCAAAATAGGCTCTTCGCCGGTTGATCCAATTTCAATGTTTTTATAAAGCAATTGTTCGACTTCTGTCACGTCTTCACGATTGGCATAAATAGTTAGTAATGATTCGCCTTTTTCAACTGGGCTCCCTACTTTTTTGTGAAGTTTCAAGCCAACTGCAAAATCAATCGTATCTTCTTTCGTAGCCCGACCAGCGCCCAGCAACATTGCGGCAACGCCAATTTCATTGGCAACGATTTTTTGTACCACGCCTGTTTCTTTGGCAGGTAAATCAAATTGATAAGTTGCGGTTAATAATTTTTCTGGCTGGTCAACAACGGAACTGTCGCCGCCTTGATTTTCAATCATTTCTTTAAATTTTGCGAGCGCTCGACCGCTTGTTAATGCTTCTTCTAATAAAGCCCGTGCTTCGTCTAACGTCTCGGCTTTTTTAGCTAAAACAACCATCTGACTTCCTAAGACATAGCACATCTCCACTAAATCTTCTGGCCCATTTCCTTGCAAGGTCTCGATTGCTTCAACGATTTCTAAACTATTTCCGATGGCCTCCCCTAAAGGTTGTGACATGTCTGAAATTACTGCCATCGTTTGGCGATTTGCCAGTTTCCCAATGCGAACCATTGTTTCCGCTAATCGACGAGCACTTGCTAGGTCTTTCATAAAGGCCCCTTCACCAGTAGTCACGTCTAAGACAATCGCATCTGCCCCTGCGGCAATTTTTTTACTCATAATGGAACTTGCAATTAATGGAATTGAGTCAACAGTGGCGGTCACATCACGTAACGCATAAAGTTTTTTGTCTGCTGGTGCTAGATCACCTGACTGACCAATCACTGCCACTTTTGTATCGTTCACCAATTGAATAAAACGTTCTTCTGTCAATTCAACTTTAAAACCAGGAATCGCTTCTAATTTATCCAACGTACCGCCCGTGTAGCCTAAGCCACGACCAGACATTTTTGCTACATTGACCCCGACACTAGCAACTAATGGCGCTAAAATAAGCGTCGTAGTGTCGCCTACGCCACCTGTAGAATGCTTGTCGACTTTGATTCCTTCTATAGAAGAAAGATCCACAATTTCGCCTGAATGGACCATTGCTAACGTCATTTGTGTAATTTCTTCGTCTGTCATATCTTGGTAAAAAACAGCCATTAAAAAGGCACTTACCTGATAATCTGGAATTGAACCATCTGTGTATCCGTTGATAATAAATTGAATTTCTTCGCTTGTTAGTTGATGCCCGTCACGTTTCTTTTCAATAATGTCTACCATTCTCATGAATTCGTTCCCTCCGATTTCCCGATAATGTATTATACAACAAAATCGTTCAGCTTTAAACCATTTAGTAAACCAGTTTACTATTATTTTTTTCTTGTGAAAACGCAAACAACACGAACGTTCTATTTCTAAGCTGTTTTTTAAATCGGTTTTGTGCTTTTTCTAGCAATAAACGTCGCATCAAAAACTTTATTCGGAACTTTCCCTGTTGGATCTGCAATAGCTTCCACCAAAAATTTTGCTGCATAATAGCCAATATCAAAACTCGGCTGATAGACGGTTGTTAAACTCGGCACCAAATATTCGGAAATTTCCAAGCCATCAAAACCAACCACCGAAATATCGGCAGGAATTTTCTTGCCCGCTTCTTCAATGGCTTGATAAGCTCCCATCGCCATTTCATCATTGCCACAAAAAATTGCTGTGATTTCTTCATTTTTCAAAACTTCTTTCGCCGCAGCATAGCCGCCATGCAAGTTCAATTCCCCAGCACAAACATAATGCGGACGAAAAGGTAAATTATTGTCCTGTAACGCATGCTGATACGCCGTCACTCGTTCCGTCAAACGATAATAGCCGGCACTTTCACGCAACATGCCAATATGCTGATGCCCTTGTTGAATCAAATGATGGACCGCTTGATAAGCACCTTCGTACTCTTTAACGATTAATCGTCCACTATCTCGTGGATTAATCCCACGATCGACAAGAATGACAGGAATCGGATGTTCTCGTCGGTCTTTTAAAATATGATTTTCTGGCAAAACATTCGGCGTGGCAAAAATAATGCCATCCACCGACCGATGAATCAACTCGCTAACATATTGCATCGCTTGCTCGGAATCATGCTTTGAATTGCATAACAAAATCATGTAGCCTAACGAATTTAAATATGTTTCTACACCTTCAATCACTTTTGAGAAAAAGAAATCCGTCACATCTGGCACAATCATACCAATGGTTTTGGAATGACGGTTGATTACATTCGAAGCAAAGTAATCTGGTTTGTAATGATTTTCAGCGACTACCGCCAACACCTTGTTGCGGGTTTTTTCACTGAAACGACTCCCTTTATTATTCAGAATTTGTGAGACGGTTGTGACAGAAACACCAGCCATATCAGCAATTTCTTTAATCGTTAGTTTCATCGCGCCCCTCCCAACGTCTCCTTTTGCATTGACAGACATTTGTAGACGTGTTACAGTCTTCAAAATACTTATCGAATCTTTTACATTTTAACAAAAAAAAGACAAAAGAAATAGACTAAAAAGATTAAAAAACAAAAGAAAATGGAGGCTATTTTTTTCATGGAAGAATCCCGTGTCCGTCAATTACCAAAAATCGAGCTGCACTGTCACTTAGATGGGTCGATTCGACCAACCACTTTACGCACCATTGCTGAAAAACAAAACATTCCATTACCCCAAGACGAACAAGCCTTGAAAGAGTTAGTGGTTGCCCCTGAAAAATGCACCGATTTGAATGATTATTTAACTCGGTTTGACTTTGTGCTAACCTGTCTACAAACGGCCGAAGCTTTGCAAGCAGCGGCGTATGACGTGATTAGCCAAGCTGCCGAAGATGGCGTGGCTTACATAGAGGTGCGTTTTGCGCCTTCGCAACATACAGAAAAAGGCTTACGGTTACCTGAAATCGTGACTGCTGTTTTAACTGGCTTAAAACAAGGCGAAGAAGATTTTGGTGTAAAAAGCAATGCACTGTTATGCGGCATGCGACATGACCAACAACAAGCCATAGAAAAAATCGTTCACTTAGCGCATGATTTCAGAGAAACAGGCGTTGTCGGATTTGATTTAGCTGGCAATGAAGTCGATTTTCCTCCATACACATTTGAAGACGTATTAGCTTTAGCCAACCAATTGTCAATTCCATTAACACTCCACGCTGGGGAATGCGGCTGTGGCAAAAATGTCGCTGATGCTGTCACTTTAGGTGCTACTCGGATTGGTCACGGTATTGCTTTGAAAGATACACCCGAATACTTGGCGCTCTTAAAAGAAAAAAAGGTTCTTTTAGAAATGTGTCCAACTAGCAACTTCCAAACAGGCACCGTCAAAACATTGGCTGAATACCCTTTTCAACAATTTATAGAGGCTGGCTTAGCCGTCTGCATCAATACCGATAATCGCACTGTTTCAGATACTACGTTAACGAAAGAATTCATGAAATTGGCCACTTGGTATCAATTAAGTTATGACGAAATGAAGCAACTCACTAAAAATGCGCTTGCAGGTGCTTTTTTATCGCCAGACGAAAAAAAACTGTTGAACCAAAAAATTGATCAAGCATATCTATTCTAAAAAAGAACCTCCACTAAAGTGGAGGTTCTTTTTTACTCTGCTTCTTTAACACTTCGTAAAATATAATAGCCTTTGTCTTTTGTCACAATTTCAACATTGCCAAATACTTCAGCCATTTTCTTCTCTGCACTAGGTGCACCTTGTTTCTTTTGAATAACTACCGTTAGTGTGCCACCAACTTTCAACAACGGAAAAGCCCCTGTTAAAATGCCATGGACAACTTTTTTGCCTGCACGAATGGGCGGATTGCTAACAATCGCCGCGTAGGTCGTTTCGTTTAAGGTTTCATACACATTGGAAGAATGGATATCCACAGTAGTAATTTGGTTACGTTGGGCGTTCATTTGAGCTAGCCCAACCGCCCGTTGGTTGACATCCACCATTTCCACCAGTCGACCAGTCGCCGCTGCTAAGGACAACCCAATTGGTCCATAGCCACAACCAACATCTAACAAACGGCCTGCTGGTAAATTTTCCCATTCAAAGGCATCAATCAACACACGAGAACCATAATCCACTGTTCCTCTTGAGAAGACCCCGCTATCGGTCGTAAACTGAAAGGTCCGACCACGTAATGGAAAAGACCAGCTTTCTAAATCATGTGCTAATTCTGGATTTTCTGTATAATAATGATTCGCCATTTTGTTCTTCCTATCTATGCTTGTTTTGGTTTTAGTCTACCTTTTATTTCTCGAACAATCAAGGCACCTAATAATTCATAGCCCACTTGTGAAAAATGCAAACCATCCGCTTGTAAAAATTCATCCGTTCCAGGATAAACAGTCATCGCTTTATACAAATCAATAACTGGCAAGTTATGTGCCGCCCCGACTTCTTGTGCAACCTTGACCAATTCCTTGATACGCGTCTGTGGACGTTCTGGACGTCTGCCACTATCCGCATATGGTGGCGTAATTAAAATCACCTTTTCTGAACCAATTTCGTGAATCATTGTTTCAAGGTTTTCTCTAAACGTGGCTACTGTTATATTTCGATCCAGTGACGCATCATTGGCGCCAAAGAAAATCACCACTTCATCAGGTTTCTCAATTAGTACTTCTTTATTTAATCGTTTTAAACCATCCTCTGTTGTATCGCCAGGCATTCCAGCATTAATAACAGCCACTTCTTCTAGACCCATCGCAGCAATATCCCGTTTCACTAAGTCAACAAGAACAGGTGAGACGGCTTCGTCTAAATAACCAGCAGTAATGCTATCACCAAATAATACAATTTTTCTCATGGCTTTTCCCCTCTTTTCTAACAGTTTTCTCTTTTCATGATACCATTTTCATCATAAATTGGCGAAGAAGGGAATTCTTTTGTAAAATCCTGTGTTTCCCTTGTGAAATTATGGTAAAATGTACAAAGATTGAACAGGGTTTGGTGGAGGAACAATGGACGATAAAATGAATTACTACCCAATTTCCAGAGAAGAATGGCATGGGTTTTATCATGACGGCAAAGCACCGTTAACCGAAGCAGAATTGGATAACATTAAAAGTGTGAACGACCAAATTTCACTAAAAGATGTACAAGAAATTTATGTACCCTTAACGCATCTTATTCATTTGTACATGAAAGAATTTGAATCGCTAACACTTAGCAAAGGATTATTCCTACATGAATATGTCTCTGTACCACCATTCATCATTGGAATTGCCGGCAGTGTCGCCGTTGGTAAAAGCACCACCGCTCGTCTTTTGCAAAGAATTCTGGCCCGAACGTTTAAACGAAGAAACGTTCAACTCATTACAACGGATGGATTTTTGTATCCCAATAAAGTGTTAGAAGAACAGGGAATTATGGACCGAAAAGGGTTTCCTGAAAGTTATGACATGGAGAAGCTAATTAATTTCTTAAACGAAGTCAAAAGCGGCAAAGACGAAATTAAAGCACCCGTCTATTCTCACAGTGTCTACGATGTTATCGAAGGCGAATATGAGTTGATTCAACAACCAGATATTCTGATTGTTGAAGGCATTAACACATTACAGTTACCCGCCAATCAACAAATTTATGTGAGTGATTTTTTTGATTTTTCTATTTTTGTGGATGCCGATCCAGCCTTAATTGAAAAATGGTACCTAGAACGTTTTGGGGCCTTATTAGATACGGCTTTCTTAGATCCTAATAATTATTATTACCAATATGCAATTGGCAAACGAGAAGATGCTTTCGCCATGGCACGGAATGTTTGGAAAACCGTGAACTTACCGAACTTGGAGGAATATATCTTGCCAACGCGCGGACGTGCGGACATTATTTTGCATAAAACGGAAAATCATTTGATTGACCAAATCTATCTACGTAAATATTAAGGGTTGACGAGCTAAGAAATATCCTGTATCTTTTGTAGAAATATCCTTGAAAATTTTCAGCAGAATGCATGACTTTCAAGGAGTAAAATGTTTTAATAAGTATAGCTAGACAAAGAAGAGTACGGAACAAAAGTGAACCACTTTTTAACCGCCTGATTCTCGGCTGTTTAAAAGTAGCCCCTGCGGAATTAAGCCAAAATTTTCTAAAAATCGTAAAACAATTTTTGAAAATCCTTTCTTAATTCTTGGTGCTGACCACTTTTTAACCGCCTTTTCTTTAGATAAATTTAAATGGATAAGGGGTAATAGACGTGACTAACGTTGCCGATTTGACATCTGTCGAAAAAATTATTGTTTTAGACTTTGGTAGTCAGTTTAACCAATTGATTACTCGTCGTATTCGTGAATTTGGCGTATTCTCTGAGTTATTAAGCCACCGAACTACGGCAGAAGAAATTCGCAAAATCGCGCCTAAAGGAATCATCTTCTCAGGTGGACCAAACAGCGTGTATGACAAAGATGCTTTTAGCATTGATCCAGAAATTTATGAGTTAGGAATTCCCATTCTTGGCATCTGCTACGGTATGCAATTAATGACTCATAACTTAGGCGGAAAAGTAGAACCTGCCGCAAACCGTGAATACGGAAAAGCAGAATTAGAAATCCTTGGTGATGCGACATTATTCCAAGGAACACCTGCGAAACAAACCGTTTGGATGAGCCACGGTGATTTAGTAACAGAAATCGCTCCTGGATTCGAAAAAGTTGGGACAAGCAATGATTGTCCAATCGCTTCTATCGAAGATGCCAACCGCAAATTCTACGGCGTACAATTTCACCCAGAAGTTCGTCATTCAGAATATGGTAACGACTTATTACGTCACTTTGCTTTTGATGTGTGTGGCTGTACTGGTGACTGGAGCATGGAAAACTTCATCGATATGGAAGTCGCTAAAATCCGTGAACAAGTAGGCGATAAAAAAGTCTTACTTGGTTTATCAGGTGGCGTTGACTCAAGTGTTGTCGGCGTGCTTTTACAAAAAGCCATTGGCGACCAATTAACTTGTATCTTCGTTGACCATGGATTATTACGTAAAGGTGAAGCAGAGCAAGTAATGGAAAGTTTAGGCGGTAAATTTGGCTTAAACATTATTAAAGTAGATGCGAAAGAACGCTTCTTAAGTAAATTAGCAGGCGTTTCTGACCCTGAACAAAAACGTAAAATCATCGGTAACGAATTTGTGTATGTTTTTGATGACGAAGCAACTAAACTTGCTGGGGAAGAAGGCGTTTCATTCCTAGCACAAGGAACTCTTTACACAGACGTCATCGAATCTGGTACAGAAACTGCGCAAACAATTAAATCACATCACAACGTTGGTGGTCTTCCTGAAGACATGCAATTTGAATTAATTGAACCTTTAAATACATTATTCAAAGACGAAGTTCGTGCCTTAGGAACTGAACTTGGCATGCCTGATGCAATCGTTTGGCGCCAACCATTCCCAGGACCAGGATTAGGTATTCGTGTGCTTGGTGAAATTACAGAAGATAAATTACAAATCGTTCGTGATTCAGATGCTATCCTACGTGAAGAAATCGCAGCAGCTGGCTTAGATCGTGACATTTGGCAGTACTTTACTGTCTTACCTGGCATCCGCTCAGTAGGCGTTATGGGCGATGGCCGTACCTACGATTACACAGTCGGTATCCGTGCTGTGACTTCTATCGACGGCATGACCGCTGACTTTGCCCGTATCCCTTGGGATGTTTTACAAAAAATCTCTGTGCGCATCGTGAACGAAGTTGCACATGTAAACCGTATCGTGTACGATATTACTTCAAAACCACCTGCAACTGTGGAGTGGGAATAACAATCAACCCGCTAGAAAACCTATAAATTAGGTTTTCTAGCGGGTTTTCTTTTGTGTTATCACACTTTCCTCCCACCATTCTCCATTTTTCCTTTGCTCCACCGCCCTCAAAGTCCTATAATTTAATCATAAGAATAGTGACTATTAATAAAATTCATCAATTAAAAGGAAGCGATTTCAACATGTCAAAAGCAACTTTTCTTAAGTATGGTTTTGTTGTCCTCTTCATAGGAATTTTTTTACTTCGTGCCCAAAAATTTATTTCTGAGCCCCTTTCGTACCTTTTTTCGGGTATTCTTTTGCTTGTTGTTGCGTATTTAATACTCGTGAAAAAAATGAACTTTTTCTCAAGTTTGCTCACTGTTACCGACCAGCCTTCTTCTACCCAACAATGATTAGGTCAACTTTCTGGTCTTGTCAGTTTATTGATTGGTTTACTTCTGGTAATTTTTTCAGTCATTTTATAGACACTTTTTCACTATTGTTCTTATAAAAACAAGACGTTCTTGTTTGGCCTTTGACGTTGTCGTATACTATAAATAATAAATAAGCTATGAAGGAGTAAATTAATGAAAAAAAGTGTTATAACTAGTTCTATGTTAGCGGTTTTGTTGTCGGGATTTCTCGTTACCCCTATTTCTGCTTACGCTTTGGAACGCTCTAAGGGAACTACTGAAGAAACGGTGGCTTCAGAAACATCTCTAACGGAGCAACAAATGAGTAGCGGTGTCACTGAAGAAATGAATCCAAGCATCATAAATTCTCAAGAGGAAACAGAAACAACTTCCACTTCCTCAACCTCCGATTCCACCACTGAAGTTTCTACATCAGAAGTAACAACTGTTAATGATACAGAAAATAGTAGCGACGATACTGAAACTACTTTGGAAACATCACAAAGTAATGAGGACACACCTGTAGCACCGGCAAAAGCAGAAGAAAAAGTTCCTGATATTAATTATCAGACACATATCCAAGACATCGGATGGCAAGGGGTTGTCAAAAACGGGGAAATTTCTGGGACTAGCAGACGCTCTTTACGTCTTGAAGGAATTAAAATGAATATTTCAAATTCAGATTTGGCTGGATCTGTAGAATATAGAACACATGTCCAAGAAATTGGGTGGCAAGGATATGTGAAAGATAATCAATTGTCTGGTACAAGCGGAAAGTCTTTGCGGCTCGAAGCGATTCAAATTCGCTTAACTGGAGAAATAGCTAACGCATATGATGTTTATTATCGTGTGCATATAGAAGATAAAGGTTGGTTGAATTGGGCAAAAAACAGTGAGTCCGCAGGTAGTCAAAGCGCCGCTAAAAGATTAGAAGCCATTCAAATTAAATTAGTGAAGAAGGGCGAAGCAGCACCTGAAGGAAATGGAAAAGCCTTTTTAATTGGAAATGAAGCAAAACGTCCAGATGAAATCAAACCAAATGTCAATTATCAAACACACGTGCAAAATATTGGTTGGCAAGGGGTTGTCAAGAATGGCGAAATAGCTGGTACAAGTGGGAAAAATTTACAACTGGAAGCAATCAAAATCAACCTGAGTGATGCTGCTCTAGCTGGAAATATAGAATACTCTACGCACATCCAAAATATCGGATGGCAAGATTATAAAGCCAATGGGGCATTATCTGGCACAACTGGAAAAAATTTACAATTAGAAGCCATTAAAATTAAACTGGCCGGTGATGTTTCAAGATATTATGATGTCTATTATCGAGTGCATATCCAAGATAAAGGTTGGTTAAATTGGGCAGCTAATGGCGCACCAGCTGGAAGTCAAGCTGCATCTAAACATTTAGAAGCTATCCAAATCAAAGTAGTTAGAAAGGGCGAAACTGCTCCTAAAGGAAATGGAAAAGCCTTTTTAGTTGGAAATGAAGCAAAACGTCCAGATGAAATCAAACCAAATGTCAATTATCAAACACACGTGCAAAATATTGGTTGGCAAGGGGTTGTCAAGAATGGTGAAATAGCTGGTACAAGTGGGAAAAATTTACAACTGGAAGCAATCAAAATCAACCTGAGTGATGCTGCTCTAGCTGGAAATATAGAATACTCTACGCACATCCAAAATATCGGATGGCAAGCTTATAAAGCTAATGGGGCATTGTCTGGCACAACTGGAAAAAATTTACAATTAGAAGCCATTAAAATTAAACTGGCCGGTGATGTTTCAAGATATTATGATGTCTATTACCGTGTCCATATCCAAGATAAAGGTTGGTTGAATTGGGCAGCTAATGGTGCCTCAGCTGGAAGTCAAGCTGCCTCTAAACATTTGGAAGCTATTCAAATCAAAATAGTTAGAAAAGGTGAAACTGCTCCTAAAGGATCTGGAAAAGCCTTTTTAGTTGGCGATGAAGCTCGCACACCAGCAGAGATAGCAAACAGATTACGTGCAGAAAGATTAAAGAAAAAACCTTATTATTATTCTCAACGTGACCCACAATGGATTAATACTTATATCGGAAACTATACCATTGGCGCAGCAGGATGTGTTCCAACAAGTTTATCTATGATTTTAAGAGGCTCTTACGGTTATAATGTAAATCCTGTCAGTGTTGCAACAAGAATGGCATCTTATGGCGGGTTAAATCAAAGATACTTTGGCGCTTCTGCAACTGATTTAGTGATAACAGCTCAATCATATGGCCGTTCGATCAAAGTTATTAATGATGTAGCTACATTAAACGCCTATCTTTCTGAAGGATATCCCGTTATTTTATATCAAAATGTTGGGATTGGACATGCTATTGTCGTTCATGAGTACAAAAATGGTTACACTTTAACCTATGATCCGTATGGTCGCCAGTTTTACTCAGGTTGGGTGTCAACACAAGCACTTTGGAATACCCCGTCAAATGATCCAATTGATTGGACAGAAGGCCGACCATGTTTCGTTATTTTATAGGAGGATATAATGAAAAAAAAACTTATTGTACTATTGTTAGCCTTATTTTTAACGGCATGTAGTAATAATACTGGGGGAAAAAATAGCGACGCTTCATCTACTGAAGTATCAACTAAGCAGCAAACTACCCAGTCTTCTAAAAAAGATAGTAGTAATCCGGACACAACACCAACTTCTACATCATCTATAACAATTGAAACAACCGAGAATTTAAAGAATAGAGAATTGAATCCAACAGATGATGTTTCAAAAACTAGACGACAATTGTATGAACAAGGAATTAACAGTTCAACAATTACGGATAAAGAACTAAAGGAATATATATCAGAGGCTAAAGAACAAAAGAAAGATGTGATTGATTATATTAAGCAAAAAATAAATCAATAAAGTTATCTCATATTCATTCCCCCCTTGACTCTCCCTTCACTCTTGGCTATGATTACCTTAGCAAGTACAATGGTGTACTGTGAACAGTCGAGCAACGGCGCTCAAAAAGATTGGCTTTCGTGCATTCTTTTTGAGGGCTTTTTATTTTTAGAAAGTAGGGAAATTGAATGGAAAAAATGTACCGCAGTCCGTATGAAGCGTACCCGTATTTATCTTCTAAACCAGAAGATTTACGATGTGATTTTGAATTAATGACTGATGAATTGGCCTCGATGACAGGTCTTCTACGAGGATACGTGCAACAATTAGACGTCCCTGAACAGCCTGCACTAACAGAAGAACTAGCCAAAATTTGCGAGTTAATCTACCATGTCAATCCAACGACCCGAACAAAATTAACAGTCACAGAGGAAGAAATAGCATGGCTTTTGGAACGTGTCAATGCTATGAATGAACTGACATACGAAGAAAATCGTCCTTTTGTTTTACCGATGGGCACAATCTGTTCCTCTTATGCACACATTTTAAGAGCCAAAGCCAAAGATATTGTTCGTTTACTTTATCGCATGGACTATGGTGGTAAAAAAATTGATCCGCAGCTGTATGATGTAGTCAACTTACTCTCAGGTTACTTTTTCATGTTAGCTTTGTATCTAAATCAGCTCGAAAATGGTGAAGAAGTCCCCTTTGTTTCTCGCAACTATTCTATTTAATTTGGAGGAAGATGATGAATTCATTGCCAATACTTGAAAAAGCAGTGGGCACGATTACCCTGCTTTCCGAAGAAAAACAAAATGCCGAATATGAAGGCTTTTTATGTCAAGTTAATGAATCGCAACAACTTATCCGCAGTCGCTTAGCCAAAAAAACGCCGAAAAAAGAAGGCTATTTTGTAGCCTTCTGGGAAAAAAATCAACAAAATCAGAACGAAGCCTTTGATGCAACGGAAGCCCCTGAAATGTTAGCAATTGTCATTGCTGATCAAGAAAAGCAAGGTCTCTTTCTTCTGCCAAAAGAATGTTTAATCCAACAAAAAATTCTCAAAACGCATCAACAAAAAGGCAAAATGGCGGCCCGTTTTTATCCTTCTTGGTGCCAAAACCTTAATCAAACCGCCAAAAAAACACAAAAATGGCAACTAACTTACTTTACTGATTTATCTAAATACTAAAAACGTCAGCTGGCTTCAGAAGCCAGCTGACGTTTGTTTCTTCTACTGTTTAACCAATTGGTGGCGTACCTTCTGCGTTCCCAGCAATCGCTTCGATTTGAATCTGAGCACCTTTTGGTAAATCCGTCACACCAATCACTCTTCTTGCAGGCGTGCCTTCAGGGAAGTACGTTTGGTAGACGTCATCTACTGCCGCCAGCTCTTCAATCTCTTTCACAAAAATGTTCACTTTCACCAGATCAGCTAAGCTGTGATCCACACTTTCAATAATCGCTTTAATATTTTCTAAACATTGCGTCGTTTGTTCCTTGATTCCGCCAGCGACTAACGCATTTGTTTTAGGGTCCAATGGTAGCTGAGCTGATAGATGGTTGTAATGAGAAAAAGCAACAGTTTGTGTCGAAAATGGACACTTCGGTGCGTGCTCTGTATTATTTGCTTCAATAATTAATCCATGTCGATCTTCAATCGCTTGTGGTGGCGTACCATCCCCATGAGAAACCACCGCTTCTACTTGCACCGCCGCGCCCATTGGTAAATCAGCAACAGCAATCACTGTTCGTGCTGGCATATAATTGACCGTGCGCGCAATTCCTGAATCTGGGAAAAAAGCGGCATGTACTTGATTGACAGCTTCCAGCTTAGATAAATCTTTTAAATAAATGTTGATCTTCACAATATCATCAAAAGGCACATCAATACTGGTTAAAATGGCTTTTATGTTTTTCAAACATTGCTTTGTTTGCGTTTTAACACAGCCAGCCACAACTCTGCCCGTTTGAGGATCTATAGGCAATTGTGCAGACAGATTGTTATAGTGAGAAAACGCGACCGTTTGACTGGCTAGAGCATCAATTGGTGCCTGAACAGTCTGATTTGTTAATTTAATTAAATCCCCAGCTTGAGGTGCATTAGGGATAGTTCCTTCCCCATTTGAAACAAGTGCCTCCATTTGAACAGAAGCGCCTAACGGCAAATCTGCGACGGTAACCACTGTTTTAGCTGGATAATAATGGGTAAAAAAGGCCGCATAGACCTCCTCAACTGCGGTAACATCCCGCATATCTTTGACAAAAATGGTCATTCTGACAATGTCACTCATCACATGGTTGATACTTTCAACAACCGCTTGGATATTTTTCAAACATTGTGTCGCTTGGGCCCGAATGCCACCTTCTACCAATTGTCCAGAGGTTGGCTCAATAGGTAACTGTGCCGACAAATGATTATAGTGGGAAAATGCGACTGTTTGGGCTGCGAGAGGATGCTTTGGTGCACGCTCTGTATTTCTTGCTAAGACGATATTTTCATTACTCATAACTCTACTCCCTTTTTTAGCATTCCAACAAAAATGATTCCGCTTACATTTTTAAGCATTAAACTTCCAACAAGATCCTTTTTATTTTCCTGCTTTTCTATTAATGGTGATAGCTTTCCACCACCACTTCTTTCAGTCTACAATAAGAACAGGAACATTTCAATAAGGCATTCCTAAATTGATTGTTGGCCCGCAAACAAATCTTCTTCAGTTAAAGAAGGCTGAGGTCGGGAAAGAACCGTTTAGCTCCGAGAAATAAGAAGAAATTTCCGAAAATTGCTCTTTAATTTTTGGAGAATTTCGGCTTATTTCCGAAGGAGTTGGTTCTGTTCCCGCCGTTTATCAGGTTTTGATCCTGGGACAAAAATCCAAAGTGATTTTTGTCCCAGGATCAGTCTTTATAGATAACTCATTAGCTTTAACTAGTTTTATTTAACCACCATATACTCACGATAATTTTCCGAGAACGTATCCATTAGCGTATAAATTCGTTCAAAATCATAGTCACGACTAGGGTCATCATACCAAACACATTGAATACTTCCAATAATTGGAAGATTTGGGCTACCTGCTGGCACATCTGTAAATGCTTTTTTCGACATATTTGCTAAAGCATCATCATATTGATAAATGCCAGAATCAACATTGCCAGCGACCCAATACCACGCATCATTGGTATTAAAAATTTTGTGTCCTTTTTGAACAAAGTACTCAGGTTTGGCTACGTCATACCCACTCCAACCGGCTGTCCAATAAGAAATAATAATCTCTGGGTCAAATGTACCGAAAGAATCGTCGCTGTTGTAATAAATGCCATCATTGAAGCTCATTGGCTGCATGCCCGCATCTTTAATTATTTTAGCTAAATCATTCGCATAAGCGACAAAATCCTTGTAGCGCCCAGAAGATTGCAGTTTCGCCCAACCGCCCGTGTCGACATCATTTGCATACTCATCGCCACCAAAATTGAAAATTTCACTATGCGCGGAAAAATAAGCCACGTACTTACTGATAATCGCCTTTGTGAAATTCACTGCCTTTTGGTTCCCTAAATCTACTGTTCGTTTTGAGCCATCAAAAGCGGGATTTTTAATCGCTAGTTTTTCCATGGCCACTAACAAGGCATCCATATGTCCTGGACTGTTAATCACGGGAATGATGTTGATGTTGCGCGCTTTCGCAAAAGCCAACAACCGATCCATTTCTTTTTGTGTTAACGCGTTGCCATTAGGGTCATTGTAATACGCGTTGTTGCCTCGTTGGATTGCTTTTGAAACCCGGTTGTGGTTGTATTTTTTACCATTCACATTGACCGACATATCATCCAAGATAAACCGTAAGCCATCATTTCCTAAAATTAATTGGACATCTGTGTACCCATTTTGACTGGCTTTGGCCACTAATTCTTCCAGTTGTTCCACGGAAAAATATTTTCTTCCCGCATCAATGGAAAAGACACTTTTTAAAGGTTGTGTTTGTTTCTCTTTTAAATTATCCAAAGCTGTTTGGACCTCCGTTTGCCAAGTAGTCACTTGCGCGGCTGTATACGTTTTTCCCGCAAGTTCTGTTGCGACTGTCTCTTTTGTTGTTTGTAGTGCTTGAATCGTTTCTGGTGTATAGCTTTCTGCCTTTTCAATGGCTGTAACTGCTTGATCCAACGCACGATATAAAGTGGTTAAGTCAATGGCTAACAGGCCTTTTTCTAATTCAGCATCATAGGTGTTTGAAATCCCTTGGCCATAATCGCCACCTAAAATAGCTTTATTCACATCATAAAGCGTTGTTGCTTGTGTCACTGCTTCTGCGGCTTTATTTTGTGCTTCAAGGTCTGTGTTGGCGTAGCTAATTCGTTTTAAATAGTGTTGCGCAGCCGCTTTCATCTCTGCAAGAGAAACGCCTTTACTCTCTGCAATGGCCGTTTTTGTCCAAAGTAAATTAGAAGGTTTTATCTGATTTAAATCGTCTTCATTATAGGTGCGACCATCGCGATCTAAGGCATAGAGGAACATGCCCCCTAAATTATTTTCATAAGAATAACGAGCTACTTTATACATGTTACTTTCCATATACGGCTCTTTTGTGTCATACCAGCGGTTGCGATCTTGCTCTTCTGGGAAAGTTAATCCTGGAACAAATCGTTCCCCATTGAGAACCGGACTTAAATTATTTAATGCTCGTTGCGTGCGTTGGTCATCGCTGCCATACTGTTGATACGCGAGAAAATCGAAACAGTCACTGACATCTTGTAAAGGTGGTAAATATTCTGCATTGGTATCATACAAAAATGGACGATCCGTTCCCGACTTCGGTCCAATGTATTTTGATAATGCACGAATGACCCCATTAGATAAAACAATATCTTTTTCACTTGGACGAGTTTCCATGTCAATATCTAACCCATCAATTCCTAAATCATCGACAAATTTGGTTAACAACTCTTTCGCATAAGCATCAAATTCTGCTTCTGTAGGCGTTGTTCCTGCGTAAGGAACTTTTAATAGCTCGCTATAATCAATCCCACGAACTAAACGAACACCTCGTGCATGCAGTGCTGGCGCATACTCATTTTTTAACGTATCATAAAATGGCTGTGCAAGTGCTTCTTGTCCTTTTGGCACATAACTAAAGACATTCACAATGTCAATACCATAAGGAATATCGTGCATCGTTAGCCAATTTTCATCTGGCAATGTTGTATTAACTCCTTGCATCGTTTTGTCACGCCAAGCCCGATAATAAACCATAAAATGTTTCTCTTGGGTCGGCTCATTGGCTTGGCTGATCATTGGTTGATGAAACAGACTAAATAAGATAAACGCCAAGCCAACCAATAACGAAAGACCCAGCCAACTGACAATTGTTTCTCTGTTTTCTCCTTTTCTTGTCGATAAATTGTTCCCCACTTTGAACACCATTCCTTTCTGCACTCCGTTCATTTTTGTGTATCCACCTAAAAAGAAAGCGCATACACAACCATCAATAGAATAACAAAAAATAACGAATTTGCAAAATAGAAACTGGAAAAATGAGGATTTTCTATAAAAATCTTTTCCCGCCTAAAATCACTTTTGTTAGACGGCGTTTAAATGGTAAACTTTGAGACTTGCAAGAAAAACAGGCCTATTTTTCTTGCAAGTCTCCTTTACTTAGTCGTGATCAACATAGGCGATTTTCACAACAATTTTCCCTTGTGCTCTCCCTGTCAGTGAATAGTCCACTGCTTCTTGAATTTGGCTAAAAGGTACGACTCGGTCAATTATCGGCTGTAATTTTCCCTGTTCAATGAGCTCAGTGAGTAAAGCTAATTGCTCGCCATCTGGACGCATAAACAAAAAATGATAACTAACATCTGTGGCTTGCTCCAATCGATGAATCTTGCGAGTAGCTATTTTAAAGGCCCATTGTTTCCAAAGCGGCAAGCCATACTCTTTAGCAAAACGTTCGTTGGGAATGCCTGACAATGTAACGACTTTTCCCTGAGGTTTAACCACTGAGAAAGCTTTTTCTAAGATTGTCCCCCCCATTGTATCAAACACATAATCGTAGTCGGATAAAACTTCTTCAAAATTTTGTGTCCGATAGTCAATCACTTCATCTGCTCCCAACGCTTGAACCCATTCTTTATTTTTACTACTCGTTGTGGTGGCAACGTAAGCGCCCGCTAGTTTTGCTAATTGAATCGCAATGGTTCCAATCCCTCCTGAACCTGCTTGAATCAGGACTTTCTGGCCTGGCTGTACATTCATAATATCATGTAGCGCTTGATAACTTGTCAAACCGACTAACGGAATGGCCGCAGCTTCTTCAAACGTTAAATTTTTCGGCTTCATAGCTACAGCCGCTTGATCCACTGCAATATATTCAGCAAAAGTTCCCACGCGATTTTTGGGTACTCGCCCGTAAACTGCATCGCCCAGCCTAAAATTTTGAACATTTTTTCCAACAGAAACAACAATCCCAGCAAAATCACTGCCTAAAATCAGTGGCATTTGATAATTTAAAAGCATCTTTACTTTGCCATCTTTTGTTTTTAAATCAATCGGGTTGATACTGGCAGCGATAATTTTGACCAAAACATCATTGTCATGAATGGTGGGTAAGGGCACCTCCTCGATTGATAATTCTTTTTGTCCGTATTTATGAATTAAAGCGGCTTTCATCATTGAATCTTTCCTCTCTTTCTATCCCTTTTATTGGTTTAAAAGTTTAAACCTTTAATCAATTAGTATCTTAACGAAAAATGGGATCCACGTCAAGTTTCAGCCCTCAGCGTATTTTATTGACAAAAAACACGAAAAATGGTTTAATCGTTTAAAAATACGAACCAAAGAGGCGAAAGAATATGAAAGAATTAGAAGGAATTCAAACAGAATTTACTGCGCTTAGTGATTTTTTAATCGCATTGGGTGATGAAAAACGCCAAGCAATTATTATTGCACTGTTAGAAGACCAGGCCTGTGTTGGCCGTCGTGTCACTGAGTTAACAGAGGCGACACAACTCTCACGTCCCGCTGTTTCTCACCACTTAAAAATTTTGAAACAAGCCAAATTAATTGATTGTCGCAGTGAAGGAACTAAAAATTATTACTCACTTTCTCACGATACCACCAAAATTGAGCAACTCCAACAACTATTGACCCACATTACGTCGATTATGCCAGGGAGGAAGCAAGCATGAAAAAAATTCTCGTGGTCCTCACAAACGTTTCCCGTTATCACGGCACCAAAGAACCAACGGGCCTCTGGCTAGGTGAAGCTACGGAGTTCGTGGAAGAAGTAACTAAAGCAGGATTTTCAGTTGACTATGTTAGTCCCCAAGGAGGCTATGTCCCTTTGGATCCCCGGAGTATGAAATATGTAGATTCATCCATTATGGCAGTTTATGAAAGTGCTGATTTTCAAGAACGAGCGCTAGCGCATTCCCTCTCTCTTGAAGAAATTGAGCCAGATGAATACGCAGCAATTTACTTTACAGGAGGCCATGGCGTTATGTGGGACTTTCCTGATAATCCTCAGTTGCAAGCAATCACTCGTAGCCTTTACGAACAGGGCAAATACCTAACTTCTGTTTGTCACGGAATTGCTGGTCTTTTAAATGTCAAAGATGCGTCAGGAAATTATTTGATTGCAGATAAAACCATTACTGGCTTCACTACTGCAGAAGAAATTTTAGCCATGAAAAAAGCAGTTGTTCCTTTCTTAAACGAAACAATTGCCAAAGAACATGGTGCTACTTTTGCGAAAAAGCGTCCTTATAAAGAATTTGCGTATCAAGATGGCCGTATAATCACTGGGCAAAATCCTTTTTCTGTCCGCGCTGTCGCAAGATTGTTAATTCAACAACTATCAAAATGAAACAACAGCGACTACTTTTAGGTAGTCGCTGTTGTTTCATTGCTTCTTCTTTTTTCCGAAAGCCGAAGCCCTAACATAAAAAATTTTTGATTAGCTAAAGAGTAACATCGCGCCAATTAAGATAATTAGGTTAATTAAGCCTAAGACAATCATTGGTTTGGCCATGAATTTTGTCCAAGTGGCATATTGAACTTTGGAAATTTCCAAACCACCCATTACGACACCAGATGTTGGCGTGATCAAATTAATCAAGCCACAACCTGAAGCAAAAATCATAACCATCACTTCTGGACTTAAACCAATGTTTTTAGCTAACGCACCCATTACAGGAATAGAAACGTACGCTAAACCAGAAGTTGAAGGAATTAGGAAAGATAAACCTAAGTATAAAACAAAGGCACCGATGACAAATAAGACTGGGGAGAGTCCTTGTAATAAGCCTGCCGCTTTATCAAGGATAAATGAATCTAAATACGTTTTAGACATCAAAACAGATGCCCCGCGAGCAACTACGATAATTAAAACAACGGATAACATATCTTTGGCACCGTCGATAAATGCTTCAATGGTTTCTTTTTCAGTAAAGCGACCAATCAAGGCAGCAATGATCCCTAAAAGGAAGAACCACATTGCTAAGTCGCCAAAGTACCAGTCACCGAAACTGTTGCCTGTTAAAACAGACGTCCAGCCTTTGAAAATCGTCACTCCAAAGTCGTTCCATGGAATTAAGGAAACAATCATAATGACAAAACAGAAAGCGAATACCATTAAGATTTTTTTATGACGATTCGTAAATGGCATTTCTTTCGACGCTGCTTGTCCATACGTTTTTTCCATATCCTCTTGTTCTTGTAAAGATAAAATTGTTGAACCTTTGTCAGCCTTCACTTTTTTCGCATAACGCATCACAATGAAAATAGAATAGCTAGTAGAGGCCGCCCACAAAATAGCACCGACAATTAAAATAATTCCTGTATTCGGCTGAATGCCAATACCTCGCAACGCATCCATCGCTACCCCTGTGGAGAAAGGGTTAACCGTCGAACCGATAACACCTGATCCTGCACCCAATAGCACAGTACCCACTGCGACAAACGTATCAAAACCAGCGGCGACCATGGTGGCACTCAATAAACCATAAAAAGGAATTGTTTCTTCTGCCATTCCATAAGTCGAACCACCAATAGAAAATAAAATCATTAAAATCGGAATGATTTTCAATTCGTTCCCTTTTAACTTTTTAACGACTGATTGAATCCCTGCTTCAAGAGCCCCAGTTTGTGTCACAATATTTAAAAAGCCACCGAGTACTAAAATAAAAATATTAATTTCAATGGCATCTTTAAACCCATTGAATGGAGCCATGATAATATCCGATAATTTGGCCCCTACCACGTGGTCAACCATTTTGCCATCAATTTCTCTTGGGGTAAATGGCTGGCCATTTAGCAAGACCGTTACGATACCTAAAACAATTAAAATAATAAATAAAATACTAAAAGACGAAAGCTGTTTTTTGTTTTTCTTCTTTTTTTCTGCCATATCCTTTTATACAGGAACCTACTTTCCTGTATCTCCCTTCTCTATGATTAATTACTCAATCGATCAATAAAGAATGGCGTATCTAGAAAAGTTAAGAATTTATGACTGTAGCTAATACGGTTCATTTGGACTAATTTTTTCATAACACTGCTTGCTGTTTCCCGCGTAGTTCCACTCATTCGTGCAATGTCATTAATGGTAATTGGACAAGTAATTGCAACGCGTTCCCTGTTGTCAATTCGTTCTCCTAAATCATTTAATAACATCGCCAGTGATGTCACAATCCGTTCACATGCATCATTGGTTGTTCCTTTTTGGATTTTGATCATACTTTCTTTTAAAAGGACCGATTGTTCTTGAATCCAATGAATCAATTGCTGGGGATTATTTTGGAGAAAACGCTCAAACAGTTTAACTGGCACAAACACAACCTCAATATCCGTATAGGCAATCGCGGAGTCGTAATGAACCTCATCTTGAAACAGTCCGATTCTCGGAAAAAGAGCCTGCTTTTTCATAAAATGCAGATAGGAAAAATTACCACTGCGATCATTTTTTTCAATTTTAATGACACCTGAAACCAATAAAATTAAATGATTTCTCGGATCACCTGGATAAAAAAGGACTTGGCCTTTTTTATAGGAGCGAACGAAACTCTCGTTGCGCAATTCTGTTAGTTCTGATTCAGAAAAGTATTGAAAATCTTGATTATTTTTAGTGATTATTTTCTCTATCATCATCTTAATTCTCCTAAATACTATACTTTATTTTGTCACAACCGTTCCTACGATTTCATCGCCGCTCATACTTCCTAAGTTTTCCAAAGAAGTGATAATTGCTTGTTTATTGGGTTGGCTTTCTACAAACTGAATGGCGGCTTCAATTTTCGGTAACATACTACCTGGTGCAAAATGACCCGCTTGTTTGTATTCTTCCAACTCTGCTACAGTGACATTGGTTAATTGTTTTTCATCTGGTTTGCCATAATTAATGCACACATAATCCACGCCAGTTAAAATAACTAGTGCATCCGCATCCACTAATTCTGCCAGTTTTTCAGAAGCAAAATCTTTATCGATTACTGCTTCGACACCTTTTAATTCTTGTCCTACGACAGGGATGCCACCACCACCACATGAAATGGTAATTATATCATTTTTTATTAAGGTATTAATAGTCTCAGCCTCGTGGATGTCAATTGGCTTAGGACTTGGAACGACTTTGCGCCAGCCACGTCCTGCATCTTCTTTAAAAATAGCACCTGCTTGCATTGCTTCTTTGGCTTCAGCTTCTGTTAAAAATGGACCGATCGGTTTTGTTGGATTTTTGAATGCCTCATCTGCTGGATCTACGACCACCTGTGTTAAAACAGTAGCCACTTGTTTCTTGATTCCTGCTTTGTTTAATTCTTGATTAAGCGCATTGGACAACCAGTAGCCGATACTTCCTTGTGTCATAGCAACACACGTATCTAGAGGCATTGCTGGATTTTTTTCAGAATCAGCTGCTTGTTGTTGCAATAATAGATTACCAACTTGTGGACCATTGCCATGTGAAACAATCAACCGATGCCCTTGTTTAATTAAATGAACTAAATAGGCAGATGTTTGAACTAATGCTTGCTGTTGTGCGTGTGCGCTAGCATCATTTGAAAGGATGGCATTTCCGCCTAGTGCAACGACCATTTTTTTCCCCATTACAAATCCTTCTTTCCTATCATAATAAAGAATAGGCCGCCCTTCAAAAGAAACTCTTAAAGGGCGAAACAACTATTCTTTTTTCAATGTTTTTTCAGTTGCTTCCTACACACGAGGAATGAATAAGTTGCCTAAAGTAGCTGCCATGATCGCTTTAATAGAATGCATTCTGTTTTCTGCTTCTTCAAATTGACGACCATATTTACTGCGGAAGACTTCATCCGTAATTTCCATTTCAGTAATGCCAAATTTTTCAGCAACCATTTCACCGTATTGTGTTTTCGTATCATGAAAGGCTGGCAAACAGTGTAATACGATTAAATCGCCATCCATGTTTTCGGTTTTTTCTAACATAGCCATATTAATTTGATAAGGTTTCAACAGATTGACACGTTCTTCAAATTTATCTTCTTCACCCATGGACACCCAAACGTCTGTATATAACACGTTGGCTCCTTTAACACCTTTAGCAACGTCGTCTGTAATCATTAATTCTGCACCAGATTCTTTCGCAAATTCTTTTGCATAATTAACGACTTCATCAGAAGGGAACAATTCTTTTGGTGCACAAATGCGAACATTTACGCCTAAAATAGCACCTGTCACTAACAAGCTGTTTGCCATGTTGTTACGGCCATCGCCGACATATACTAAAGTGATTCCTTCTAAACGACCAAAGTTTTCTTTCACTGTCATAAAGTCCGCAATCATTTGTGTTGGATGCCATTGATCCGTTAAACCATTCCAAACAGGAACACCAGAATATTTCGCTAAATCTTCCACTACTTCTTGACTAAACCCACGGAACTCAATCCCGTCAAACATACTACCTAAAACAATCGCTGTATCTTCAACAGATTCTTTTTTACCTAATTGAATATCGTTGGCGCCTAAATACTCAGGATGTGCCCCTAAATCAATCGCTGCTGTAGTAAATGCAGAGCGTGTCCGTGTCGAAGTTTTTTCAAATAAAAGAGCGATATTTTTTCCTTCTAAATAGTGATGTGGAATCCCTTTTTTCTTCAATTCTTTTAAGTGAATACTGAAGTCTACCAAATACTCTAATTCTGCTCTTGTAAAATCTTTTTCTGCTAATAAACTACGTCCTTGAAATACTGAATTCATGATGATTCCTCCTATTTTTGGGTGTTTTTTAAAGATCTTCACGGTAAAGTGGCATACTCATACAACGAGGGCCACCACGGCCACGTACTAGTTCACTTCCTGGAATGTAATTCAATTTCACACCTGCTTCTTCTAGCGCTTTATTCGTAATCGTATTCCGATCGTAAACAACAACTTCCCCAGGGGCAATTGCTAATGTATTTGAACCGTCGTTCCATTGTTCACGGGCTGCTGCGGTTAAATTTCCAGCACCGCAACGGATTAATTGAACATTGTCTAAATGCAAGTATTTGCATAAAATGTTATCTAATGTATCTTTTTCTTTTGTAATTTGGATGTCTCCATCTGCTTTTTCAGTGATCGAGTAAACAACCAAACCACCTTCGATTTCTGGATGAATCGTAAATTTATCATAGTCAATCATGGTAAAAACGGTATCTAAATGCATGAATTTACGATGTTCACCGATATCAAAAGCCAAGATATTTTTGAATCCTAATTTTTGTTCAAAAATATTTCTCGCAATTTTTTCAATTGACGCGGCATCCGTTCTTTGAGAAATCCCAATGGCCACTACTTCTTTTGAAAGAATTAATTCATCGCCACCTTCAATTCTGGTTGATTCTGAACGATCATAGACTCTAGGAACCTCTTTTCCAGCAAAACGAGGATGATAATCAAAAATGTATTGCCCAAAAATGGTTTCCCGTTGTCGAGTTACTGAATACATATGATTTAAAGAAATCCCGTGCCCCATTGTCGCAAAGTTATCACGCGTGAAGTATAAGTTAGGCATTGGATCAATAATGAATGGATAATCCGCTTCAACCATATCTGTTAAAAATTCTTGCTCATATTTAGGTAATTCTTGTTTTTGAATGCCTGCAATCGCTTTTTGAATCAGTTCTTCGTTGTCGTCAATTTCTAACATTAACTCTCTAACTTTTTCTTTTGCTGATTCGCTGCGAATATTGGCTTCTTCTAAGAATTGGTCAATAAATTGTCGGCGGACCTCTTCATTAATCAACGCTTCAGCAGCTAAGTCCTCTAAATAGACCACTTCGATATCTTTTGATCGTAACAACTCTGCAAATGCATCATGTTCTGCTTGTGCTTTTTCTAAAAACGGAATATCATCAAACAACAATCTCTCCAGATAATCTGGCATTAAATTTTCTAATTCCTTACCTGGACGATGTAACATCACTGTTTTCAATTTCCCGATTTCAGAAAATACATTAATTGGATGACTCATGTGAAATAACCTCCTCAACTTAATTACAAACACAGAATAACAGACCTGATTAACCTAGGACGTGAGCCATTTGCCAAACAAAATACCAAATATACAACGGTATTCTTTCTTATGCATATTTCTAGCCTAAAAGAATGCGCTTTCATAGATATTCTAAAAAAATAATGCATAATTAAATAAAAAAAAATGCATTTATTCAAAAAAAATTATTTCTCCACACACTTCATAAAGTTATAATCTTATAGAGGTAAAAGGAAGTGAGCCAGAAGTCAAAACGACTTCTGGCTCACTTCCTTTTATGCGTTACTTTTTGACAAAGGTGTTGGCTGAATAAATTGTTGAAAATACTGCTCTAGTTCTTGTGCTTTTTCTTCGGATGATGAAACAATAATAACAGTGTCGAAGCCAGCGACAGAACATTTCTTTTCACACAAAGACACTTCATCAAGTACAGCTGAAAACAATGTTGCGTTGTCTGGTAATGTATGAACCACTAGTAAAAAGGCGACACGTTCAACTTTGGTCACTACCTCACGAATTGCTTGTATCAACTGTTCTTTTTTTCGTTCTTCTAAAGAAGTGAATTGTTCAAAAATCGTTAACCGCATCTCGCCAGACTCATCTAATGCTTTGACGACTTTTAATTCCCATAAATCCCGTGAAATCGTTGCTTGTGCGACATTTATCTCGCGCTTTTTTAATTCTCTTAACAACTCATTTTGACTATGAATTACGGTTGTTTGAATGATTTCTTTAATCAAACTTTGGCGTGTTTGCTTATTCACAAATAACACCCTTCCTCCAGACATTTACAAAGCAATACTAGCAGAATCTCTCTAATTAGAATAGAAAAAGGGTCGTTTAGCTAAAAGGTTCTCATTGATTTTGTCGGATATTTCGCATTTAAAAAAGTGAGACTTGCACAATTTAGTAAAACGTTGTACAGTGATTTTAGGGAATTACTGGCACCGTTTTAAATAACAGCAATGATGTTTTTTTGCATGATTAACTGAACTGGAGGAAAGTAATGAACCGATTAAAACGCCAAACGATGATTAAGCGATTGGTCACAGAAAATGAAATCCATACACAAAGTGAATTACTAGCATTATTGGAAAAAGAAAATATTCACACCACACAAGCAACTATTTCTCGTGACATTCGTGAGCTGAATTTAAACAAAGTAGACAATGGTCAAGGAGAAGCCTATTATCGTATCTTGAATAATTCTGCCCTTCGTCCAAAATATAAAACAGATGAAGAACGTCTTGTTGACATTATTATTGAAACTGGTGTTTCTTTAACACAAATAGAGTTCACAAATCTTTTAACCGTCTTACCTGGCAACGGGCAAGCCATTGGGGTTTTAATTGATCGCATACGTATCCACAACCCTCATATCTTGGGCTGCATCGCTGGGGATGATACCATCTTAATTCTTTCAAAAAATAAAGAAGATGCCCTTGAAGTTAACAACTATTTCCAGCAGTATTTGTACCACCCATAATTCATCACTTAGTAAAATCGACTATTTTTTGACATCATTGCTATTTTTATTAAAGATAAATAAAAAAAGGCGTCTCAGTGAAAGCTGAGGCGTTTTCTCATGAGTTTTTCTTTTGAACACCGTCTTTTTTTTGTATAATAATCAAAAAGCAAAGAAAGGGTTTCTTATGACTGAACAATTCATACTCACTTCAAACGATCAACAAACTCAGCTCAATGTACGTCATTGGCCCTGTCCTTCACCCAAAGCCGTAGTTCAATTGATTCACGGCATGGCAGAGCATATCCAACGTTATGATGAATTTGCTCGTTTTTTAAATCAATTAGGATTTACCGTAATTGGTCATGATCATCTAGGTCATGGCGAATCTGTACAACCAAACGCACCGATCTATGGTTTTTTTGGAGAACAAGGGCCTGAAAATGTCGTTACAGATATTCATCAAGTGAAACAATGGGCTGTGAATCGATATCCACAATTGCCCTATTTTATGATGGGTCACAGCATGGGGTCTTTCGCCTTGCGCAACTATCTGCAAGACTATCCTGTGACTGTGCAAGGAGTCATTTTCATGGGCACTGGAACAAGTCCGTTACCTTTAACCGCAGCATTGCCTTTTATTAAAAAAATGGCCGAGAAACAGCCGAAAAAACCAGCTCCGTTCATTGATAAGCTGGCATTTGGTTCTTTTAGCAAAAAATTTCCTGAAGCAAGTTCCTTTAATTGGCTTTCTAAAAATCAAGCCAATGTGGCTGACTATGAAAATGACCCATTAATGGGCTTCGTATTTACCAACAATGGTTTTGCTACCCTTTTTTCGCTTGTTAAACGAGCCAATCAAAGGAATTGGTACCAAGCGATCCCAAAAGAATTACCTATTTTAATCATTAGTGGCGCTGAAGACCCAGTTGGTGATTTCAGCAAGGGGCCAGCGAAAATTCAAAAGCAATTAAAGCATGCAGGTTTTCAGCACGTGACGTTACGACTATTTCCCACATTGCGTCATGAAATTTTATTAGAAACGGAAAAAGCTACAGTTTTTCAAGAAATTGGGCATTGGTTAACGGATTTAACGAATTAAAAAAGAAGGTTGATGTTGTGACATCAACCTTCTTTTTTAATCTATTTTCGTTAAACCGCCCATATAAGGACGTAGAACTTCTGGAATCGTTACGGTGCCATCTTCATTTTGATAATTTTCCAAAATGGCAGCCACTGTTCGACCAACAGCAAGTCCTGACCCATTAAGAGTATGGGCATATTGAACATGACCCGTTTTATCACGATAACGAATCAACGCCCGACGTGCTTGGAAGTCTTCACAGTTTGAACAAGAACTAATTTCTCGATACGTTTTCTGTGCCGGAATCCAAACTTCTAAATCATAGGTTTTCGCTGCCGAGAAGCCCATGTCACCTGTCGAAAGAGTAATCACTCGATAAGGGAGGCCCAATTTTTCTAAAATGTCTCCAGCATTGTTGGTCATTTTTTCTAATTCTTCATAGGAGTGTTCTGCATCACTAAATTTAACCATTTCTACTTTATGAAACTGGTGTAAACGAATTAATCCTCGGGTATCACGACCTGCACTACCCGCTTCCGAGCGAAAAGAAGGACTTAAAGCAGTAAAATAAATCGGTAACTCTTGCGCATCTAAAATTTCATTATTATAGTAGTTAGTTAACGGGACTTCCGCTGTGGGGATCAGCGTCAAATCACTTTCTGCAACTTGGAAGACATCTTCTTTGAACTTAGGAAACTGACCAGTGCCAAACATTGCTTTGCTATTGACCAAATAAGGAGGAATCACCTCGGTATAACCATGTTCATTAACATGTTGATCTAACATAAAATTATAGACCGCTCGTTCTAAACGAGCCCCTAAGCCTTTGTAATAAAGAAAACGGCTACCAGATACTTTCGCGCCTCTTTCAAAATCTAAAATTCCTAAGGCTTCACCGATTTCCCAATGTGGTTTCGGTTCAAATGAAAAAGTTTTCGGCGTACTCCACCGCCGAACTTCTACGTTGGCGGCTTCGTCTGCGCCAACAGGCACGCTCTCATGAGGTAAGTTAGGCAGACGTTCTGCAATTGCTGTGCATTGTTCTTGCAAATGAACAACTTCTTGGTCTAAAACTTTAATTTGCTCGCTAACTTCTTGCATATTTAGCAACTGTTGTGAAGCATCTTTTTGTGCACGCTTTAATTGTGCAATTTCTCCTGATACCTGATTACGGTGTTTTTTCAGTTCTTCAACTTTAACAAGTAACGCTCTTCGTTCTTCATCTAAAGCCAAAAAGCGTAATAAAACTTCCTCGTCCACACCACGTGTTTTTAACTTTTTCTGCACTACTTCTACATTTTGGCGAATTTTTTTCATATCCAGCATCTTATTTCCCTCTTCATGATTAAATTTTAAACAATGGTGAATTTTACTTTTTCAAAAATTTCATTCTTCATTCGTTGGCCAGTCGCTGTGCCAGCTAAGCCACCTAAACCCGTTTCTCTCAATTCTCGTGGTAATTGACGGCCAACTTTATTCATGGCTTCCACCACTTCATCTGCTGGTATTTTATTTACAATTCCAGCTAAAGCCATATCTGCAGCGATTAACGCATTGCCTGCACCTACTGTATTTCGTTTGACACAAGGAATTTCGACTAACCCAGCCACTGGGTCACAAACTAAACCTAATAAATTCCCTAAAGCCATAGCAAAAGCTTCAGAAGATTGGCGTGGTGTTCCGCCAGCCGCTTCAACAGCTGCAGCGGCGGCCATCGCTGAAGCACTGCCTACTTCGGCTTGACATCCACCAACAGCACCAGCAATCATCGCATTGTTGGCTGTGACCATCCCAAATAAAGAACTGGTAAACAAGAAACGAATTTGTTGATCACGCGTTAAATTCAAGGTATTTTTAATCGCTGTTAAAACCCCTGGTAAGGTGCCACTTGCACCAGCAGTTGGCGTTGCGCAAACAACGCCCATTGCTGCATTGACTTCATTAGTACCTAGTGCGGCTTGAACTGCAGACATCATTAAATCACCTGATAACGTTTTGCCAGCTGCGCGGTATTTTTTTAAACGAGCCGCATCACCGCCCGTTAACCCAGTAGGAGAAAAAACGCCTGCTCCTTCTTGCGAGCGTTTGACAGCAGCATCCATAACATCCAAATTTTGACCCATCTGTGTCCAAATTTCTTCATAGCTTTTTTGGCTACGCTCCATTTCTTGCTCAATCATCAAATCAGAGATTTTTTTTCCTGTTTTTTCAGCTTTATCGATAAATTCTTCAATCGAAAGGTACATATGTCAAACTCCTATCATAATAAGATTATTTTCGATGTGTCATCTAGTGAAAACAGTTGTTCTTTCACCGAGGAAATTGGTGCCGAATCTAAGTCAAAGATGAATAAAATTTGATCCCCTTCCACATAACGAGACACCGCATTCACTTGAATATTATTTTTTTGTAACGTATCTTTAAAAGCTTGCATCGCCTGCTCTTCTTGATTAATGACTAACAAAATAGGTAAAGGACCATGTAGTTGGACATTGAAACCGTCTAATTCAATGTATTTCACCTCGATAGTGCCGCCACCTACAGAAATTCCTGTTAAATGAATTTCGTGCGTTGCATCACTGAGTGTCACACATGCTGTATTAGCATGCTTCACTGGACTTTCTTCACTCATTTCTAAAAATTGAATCTCGATTCCTTGTTCTTCCGCAAGTTCAATGGATTGTGTTACGTTGGCATCATCTGCTGCTAGTCCAAGAATTCCGCCAATAATTGCAAAATCAGTTCCATGTCCTTTATGCGTGTCTGCAAAAGATTCATAGTATTTAATCACAATTTTTTCTGGCGTTCCGCCGAATAACTTTCTTGCCGCTAAGCCAATTGCTAAGGCCCCAGCTGTATGCGAACTAGAAGGACCAATCATAATAGGACCGATAATGTCAAAACAACTTTTGTAGTTCATTACTTTGTTCACTTTTTTAGGTTTATTGATGGCCATAGCTGTGTTCATACGTAACTCCTCCTTTGGTTTTTACTGCTTCTTTTTCTTTTTCACTGGTTACTTCCGTCGTTCCTTCAAATTCTGGTGTATTATCCACCGCTTCAATTCTGTAACGTTTAAAGACCAGCGCACCTAAAAATCCAAACATCAGACTGACCACTGTGATAATCGCTACTGCTAGTAAAGTCGTTTGAATGGCATTGTTACCTAATGTCACAAGTAAACCAGCCCACGGTGTTGCCATTCCTGTCACAGGTACTTTTAAGCCAAAGAAAGTCACTACAATACCACTAACCATTCCTGAAAATAAATTCGTTGCGTAAATAGGTATTGGATTGGAGCTGATGATATCGACTTGTGTTAATGGCTCAATTGCCACAGCTAACGGAGTTGAAGCTGTGCCTAGTTTTAACTTTTTAAATAGCGCCGCATTGACAATGGAACTGCCGTAACAAGTCAACGCACCGACAGCCATTGGTACACCAGTCAAACCAATCAAGGCAGTTAAAACCATTGAACTTAACGGTGTCATACCAACAATCGGGATAATAGCACCTAAAATTGCGCCCATCACATATGGATTGCCATCTACTGCACTTAAAATCGTGCCCCCAATAACTTCTAGGACACCTAATACAACGGGTTGAATAAAACCAGCAACTAACGAAGCAGCGACTGGAATGACTAAAATAACGACTAATAAGTCAATCCCTTCTGGAATACGTTTTTGCATCTGCTCAACAACAAAAGATAAAAGATATGCGGTAATAAAGGCTGGTAACAAGCTGACTTTAATCAATGACAGACCTAAAATAATTGAAAAAACTGGACTAATCCCGAAAGCGAGCGGCACAAGAGCTCCAGCTGCTAAACCACCTAGACTACCCATTGTTTCACCAATTTGCGACACATAATCTAAATGAAAAACGCCGCCTACTGCATACCGCAAAAATGCCTCTGGTAGAAAGGTGGCACAAGCTGCACCAGACAAAGCACTTAAAGATTTTTTCCCTCGCGGTGCTTTAAAAGAGAATAGGGACATGCCACATAAAACTAAGACTAACATCAAGATTCCTGATAACGTTTTCATTTCTTTGCCTCCAACTATATTTTTTTATAACGGATGGTACTCCTGAATAAAATTTTTATTGCTCAACAAGTGAAAGAATGAGCGAGCATTCCGATGAACTAAAGTACAATGAGTAATAAAAATTTCATTCCACATTCAGAGTATACGACTAAACAAAAGTTTAGTCAATGTATTTTTTTAACGTAAAGAATCTTATTGCTTTTCCATTAAAAAAGTATTACACTAAAATTAATTTCAGTGTAGGGGAGGATATCACTTGGAGTCATATTTACGTTTAAGTGAAGTAGATAAACAAATCTTACATTCACATGCCTTAATGCTTGATGGATTAGGGAACTTCTTTGGTAGTACCCATGAAGTCATTCTTCATAGTTTAGAAAATTTGGAAAGTTCAGCTATCAAAGTCATCAATGGCCATTTCAGTAACCGCAAGGAAGGTGCCCCCATTACTGATATGGCGTTAAAAATGTTAAGTCAAGTAGAGTCGGAACATGATTACGCTGTGAAACCCTACTACAATAAAAATCAAAAAGGGGTTATTTTAAAATCTTCCACCATTCCAGTTATCGGTGAAAATGATCGTATTATTGGATTGATCTGTATCAATATGCATTTAGAAATGCCATTAATTGATTACTTGCAAGACTTATTACCTTCAGGACAACAAAATGATATGTCCCAAGAGCTTAAAAATTCTGAACATTTTTCTGACAATATTGACGAATTAATCACTACTTCACTGACAAAAGTAAAACAAGCAGTAGAAAGCGATCCAAATGTATCACATTTGAATCAAAATAAAGAAATTGTTATTCGTTTATATGATCAAGGAATTTTTAATCTCAAAGATTCTGTCATAAAGATTGCCGATCGATTAGGTATTTCAAAAAATACCATCTATTTACATATCCGCAATCATAAAAAAGAAGAAGCTTAAAACATCAAAGCCACCAACGCTAACTAGCGTTGGTGGCTTTGATCACTTCTCTTCTATTTTAATTTGGTAAATCAAACAAGTAAGGTGTCCCTATTTCTCCATTTAACGTAACGTCTAAGCGATTTTTTGTGCCGGGAACTAAATTACTGGCTGTGAAATTTCCTTGGGCATCCGCAGTAAAACTTGCTAAAATCACCCGCGCATCATCTGCACGTGACACTAAAATAGTTGCATTCGGTGCTGTTTTACCAGAAATTGTCCCTTGTTTCGGATCAATCGTAATATTGCTAAAAGAAAGCGCTGCTTCTTGTCCTGAACTTGGAATATCAATTTGGACAGGTGCACTATTCCGTTGATCAACGGTTGCGATTAATTGAGTAGTCGCTCCCGCTCTGGGACTAATTACTGTAAAATTGCCATTGGCATCCGCATAAAAAACACCTGCTTGTGCAGAAGCATCACCGACTACCGTTGCTGTAATGGTTGCATTAGGTAATGTAGTACCATTAATTTCATTTCTTTCAGGATTGAAAACAACATTGGTAATTGTAATGTTTGTATCAGGTGCTTGGTTTTGAGGGACTTCATTCGTTTCATCAGTTCCTGCAGAAGGCTGCGTGGCATTTTCTGACGGATTTTCCCCTGTCACATTAGAATTTTGACCCGTGACAGACGAATGACTACTTTTCATTTCTTGTTGGCTAGAGGATTTCTGCGTGGCTTTCTTTGTTTCTTGCTTTGGCTTAGAATCATTTGTGCTTGCTGTTTTTTTGTTTCCACATCCTGCTAGACTTAAAGACAATACACTGAACGTTAACATACTGAACAAAGCAATTTTTTTCATTTTTCGTTACCTCCAGAAATCTTTTTGTAACATTAATGTAACATTGTTTTAAAAATCTAGCAATAATTTTTCAACCGTTTTCCTTTTTGTTTAAAAAGAAAAAACCTGCACAAAGGCATTTAGCCTTTGTGTAGGTTTTTATCTGCTAAATGGATTTAATGTTTGCGATAGCTTAAATAGTAAAAGCCAGAAACAAAAATGGCACCACCAATGATATTACCTAAATAAACAAAAATAAAATTACGGAAAAAGTCTCCCCACTGAACGCCGCCTTCAAAAATTGCGGCTGGAATGATGAATGCATTCGCCACACTATGCTGAAAGCCAATTGCAACAAAAATCATTACTGGAAACCAGATGCCTAATAGTTTCCCCGCTGCATCTTTCGCACCATAACAAAGCCATAAGGCCAGACCTACGAACCAGTTACAGCCAATACCTGAAATAATTGCTTGAAGCCAAGTTGCTGCAACTTTATGTTCTGCAAGAGAAAGAACCTGATTTAAATAGGCGCCGCTACTGGTTAAACCTAAATAATGACCAAAAAAATAGGCAACAAATAGGGCGCCAACCATATTTGCCAATGTAATTGTGACCCAGTTCACGAGTAATTCTCTGAAAGAGACCTTTTTAGCAAACCAAGCCGTACTCACTGCCATCATATTTCCTGTGATTAACTCACCACCAGCCATTAAAATAACAATTAGACCAATTGGGAAAACCGCAGCTCCCACTAAAGCTTGAACACTGGCTAAATCTGCTGGAATAGAGGCGGAAACACGCACATAAGCCAAATAGCCGAGGGAAATCATAGCCCCGCCGATAAATCCTAAAATGAGTTTTGCTACCAAAGGCTTTTGAATTTTTTTCTGACCATTTTCAATACTAATACTTAAAATTTCATCTGGTGTATACAAACATTTCACTTCCTTTGTTTTTTGTCCTCCTTTACTTTACCCTTATATCACAGAAATTCAAGTACTTTTGTGTATTTTTTCACTAAAAACTGTAGTTCTTTTAATTTTATATGAAAACATCCTGAAACAAGTCCTATTTCTTGTTTCAGGATGTTTACTTATCCGTTTTTAAAGAGTTATCTTTTCACTTTAAAACAATAGGTTGCTATGGCTAACGATAAAAAGCTCAGGCCTAGGAAGCTCCCAACTGCTGAAGATTGTTCCCCTGTTTTGGGGAATTTTTTCTTGGCAATTTTGGTCGTATTATCCGCTTTTTTGACTGTTCCTGACGATTCTTTATTTGTCTGTATCTGTTTAGTTGCTTGGTTTTCTGCTACTGATTCCTTTGTTTGACTAGCCTTGGCAGAGGGCTTTGAATTACTTTGAGCGTCATTAGGATCTTGATTAGACTCTACCGCGTAAATGACAGAATTCTGGCCTTTGTTTTGGCTGCTTTCGTTTACAGTGCTTGGGGTGCTACTCTCACTTGTATTGTTGGTTGCGCTGGTCGTACTTGAAGTACTGCTTTCGCTGGTACTACTGGTTTTACTGGTTGTACTTGGTGTGTTGCTTTCATTTGTATTGCTTGTTTCACTTGTCGTACTTGAGGTACTACTTTCGCTGGTTGTGCTTGGCGTGTTGCTTTCACTCGTACTACTGCTCTCACTTGTCGTGCTTGGCGTGCTGCTTTCGCTGGTACTACTGCTTTCACTTGTCGTGCTTGAGGTACTACTTTCGCTGGTATTACTACTCTCACTTGTCGTGCTTGGCGTGCTGCTTTCGCTGGTACTACTGCTTTCACTTGTCGTGCTTGAGGTGCTGCTTTCGCTTGTACTACTGCTCTCACTTGTCATGCTTGGCGTGCTGCTTTCGCTGGTACTACTGCTTTCACTTGTCGTGCTTGAGGTGCTGCTTTCGCTTGTACTACTGCTTTCATTTGTCGTGCTTGGCGTGCTGCTTTCGCTGGTATTACTGGTTTCACTGGTTGTGCTTGAGGTGCTGCTTTCGCTTGTGTTACTAGTTGTCTCTGTTGATTTTTCAACTAACAGAAGTAACGCCGTTTTTATGGTTTGTGTTAATTGGTTAATACGCTTTTGTGCATCTGCAGGCGTTTTAAAGCCACCAAGTGTTGGCTCTAATAATTCTTCATCTGACCAAGCAAGCAGTTGTTGTAACTGCTTAGAGCTTCCTTCGCCAGTTGTTGTATCTATTAAGGCTTCTTGCATGGCTTGCCAAGAGTCTTTGGTATATACAGATTCGTCTAATTTATGAACGCTTGCAAGTTCATTTTCTGCTTCTGTACGCTCTAGCGTGATATCGGCTTTTTTGACTAATACTTTCATTGCAGATTGCAAATTACTTGTTAACTGATCCACTTGTTCTTGAGTTTTGTCCCCACTCACCTGACCTTCTGCTAACAATTGTGTCGCCTGCTGATAATAGGAAGGAACAATCGTTTTAGGCCCAATGGCAGTGAATAGCTGCCAAGAGTAAACTGTATATTGGTTTGCTTCACCAATCGAAGCATAAACGGTTTGTAACTGGGACAAATCAAGCTTTTTTGCAGGGGCCTCTACCGTCACCGGTACGTTCACTGTTACCAATGACCCTGTTTCATAAGTTAATTGAACAGTCACTTTTTGTTGGCCGATTTCATTTAAGACCTCTGGATTGACGATTTTAGCGGCTGGGACTGCTTCATCCGCGTCATTTGTATTAGCAACCAGTTGCTGCGGATCGATTGATTGTCCTTGCACAATCGTTGTAGTCACAGGGGTTGCTAAAGTATTTCTAACCGGAATTGGCGTATTTTTATATTGCTCATAAAGCGTTGGTGAAATTAATGATTCCCATGTTGCTGGCATTAAGCGATAGTCCGCCTCTGTCCAATTTTCTACCAATAATTGGCCGTTTTTAAGGCCATCATCTCGAGTATTGTCTTTCACAAAACTCGTTTCTGGTCGGAAACCACCGCCACTAGCGATTAACAATTCCCGACGTCGGTTTTGCGGAATATTGTGGTAGTTAACAAACTGATTGTTGATAAATACGCCATTGAACACATTGTTATTTCCTGTATGTCGATTGTATTCCATCCCAATTGCATATTGATTATCCCAGTATTTCCAGTCAAAAATGTTATTAGCCACTAACCAGTTGGATAATTCTGAAATAGCCCCCTCCGCTTGTGTTTCTGCCAAACCAATCTCTGGTGTTCCATACATAATGAGGCCTGTATTTCGCAAATAATTATTCATAATCGTAATATTACGGCCTGATTTAAACTTAAATCCGCCAGCTGGACCATTTTGTAGTCCACGTAAGTGATTCCCCACCACCGTGATATTTTGGGCACCACGGAAATAAATCGCATGATCGCCACCTAAGCCGTTTAAGTTTTCATTGTCATAGGGTGAATAGAAAAAATTATGTTGGACAGTTACATCCTTCAACATATTAAAAGAATTAACCCCGGTGGATAGATAATTTTGTTCATTAGGTACTGAAATAGCACCTGCTTCAATGGCTGTTTGTAAACGTGTAATAGTTGCTGCTAAGTCTGAACGACTGGTGCTTTTAATCGCATCTAATTCCGTCACTTTTAACCCAAATAAATTGTCCACGATGTCTACATCTGACATATACTGGAAGCGACTTGGTGTTGAATAACCACCAATGTAAATCGCTCGGTTAAAATCAATCCCTGGCTGCATATGTGCTGTGTCTCGCATGAAAATATTACCTGAAATTTTAACGCCAATATCTGCATTTAAATTGACCACGAATCCTTTTAATGGATTATAAAAGATATTGTTTGCTAGCGTTAATTGATTCGTCAATTTTAAGGTCACATTGATGCCGTCAAAAGCAATATTTTGAAGTCGTACATTGGTTTTCGTCCCGTACGTTGTGTCTGTTAGTTGAATCGGTGTACCTGTAGCATTATGTAAAATAGTGGCTCCTGTTGTATCGCCAATTAATTGATAATTTGAAGAAATCGCAATATCTTTTGACAGAGCATAACTTCCCTGTGGTAAAAATAATGCCCGTCCTTCCTTTGCTGTCTGACTCAGTAATGTCTGTAACTTCTCTGTTTGATCCTCTGTGCTATTAGGTACCATCGCTTGCGCACCAAAAATTGTTGCATCTGTTGCATCAACTGGTTCAGCCGCTTCAGTCACCATTGGTAGACCAACCACCGTCAATAAACCAAATAGAAGAATAAGTATTGTTTTCTTCATGTGTTTTCCTCTTTTCATTCCGTTACTTCCAACGGCTTATTTTGTAAAAGTTGATACAGCGTAATAACACGACTGTCTTCGTATGCATAAATTTTTTTAAATTTTGGATTCATATGTAAGATACTTGTTACCTTTAACAAGTTTTGATTTGTGACTTCTAATTCTAAGGCCTCAACCAATTCCTTTAATCGAACACCGGCACTATTTTCTTCACAACTTAAGATTTCTTCAATTTGTTCCATCCGTTTTTTCATTCTATCCCGCCTTCCTTCCCTTGCTCTTTCTATTATATAGAAAAATTCTTGTGAGAACCCTCAATATTTTTTAACTGACTGTTAAAAAAAGTAGTAGTTCCTTTACTATCAATAGCTAATCATCTATTATTTACGATAAAAAAAGCAAAAAAAGTACCTTTTTGACATAATTTTCAGAAGAATTGACGCAGTATTTATTAAAAAACAACGAGAAAACGTCAATAAGTAGGTGTTGATTACCTACTTATTGACGTTTTCTTCTTGTCTTTTTTTACTTTTTAGAAAAAATTTTTTACAATTTATCGGACATATACCTCAAAAAAGCCCATTTTTTTGATTTTTTATTAAAGTGACGTGGTTCTTTTCTCGTTAATTTTTACTATTTTTTGGTTCAAACGATTATATTGCTCAAACGTTAACTCACTTGAAAGTAAAAAGATCTCTGGATGGCCCGTTTCTACATCTGCCAAAGAAGTCACTAATAGTAAATCAATATTTTGCCATTCTTCTTTGCTTGCTTCACTGTATCGTAAGACTTCCAATGCATAAAACCGACGAAAATTATTTTCAATCGAAAGTTTCACCCGTTCTTCTTCCAGTACTGGCAAGCCTGATTTTAACCCTAAAACAATTTTTTGTTCACGATGAATTAAATCATTAGAAAGCGCCAAAACACTAGAATAACGCAAAGCCAAAAATTCTTTATTTGTAAATAATTCATTGCCTGTTTGTTCGTAAAGTTGATTTAAGCCTTGGCTTAATTCTTCTAAAAGAACTGGATATTTTTCTTTAACTTTATTCCAAAAGACATTGTACATTTTCACATTTTGGACATAGTAAAGTTCGGCAAATAAATGTGTAGCAAACAAATAATAAAAAATTTGCGGACGAATTTTCTCCAATTGCGGCGTCATGTGTATTTCTTCTAATAAGAAATGTTGGACTAAATGAGTCAACATGTAAACAGGCGCTTCAGTCTCATCAAAATGCGCTAAAATTGCTTGTGCAGTGGCTTCATCTTGATAAAATTGGTCATTGGCTAACAAGAAAAAGTACACAAAAGTTAAATCGTTTTTGTTAAGGAAAAGGGTTGTAGCTGTCATCTCTTCTATAAAGGCTTGGTAATGTTTATTACCTTCTAAATAAGTTTCTTGCTCGGCTGAAGGTCGATATTCGGCGCCTTGCGCACTCCGGACTTTTGAGATAGCGACCATATATTTAACTCGGCGTGTCACCGTTTCCGCAACTTCTACGTTGAAAAAAGCCATCATTTTTTGGACGGTTTGTGCGACTTCCGTTTCTTGTATATAGTCAAAAGGCCAAGTATCACGGATTAAGTCCATAAAAATAGTGTAAGCAAAATGGCGCAAATACGCTTCATTGCCTTCAATTTTCCAGGTGCTTTTATTAATCACTAACCCCAATGGCGCTAAAATTTCTGTAAACCCTTTGAGCAAGCGCCGAATCGTGGCATCACTGGTATGATATTTTGCTGTCGCTGGCACAATTCCATTAAATCGACCCCAGAATAAATCTTCCATTACTTGATAAGTTAAACTATCCCGAAAAATTGCTGTATAAAGTTTCTGGAACGCTTGGCTAGACGCCAAGTTCAAGCGATAACCATGCCCCTTTTCAAAAGCCAAAGAAGCATCATTATCCACAGCATAATACGTAATGTCATCTTTTAGAAGTTCTACGTATTTTTTGACTGATTTTTTGTTTAATTGTAATTCTTCTGCTAACTCATTGATGTCAATCCAGCCTTCATTAATTGGCAAGTTTCTTAAAATAATAATTTTAGAAACGACATCTGTATCGAATATATCAACATATTCATCCCATTTCACTGTTCACTCAACTGCCTCTCTTCTGTTCTATTGTACACAAAATGAGAAATCTATTCCACGAAAAAATAACAGTTGTTTCTTTTATTCTTTCGTAGATGTGGACGTTTCAGGAACAAACACGTTGAGTCCCCCAGCTTCCACCGTTACTTTAATCGGTAAATTATCAGTAGGGTCGCCATCTGTTCGTGTTTGGACTTTCTTGTCTTTTTCGCCACTAATTTTAAATTGACTCCCAGAGAAATACACGACACCAGGAATTTCATTTAATTGTCCTCTGATAATTTTAGGTAAATAATAGACAAACTTGTAAAAAACTAACTTAGGTAAAATGATAATGTGGACTTCGCCGTCATCTGGCGTGGCATTGGCATCGAAATTGGTAAAGCCGCCAGCAGAATTCGTCATGGTCATCGTTAATAATTGGGCTTTGCCATGCCAACGTCTTTCATCGCCATCAATTTTTAGTTTGTATTTTTTCTTTTTCATTAATAAGCGGAAAAATTGCTTTGTAAAGGCTAAAGGACCATATTTTTGTTTCTCCTGTTGGGTCACATTTGCTGCTGTATCTGCTAATAGTCCAATCGTTAAGGTCGAAATCATCACATCTTGATTTACCATCCCAAAATCAACTGGCGTGGTCTGTCCTGCCAAAATGGTCTCAAAGGCGTCTTCTTCTTTCAAAGGAATACTTAACACACGCGCAAAATTATTGACTGTTCCACCTGGAATAATCCCTATTTGATAGTCACGAATGGTGTCTTTAAAATTTTGAACGGCATGATGAATGGTCCCGTCACCACCAATGACGACCAAGACACCCACTTGATTTTCTTTGGCATTTTTCCGCATTTCTTCAGGATCGATGTCTGGATTGGAAGGTTGCAAAATAACCGCTTCCCCTCTCGCTTCTGCAGCTTTTTTAAAGCGTTCTGCAATCTCTTTACTTTCACTACTTCCTGAAGTTTCGTTGTATAAAACCATCATCTTTTTCATCATTCTATCCTCATATCTCTAACTAAATTTCTTGCACATGTAAAGTGTACAATATTTTAGCCAAAATACCTAAAGATAGCATCGAAAAACAAAGGCTTAGGCACAAGCGATTATCTCCAAGAACCCAGTAAGTTCTGTTCAAAGGCTAAACTGAGATGAAGGGTTACCTAAGAATATCAATAAGAAGGAGCTACTTTTGTTCAGTTGATTAGCTTAAGATGAAAAAAGAGGTCGGTACAGAACCGTTTAGCTCCGAGAAATAAGAAGAAATTTCCGAAAATTGCTCTTTAATTTTTGGAGAATTTCGGCTTATTTCCGAAGGAGTTGGTTCTGTTACCGCCGTTTATAAGGTTTTGAGCCTGGAACAAAAATCCAAAGTGATTTTTGTTCCAGGCTCTTTCTGTTTTTTTATAGCTTTTGCTTATTTCTTGCTCTTTTTATAGAAGAGCCAACTTGCCAAACCGACCAACAGGAGGCCGATAAAGACAAAGAAGTAATTGACTTGTGTGTTGGTTTTCGGTAAACCAAGCCAACCTGTCTCTCTAGCTGCTTGTTTCGTTGTTGGCTGATTTGGTTTTGTTTTTTTGGATAAAGGTTGTTTCTCGTTAACAAACGTGCCCGCATCCACGAGTTCAGGTTTGTCTTTCGCTGTTGCTGCAATAGTGAATGCGACAGCTTGCTTAGACAGTTGGTAACCATCCGGTGCTTTTGTTTCCACAAAGGTATATTTTCCTGGTTGTAAGTGGTTCACTTGAACTAACCCTTGGTTGTCAGAACGTAATGAACGAGCGACAGTTTGCCCTGTCTCTGCATCTGTCACTTTAAATTCAGCACCTGCTAAGGCATTCTTTTGCTGATCAATTTTCACCAGCTTGGCAGCACCTTGGTAATTAATAAAAGGTGCTTTAAGTACCACAGTGGCTGGTTTGCCTTGGTTGTCTTTGGCAATCGTAAAGCTTGCGCTTGGCGTTTCATTAAGAAGATAGCCAGTTGGCGCTTGTGTCTCCACAAAACGATACGTTCCCGGTGCTAAGTTTTTCGCAATGACTTTGCCTTGCTTGTCAGACATCAGATTGGTTTGTCCAGCTACGGTTTGCCCTGTTTCATCAATGACCTTAAACACCGCACCTGCCAATGCTTCACCTGTTTCGTTTTCTTTGGTTAATTGAGCAGTTCCTTGATAATTGATAAGATCGCCTAAAGCAATTGGCTGCTCTTTTCCTAATTGGGCGGTTACATCAAATGGATGTGGCGTTGTGTCTAACAGATAGCCTGTTGGTGCTTTCGTTTCCACTAAAACGTAATGCCCTTCATTTAGCCCTTTAGCGTAAATTTTGCCAGTCTTGTCCGTTGTTATTTCAGAAACTTTCTCTCCTGCACGATTCAAGAATGTTATTGGTGAACCTTGTGGCTGATTCTGATTATCGGCGTTGTAAATTGCAAAAACTGCACCCGCTAAGGTTTGACCTTGCTCATTGACTTTACGTCCCGTTACTTCCGCTTGATAATTTACAAACTCTAACTCATCTAGTGGTTGTTTATCATTTGAATTCTTCTTCACTACAAAATAAATGGGTTGTTTATTGACGATATAGCCATCCGTTGCATCCATTTCATCTAATTCATAACTACCAGCGCCTAAATCCTCCATAGCCAATGAACCATCTTTTTCAGCAGTTACTTCTCTTTCAAAGATTTTTTCCCCGTTTTCGATTCGATACAATTTAAAAATCGTTCCTGGAAGTGGGTTCGCATTGGCATCAATTTTCTTAAAGACGGCACGTCCTTTGAAATTGGCGAAGGCCCCTAATTGGAAGATCTCCGGATCACCTTTGAAATCACCACGAATTTCTACTTTTACTAATTCAGGATAAATAATATAATCTGCGCCATCTGGTAATTTTGGTGCTTTGATTTCTTTGTAATAATAGGTACCTGGCGCCAAGTCTCTAAAGATAATTTTGCCATCTTTGCCACTCGTTGCTGTAATCCCTAATGATTGTTTATTGTGATCATATAATTCAAAAACAGCACCTGCTAATGGTTGGTCTGCGCTATTCGTTTTCACGATTTGGAAAGCCCCTTTGTAATTCACAAAGTTGTCACTAGCAACAACGACCGCTGGTTTACCAGCATTTTTCTCAGCAATTTCAAATGGGACTGGCGTGGTATTTAATAAATAGCCTGTTGGCTCTTTGGTTTCTACAAAGCGATATTTACCTGGTGCTAAGTGCTCTGCAATAATTTCCCCTTGATTATTTGTCGTCAAGCCTGTTTGAATCGTTTGTCCCTTCGCATCGAGCACTTTAAATGTCGCACCACTTAATAAGTGTCCATTCACATCTTTTTTGATTAATTTAGCTGCGCCTTGATAGTTAATAAAGTTAGCCGTTGCTATAACTGTTGCTGGTTTGCCCCGATCGCTTGCTGCAATCGTGAAAGCACTTGGTTCAGTGTTTAAAAGGTACCCTGCTGGCGCTTTGGTTTCCACAAATTGATATTTGCCTGGGGCTAAATCCGTCACTGTGACTTTTCCGTTTGCATCCGAAACTAAGTGTTCTCGAACCGCTTGTCCTGTGGCATCAAGGACTGAAAATTCAGCACCTGCTAATGGATTGCCTGCTTGGTCTTTTTTAATTAGTTCAGCAGAACCTTGGTAATTAAGCATTTTAACATGAACATCACGAATTTGTCCGCTCGTGTTTTGTGTCACAATGAACCGTTTGGGTGTCGTGTCTAAAAGATAGCCTGTCGGTGCTTCGATTTCTGTGAACTGATAAAGCCCTGGTTTTAAACTATCCACCTCTAACTGGCCATTTGCGTTGGTTCGATCCGGCGCAAGGGGAACTTCTTCCCAATGAGTAAACGGCGTGGTTACGGCATGCTCTAATTTAAAGCGTGCATTGACTAACTTTTTGCCCTTCTCATCTGTTTTTTCTAAAATTACTTTATTTACATCGTTTTTAATAATGGTTGGTTGTGCTCCTTCGGCTGAAGTTTCTTCATCAATAGTAATGACTCGGCCTTTAGCTAATTCGTCCGAAACTGTATAGCCTTCTGGTGCTTTTGTCTCCACCAAAATGTATTGCCCTTGTGGCAACCCACCAAATGTGATAACCCCGGTGGCATCTACTGTACCTTCACGTAGGACTTGTGTTTTGGCTTGGTCCCAAATTTGGAAATGGGCGCCTGCTAAAATAGTCGTCCCATCCATGGCTGTTTTCTTCAGCTGAATTTTGCCTTTGGTCCCTGTGGCATGCCCGCCACTGTGATCAATGTCAACGACTACATCGCCATTGTCATCCCCATGAACGACTTCTGAACCATTTCCAGTAATTGACACTTGGTTGGATACCGTGTCTGTACTCCCTGCCGCTGAAGAAGTCACTAAACTACGATATTCCATATAATAAGGTGCTTCAATATGGGCCATTTTAACGACAATTTTTTGTTGTCCTGTTTCATTATCGGTGGTAACTTCCAGTGTGTAATCTTTTCCTTCTTCTAAAATAACAGATTTATCTGGCGTAATCGTTCCGTCTTCTGTTACGTTGGTACCGTAAATCACCAATGACTCGGGATCTAACACTTGGTTTGGTGAGGGTGTATCAGTAATAACCACATCGTCTAAAACCGATTGGGCGCCATTGATCATTACATGCCAGTACACATGATCTGGATCATCTTTGTGGTATTCGCCACCTTTTTTCACTGATTCGCCACCATGTTGAATGGAAACTTTTCCTGTCACATCACGTGAAGAACCTTGGTTTGTATAAGATGCGGTATTGTCATAACTAGCCGAACCTTCGATAACTTTTTCATCAACAGACGTCTTAAATTCAATCACATACGTACGACTATCATTAGGAAAATCAACACGCCAAGTATTTTGGTTTTTCTCGCTTGGTTCTTCCATTGTGATATCCGTCAACGGTTGCGTTGGTTTCACTTTTTCAACCGAACCATCTGGCTTTGTATTGCCTTCATAGACTTTCAAGCTCCCAGCCAAATAGGTTTGATTGGTTAAAATTGGATCCGTCAAAAAGGCGTCGACTAAACGATTATTACTTAAATTAACCGCAATCGTCCAAGTGATTTCTTTGGTGACGGCATTGTAAACACCGCTTTTTTGCGCATTTAAATCAAAAGCAGGTAAAGGTTTAAACGGTTTACTATCTTCTGAATGATGATTATTTCCTGCTTCATCCGTCCAATCAATGGCAGCAGTATTTCGGTAATGGTCCAACGCGGGATCATTAGCGTCTAACTCGGTAACATCGAAAAAGGTAGTATAGGTTATGTGGAAAGCATCACTTGTTTTGGCATATGCCCCCATGAAACTTAACTTAAAGCCTGTTTCACCATCTGCATTACGAGTTATTTCTACCATGAAATCCTTACCTAACGTCAACTGAGCACCAGTGGTTGTATCTTTGACAACCAACGAATTGGGTACCATAGTTAAGCCAGGAACTGGTTCGTACGTATCCGTAATCACGGCATTTTCCATCAAATAATTATTTTGATTCACAGCTAACGTCCAACCAATCGTTGAATTTTGATAATCAACTGCACCAGTATTTTTAATAATATTTTGTTGACTGGCTGTGCCATCACCTTCTGAATGCTGACCAGTGCCGACATCCACACGATTATTCACGGCAACATCGCCTTCGACAATTCCATCAACTTTGGTTTTATAATCAATCTTGACTGCGCCATTCACATCATGTAAAAAGTCAATTGCAAAGGAACCGTCTCCGTTGATTACCACTTTGTAATCTTTTCCTTCCACAAGTTCTGCTCCAACGACTTCATTTCCTTTGTCATCAAACGTCACTGAATATAAATGTAAAGAATCTGGTTCAAACGTTAAATTATCGCCCATTGTGTCTGTAATGACTGCTTGGTCTTTTGGAATGATTTGTTCACCATAGTTGTAGTTAATTTCCCAAGTGAATTCTTGATTGGTTTCATCGTAATCTATGTTGCGCTTGTCTAACATTTTGCCATATGTGGCGGTAACAGTTGCTTCAGCATCTAACCCATTTGGATTATTATCACTTGTTAACGTCGCGTGATTTTTAAAAGGCACATCGCCGCCGCCATCTGGAATAACCGCCTCGTCAATCGTCGTTTGGTACTCAAGACGATACGCTTTGTTGGTGTCACCTTTAATCGTCACATTGCCATTTTTATCAACGGTATATTCATCTGGACTAAGTTCGCGACCCACTTCTTTAATTGTTCCATCAAGATTCATCACTAACTCATAGACTTTCACGGACTTAAAGGTATTCCCTGTTGGCCATGTTTCCGTCACAGTTGGATTTGTTTGATCTTTCATCGCTTGATTGATATCTACCGTCCAAGTAATCGCACTAGGATTGGGCGTTCGATCAAAATGGCCTTGTTTATCAATTTGTTGTTCGGTATCTGGGACAATCGGAATCACTACAGGCGGCAAATCTTCTTGTGTAGGAATATCAATCACCCAATCTCCTGGGCCCCGCCCATCTGAATCATTCAAATGAGTATCTAAAGAAAAGTCCCCGTGAATGTCACTTTCAGACGTGATTCGCTCATTAAAGGTAAAACGAACCGTACCATCTTCACTAATTGTGTAGGTTCCATAGACATTGCCTTCTGCATCAACTAAATCACCTGAACCTGGTTTATTAGGTTTCAAATTGCCAGGTAATTGAAACTCGAAGTAATCGCCTGCTTTCATTTGTTCCCGCACATCTTCTGGAATCGACCAGTTAAAGTTCCAATGAATGGTCACATCTTCTTTATACGGCGGTGTTGCTGGTGTGCCATCAGGATTTAAATAAATCGGATCTTCAAAATTATCGATAATCGTTGTTTCATCACCTGTAAAATAGTCACTGATATCTGTTGGTCCTGCTACGCGCGGTTTGACAGTCGTAGACTCGGTTGTTTTACTTTCTATCGCTTTTGTCGTGCTGGCGACAGTTTCTTCGGACGAACGAGGAACAGAGGAGTTTGTAGATGCTTCTTCTGTTGGACCTTCATTCGCTGATGCGGCTGGCGAACTCGTGATTGCCGTTGATTCTGTCGGATCAGTACCAGTATTTAACGTCAACGCTCGTTGCTGTTGTCCATAAGAAAACGTCACATCTTCTGTAACTGTAGGGTTCAACGTTAAGACTAACGTATCTGCTAACGCTTGCTGATTCAATTCAATTTGAATCTGTTTCTTCTGGTCATCCACTTGAATCTTGCGCGTATTATTGGGCGCTGCCCAATGTGCAGCTTTGATTGACACATTGGCACTATAATGCACTACAACCTCTTGTGTTACTGGTTGTGCTTTTCCTTGAAGCGCTAAGGTCATTTCTTGTTGGCTGGTTTGCTTCACTTCTCCTAACGTTAACTGGCCATCGCTGTTAACATCTTCCGCCAAAGCCATGAGTGGTGTGCCATAATTTAGAACAAGTAACAAACACATCAACCCGTAGAGCCAACGGTTTACCATTGGTCCATTCTTTCTCATTTCTTTCATCCTTCCTCTACTAACGACACATAGAAGAGAACGTTCACTTCGTACCAATTTTTTATTTTAAACCAAATAAGTGAGTGCTCTTCTGTTGTCTTTCTTCCTTGCTAAAACAGACAGCCAACACACCTTTTCTTTTTATCTCCTCAAAACGCACTCTTACTTCGAATGCGGATTCATTTTCTGCTTTTTCCTATAGACTCTTCTATAAGAATAAGAAGAGTATAACGAGATTTTTCAGCAAAAATTATCAACAACTTCTCCTCCAAATAGAAAAAGTTGATGAAATCCCAGAAACCCTTTTCATCTTTATGAAAACACGCCCTTATCCTTTCTTATTTTTACTATTCCTCCTTCCACTATACCGTTTTTTTTAATTTTTTTCATAAGAACTAACCAGACAAAAAAGCCTATTTGTATGAGCTATTTAAGCTAAAAAATCAACAGACTCAAATTATCATTTTTGTTATTTAAATGTTTTATATAAACTGGTTGTTTTTTTTAATAATTTTTTGCTCTATCGTTTTTTGTCCGTGTTTTCTTCCATTTGACACATTCAGTTCTTCTTGATTTTTAAGAATAGATACAGTAGCATAAGAACAACTAGTTCTTTCACTGGCAATCGTCAAATGTCGTTTAAAAAAGAATGCCCTATCTGTATTATCTGAAAAATCAAACAATCATAACCAATTAGAAAGGTGGTTATTATGTATAACTTATTAACCAAACAGGAAATTCAGTTACTTTCCCTAATTGAATACTTGTATGACAGTAAAGAAAAAGTCCCCATGCAAGTACTCCGACGAAAATATGAATTTTCCCATTACAATATCAACAATTTATTGAATCAATTAACTTTGTTAATTTCTCGAGTCAATACACATGAAAATGTACATATTCGCATCATTAATAATCAACAGTCCATAGAATTAGTTGCCGATGAAAATATCCCGATTGAGTTAATGAAAGAAGCTGTTGTCCGCGGGTCACTAACCTATATGTTAGCCCTGGATTTACTTTTAAAACGCTACACTTCAGCCAAAGATTTTTGTGAAGAGCACTTTATTAACTTTTCTATTTTTAAACAAGTCAGTGACCGTTTAAATAATCATCTAGCTAGATTTAATTGTTATTTAAACTTAAAAAGACGAGAAAAAATTTGTGGTAACGAGAAAGATTTTCGCAGTTTCTTTTATTCCTTATTCTTCATTTCAGGAACTTCTCTAGTACCATTTCTATCTAAGACTAATCAAGCACAATTGCAGAACTTCATTGAAATCATCAAAAACCGTTACCCTTACTTTACATATACTGATTTACGCAAATTAAAATTAATTATGTCCATAGGTTTACTCCGTTATCAATCCGGTTTTACAATCACCAATTATCCAGAAGTTGCTGCTATTAATTTGGCCTTTCCTTATTCAGAATTCCAACTATTAGTGAATGATTGTTTTATTGATGAACAAAAAGAGCCTGACACTTGGCAAGCTGAGATTCATTTTTATTATGATTTCTTCAGCACATTAACGATGTACTCTCTGGTCCAAATGGAAACCATCAACTTTGCCAACTTAGCGATCATGGGAATGGATAACAGTCCACACGCTACTTGGATTTTTGAAAAATGTACGCAATTACAGTTGGATTTAAGCGCAATAGAAGTGGTCTTTTTGTTGGTTAATTTATCCAATGCCAGTGAACGACTGATTCATTTCCCTGTGGAAGAGGAATTGAGCTATGAGGTTGCTAATGTCTCTTTGTATGAAAAACAATACCCAAATGTTTCACGAACAACCAACTATTTCTTAAAGCGTTTGCCTTTTGACAAACAACATCCACTAGATGCGTTATTTAAAGAAACCATTTTTTTAATTATTCGGAGTGTTTTATTAAATAAACAAATTCCTGTTAAAATTTTACTTCATTCATCTATTAATCAGATACAAGAAAATTGGTTAGCGAAGGAAATCAATAATTATTGCGATGTTCCTTTGAAATTTGTTAATCATATTCAAGAAGTGCCTGACTTAGTCATTACTGACAAAAATAATCCGCTTTTTCACGCCAGTAAAACTTTTTATTGGCATCCCGTTCCTTATTTAGATGAATACTATAACCTAAAACAAGTAGTTCGCAAAATTTATTTTGCCAAATTGCGTGGGGAAAACAGTTTGGAGGGAATCGGATGTTAACAGGGTTACTTGATGTACCTTATCGTAAAAGTTTTGCTCTTTTAGAAGAGTTACTCGAACGTCGTGAAGCAGAAGAACAAACATTGGCGATTTCTACTTTAGCGACTCAATTAAAAATGCAACAAAATACCATTCTACAATCTGTAGCTTTGCTCCAAACAGAAATTGAAAAAAACGGCTGGGAGAACTTATTTTCTTTATCAGCAAATGCCAAAGAAATCACATTTTGGTTTGCACCCTATTTCCAACTGTCGTTTTTGATGCCCTACTTTGTCAAAAAAAGTTTCGCGTATCAAGTACTGACCTATGCCTTTAACCATAATGCAATTGATAGCAAACATTTTGAAAAAGTCCTAGAGATTTCTTCATCAACCTTTACACGAAAAATTGGACAATTAAACCAATGGCTCCAAAAATATCAGATTGAAATCAATTTAAAACGTACCAATGTGTTGGTGGGCAAAGAAAAAGATATTCGGATTTTCTTTATGATGCTTTTTTGGAACAATTACTCTGAAGGGGATTGGCCGTTACACACGATTACTAAAAAAGAAGTCCACAGTCTCTTTCGACGTTTAAAACACTCTGTTTCTTTCAATACAACACAAGATTTTACAAAAGACTTGATTTTTTCTGCGGTGATTTTAGCGCGTTGGAAAGAGGGCTTTTTTATCAAAGAAACTTTCGTGGAGGAAGAAGCGATTGTTAATCCCTTTGTTAATCTGAGTGAATTTGAATTGTTTTTTAAAGAAGAAGCCTTACACCAAGTTCCAACAAAATTTATACAAAAAGAAGGCCTTTTTGCCTTTTTCTTATTGACGATTAGTGTCAGCTACGCCACACAAGATGTCTTGGAAATTCCTGCAGCACGGATGCATATGGTCCAGCTATTAGGCTCACCCATTAAAGAGATCATTTATCAACTAACGTCTTTTTATCAAATTAAATTGACATTTCACGAGTATCTTTATCTATATACTTCTATCCAAAATTTAAGTGTCTTTTTTAAGACCTTTGTCACGATTGCCAATCCATTTGTGCAAGAAAGCTTTTTAAAAGAAGCACTTCAAAAAAATCCAAGTCTCTACAAAGATGTGAAGCGCCTTACAATTGAAATGCTTCCGACATTGATTGGCAATGAAAAATTGTTAGTTGACTGCTTGTTTATTCTTTTTTGTACATTGAAAACGAAATCTTTACCACCGATTCGTGTCTTAGTAAGGACCAATCAAAGTAATTTAATTTTAGATACCCTTTATGAAAAGCTAAGTAAAGCCGTGGATAAAAAATTAATTTTTGTCGCTTCACCAGAAAAGCCTTTCGATGTAATTATTACAGATATCTTTTCAGAAGTTAGTGTCAAATCAACGGTTCCCACTTATTATGTTGATTTTTCTGCTAGCATTGGTGAACTAGCGCAAAGCTTAGAAAATTTAAATACACAAATTGTCACCAAACAAAGTCCACGCCACTTTTAAAAGTTTTCACGTGAAACATTTTAAGTGATAAAAATTACAAAAAACGCCAAAAGGTAGCAGAAAAACTGCTACCTTTTGGCGTTTTTTACGAAAATTTTCAATGTTCCACTCTAGTGATACCAAAACGTAAAACATTCATTTACTAACTACTCATTTTACATGACGTTGTTATTTTCTGTCACCAATTCTAGCTCTTGCAAGTAATGATCCAAAGTCGCGTGATGTTGATCGACATCGGCTAACTCTGTTTCAATTTTAGCTAAACGCGTGTTCATGCGTTGAATTTCCGTTAGTGTTTGTTGTAAAACGTTTAAAATCCGTTCATCGTTAGGCATTGAAATCACTCCTTGTCCATTTATAGTTCTGAGCCGTGTTCAATCTCTTCAATCGTTTCAAGAGACAAATCTTTGGCATCATTTTTAGCTTTGTGGAAGACCATATATAAAATAGTACAAACGATTGGGATACAGCCTGCTAAGAAGTACATTTGTTGGAATGACATAAAGTTACGTAATTCACCTAAAACGTACGGACCAACCCCTAATCCAAGGTCTAAACCGATGAAATAAGTCGATAAAGCAATCCCGATACGGTGAGGACTTGGGCTTTCTTGAAGACAAACCGCTTGGCCATTTGACATGAAAGTACCATAACCTAAGCCAATTAACCCACCTGAAACTAATAACATCCAACCAGACGTAGTCATACTTAATAAGAATAAGCCTAGTGTTAAGAAAATGTAGCTCGGATACATGACGTAGCGTTCACCCTTGACATCGAAAATCCGACCTGTCGATGGACGTGTTAAGGTAATCACGACCGCATAGACGATAAAGAAGAAGGTGCTGACGTCAACTAAATCGATTACTTTGACATAAGAAGATAAGAAAGATAAGACACTTGAATAAGCAAGACCCATTAAAAAGGCGATAAATGTAATAAATAAAACTTTCTTTTCAACAAAACTATCAAAATTCCATTTAGATAAGGCTTCACGATGTTCAGGTGTTAACTCAATATTTTTCACTGGGAAAATGAAGCAAGCAATGGTTGTTAACAAAATTAAAATAATTGAAAAGTTAATAATGACATGGAAGTTGGAAACATTTAACAATAACATCCCAATAAATGGTCCAATGCCGGCTGCTAAACTAGTACTCAACCCATAATAATTGATCCCTTCCCCTTTTTTGTTTTTAGGGATATAGGCGGTAACAATTGCGTTGGTCGCTGTCGAAACGGTTCCGTAACCAAACCCATTTAAAAAACGGACCAGATAAAGAATGCCCATACTTGGCATATACATATACGCAACAGTCGTTAAAAGATAAAACAAAGCCCCATAACGTAAGACTTGTTTACGCCCAATCAGTTCAAGGAGTTTCCCCATGAAAAGTCGTGCAAGCAATGTCCCGATGATGTAAATTCCTGAGGCCAAACCAGCTTGACCTAAAGTAGCGTGTAAGCTATCTTGCGCAATCACCGCAATAATAACCATTAATAAATAATAAACAAGATAGACAATGAAATTAATCACTGTAATACTGATAAAGCCTTTATTCAAAAGCTTTGTTGGTGTTTGTTCTGTCATAATTCTTTGAATTCCTCTCTCTTTTGTTCTGTTTATTTTGTGTTGCTATTTTTCAATAAAAGACCGCTATCCCCTCACTTTGATGACTTATCAAAAAATTTTCTGAAATTCATTTGCAGTTATTACTATACGAGATATCCGTTACAAAAAAATGTAAATTTGTGAATGATAAACGTTATCTACAAATAACTTCAACAAATGTTGTTGATTTTTGTTGAAAAGCCAAAATGACTAATGATTTTAATTAAAATAAGCTCTTGGCTAATTGCTCAAAATTTACTTTTCATACGAAACTTCCTCATACATAGAAAAAGAAAAATAGGACATAAGCCGAAACGACTTATGCCCTATTTTTTTAAACTTTCTCTATTTTCGTCCTAAAATCCATGAAACGATGGCAACTAAAATCACTGCCCCGATAATCGATGGCACAATAGCCATCCCAGCTAAGCTTGGTCCCCATGTGCCTAAAATGGCTTGACCAATTGTTGAACCAACTAACCCTGCAATGATATTGGCAATAATGCCCATCGATGATCCTTTTTTAGTAATTGCTCCAGCGATTGCCCCAATGACCCCGCCGACAATTAATGCCCAAATAAAGCCCATGATTGTTTCCTCCTTTTAACTGTTTATTCTACACGTGGTTCCATATTTTCTTTGACTTGTTCTGTTCCTTTATTCACAGCTTTTTTTGCTTTTTCTGTTTGTTCAGAAGCAAATTCACCGGTACTTTTGGCAGCGCCTGTGACTTTATCTTGAACCGTTTCGCTATCTTCTTCGTATTCTTCTTTTGATTTGATATCAACTACGTTAACATTCACTTCAATCACATCTAAGTGGGTCATTTTTTTCACTTCACGGCTGATTAATTCTTTCATTTTTTCGTAAATGTCTTGAATATCTTTGCCGTATTCTACTACGATATCCATATCAACAGCGACTTGTTTTTTACCAACTTCGGTATCAATACCCGCTGTGACGTTATCTGTGTTTACTAATTTTTCAGCAATATTTGAGAAAAAGCCGCCATCGACTGTTAATAGACCATCGACATTTTCTAAGGCTAAACCGATAATTTTTTGAACGACTTTATCTTCAAATGTTAATTCACCTTTGATTGCATGATCTTCTGGTGTGTGTGGTCCGTTTCCTGCTGGTTTTGGTACATTATTGAATTTTTCGTTACTCATGGTTCATTCCTCCTAGTTTCTTCTATTATTGCTTTATTTTTAATAAAATAATAACCCATTATTGAACACGAGGTGCCGTGTTTTCTTTGACTTTTGTCTTGCCTTTAGTTACCGCATGTTTGGCTTTGTTGGTTTGTTTTGACATAAAACTACCTGTCGCTTCAGCGGCGTTGCCAAGTTTATCTTGGACCGTTTCACTTTCTTCTTGGTACTCTGCTTGTGTTTTGATATCTACTACATTGACATTGACTTCGATTACTTCCAAGTGAGTCATTTGTTGGACTTCGCGAGTAATAACCTCTTTCATTTGATCATAAATGGTCTCGATATCTTTCCCGTATTCGGCTACAATGTCCATATCCACTGCGACTTGTTTTTTGCCGACCTCGGTGTGAATGCCTGTTGTAACATCTTCACTATTAATCATTTTATCTCGTAAATTCGAGAAAAAACCACCGTCCACAGTTAACAAACCGTCGACTTCTTCCAAAGCAATGCCAATAATTTTTTGGATTACTTTATCCTCAAACGTCAACTCACCTTTAACAATCGATACATTTGCATTTTCCATAGCCAAAACCTCCTATTTATGATGAAAATAATTTTTGACAATGCCTGTCTGTTCCAAATACAAACCTAGCCAAATACCTAGTCCTGTCAGGAGTACTACTAACAATGTTTTAAAGAAGCCGATTGACAGAAACAAGATTGCAAAAACCAAGCCGACTAGGCCACCAATTAACGGAACGGCATATTGTTTTATCCATTCAACCATTGTACATCCCTCCTACTCCACACGTGCTTGTGTTTGCTGTTGTTGTGGTCGTTTCATTGATTGAATATCTTCAAAATGAACATCAATCGTAATCTTGTGACCAGTTCCCACCAAACGAGCAAGCCGTTCTTCCATTGTTTTTGACCAAGCTTCTGTTTGTCCAATTAAATCTGCCGTTCGTTTCAGTGTGCCTTTAACATTGACCTTAATGCGTCGTTTTGTCGCCTTTACACGAATGGTTGGTGCTTCCAGAAAGTCACTGTCTTGCAAGCTAGAGCGTACAAATCCTTCGATGGCTTTACGGTGTAACACTAACTTTCCTTGCTCTTCTTTTAATTCAAACGTGCCTTTTCTTCTTGGGAATAAAAGAATGAATAAAAATAGAAAGAGCATAATTCCTAGTAAAACCAGCGCTACCCAAAAGATTGCTTGACGTGCGTACTCGTTGTCTTGCAAGAACCATTGGACATTATCTGGTGGTTGCCAAGCTGTATCGGCTGACCAAGTGGTGATGGCCACCGCGCCAAATAATGCCATTAAAATCAGTGAACCTAGAAGCAAAAGTATTTTAACAACTTTATTCACGGAACATCCCTCCTAAAGATTAATTGCTTCTCCACCAGTTACGCCATAAACTTGAGCCGTAACATAACTTGCATCATTGGACGCCAAGAAAACATAAACAGAGGCTAATTCAGCAGGCTGACCCGCACGTTCCAGTAAAGAATGTTGCCCAAATTCTGGCAACTCTTCAATTGGTTGTCCATGATCTAACTGTAACGGTGTCCAGATTGGTCCTGGAGCCACGCCATTTACCCGAATACCTTTTGGTGCCAGTTGTTTTGCTAAACCAACGGTAAAGTTGGCAATTGATGCCTTCGTTGCTGCATAATCCAACAAATGCTCACTTGGATTAAAGGCTTGGACGGAAGTCGTTGTCACAATGCTACTTCCGGCAGGCAAGTGAGGCACTGCTGCTTTGACAATGCCAAACATCGCAATAATATTGACATGGAAAGTGTCTATCACTTGTTCCATTGGCAATTCTTCAATAGCAGCACAGGAAATTTGTTGGGCTGCATTTAAAACAAGGGTATCCAAGCCGCCTAATGCTTCATGAGCTTGTGCAACCAATTTTTCAGGTGCCTGTTTATCTCTTAAATCTGCTGGCAAAAGAACGACTTTTCGGCCAGCTTCTCGTATATAGTGCGCCACTTCTTCGGCGTCTTTTTCTTCACCTGGGAAAAAATGTAATGCGATATCTGCGCCTTCGCGAGCAAAAGCAATCGCCGCCGCTCGTCCAATCCCAGAATCACCGCCTGTAATTAATACCCGACGATTTTCTAATTTGTGATTTCCGACATAGCTGTCTTCCCCACAATCTGGTTTAGGGACCATTTTGTCCTGTAATGCGGGAGTTTCTTGATCTTGTTGCGGAAATCCATCACTATAAAATAACTTTCTTGGGTCTTTTAAGTTTGGTTCTGTCATTAAATCTCCTCCCTTTCTACTATTACCTTAATACAATTTTTTCTTTTTGAAAAATATTTGAGCACATAAAATAAAAAAAATATTTTTAATACTCATTAAGCGAAATTTTTGGCAAAATTATCTAAAAGCTGATTTTATTTTTCAAAATAGCGTTTAATTGACCTTTTTTATCAACATTTGTTATTGACATATGATGTCCAATTCGCTTAAATAAGAAAGAAGCCCAACAGGCAAAAACAAAAATATTTAGAGATAATTGAGGAGTTACCGCCAATGAGAAATGTTTTACAAGACTACTTAGATGAACATTCCTTTCGAGTCGTTGTAAAAAAGAAGAAAAATTATTTAACTTATGAAGGACTGCAAGATCGTTATGCCTATATTTTAAAAAGTGGCATCATCAAAACTAGCGTTATTTCCAAAGACGGTCGTGAATTTAATTTACGTTATATCAACAATTTGGAAATTGTTTCATTGCTACGTGATGAATATTCAGAATTTATTGATGCACCTTTTAATATTCGCATCGAATCTCCACAAGCAGAACTTTACCAAATCGACCGTGTTCAATTTTGGCGGGATATCAATAATAGTAAAGACTTGCAAATGTATGTCAAAGAATACTATCGGGACCGTTTAATGCATTCCATGAAAAAGATGCAGCAAATGTTGATGAATGGCAAATTTGGGGCCGTTTGTACACAAATCTATGAAATGTACGATTCATTTGGCGTAGAAACAGAGGAAGGTATTTTAATTGATTTCGTGGTGACCAATGAAGAAATTGCGCATTTTTGTGGGATAACTTCTGCTAGTAGCGTTAACCGGATGATGCAGCAACTAAAAGAGTTAGGGGCAATTGAACTACGTAACCGCAAAATTTTGATTAAAGATTTAGATATGATTAGAGATAACATTATTGTTTAACATCAGCACCCCCCCGCAAGTTTGACCTTGCGGGGGGTGCTTTTTATTTTTCAGTGACAATATTCACAGGAAATTGTCCATAATCTAAATTAAATGTCCGACCAGCCGTCAGCTGAAGCATTTCTTTTTTCATGCCTTCCGCCAAACGTACATCGCCAAAGCTTTCAATCATATCAATAACGGTGATTACTTCTTTATAATATCTCATTTTGCCAGTGTACAGATAATACGTAAGATTTTTTAAATAACGTAAGTTAAAATGAATATAGTAGATTTCGGCAGGAATCGTGGTAACACTCATTAGCGCTAAATATTCCCGGGCTTTCGCATAATTTTTCTTATAAAGTTGCGCTGTAATGATATTTAGGTAAAAACCATAGGCGACATTTAATGTTTGGATGTCGCGTAATTCAGCATCTTTGACGGGAAACATCTGCTCAAGAATTTGAAGGACTTCGTTTTCAGAAAATAACGCCCCTGTATTAGTCACCATTTGATAATCGTAATATGTATAGTAGCTTTTGCTAGAGATAAGTGCGAGAATTGCTATTCGATCAGTTTCATCAAATTCTGGAATTTCCTCCCAATCATTACTGAAAGTTAGCTTAATATCTGTATAAATAGACATCTCTACTGCGTTTTTTTGGGGATTGCGCTCTAATTGATAAAAGTAATGAATCAGGTTCTTTTTTTCATTTGTATTGTTCAACCCCATTTGACAACATTCAATTTGATGCATAATTTTAGATGAAGCCGTACTTCTTGTTTCAGAGACCATATGAAAAAATTCATTAAAGGTAATCCCAAGTGACTGTAATGCTGTCATTAAATCCTCGTAACTTAGCTTGGCTTCACCAATTTCGATTCTTCGATAGGTTTGTTTCCCTTTTTTTGGTAAAACATCTTTCTGAGCAATTTTTTTCTTTTTTCTAAAATACTTTAATGCCTCTAACACATCCATAATATGCTCCTTTCTATTAATAAGTTAATATTAAGTATTATTTTTTTATTAACTAAAATATACTATTTCCCAAAAAATCATTTCTATGAACTTTAATATTATCAAATAATCGAATAATATATTTGTTTGAATTATTTTTTCGCACATTATAATTGTTAGACGTCAACAAATTAAAAAAAACTTTTCTAATTCGTTCTTGAAGAAACTAAGATATCTGTCTTATAATGAAATTCAACATAACTTAGAGCAGGAGGTGTCGCAATGTTTGGTTTCAATATTAGTTTATTTCTTATTACTCGGTTCCGTTAAACCCACTCTTCATTAACCATTGTACAATCAATTCCATTGAATATCTATTTCATTTTTATTAAATAACATTTTTAATAAAAGTACATATCGTTTATTTAAAGTACATATCGTTTATTTTTAGATGTTTTATTTAATTATATGGAATATATTTATTTAAACAAATAAATTACATTTAATTAAATCAGAGGGAAACAGATTGTAGCAAGTGAAGAAAAAAATAGCTCTTGAGAGATATTTTCTCAAGAGCTGTTTTTCTATTTTATTTCAAAAGCGGTTTGCGTTGTGGGGTTATTACTTAATAAGGTGTTTTTATACAGTAAATAGTACGCTGCCGCTGACCAACTAAAGTTTTTCGTACTTAGGCCCTTCCCTGTCAGGGGATCATAATTTTCATGAATAGGGCCTTCTCCCATCAATCCTTCGGCATGTAAGAAGAGTTTTTGTGTCATTTCTTTCGCTTCTTTTGTATAGTCATAGTTTTGAAGAGCTTCTACACCAAACAAAGCTTGATCAAGCCAAACTGGTCCCCGCCAATATTTCGTTGCAGCAAATTTTTCATTGTCTTTGGATGCTGTTGGGAATGGCATAAAGGTATTGAACATTTCTTGATTCATCATGTTTTTCTTAACTTCCGCCGCCTGTTCTTTGGTCGCTACTTTTGCCCAGAGCGGCAACCAGCCTTCTGTTCCTTTGCCACGATTGACTAACAATTTTGTTTTCGAGCCGTCTTCATTTATTTGTAAGTCATAGAAGAAGCCCGTTTTTTCATCAAACATATTTTCTTGAATATATTTTTTTAGTTTCTTCGCTTCTTTTTGATAGTTCTTATAGTCCTCTTTTTTGCCTAGTTCTTCTGCTATCGAAGCTAAATAGCCCTTTTCAGCGTAGAGATACGCATTCAAATCCACTGATTCTTGGTTAATTGAATACCCCACTACTTTTCCTTTATTTTTATTTTCAAAAACTTTAACTCCGACGTCGCCTTTGCCCACACCTTCTTTGTCAAACCGTGTAGCGTTATCCATGCCACTTTCCCACGCGGCTGCTTCAATAACAGCATCATCATCCACTTTAGGTTGGCCATTTTTATCTTTAATGATTTGATCCTTGTCGTCTTTTTGCCAGTGAGCATCACTGACCATGCTTCCATATTCTGCTATCCCATTTTTATTGTGGTCTCTGTTGGTATACCACCAATTATGATAAGCCACAAGTTTGGGATACATTTCTTTTAAAAATTCCTTATCTTTGGTTTCTTGATAAATATGCCAAACTGCCCATGCAGCCAATGGTGGTTTAGAATTTCGTTCATTCCAGTTGCCACCTTCACCACCACGCGCACTGTCTTGATTGTAAAAGACAGCATCAATGATCGCTCCTGCATCTTGTGGACGTACGGTATCATCTTTTTGAATTTGATAATCAAACAAGGCCCGCATATTATTTTTAGCTAACTCAGGATTAAAATCAGCCGTTGCTACATCCGCTTTCCACGAATCCCAAGCCCACATACCAATAAACCATTTATAAGACATGGACGGAACAATCCCGTCATGCTTAAAGGCACCTGCCGCACTTCGCCAATTGGTATTAATCGTTTCAATCGATTTGACTAGCGCATTTTGATATTCAGGAAATTCTGCTGTTTTCTTTTGATCAAACGTTTTATCTAGATATCCTTGCCATCTTTGCTTATTCTCTTTGAAATAGCGCGCCGCATTTTTGGTGTATTCGGGTGCTTGTTGTTGTTCCTTTGCCTCTTCTTCTTTTGTAAAAGTATAGCTTTCTGTCGTATAGGTGTTGTACGTTTGTTTAGGCTTCAATTCAATTGGTTCAGCGGTTGCTGTATAATTCCGATTATCAATTTTTGTTGAAACTTTATCCGCATGATGAATCGTATATTTTGTGTCTTTCGTAGCAAAATAATTCCACGTTTCTCTGACTTCACCAAAATTCACTTGAATGTCATTGTCTTTAGCAGTTAAACGAGTTCCAATATCTAAGGTTTCCGTTCCCTCTTGAATTTTGTCAAAGACCGCACCTGTCCAGCTTGCTTCAAGTGACAAGGGCTCTTCACCAGTGTTTTCAAGTGTCGTTTGGATAAGCGCCGTTCGATTGCTGACAAAAATTAAAGCTAAATGAATCGTTAGATCGTCTAATTCATAGGTTTGCTCTAGGCGCCCAGGATAATAAGACAGGTCCATGCGATTGCTTTGGCTTAAATCATAGGTTTCTCCCGTTTTTTTATTTTTGACCGTTAATTTGTTTAAACTTGCCGCCAAGTTTACTGGATATTCTTCCGCAATAATCAATGGCCCCGCAAAACCACCCAGTAGCTCTTTATTGCTTTTTTCAGGTAAATAGTAGCCATGCCATGCACCTAAATCAGAAAAATTATTAAAATAATTGGTATCGTATACGCCATTCGTCCGTTCGGTTGGTGATGCACTCACATCTAAAACATTTGCAAATTCATCAACTTTTGTTCTTTCAACACTTGCTTGCACTTCCCCGCTTAACGCAAAACAGCTGACTACGGTGATTCCTAACGCTAACCAAGTAGACACCCGTTTCTTTTTTGATAAACCCTTCATAAAACCCCTCCTATAAAATGATAGCGCTTTATACACTGATCTATTATCAGCAAGGACTATGCCAAGCGGAGTGTATCCCTTTTCATTATTGAAAGATTCAACTTTCTCTAGAAAAAAAGCGACCGTATCGAAGTGTATTGATCAAAAAATAACGAGTGTATCGATAGTGTATTTAGTTTATGCTTGATTCTGTTTTATTTTCGTAGCTTCCACAAATTTTTCAGTAATTTTTTGCGGTCGTGTAATAACAGATCCCACCACCACGCTATAAGCACCTAGCTCCAGGACACGTTGGACTTTTGCTGGCGTATCAATCATTCCTTCTGCAATGATTGGTGTAGTAAAATGCTTCTTTGCTTCTCTTAACAGTTCAAAATCATTTTGTTCAATCCGCTGATTTTCACTTTGCGGCGTATAGCCGACTAACGTTGTGCCAATATAATCAAAACCTAACTCCGCCGCTTCAATCATCTCTTCCAGTGTGGAACAATCCGCCATCCATTCTTGGTTAGGATACTTTTCTTTTATTCTTTTGAAAAATGTGGCTAACGTTTCGCCATTTGGTCGTTTCGAATGGGTTGCATCGAGAGCGATAATTTCTGGCTGAACAGCCATTAATTCATCTACCTCACGCATAGTTGCGGTAATATATACTTCTGCGTCAGGATAATCTCGTTTAATAATCCCAATGATTGGTAAATCAACCTCTTTCCGGATTGCTCGAATGTCTACCACAGAATTTGCTCGAATACCTTTAGCCCCTCCTTGTTTAGCGGCCAAAGCCATCTTGGACATGATAAAAGAACTATGCAACGGTTCGTCTGCCAACGCTTGGCAAGAAACAATTAATGCCCCTTTGATTTCTTTATTCAACATTGATCCCTCCAATTTAAAAGCGATTACAAACACAGTATAACTACAACAGCTGAAATATGCCACTCTTCTAAATAAGAACAAACGTTTCACGTGAAACAAAAGAAAGCAAGCGGTTAAGGCTTGCTTTCTTTTGACTTATTTTTAATTTTTACGACCCTCTAAATAATCATACCCAAAATGTGCATACGCAAATGGCGTTGCAATTCGTCCTCGTGGTGTTCGTTTAATGAAACCTTTTTGAATAAGATAGGGTTCATACATATCTTCCACCGTTTCGGTTTCTTCACCGATATTTACAGACAAGGTACTTAAACCAACCGGACCGCCGCCGTATAAATCAATCATTGTTTTCAACAATTTTTGATCGACATAATCCAAGCCTTGATGGTCCACTTGCAGTAAGGTTAACGCTTTGTCTGCAATCGCTCGGTCGATTTTGCCATCTGATTGGACTTGGGCAAAATCACGGACACGTTTTAACAAACGGTTAGCAATTCGGGGGGTTCCTCTTGAGCGGCGCGCAATTTCAAAGGCACCTTCCTCAAAAATCTCCGTTTGAAAAATATCTGCGGAACGGAGAACGATTTCTTTTAAATCCTGCTCTTGATAATACTCCATGTGAGAAATAATCCCAAAACGATCTCGTAATGGCGCTGAAAGCATCCCTGCCCGTGTGGTAGCGCCCACTAAAGTAAAAGGCGGTAATGGAAAATGAACGGGATGTGCCGTGGTTCCTTGACCAACCATGATATCAATGTAAAAATCTTCCATTGCGGAATACAGCATTTCTTCCACCACTCGCGGCAAACGATGAATTTCATCGATAAATAACACATCACCAGGCTCTAATTCGTTCAAAATAGCGACTAAATCTCCCGCCCGTTCGATGGCTGGTCCACTTGTGGTACGAATGTTCACATTCATTTCATTGGCGATGACCATCGCCATTGTCGTTTTCCCTAAACCTGGCGGACCATAAAGAAGGGTATGATCCAACGCTTCATTCCGATTTTTCGCCGCTTCAATATAAATCGTTAGTTCTTGTTTTACTTTGTCTTGACCAATATATTGTGCTAAAAATTGTGGACGTAACGATTTTTCAATTGAAGCTTCTGCTTCTTGACTTGCAGCTGAAAGCAACCGTTCTTCTTCTGTCATCGTTATTCCTCCTTAGCGTTTCATCATGAATTTTAACGCATTGCTCAAATAAACATCTGTCGTTGTCTCACCTAACGCTTCCAATTGCTTAGTGATACGCTTAATCTCTCGGTCACTGTAGCCTAGGGCACTTAATGCTTCTAACGCTTCTGCCAATGCTTGATTGCTTGTTGTCACCACTTCGGTTGCGGTCATGGCCGCAACCGCTGCTTCGGAAGACTCTAATTCGCCTAGTTTTCCTTTTAAATCTAAAATCATTTGTTGGGCTGTTTTCTTGCCAACACCTGGGAACTTCGTTAAATATGTAACATCTTCCCCTTCAATTGCATTGATTAAACCACCATGATCAGCCACAGAAGCCATGATAGCTAAACCACTTTTAGGGCCAATTCCAGAGACACTGATTAATTTTAAGAACAATTGTTTTTCTTCTAAACTGCCAAATCCAAATAAAAGTTGTGCATCTTCCCGCACGACTTGGTGAAGATATAGTTTAATATCCGTATCCATTTTTCCTGAATAGCGATACGGGTTATCGACTGAAATCTGATAGCCAATGCCATTTGTTTCAACGACAATATAGTATGGGCTAACAAACGTTACTTTTCCAATAATATATTCGTACATGTTGTCACCTTTCCAATTGCTGATTGCGTACATATGTTCCATTTTAACACAAAGCATCAAAAAGCCATAGCGGAGAATTTTTTATCATCGACCTTGGCTACATCTATTTGTTACTTTTCGCTCACTAGGGAATTAAAAAGTGCGTACTGTTTTTTTTGACATGCTTGCGTAATAATAGCGGTAGCTTCAAAAAAATAACCAAAAAGGAGACTACATACATGAAATTAAGTATCTTAGATCAATTAACGGTTCCTAAAAATCAATCAGCAAGCGACACATTACAAGAAGCCAAAGAGCTCGCTCAATTAGCGGAAAAACTTGGTTACACAAGAATTTGGTATGCCGAACATCACGGTTCAGACGCCTTTGCCAGTGCAACGCCAGAAATTTTAGTTGCACATATTGCTAGTGCCACCGAAAAAATTCGTGTTGGCGCGGGTGGCATCATGACCATGCATTATGCGCCATTTAAAGTCGCAGAAACGTTTAAAACATTAGCAGCTTTATATCCTGATCGAATCGATTTAGGCATGGGCCGCTCGCCTGGCGGCAGCCCTTTGACTACGTTAGCGTTAAATAATGGTCAGCCACCACAGCTAGACCAATTTGATAAATTACCTGAAATTTTACTCTTTTTAAGAGAGGAATTTCCTGAAGATCATTTATATTCTAAAATTTCAGCTGTTCCGCGGGAAGTTCTATTACCACAACCCTGGTTACTAGGTGCTAGCAAAGAAAGCGCACGTTCAGCTGGTGAATATGGCATTAATTTTTCCTTTGCGCAGTTTATTCATGGACATTTGCCCAAAGAAGTATTGTCCGCATATTACAAGCATTTCCGACCAGTAACTGAACAACAAGAGCCGCAAGTGAGCGCTGCGTATTTCACTTTTGCCGCCGACACGAAAGAAGAAGCAGAATACCATGCGGCTAGTTTCGAGCATTATATCTTTGCCACCGAACATGGGCTTCCAAATAAATTTTTATCGCCAGAAGAAGCCCTAGCTTTCCCTTACAGTGAAATGGACAAACTGGTTTTAGAACAAAATAAACAACGCTTTGTCATTGGCAGTAGCCAAGAAGTTGCGGAGTTTTTCCACCAACAAGAAGAACTAGGGTTGACAGAAGCAATGCTAATCACCCCAGGTTATGACAAACAAACGCGCTTTCAATCATTTGAACGCCTAGCAAAAGAATTATTATAGAAAGGAAATGAGAAATGTTAGAGGTTTTAAAAAGAATTAATACGCTTGCACAAAAAGAGCGTGAACAAGGTTTAACATCTGAAGAACAAGCTCTTCGTGTCGATTTGCGACAAGAATATTTGCGGACCATTCGTGAACAATTCAATAAAACATTAATGGGCGTCACTATTTATGATCCTACTGGTGAAGATGTGACCCCAGAAAAATTAAAAGAAGAACAGCAGAAATATTTTGATTAAAAGAGACACAGAACAGTCGATTTGACTATTCTGTGTCTCTTTTTAACTACTCTTCTGTCACATATGTCCACTTATAATCATATTGTGCGCCCGCACCATGGGCAACGACGCCTTTCACTTCTTTACTGCGTAGATGGGCAGTCGCCTTTTGATAAAGTGGTGCTAAAGCGGTCTCTTCACCAATCAATAACTTCTCAGCCTTAACCATGTCTTCCCAACGTTTTTCAGGATCTGAAGCATCTCTTGTAGCTGAAGCCTCGATCAACTCATCGTAGGCTTTACTTGAAAAACGCCCGCGATTATAGTTATTACCAGTAACAAAAAGGTCTAAGAAACTACTTGGATCTGCGTAATCCGCAGCCCAACCACCTAAGATTGTCTCAAAATCGCCGCGACTACCTCGATCAATTCGAACTGAAAACGGCACTGGGCTCACTGTTACATCAATGCCCTCTAAAGTATCCTTTAACGTACCTTGAATATATTCCGCTAACTTTTTCGTAGAATCGACATCATCGGCAACAATATCCATTTTGAGTGTTGTTATGCCCAATTCTTTCTTCGCTTTTGCCCAATATTCTTTTGCTTTTTCTGGGCTATATTCAACAATTTTTTTATTTTCATCAGCAAAATCTGTGTCATCTGTCGGCGAATACGACATCCCTTCTGGAATTAAGCCGGTAGCGACTACTGAGCCGTCGCCTAAAATTTTATCTACTAATGCGTTGCGATCAATCGCTGCTGAAATTGCTTTGCGTAAATTCACATTATTATAGGGTGAATTTTTATCTCGCTGATTAAATTCCAAATAGCTGGTTCGTGCTTCTTTTTCGATAACCAATTCTGGATCCTTCGCCATTTGCTGGGCCAATTCGCCACTTAAAATAACATCGTCTGCTTGACCATCTTGGAATAAGTTCAAGGCAGTTGGTGCCTCCTTGACGACATCAAAATTGATTTTATCTAATTTGACATTGTCTTTATCCCAATAGTTTTCATTTTTTTCCAAAGTCCAATTGGTATCTGAGCCAGCCCCTTCAAAGTTAGCTAAGACAAACGGACCATTATAGACTGCTTTTTCACTGGAAGCAGCGTAATCTTTGCCATATTTCTCTACGGTTGCTTGATGTTGCGGGAAAAATAGTGGAAAGGCCAGTAAATAATCAAAATATGGTGTTGGTTTTGCCAGTTTAATTTCTAGCTCATAATCCCCGTTTGCTTTAATGCCTAATTCAGAAACTGGTTTCTTACCAGCTACAATATCTGCGCCGTTTTCAATCATTTCTAGAAAATAAGCATACTCAGCGCCAGTCTGAGGATCTGCTGTACGTTGCCAACTAAAAACATAATCGGCAGCTGTGACAGGATCACCATTGGACCATTTTGCTTCTTCTCTTAGTTTCACTGTGTACGTCAGACCATCATCACTGACTTGCACTTTTTCTTTAGCCCCTGCTGGTTGCGGCTTGCTTTTATCATCTAAACGATAAATTCCTTCATACGCATTATTCAGTGCCGTAAAACTAATTGTATCTGTTCCTAAAGATAAATCTGCAGAAGGCATTTCTTGTTGAACTACTACTTTAAATTCTTGTTTAGCGGCAGTTTTCTCTGATCCGCCCTTTGCTTTTTCGGCGCCAGCTCCCCCATCACCACCACAAGCAGCTAAAACTAACAGCGTTGTTAAACTTAACCCGATAAGTCCTTTTATACGTTTACTTTTCATGCCTTTCTCCCTTCACAGAAAAAACTCTTCATTTTTTAATTTTTAGAATATTCTTATAATGCTAAAATTAAAAACAAATGGCAAGCATTAAAATAAAAAAAGAACCAATCCCGAAGGACGGTTCTTAAAAAATGACTAACTAGCTTTGTTACGTCGTTTATAAATATACCAGCCAGAAGAAGAAAGTCCAACGAACAGTAAACCATATAACGCAAGCGTTTCTGTTTCTGTACCTGTTTTAGGTAAAAAGCCGCCATACTTTTTCTTCTCTGTTACGGATGGATTGCTCTGTCTTGCTCCCGCTTGGTTTTGTTTATTGGTTGCTACTGGTGTTTCTGGTGTTGGTTTCGGGTCTGGTTTCGGGTCTGGTTTTGGATCTGGTTTTGGATCTGGTTTTGGATCTGGTTTTGGCGTCTCTCCTCCACCGATTAACTCTTTGTAAGCTTCTTCCGAAATAGAAACAATTCGTTCGCCTGGGAATGGTTCTTTATATTGTGCTAAATCAATCGTCGTTGCTGCACGATACAACCGCAAGCTGGTTGCACTTTTCAAGTATTCAATCAAGACAGCATCTAGTGAAATCCCTTCTTCTCGTTCACCACCTAGCATATCGTAACCATCACCACCAGCAGCTAAGAAATCATTGGTAGCCATCCGGTATTGTTTCTTCTCATCCAATGGTTCAAACTTTTGTGTTTGCCGATTTTTAATTTCTATTCCTAATACGCGACTACCGACAATCGTTTGTCCTGTTTCATTGCCTTCGTCACTAGCCAAGCGAGTACCTGGTTTTGTGGAATCATAGTGGATACGAATGGAGCTTGAAACATGTAGGAAACCACCATTTGCGCCAAGTTTTGGTTGGCCAGCATCATCTAGTAAAATTGTGCCATTCTCATCTTTTTGTGGAATCGAACGAACAGACATTTCAAACATTTCTTTAACTTGAGCACCGGTTACTTGAATTTGCGCAATGCTATTGCCAAAAGGTAACACAGCAATGACATCCCCAACTTTAATCGGTCCTTGCTTAATATCAGCGCGAATGCCGCCACCATTAGTTACTGCAAAATCAGCAGGTTGACTAAACGCGTCTTGGCCATATGACATAATCGCATCACCAATCAAATTCCCTAAGTTGGTCTCTCGTGTGCGCACATTTTCCCGTTGTCCATCCAATGTGAATGGAATATAATCGACAATTACTTTTTCATTTTCAGCGTTAAAATTCGTTCGTGCTTCATCAACGATGGCTTTAACTGCCGGGTTTTCTGGCAATCCTAGCAACTCTTCTGCTGGAATCAATTTTGCTGTTTTCTTAGTTGGTTCATTCTCTGGTGCTGTGACAATTCCAACATTATTTAAATAATTACCTGTTTGAGCATAGATCACTTTGCCATAACGTTTGCCACTTTCGACGGCTGTATGCGAATGTCCATCAATCACATTAATATCTAACTCAGGATATGTTTGACTAAGGGTTTCTGCTAGCGTATCACCACGCCAGATATGCGGCGTCGTTTCATCTACGCCTAAATGCCCAGTAACCACGAAAGCTTGAATATCCGCGTACTTCTCTTTAATTTCATTAATCACTGCTTCTACTTCTGGAATCGGGTCTTTAAATGTCACCTTCTCCACGTTTTTCGGGTGTGTTTTCGTTGCTGTTTCTGGGGTCGTCACACCTACAATGGCAAACTTTTTCCCGGCTTTTTCTACGATTGTATACGGATCAAAAACCCGTCCACTGCCATCTTTGTAATACGTATTACTAGATAAAATCGGAAAATTCAGTTGGTCTTTATAACCTAGTGCAATCTCTAAACCAAAATCAAACTCGTGATTTCCCACCGCCATGGCATCATAACCAACTTCATTCATTGCTTTGGCCATATCCGCGCCTTTGGAGAAATTGGAGATTGGTAATCCTTGGAAAACATCCCCTGCATCCACCATCAAGGTTGGGTTTTCTTGGTCTTTAAAGGTTTTTAGACGCGCCATACCTAATTCGCCTTTCCCTGCTTCTAGTCGGCCATGAACGTCATTTGTGTGCATAATGGTATATGCATTATCTAAATCAAAGCCCGCATTACGGACATCTTGTTTCGTAATAGCGGCGGCGTTTGGTGTACGTCCATCAGGAGAAGTCGGAATTTGAAGAGTGCCGTCATTCACTAATTCGATTGCTTTGGCACGCCATTTTTCATCAAAATTTGTCCCAATAATTGACCAATTTCGTTCGATTTCTTGTTCTGGATCAAGCGTTCCTTTTTTCTTAATATAATCAACAATCATTCCTCGTAAGGTTTCTGGATCAGAATTTTTAATAGGTTCCCCTACTTGAATCCCTTGGCTAGCTAAACCGCCGTAACGATAATTATTCATAGCAAGCGTATATTCTTTGGCAGGATCCAACGGTTGGCCGTCAATTTTCGCATCTACAATTCGTTCACCCACTGGTTTTGAAATGTCAATCTTGTAGTCCACTCCAGAAATCATGTCATAGTTATATACACGAATGTTTGGATTAAAACTAATGGTCAAATCATCTGGCTGTGTTTGGTTATAGTACGCCCCTTGTTTTTCTAAATACTTCAGTAAGTTTTCACCGTTAATGGGAACACTCACTAAGGTATTCGGGTATTTGTAGATATCAAAAATCGTGGCATAGGAAATCTTCCCCGCAGGTAATTTACTGTCGTATTTAAACAGCGCTGCCGCACTTAATTGTGCACCTGTCACTTCTTTTTGAACGTTATTAATTAAAGAAATCATCGCTGTTGGTTGTAATTGCGCTTCGGGAATTCCTTTAATTTCTTGTTTTGGTAAAAAATCAGCTGTTGCTGTGCCGATCTCCTCCTGAATAAACGCTCGCGTTTTTTCATGGTATTCTTTTGTCGCTGCCTTAACTGCTTCATCTGCTGGAACATTCGTTGTTGGTACAATCGTTGCTGTACCTTCTTGCACTTCCCACTTATCGGCATTTTTAGCAACTGAAAGATCAATCTTAACAACTTCTGTCCCTGTATCTTTAGGTCCCCCTACCGGTACAGTTTTTCCATTCGGCGCTGCTCCTTGCTTGGTAAAAGAAAGGTGGTCATGACCCAGAATATACGCATCAATCCCCGCGACATTTTCAATTACTTGGTCGGCACTGGCAGCCGGATCACTATTTTGTTGTCCCGCATGAATCGAAGCAACAATAATGTCAGCCTGATCGTTAGTTTTCAACTCAGTAACTGCTTTTTCTGCTTCTTCTTTCAAAGGTAAAAAATTAAGCGAAGTAACACGAGGGCCATCCCACAAAGGAATGTGCGGAATTGTTAAGCCGATAATCCCAACTTTTAAATCTGGCTGCCCATCTTGATTAAAATCAAGTTCCTTCGTGGTAGTCCCTTTAACAAAACGACGACCATCTTCCTTATTGTAGGTATTCGCAGACAAGATTGGAAAAGTGGCTTCTTGTTGAATTTTTTGGATTAACGGTAAACCAAAATTAAACTCATGATTTCCCAAAACCATTGCATCATACTTCATCACATTCATGGCGGTAATCATTGGATGGGTCTTTTCATTCACTAAAGGCGCTTTATTATACAAGTCATCTGTTAAAATAGTGCCTTGAATATTGTCGCCATTATCAATTAAAACGGTGCCTGCTGGGTTTTGCGCCCGGACTTGGTTGACGACTGTACTTACTTGGGACAAACCAACTGGTAGTTCTTTATCATCTTCATAAGACCAATTCCATAATTGACCATGAACATCTGACGTACCTAAAATTGTTATTTTTTGCGGCGTGCTCGTTTCTTCTTTTTCAGCGGTTGACGTTTCTAAATTCGTCGTCTCTGTTGGTGCTGTGGTTTCTTGTGACTGCTTGACACTGTCACTCGTAGCCTGATTTGGTGCTTCTTGTTTGATGTCTGTTGTTTCCTGTGTAATGACTGGTTCTTGTTTTCTACTTGAATCGGTGGTACTTGTTACTGCTTCTGAACTTTGTTGACTCGTTGTTTCTACTGCATATGCCGTACTAGTAACGCTTGGCGCTATCAACGCAACAGCCATTAAAAAATGCATGCCCCACTTCACTTTTTTAAAGCTCAACTTTTTCACAAATTTCCTCCTTGTGTTTCAACCCATTTGCAACAAACAATTGTCAAAGTAACAAACAACAAAAAGAGCCTTCCCCCATCACGTTGCTCTTCTTTTCCTATCATAATATATCCGTTAAATAAAAAACAGTAAATTCCGTTAAAATAAGATGTTTTTCCTGTAAATTGTTTTTATTTTTGGACAATACAGCGGATTTGTTTGTGAAAAAAATAGTAATTTTGACCAAAACACGAACTTTATAAAAAAGAAAGTCTTTTTATATTGGAAAAGCAGAACAAAAACTATTTTTTTGAAAAAAATAACTAAAAATACCGAATAAACAGCATTGGTCTAGTCCTTGAATGCCTCTAAACAAATATTAGCAGAAATTGGTCTAGTCTTTAAGGAGGAAAAAGAACGCTCTTTTGCTTAAGCAAAAGAGCGTTCTTTTTTATTTGAGGTTAATCCTTCATGTAAGGTAACTTTTTAGCATAGCCTTCTTTATTCACTTGACGTGCCCGGGCAATCGCCAAATCTTCTGAAGGGACATCTTCTGTGATGGTTGAACCAGCAGCAGTCACCGCATGATCACCAATCGTGACTGGCGCAACAATGTTCGTTGCAGAGCCAATAAACGCGTGATCACCCACGACTGTTTGGTGTTTATTTTTGCCATCATAATTAACAAAAACAACGCCGCAACCGACATTAATATCTTTGCCTAATGTTGCATCACCAACGTATGTTAAATGGCCCACTTTTGTTCCTTCATCGATTGTTGCATTTTTTACTTCCACGAAGTTACCAATGTGTACGTTTGCCCCCACATCTGCTTTAGGACGTAAATGTGCATACGGACCCACATCGGCCCCCTCGCGAACCACACTTTCTTCAATCACAGACTGTTTAACAACCACTTGATTGCCGATATGACTATCAACGATTTCTGAATGTGCGCCAATCAAGCAATCTTCGCCAATCACTGTTTTTCCTTTGATAGTGACTCCCGCTTCAATGACTGTGTCTGAACCAATTACCACGCCTTCATCAATATACGTTGTGTCTGGATCAATAAATGTAACACCATTTCGCATATGCATTTCATTTAAACGACGATGCATAATTTTATTAGCAGTGGATAAAGCAACACGATCATTTACACCCATTGCTTCGTCAAAGTCTGCCATTTGGTAAGCAGCGACAGCTTTGCCTTCTTTTTTCAAAATTTCAATGATATCTGTTAAATAGTATTCCCCTTGTGTATTGTTTGTATCTGTTTTCGCTAACGCTTCAAACAATGATTCATTATCAAAACAGAAGGTTCCTGTATTAATTTCTTGAACACGTGCTTCTTCTTCACTGGCATCTTTTTGTTCCACGATTCGTTCAACAATGCCCACATGATCACGAATAATTCGACCATAGCCTGTTGGGTCTTCCGCATGCGCTGTTAAAATAGTCGCACTTGCATTTTTACCTTGATGGTAATCGAATAAGTTTTTCAAGGTTTCTGCAGTTAATAACGGCGTATCCCCTGTAATAACTAATGTTGTTCCTTGTTTGCCACCTAATAACTCTTGTGCTTGCATGACTGCATGCCCAGTTCCCAATTGTTCAGCTTGTAAGGCATATTGACTACGTTCGCCTAAATGGCTTTTAATCATTTCCGCCCCGTGTCCAACGATCGTCACGATTTCTGTTGGTTCTGTTTGTTCTACTTGATCTAAAATATGTTCGACCATTGGTTTACCAGCAACTGGATGCAATACTTTATAAAGTTTAGATTTCATGCGTGTTCCTTTACCAGCTGCTAAAATAATTGCGTATCTATTTTCCACGTTTGCCACCTCAAATTAACTAAATTGTTTGATTTTCTTCTAAATCGTCCTCATTATACCTTTTCTAGTTTATCTTACTCTTTTGTCTTTTTCAACAAAATAAGGCATTTAAAAGGTAGACCAATTTATTTTCTCATCTTTTTTTAAAGGAATAAAACAGAAAAAAAGAAACTGAAAATGGAATGGACCATTTTCAGTTTCTTTTTCAAATTATTTCTCTGTGAAATAGTTTCCTGGGACTACGCTAATCGTTTTTGTTTGTGTATCCACATCTTCCACATATAATAGCGAAGTGTAGTCATCGATTGCACGACGGCCATTGAATTTTGACTCAGCAAAAACGGTAATGCCCACAAGTTCTGCTTCAAATTCTTCAATCATACTCTTCATACCATTGACGGTGCCGCCGCCTTTCATGAAGTCATCCACGACTAAAACTTTTGAGCCGCGTTTTAAACTGCGTTTTGAAAGTTCCATTTTTTCGATACGTTCTGAAGACCCTGATACATAGTTCACGCTCACCGTTGAACCTTCAGTAATCTTAGAATCGCGACGAACAATCACAAACGGAACATTTAAGTAATAAGACACAGCTTGCGCAATTGGCACTCCTTTAGTCGCAACGGTCATTACCGCATCAATTTGTTTGCCTAAATATTTAGAAGCAATAATCCGGCCCACTTGTCTTAATAAATTCGGTTCCCCAAGTAAATCTGAAAGATAAACATAACCCCCAGGTAATAAGCGATCTTGTTCTGACAAACGATCACATAAATCCATAATCAACTGCTCCGCTTCCTCATAAGGAATTTCAGGGATAAAGCGGACACCGCCTGCAGCGCCTGGAATCGTTTCTAAAATACCTGTTCCACGTTCTTTAAATGTTTTTTTAACAATTGCTAAATCTTCACTAATGGAAGACTTGGCAGATTGGTATCGGTCAGCAAAATATGTCAAAGAAACCAATGTATGGGGATGATCTAAAAGATATTGGGTCATATCGATTAATCGTTCACTTCTCCGAATTTTCAAATTCGTCACTCCTTTTCATTCTATCGTTCCTTATTATAAGGGGTTTAACCGAAAAATTCGAGGATTTTTTTCAAATAACTGAAAATAGTTCGCCATTTCTTTTAAAAAAAAGAAATAAAGGAGAAAAACTTTCGTTTTTCTCCTTAGTTTCTTTGCATTTTTTGTTTTCGTTGGACCATAACAACCACTCGGCGATAAATATTGACTAATAAGAATAAACCAATAAAAATTAGGGTAATGCTTGCACTCGGTGGTGTTTCCAAATAATACGAGCTAGTCAACCCTGTTAGCATGCCAATCAAGCCCATAAACACACTGATGATGATCACCGTGTTGAAGCCTTTACCAATTCGCATACCTATCGCAGCTGGTAAGACCATAATTGCTGAAATTAACAAGGCTCCCGCGATCGGAATCATCACAGCAATCGCCACACCAGTAATTACATTAAAAAGCATCGACATCCAATGAATAGGTAGCCCATCAACATGAGCAGTATCTTCATCAAATGTTAAAACATACATTGGACGTTTAAATAACATAAACAATAGAACTAAAACTACGAATAAAATTGCCAACATAACCACTTGATCCCACGTAATCGTGACGATGGAACCAAATAAATACGATTGAATACTAGCAGCTGAATTGCCTCCTGTTAAATTCATTAAAACTAACGCCAAAGCCAAACCGCCTGACATTAAAATAGCAATCGAAATTTCTGAATAGGTGCTATAAATCATTCGTAAATATTCTAGAATGATTGCAGCCACAATCACGACAATTAAGGTCATTAAATTAGGATTCCAATTAAAAAAGAAGCCTAGTGCCACACCGGCTAATGACACATGTGAAAGGGTATCTGCCATTAAAGATTGTCGGCGAATAACTAGAAAGACGCCGAGCATTGGGGCAATCACTGAGATAAACAGTGCTGCTAAAAAGGCCTTTTGCATAAATGCATAAGAAAGCATTTCTGCCATACGATTCACTCCTTACCGCTAAAATGAACACTACCATTGTAGCGACGTTTAAGCGAATTATTTTTTTAATTCCTGCTTATTTTTTAAATTTTTCCCACATTTCTTTAAGCCGTTCCTAGGCTTTCGTTATTATCGAGCCAGATAACGTTTTATTGGAAAATTTACGTATACGATTCTTCACTCATATGGAAACAACGCCATTTCGAATCTTCTTTGCGGACAAGACGAATTTGACGATCCACATAGGTTTTGATATCTTCATGATCATGCGTAATCATCAAAATAGCTTTTCCATGTTCATGCGCACTGTGTTGCAACAATTGATAAAATTCGTTTCGCGATTGTTCATCCATACCTGTTGTTGGCTCATCTAAAATAAATAAATCTGGATCGGTCGCAAACACTCGTGCTAAACTAATTCGTTGCTTTTGCCCTCCAGAAAGCTCGCCAATTCGTTTGTGGCGCATTTCCCACATGTCCACTGATTTCAAAGCTTTTTCCACATGAAGATGATCTTTTTTCGTCAACGGTTTGAACCAACGATTTCTGGGAAAGCGACCTGAACGTACTAATTCAATGACGGTGCTAGGAAAGCCCGCATTGAAAGAAGCGACTTGTTGTGGAATGTAGCCAATGCTGATTTTTTCACCAGCACTATTTTTTTTAGCGACCGTAATTTTGCCACTTGTTGGTTTTAATAACCCTAAGGTACTTTTGATCAGCGTTGACTTGGCAGCGCCATTTTCTCCTGTTAAAATAACGAATTCCCCTGGATCAACATAATAAGAAACATCTTCTAAAACAGGTTCATCATCATAATAGAAGGTTAAATTTTCGACTTCAATATAATGCATAAGTTGGCTCCTTTCTGTTGCCAGATTAATGAATGCTTTTTTGTAAAGCGGCGAGGTTTTCTTTCATGACAGACACATAGTTCTCGCCTGCTTCTTGTTCTTTTTGAGTTAAACTCTCTAAAGGATTCAATACGGCTAATTCGACGCCTGTTTCATCTGCCAATGTTTTGGCTACTTTTGTAGAAGCCGATGCTTCAAAATAGATCACAGAAACATTGTTTGTTTTAATATATTTTTTTAATTCGGCTAAACGACTTGGCGAAGGTTCTTGGTCTGGAGAAATCCCAGCAATCGGTTCTTGGGTCAAGTCATATTGTTTTGCCAAATAGCCAAATGCAGCATGTTGCGTCACAAAGGTCCGATTTTTAGCGCCTGCAAATGCAGCTTGGTATTCCTTATCTAGCGCAGTCAATTTTTCCAAATAAGCAGCGGTATTTTTTTCAAATACGGCTTTTTTCTCAGGATATTTTTTGATAAGCGCATCCCGAATCGCTATCACTTCTTTTTGCGCTAACACGGGATCTAACCAGACATGCGGATCCAGTTCGTGAGAATGGTTATGGCCTTCATGACCTTCTTCGCCAGATTCTTCCTCTTCTGTTCCTTGCATCAATTGAATGGATTGACTGGCTTCCACGATTGAAACTTTTTTCGTGTCCAAGTTTTCAATAACATTCGGAACCCAAGTTTCTAGCTCTTTACTATTATAAACAAAGACATCCGCATCAGTAATTTTCGCTAAGTCTTTTGCGCTTGGTTCATAATCGTGTGGTTCCGTTCCAGCTGGAATCAACAGCTCAACCTCTCCCTCATCACCAACGACTTGTTTTGCGAAGTCGTACATCGGATAAAAAGTAGTCATTACCGTGAGCTCTTTCTTCTCTTTTGGCGATTGTGTGGTTTGCCCACAGCTAGCTAAAAGAAAAGCACTGATTGCTAAAGTAACGCCGATTATCAAACGGCGGTAGATTTTCGTCATGTTCTGTCCTCTTTTCGATTTACCTATTATAAACCGTAATATTTACGATTTGCCAGGAATAATGTACCAAATGGATCACGGGACGTCAAGGAATAAAAACAAATTTTATTTAAACAAAGTTATAAAAAGCAAAGGAACATCCTTATTAAGGAAAACATACACGATTGACTACAAAAAAAGAAGTCTGTATAATATGAAACATTAAGAGTCATATGGCAGCCTTTATAGAAAGCGCTTTCGATTTTCACCTTATTGATAGCGCTTCCTTATATTGAATAATGCGATTTTCTAAACAAAAAATTATAGGTGGTATTGATAATGAAAAATCCGTATGTCCAAATAACCGACCAAGAACAATATAAAAAGTCAATTCGTCGAATTCCTCCAAAAGATCCTAATATTTTTTTAATTGAGAGACCTACAGCAGGTGAGATTATTGCTCTATGGTGGACAACCTCTTCCCGTGGCAAATCAACTGATAAATATATACCAAAATATTTCAAGCGTATCTATCGAGTAGATATGATTAAACAACGTAAACTATTCATCAAAGCTAACGTTATCTCCGAAGAAAATAATACTTATGTACTGACTGAACTAGGAGAAATGTTAGTACATAAATACTTTTATATTATTGAAGAGCATAATAATTCTTCCAATGATTCTTTCAATACTGAACGAAGAAAGTTAGCTGATAAAATTCTATATTCGCTAGGCGGTGAAATATAATGCAAACGGAAGTTAAAGAGTTTATTGCTTTTGATATTGAAACAACAGGTTTAGACTTCCATCAGGATGCTGTTATTCAGATATCAGCTGCAAGATACGTTGATGGTATTGAAGTTGATTATTTTGATACATTGGTAAATAGTGACTACATTCCAGATGAAATTACCAAATTAACAGGAATCACTAATGACCAAGTACTAAATGCGCCAACTTTAGATGAAGTTATGCCTTATCTTTTTGATTATTTAGGAGATACGATTCTAGTTGGACATAATATAAAAAGTTTTGACTTTCCTTTTTTAAAAGCAAAAGGATATAATATTGCAGAAGGACATGAAATTTATGATACTCGCTATTTTGCAGCCACACGAAAGCATGGGGCTGTAAACAATCAATTAACTACATTGAAATTACTTTTTGGTATCGATGCGATTTCACATAATGCATTGAATGATGTTAGGATATCTGCAATTGTATTTATGGAATTATTAAAGATAGAACCTCAAGAAAAAAGCTCTACTCTTAAGAAAAGTAGCTTGGACTCTTTTGAATTAGATGATGATACTACACCTTTTTTTGAAGGAATGTCTTTTGTAGTAACGGGGGCATTTGATGATTCTAAATATAACCGTAAACAAATTGAAACACTGATAAAACAACATGGCGGTAGGGTATCGTCAAGTTTATCTGCCAAGACTGATTACTTTATCCAAGGTATTCAAATTTCTTCCCAACTTAAAGACGGAAAGCACAGCAGTAAAGAACTAAAATATATAGAGTTACGTGAAAAAGGGGTTGATATTTATAAATTTAATGGTAATCAGTTTTATGAACTAATTACAAACTATAGAAAATTGAGGAAAAATTAATGACAGAACTAAAGAAAATAACTTCAAAAAATGGACATGTTTACCTCTTTAAAGATATACAACATAAACAACGAAATGAGTTAGGCATAGCCTCTGGACAATCAGTACTGATTTCAATTTTTGAACCGGATCCATTCTATTTTACAGAAGATATTCAACTTATTCATTATAAAGATATCGTTAAAACCGAATCCGTTTCTTCAAAAGAAAATGAATTTTTTGAATATGTAAAACAAAATTCACCAGTTGCTTATAAAAAGAAAATCTCGGATAGTTATGGTATCTCTGAGTATATTAATTATGCTCCACAACTTAAATTTAAGTATATTATAAAAGATAGTATACTAACTATTACGGGGGAAATTAAAGACAGAAATGTTAACTTTCCAATTTCTCAGCCTTACGTATATGTCGATAAACCAGAAAATGAAATTCCGTTAGATAATAATTTAAAATTCCAATATGTAGTCAACGATTTCGATATACATGCTCCCGAATACAAAATATCGTTTATTTTAGGTACTTCAAAAGCCGAGTATGGTCGTTCTTTCAATATGAAAAATTTCGAAGGTGTTTTACGCACCCCATCTGAAATTAGTTCTATGAAAGCAAAAAAAAAGAAATAGTTACTTAAATAAAGCAAAAAAGTTCTACGCCTAAAATTCGAATTTAGACGTAGAACTTATTTATTTCAATGTCCGAACCAAATAAACTTCTTCACAAAAGCCTTTAAGTCCATTATAAATCCGTTGTGCTCGTGTTTTCTTTTCACATAAAGCAAAGACTGTCGGTCCACTGCCGCTCATCAACGCTGCATCAGCGCCGTACTTCAGCATGCGATCCTTGATTTGTTGCACGATCGGATGTCTGGCAATCGTGACACTTTCCAACGCATTGCCGACCGTTTGGGTCATCCCAGTATAATCACCATTTTCAATAGCTATTCTTAGTCCAGCAATATCTGGATGGTGCAATTCATCTACCGCTAAATCATTAAAAACGGTACTAGTGGATACACTAATTCTTGGTTTAACTAACACAATCCAACATTGAGGCATGGTCGGTAATGCTTCAATTTTCTCCCCACGTCCGTTTGCAAAGGCTGTTCCGCCCCTTAAACAATAAGGAACATCCATACCAATTTGGCTGCCAATTTCACAGAGTTCGTCCATCGTCAACCCCAGATTCCACAGTTTGTTCAAGCCTCGTAATGCTGCGGCACAGTCACTGCTCCCCCCTGCTAAACCAGCTGCCACGGGGATACGTTTTTCAATATATATTTTAATTCCTTTATGAATATTATAGGTACGCTTTAATAAGTCAACTGCTTGATAGACATGATTCCGTCGATCCACGGGTAAAAAAGAGCTGTCCGTTTCAATACGAATGATGTCTTCTTCTAGATTTTCAAAAGTTAAATGATCGGCTAAATCTACACTTGCAAAAATAGATTCAACTTCATGATAGCCATCCACACGTTTATGCAGAACATCTAACCCAAGATTAATTTTCGCAGGAGCTCGTTCGATTATTTCCATCGGTTCCCTGATTCACCTTCCTTAATCTTTTGTCTACCAACATTTTAATCTTTTAGATTCTATCATATGTCCATGAAGAAGTACACCGAAGATTGCTCTTTCTCTGACGACAGATGGCTGAAATTAAAAAGAGCTTAGGAACGAAGGGCTCTTCCTTCACTCCTAAGCGGACTTTCTAAATTATACGGCTTGACCGATGAATTCGATTTCAACGGTGCGTGTTAAAACATCTGAATAGCTATAAGATACACGTTCAAATGAGTTCTCGTCTGGATCCAAGTCAACAACAAAAACAGATGGATAAGTCTCCGTTAAGATTCCTTTACGTTCTGTTTGGCGCTTTCTTCCAGTCTGAGCAACTAACATAATTTCACTGCCGATACGGCCTTCCAAATCTTTCTTAATTGACGATAACGTTGTTGGCATTGCATTCACCTCGAGAAACATTATATCACTTTTTTTAAAAAATTTCAAGTTTATCATACTAGAAGTCTGTTTGCAACTACTTTTGCTCGACAAACCGGCTGTTTTGTCGAATTTTTATTCATTTTCTAATGTATATTTCATTTTTGCTTTGGCACGATCATAGGCACTTCGGACAGCTGAAAAAGTTCCCCCACGCACTTTAGCGATTTCTTCTAACGTGTAGCCTTTTAAGTATGCGTTTAAAATTTGTTGTTCCAACGAGGAAAGACGTGTCGGAAAAGCTGCCAATTTTTCTTGAATCATTAATTGACCTAATGGGTCGGTAGCCGCTGTCCCTAAATAGTCCACTAACTCTTCACCAGCGCTTTCTAATCGTTGTTCCAGAGAAATAGACAAGGTATCTGTTCGCCGCTTATAGGCGCATTGATGGCGAATTAAGCTATGTACGTGATTTTCAAAATTTCGTTTAAAAAACTTTCCTAATGATGCTTGTTTTTCTGAATCAAATCGTTCTAACGTCCGAAAGAAGACAATTCGCCCTTCTTGAAGCCAGTCTTCAGTATCATAATCTTTTAAATAGTATTTTTTCATGCACTTATAAATCACTGGCTGATATTGCCCATATAAGGCTTGAAATTGTTCTTGGTCTCCTGCTAATGCTTGTTGAATCTGTTCTAACATAAAAAGCCCTCCTTTTCGATAAACGTATCGAATGATTTAGGAGAGCATAGCATGTTAGAAATTTATGACTTAAGCGAACATTTGTTTAATCTTTTTTTTGAGACAATTCTTCTAGCTTCTCAGAAAGTTTTGATAACTGCTCCACGTTCCATGGAGAATTTCGACGAAATTGCTGGAAATGGATATCCGTTGCATGAATGGCAATCGTCTTTTCTGTTTTCTGGACAGCTTTGTAAAGTTCATTGGCCGAAGTCCGCAATGCACCTTGTGAAAAGACCACCCATTGTTCAGCCAAATCACTCGTTGCGACTGTTACTTGCGTTAAACGATCATTTTTTTCACCAGCTAGACGTTCAATATAACTATCTGCTGTTTCATCTTCTTTGGTGAAAACCACGGTCAAAAGGTACTTTTTGTACGTTTGCTGAATACCTGGGACTAATTGGGCATCAAAGACCACAATGATTTCCAATCCTTCATATTTGGCATAATTGGACAGACGACTAAGAAGCAGTTCACGCGCATCCTCTAAACGCTCTTGCTTTTTCAACTGGACCAATTCTGGCCAAGCACCAATCATATTATAGCCATCAACGATTAACAATTGTTTTTTCATACAATCGCCTTCTTCTATAATGGGTTGCGGCCACGATAGACTTCATACATTAGCAAGCCTGCAGCCACACCAGCGTTTAAGCTTTGAACGTGTCCAGTCATTGGAATCGTTAATAATTCATCCACTTCTTTATGAAGACCTTGACTCATGCCACGACCTTCATTTCCGATGATTAAGGCAATTGCGCCTTGTGTATTCCAGCGACGATAATCCGTCCCAGACATATCTGTACCAAAAATCCAAAATTGATTCTCTTTTAGCGTTGCAATACTTTGCGCTAGATTCGTTACACGAGCCACTGGAATATGTTCCACGGCCCCTGTTGATGCTTTGGTTACGGTTGGTGTAATTCCCACTGCACGATGTTTTGGAATGATAATACCGTCCACGCCTGTCGCATCAGCAGTTCGCAAAATTGAGCCAAAGTTATGTGGGTCCTCTAGACTGTCTAAAATTAGGAAAAATGGTGTTTCTGTCTTTTCTTTTGTTTGTTCCAATAATTCTTCTAAAGTTAAATATTGATACGCCGTGATTGCTAAAACCATGCCTTGATGCACGCCGTGATCACTCATCGTATCTAATTTTGCTTTAGGCACCCATTTGACTGGAACAGCCTGCTCTTTCGCTGCTTGTTTTAATTGCTCAATTTTCTCGCCACGAGCATCTTCTTGTAAAAACAATTTATTCCCGCGTCCTTGCTGCAACGCCTCAACAGTGGCATGGAAACCAAAGACAAAGTTATCTGCTAGCTCTTCTGAGGTTCCATCAGCACCTGCTGTCGCTGGTCGTGGGTTCCGTTCTTTTGAACGCTTATCTGAACGTTCTGGACGTTTCTTACCTTTTTTAAAAGGACGAGATTTTTCATTTTTCATTGGTTTCACCTACTTTCTTGATACACCAGTTAATTAATTCTTCTAAACGTTCTTTTTGTTGTGTTAAATGTAAATAACCCATCAAGGATTCGAAACCGGTCGCTACCCGATAGGTCGTCACATCAGCATTTTTGGCAAAGGTGTGACTTTTAGCATTCCGACCGCGTTTGTACATCACTTCTTCTTCCTCCGTTAGCATTTCTCCCGCTAACATCGCTTGCATTAAGCTTGCTTGGGCTTTTGCTGACACGTAATGTGTCGCCATGCGATGCAAAACATTCGGTTTCGTTTGTCCCAAGGAAACTAAATAATCACGAATGTAAATTTCATAAATCGCATCGCCAACATAGGCCAAAGCTAAACCGTTTAATTGTTTGTAATCTCTCATTCACTTCTTCTCCATCTCGTTCCTTGCGGAGTATCTTCTAAAACAATGCCTTGTTCTTTTAATAAATCGCGGATTTCATCACTTCGGGCAAAATCACGGTCTTTCCGTGCTTGGTTCCGTTCTTCAATTAACGCATCGACTTGTGCGTCCACTAATTCTTCGTTTTTAAAGAATAAACCAAAAATAGCTAACCAGCCACTGAAAAGCTTATCCATCGCCACTAGAACTGGTTCCGAAACTGTCGCTTGTTCACTGTACTGATTCATCATCTTCGCTAATTCATAAACGACCGTAATCCCGTTAGCTGCATTGAAATCATCGTCCATTTCCGTAATAAAACGTTGTTCTAATTCGTTTAATTGAGCCAAATAGTGTTCATCCTCTGGCAAACTTGCGACCGCATCTGCTTGTCTAAAACGTAAATTTTCAAACGCATTTTTCAATTTTTGATAATTGGCTGCTGCCTCTTTTAGAGTGCTTTCGCTATAACGAATCGGGCGACGGTACTGGGTGGTGGACATAAAGAAACGTAAAATTTGCGGATCCACTTTTTGAATCATTTCATGAACAGTAATGAAGTTACCTAGGGATTTGCTCATTTTTTCATCGTCTTCACCAATTGTGACATAGCCGTTATGCATCCAGTAATTGGCAAAGGTATGGCCTGTTTTGGCTTCGCTCTGTGCAATTTCATTCTCATGATGTGGAAATTCTAAATCTTGTCCACCACCGTGAATATCAATCGTCTCTCCCAAGTGTTTTGTCGCCATGACAGAGCATTCAATATGCCAGCCGGGACGTCCTTTCCCCCAAGGAGAATCCCAAGAAATTTCATCTTCTTTGGCACTTTTCCAAAGAGCAAAATCCAATGGGTCTTCTTTTAATTGTTGTTCAACGCCAGTTCGTTGACTTGCCCCCACTTCTAATTCATCAATCGATTGATGGCTTAATTTACCATAATTAGGAAATTTACGGGTGCGATAATACACATCACCTGCGACCTCATAAGCAAAACCTTTTTCAATTAAAACTTCGATGAAAGCTAAGATATCAGGCATGTGGTCCATCACCCGAGGATGTAACGTTGCTGGTTGGACATTCAATGCTTGCGTGTCTTCTTCAAAGGCTTTGATAAAACGCTCCGCCACTTCCGGCGCAGTAATTTTCAATTCTTTAGCTGCCTTGATAATTTTATCATCGACATCTGTAAAGTTCGAGACATAATTCACTTCATACCCACGATATTCAAAATAACGACGAATCGTATCAAAGGCGATCGCACTGCGCGCATTACCGATATGGATATAGTTATACACGGTTGGTCCGCAGACATACATCCGAACTTTATGCGCCTCAATTGGCGTAAATACTTCTTTTTCTCTGGTCAATGTATTATAAATTTTAATCATGCCCTTTTTCCACCTTTCTTCCATTTAGACGAACGACTTTCGCAGGAACACCCACAGCTGTGGCATCTGCTGGGATGTCTGAAATAACAACAGCACCCGCCCCAATTTTTGAACGTTCACCAATCACCACTGGCCCTAAAATTTGAGCTCGTGCCGAAATCATCGCTCCTTTTTTCACTGTTGGATGGCGTTTACCCGTATCACGACCGGTCCCACCTAACGTCACTCCGTGAAACAAAACAACATCTTCTTCTATTTCCGCGGTTTCCCCAATCACAATGCCCATGCCGTGATCGATAAAAACCCCCGCACCAATTGTGGCCCCGGGATGAATTTCTACGCCCGTTATGAAACGCCAAAATTGTGCATGAATCTTCGCCAACAAAAACAACTGATGCCTATATAAGAAATGAGACAAGCGATGCCAAAACAGGGCGTGCAAGCCAGGATACGTTAAAAGAACTTCTAGTGTGGTCCGCGCTGCAGGATCGTTTCTTTTAACAGCTGCGACGCTACGTTTCAACCAACTCATATGGTGAACTCCTTTCTACTATACAAAAATAAAAAACGTCTTTTAAGCAACAAAAAAACGTTGCTTAAAAGACGCCCATGCGTGGTTCCACTTTTCTTCACAAGAACTAGCTCTTGCCTCGATACAGTTAACGCCTGCCGACGTCTTCGGTTACTTTTTTCACCAAAGCCACTCATAGATGCATTTCGACAAAAGATGCTCGCTGTTCTCACCACCCACAGCGTCTCTGAAATCCATCTGCTTGTCTACTTCTTCTATTCTTTGTGTTTTTATAACACTTTATTTAAATGATCTAATGCTTTTTCTTTGCCTAATAATTCGATGGTTTCGCCTAATTCAGGACCATGCATTTGTCCAGAAACAGCAATTCGAATTGGCATAAACAAGTTTTTGCCTTTAACGCCGGTTTCTTTTTGGACGGCTTTAATCGCTGCTTTAATACTTGGGACATCGAAAACGTCCAAGGCTTCTAATTGTTCTTTAAACGCATGTAACACAGTTGGCACTGTTTCTCCTTGCAAGAATTCTTTCGCAGCATCATCTAAAACTGGATGTTCATTAAAGAACAAGTTTGATAGTTCCACAATTTCAGCTGCATAACTCATTTGTGGTTGATACAAGCTAACTAATTGTTTTAACCATTCGATTTTTTCAGGAGATGGATTTTCTTCAACACGACCGTCAGCGACTAAATAAGGAATACACATATCTGTTAGTTCACCTAAGTCCATTTGTTTCATGTATTGATTGTTAATCCATTCTAATTTTTTCGCATCAAAGGCCGCTGGTGACTTGCTTAAGCGTTGTTCATCAAACAATTTAATCAAGTCTTCTTGTGAGAAGATTTCTTCTTCGCCAACAGGAGACCATCCTAGTAAAGCAATAAAGTTGAACATGGCTTCTGGTAAGTAACCTAATTCACGGTATTGTTCAATAAATTGTAAAATTGTTTCATCACGTTTGCTCAATTTTTTGCCAGTTTCTGAATTAATGATTAAGGTCATATGGCCAAAGACAGGTGGTGTCCATTCAAACGCTTCGTAAATCATTAATTGTTTTGGTGTGTTCGCAATGTGATCATCGCCACGTAAAACGTGAGAAATTTTCATTAAGTGATCATCTACTGCAACGGCAAAGTTATACGTTGGCATCCCATCGCGTTTTTGGATGACAAAATCGCCACCAATGTTATCTGACTCAAAAGTAATTTCACCTTTCACGATGTCATCAAATTTGTATTCTGTATTACGTGGCACACGGAAACGAATCACTGGTTCTAGACCAGCCGCTTCTTTGGCTGCTTGTTCAGAAGGTGTTAAATTCGCACAAGTGCCTGCGTAGTGAGGCATTTCCCCACGAGCTTGTTGTGCTTCACGTTCTGCTTCTAATTCTTCTGGCGTACAATAACACTTATACGCACGATTGCTACTTAATAATTGATCAATCAATGGTTGGTAAATTTCTTTACGTTCTGATTGACGATATGGACCATATTCTCCCGGATGAGCAGGTGATTCATCCCATTCCATCCCTAACCATGCTAAGTTTTCCAACTGACTTTTCTCGCCGTCTTCGATGTTCCGTTTTTGGTCGGTATCCTCGATACGAATGATAAATTCTCCGTCATTGTGGCGGGCAAATAAGTAGTTAAATAATGCTGTTCTTGCATTCCCAATGTGCAAGTGTCCAGTTGGACTTGGTGCGTAACGCACACGAACTTTCGTCATGTTCATTCCTCTTTCCATTTTTTAAAAACAGACGGTTTAACGTCGTTTTCAGTTATTTTTCCAATAAAGCAACGGCAATTGCGCCGATTCCTTCTTTTTTACCAACAAAGCCCATCGCTTCCATGGTCGTTGCCTTAATGTTCACTTGTGTGACCGCTAAGTGGCAACTCGCGGCTAGATTCTTTTTCATCTCTGCCAAGTATGGGCTCATCTTTGGCTCTTCCGCTAAAATTGTACAATCAATATTGCCAATAGTAAAGCCCGACCGCCCAACTTTTTCATTTACTTTTTTTAATAAGTTTACAGAATTCGCATTTTTGAACTGTGGATCGGTTTCGGGAAACAGTTGCCCAATATCACCCAGACCAGCGGCACCAAGGATTGCATCAATAATTGCATGTGTTAAAACATCGGCATCTGAGTGACCTAACAGACCTTTTTCATAAGGAAGAGTAACCCCACCAATAATTAAAGGTCGTTGCGGAACTAATTGATGAACATCAAAACCTTGACCGATTCGAATCATACTAAGTCCTCACTTTGCTTAATTTTTATCGTTTTTAGGATGGTTATCCTTGCGATCATTAATCCCGCGACCCGCGTGCGCCGGTTTGGCAAAAATCATACGCCCAGCTGCGGTTTGTAAAGCACTTGTGACGACCACTTCGATTTGCTCATTCATGTAATGCTGGCCATCTTCTACCACAACCATTGTGCCATCATCTAAGTAAGCGACCCCTTGTTGACGCTCTGTTCCGGCTTTTACAACCATCACATTCATCGTTTCACCTGGAATCACCACTGGTTTCACAGCATTAGCTAAAGCATTAATGTTTAAAACAGGCACATTTTGAAATTCAGAGACTTTATTTAAGTTGTAGTCATTGGTCACAACCACGCCATCTAATAATTTTGCTAATTTGATTAATTTACTGTCTACTTCAGAGATATCCTCGAAATCTCCGTCATACATCTCAACGGAGATACCTTCTTCTTTTTGTAAAGCATTTAAAATATCTAAGCCACGACGACCTCTCACCCGTTTTAAACTGTCTCCAGAATCAGCAATGTATTGTAATTCATATAAAACAAAGTTAGGGATGAGCAAAACACCTTCTAAAAAGCCTGTTTTCGCGATATCGTAGATTCTGCCATCAATGATGACACTGGTGTCTAAAATTTTGTATTTATGGAAGTTGTCTTCCACTTTACGTTCCAACATTTGTCCTTCGGTGTCTTCCGTATTTGCTTTCTTTTGGCGAGGTGTAAAAACTTTTTTCCACTCCTCAATCCGTGTTGTTCCCATTCGGAAACCTAAGTAACCCAGAATAATCATAACTAGAATTGGCAGTAAACTATTCACGACAGGAATTTGTAAGTTGTACATTGGAATGGAGATAATGACGCCAATTGTTAAACCAATGATGGCACCAATACTTCCAAATAATAAATAGGTTAAACTCATTTCATTTAAAGCTGCTTCGATTTTTTTGACAGCGGAAACAATATACTTTGCTAACCCTAAAGATAAAATAAAGAAAATAATTGCACCGATTAATCCGTTCGTAAAGTTATTGTTTAACCAACTGTTATTGCCTTGCTTAGCCATTTCCCAAGCCATTGGGAAAAGAGAAATTCCTAAACTTGCACCAGCAATGATCATCAGCAACGTGATGATTCGTTTTTGCATATAGCCATCCTCCTCGTTTATTTAATAAAGACGTCTAGCGTTGTGGGGCGTACAAAAATCATACGCCACCAACAACCTAAACGGATTATTTCTACTTTCATCATTTAAAAACTTTTCTTAACGTTTCACCAATTGTTGAAACGCCAATAATTTCAATCCCTTCAGGCGCTTCCCAGCCACCAAGGTTATTTTTAGGGACATAGACTTTTGTAAAGCCTAGTTTTTGCGCTTCACGCACTCGTTGTTCAATACTATTCACGCGGCGAATTTCACCAGTTAAACCAATCTCACCAATGAAACATTCCGAAGATGAGGTTCCTTTTTCTTTATAGCTAGAAGCAATACTGATTGCTAACGCTAAATCAATAGCTGGTTCATTAATTTTGACTCCACCAGCCGCTTTTAGATACGCATCCTGGTTTTGTAATAAAAGGCCTGCCCGTTTTTCTAAAACCGCCATGATTAAAGAAACGCGATTAAAGTCCAACCCGGTGGTCGTTCGCTTGGCATTGCCAAACATCGTTGGGGTAACTAACGCTTGGATTTCCACCAAAATGGGGCGTGAACCTTCCATTGCTACCACAATTGAAGATCCGGTGGCTCCTTCTAAACGTTCTTCTAAAAAGACCTGAGAAGGATTCATAACTTCAACCAATCCATGTGTCTGCATTTCAAAAATACCAATCTCATTCGTTGAGCCAAACCGATTTTTGACAGCCCGTAAGATTCTAAAGGTGTGATGCTTATCTCCTTCAAAATAAAGAACCGTGTCTACCATATGTTCCAACATCCGTGGCCCTGCGATAGACCCTTCCTTCGTTACGTGTCCGACAATAAAAATGGCAATCCCATTCGTTTTTGCCAGTTTCAATAATTCGGCAGTTGTTTCTCGGACTTGACTGACACTACCAGCAACGCTGGTAACATCTGGCTGCGTCATTGTTTGAATCGAGTCAATAATGACATAGTCTGGTTCTAATTTTTCAATGGCTCGTGATATTTCGTGCATATCTGTTTCTGCGTATAAGTAAAATGTCTCGTTGACGGTGCCTAGACGCTCCGCTCGTAATTTAATTTGCTCAGCACTTTCTTCACCAGAAACATATAAAACCGTGCCACCTGTGGCTGCTAATTGTTGCGATACTTGTAAGAGCAATGTTGACTTACCTATTCCGGGATCGCCACCGATTAAAACTAACGAACCTGGAACAACGCCACCACCTAAAACCCGATTCAGCTCCACTAATTCAGTTTTTACACGCAGCTCTTTTTTAGGTACGACTTCAGATAGCCGTTGTGGTTGTGTCTTTTTACCAGTCAAACTTACTCTAGCACGACGATCAGAAGTATCTTGAATAACCTCTTCCACCATCGAATTCCATTGTCCACAATTAGGACAGCGGCCGAGATATTTTGGAGACACATACCCACAGCTTTGACATTCAAATTGAACTTTTGCTTTTTTTGCCATGTAGAATCTCCTTATCTGTTGTTTATTTTAACATTTATTAAATGGTTTGAATAACGTTGCCTACTGAAAAAATGGGCTTTATTTTTGTCCAGACGAACCAAAACCGCCCGTTCTTTCTGCCTCGACTTGGTCATCATCCGCTAATAAAAACGGCTTAAAAATCCCTTGGCCAATTCGTTCACCTTTTTCAATGACAACATCTTCATATCCAAAGTTTAAAAATTGGAACATGATATGTCCTTCGTTATTCACGTTATTATAATAATCACTGTCAATGACTCCGACACCATTCGCTAAAAGTAGGAACCGTTTTAGCGGGTTCGAAGAACGACTCACCAATTCTAAATATTCAGAATCAGGCATATACGCCTTAATTCCTGTTTTAACTAAAATTGGTTTGGGATTTTCTCCAGCTTGTTGTAACTTCCAAAGACTTGGTACAACGACCGTTTCGGCTGCTTGAAAATCATACCCCGCGGCACCTTTTGTTGCTCGTTGTGGGACACTCAAGCCCTCTTCTTGATACTTAGAAATAATCTCAAAACCACGTTGTTTCATATTCATTCTCCCCTACTGTCTAAACTACTCCTATTTTACCATAATCTCTGATACTCTGGTTGTTTTTAGTAAGTTTCTCATTTCTAAAAGCCCAGTTAATCTAGACTACGCAAAAAAGAGGAGAATTTTTGTTTATTTTCCTTCTTTTAGTCTATCATCTTCTCTTAAAATAAACAGACCAAATCCCAAAAAGTCCCAAGATTCCCTCAAAAAGTTCACACTTTCATTAAACTTTCTTTACTATTCATTATTTAGCACTTTCTAGTAGCCGCTGATTTTGTTATAATGAGTGTCAAATTTTACTGTAAAAAGAAACGAGGCACTTATGAGAAACAAACTCCAACAGGCCAAACGAATTGTGATCAAAGTCGGAACCAGTTCTCTGATTTATCCCAATGGCAATATTAACTTAAAAGCAATTGATCAATTAGCCTTTACTTTGAGTGATTTAAGCAACCAAGGCAAAGAAATTATTTTAGTTTCTTCTGGCGCAATTGGTGTCGGACTGAATAAATTAAATCTATCTGTGCGCCCAACGACAATTCCCGAACAACAGGCAGTCGCTGCAGTCGGCCAAGCAGAATTAATGAACATTTATAATCAGCGGTTTTCAACCTATAGCCAACAAATGGCACAAGTTTTATTAACTCGTGATGTTATTGAATATCCTGAAAGTCGCAATAATGTTACCAATACTTTTGAACAACTGTTAAAAATGAATATTATTCCTATCGTCAATGAAAATGATACTGTCGCAATTGAAGAATTGGATCACTTAACCAAGTTCGGGGATAACGATCAATTGTCTGCCATTGTCTGCCAAATTGTTCAAGCTGACTTGTTAGTTATGTTATCAGATATTGATGGTTTCTTTTCAGACAACCCTACTGTCAACAAAGAAGCCACGTTATTTTCTGAAATCAATGAAATTAATGAAGACTTGTTCCAATTAGCCGGTGGTAAGGGGAGCCGCTTTGGCACTGGTGGGATGTCTAGTAAATTAAAAGCTGCTGAACGAGTGTTAGCTAATCAACAGGCGATGATTTTAGCAAACGGAAAGCAGCCAAAAATCATTTTTGAAATTTTAGAAGGAAAAGATATCGGTACGTTATTTATTAAAGGAGGGCATGAAAGTGACTGATTTAAAGCAACTAGGGCAACAAGCTAAAGACGCCTCTTATACGCTAGGCTTGATGGATACTCGTCAAAAAAATACTTTGTTAAACAAAATGGCCGCAGCCATTGAAGCCAATGCACCCCGCATTTTACAAGCAAACGCATTAGATTTAGAGCAAGCCGCTACCCACGGAATTTCTGAAACAATGCAAGACCGCTTACGTTTAACAGAAGAACGGATCACAGCGATGGCCGAGGGCATACGCCAAGTCGCTACTTTACCCGATCCAATTGGGGAAGTAGATAAAATGTGGCGCAATGAAGCGGGGCTGTTAATTGGGCAACAACGCGTGCCTTTAGGTGTTATTGGAATCATTTATGAATCGCGGCCAAACGTGACAACAGATGCCGCTAGCCTTTGTTTCAAATCGGGAAATGCTGTTATTCTTCGAGGCGGAAAAGAAGCGTTTCACTCCAATCAGATATTGGTGACAATTTTACAAGAAGCGCTAATACAAGAAGCCGTTTCTCCCCATCTCATTCAATTTGTTGATGATACTTCTAGAGAAACAGCCCAACAACTTATGCGCTTAAATGACTACTTGGATGTCCTCATTCCGCGTGGCGGCGCCAACTTAATCAAAACTGTTTTGACGACGGCCACTGTTCCTGTTATTGAAACGGGCACAGGCAATTGTCATATTTACGTGGACAAAGATGCCCAGTTAACAATGGCAACTGAAATTATTGTCAATGCTAAATGTCAACGTCCTTCTGTCTGTAACGCCGCCGAAACGTTATTAATTCATCAAGAGGTGGCTGAAGCCTTTTTACCAACAATTGAAAAAGCCTTGAAGGAGTTTCACGTGGAACTTCGGGCAGATGAACGTGCGTTAGCAATTTTTGAAGAAGCCATTCCAGCGACTGAACAAGATTGGGAAACGGAATTTCTCGACTTTATCTTAGCAGTGAAAGTCGTTGATTCTTTAGACGAAGCCATCCAGCATATTAATCGCTACAATACAAAACATTCTGAAAGTATTATTAGTGATAATTACTTTGCCACACAACAATTTTTACAACAAGTGGATGCAGCCGCTGTTTATGCGAATGCTTCAACTCGTTTCACGGACGGTTTTGAATTTGGATTTGGCGCCGAAATCGGCATTAGTACGCAAAAATTACATGCCCGTGGACCTATGGGCTTAGCAGAGCTTACTTCGACAAAATATGTTATTTATGGAAATGGGCAAGCACGTTCTTAGAAAGAAAAACCCTTGATTTAAAAATCAAGGGTTTTTCTTTCTCCTCTCCAATGTGCATTTTTACACATGAGATTGTTCACAGTTCCACAATCTATTCTTGATATTTTTTTTGAATCCTCATTATACTTTCTACATATGCTTGTTTCACTTGGACTGGCTCTAAAATTGTCACTTCTTCACCAAAGCCCATAAAATAGTTGGCTAAAAATTGTGTTTCTGTTGGATGAATCTGTCCAACTAAAAAACACTGCGTGGGCGTTTCTTCCAACTGAATATTGTCAAAGCGATGTTTATAAAAAAATTCTTTGCCTTTTTCTGTAATGATTGCTTTAAATGGAATCGTACGTGCCGTCGTTTGTTGATGGCGATACGATTCTTTCAATTCTTCAGTCGTAAAATCCAGTGTTTGGTTTAATTGCTGAATAGCCTCCATAAAATCACAGCGGTAAGTACGCCAAGCCTTTTTAGTCACATCATAGCCTGAACAATACCAATACCCTTCTAAAATAGTTAACCGGGTTGGTAAGATTTTTTTCGTTGTTGCTTCATATCTGGTATAGTTAAACTGAATTACTTGTTGCGCCAAAATACAATGAAACAGCTGCTCTAAATTGCCTGGTGCTTCTACTTGTTCAATTCCTTCGTAATAGACGACCTTACTCATTTGACTGATTTTAAATTGGGTTGGTTCATCTAAAGAATGCAATAATTTTTGCTGAATTTGCTGATAGGAATGACCAAACGGTGACTCTGCGACTAATTTCAGTAATTGTAACGAAAAAAAGATTGCTAACACTTCATTTTCGTTAAAATAAATCGGCGGCAACAACGGTTTGTTTAAAACTCGATAGCCACCATAACGACCATTCTCCACATATAGCGGCACGCCTAAATTTTCCAAAGCTTCAATATCCCGCAAAGCTGTGCTTTTAGAAATCCCAAAAGTTTTCATTAACTGATTTAAATTAAACTGAGGATGGGTTCTCAAGAAAAAAAGTTCCTGATTTAAACGTTCTGATTTTTTCATTTTTCCCTCCATCGGTGTCACTTTTTGACACCTTTTATTGTTATGCTTATCTTATCAATCTTAGGAGGTTCAAACAATGAAAAACACACAATTTGCCCTTTTTATGGTCTTAAACGGACGAGCAACGGAAGCCTTGACGTTTTACCAAGAAGCCTTTGCTGGTGATATTCTTTTTAAAATTACTAATCAAGAATTTAAAGAGCGCTTAAATCCTTCTTTGACCATTCCCGCTGGCGAAGAACACTGGCTTTCTCACTCGATTTTACAAATGGACACTTTTCAATTACAACTAGCTGATAATCCTTTGTTTGCAGGAATGAATACCACGCCCACAGAACAATTGACCCTCAGCTTAACCGTCAATAGCCGTCACTCTGCCAAAACAATTTTTGAAAAACTCACGTGCCATCCCGAATCCTGTATTATCCAAGAACCAATTGAAAATGAATTTGCAACATTTTATGCGATTGTGAAAGATCCTTTTGGTTTAGTCACTCAAATTACTCAAGAAAAACAAGCAGATCCTACCAAGAAAGGACGTTAGCCGAAGAATGCGAACCTATGAATCAAAAGAAGCCTTGATTGAGGCCATTCAAATAGCTTCACAAAAATATTTAGCTGAATTTGCAGAAATTCCTGAAACACTTAAAGATCACCGAATTGAAACAGTAGCTAAAACACCTTCAGAGAACTTAGCCTATCAATTAGGCTGGCTCAACTTGCTGCTTTCTTGGGAAGAACAAGAACAACGTGGTCTGACCGTTCAAACGCCAGCTGAAGGTTATAAATGGAATCAACTGGGCGCTCTCTATCAATCATTTTATCAAACCTATGGACAAATGAGTTTAGAAAGTCAGCTGATTGCGTTGCAAGACATCTTAGAAAAATTACTTCATTGGATTGACTCGCTTTCCGAAGACGAATTATTTTTACCTCAACAACGGGCTTGGGCGACTACCAAAGCACAATGGCCTCTTTGGAAATGGATTCACATTAATAGCGTTGCCCCTTTTACTAGTTTCCGAACGCAAATTCGCAAATGGAAAAAAGCGTGTCTTTAAAAAGTTATCCACATTTTTTCAAAAAAAGCTTGACAAGCATTTTTAAATTCTCCACAGAAAACTTTGTGGATGAAATTTCTTATTTTTTCCAAAAAACTTTTCCACAATGCTTATTTGTTCGACATTAAATCTTTGTAAATTCTAGAAAAAAGAAGATGAAAACGTTGTTTTAATAACGTTTTCATCTTCTTTCAACTTTAGGGATTCCTTTATTTTTAGCAAGCAGGCCTTCTGAACTTGCGTCTATTTTTTTTAGCAACTCGAAAACTTATCCTTGTGGATAAACCGAGATAAAAAGCTTTTTTGTGGTTTTCAACAGAGTTATGCACAAAGTTATCCACAGGGCGTTTTCAGCAATTTTTCGGAGAATATTCGTTGTTTAATCTGGTGATTTAGCATTTGAATGTCAATCCTTTACTCCTAATTCTTCTTCACTCCACCCTTAGGATCCTAATAAAATTTTAAAGTTTTTCTTCTATTGGTACATCAAATAAAGAGTATGATAAACTATAGGTACTTTCGAAAAATCAGGTGAGGTTATTTATGAAAAATAAAAGTAGGCAGTTTTTAAAAAACAACTGGCCTTATATGTTAGCCAGTTTCTTCATTCCATTTTTAATTATGGCAATTATCTATTTGAGTATTGGGATTTATCCAGGAAGTAGTCGCAGTGTTTTAGCCAGCGATGCCTTTTCTCAATTTTCAAATTTTCACGCAAGCTTTAACAATGTTCTTCATGGAAAACAAAGTCTTTTCTATACGTGGAATGCTTCTTTGGGACTAAACTACTTGTCCTTAATTTCCTATTATCTTGGTGGCTTATTTACGCCGCTCGTCTTTTTCTTTAACAATCAAAACATGCCTGATGCGCTCTATTTCCTAACGTTGTTGAAAATTGGGAGTGCTGGCTTGAGTTTTTGGTTCTTGGCAAAACAAACCTTTAAGATTCCTAAATGGTCCCATGTGACTTTAAGTGTGTCTTATGCGCTAATGTCCTTCATTGTGGCCCATTCAGAATTAATTATGTGGCTGGATGCCTTTATTTATCTGCCACTCGTAATTTTAGGAATTCATCGTTTAATGGACCAACGAAAACCGACATTATTGTTTGTCAGTTATTTCTTGCTTTTCATTACAAATTATTATTTTGGCTTTATGATTGGGTTGTTTTCCTTCCTGTACTATTTTGCACGAACGTTTACAGACTGGCAACGATATAAATCTCGAATCGTTGCGTATTTTACTACTTCTCTTTTAGCTGGTGGAGCATCCATGATTATGGTCTTACCTGCTGTCTTAGATTTACGAACCAATGGTGAAACTCTTTCTGAAATTACAACCTTTAAAACAGAAGCGACTGCCTTTTTAGATATTATTATGAAAAATATGATTGGCGTTTACGATACAACCAAATATGGGTCCATTCCTTTTATTTACATTGGGTTGTTGCCTTTGATTTTTTGTCTCTTCTATTTCGTTACGAAAGAAGTTCCATTGAAAAACAAACTACTTTTTGGCAGTTTGTTTGTCCTATTGATTGCTAGCTTTTACATCACGCCCTTAAATTTATTCTGGCACGGTATGCATGCGCCGAACATGTTTCTTTTCCGCTATAGTTTCCTCTTTTCATTCCTAGTTATTTTGCTTGCTGGTTATGGTTGGGAAAAATTTGAAAAGGATGATCTCGGCGTCTTAAGCGGCTTGATTTTGATTCTTTTAGCAATTTTTGCTCTTGCAATGGGCACAAAAGGTGCTACTAGTTATACGTATGTGACTTTAACCTCTTTCGTATTAACGGCAACTTTTTTACTATTATACTTTTTCGGGATTGCTTTTTATCAATTGAAAAAAGCGCCTATGCAATACTTAGTGATTTTGTTATTGCTGCTCGTTTCAGGTGAAGCAATCATTAATACACGGGCGATGGTCACTGGTATTTTAGATGATTGGAACTACGCATCACGCAGCTTGTATTCTGAGCCTTATCCTGACTTAAAAAATCTAGTCGATCAAACAAAAAAAGAAAATGATACCTTTTACCGCTTGGAAAATTTAAATGGTGTTTCGGCCAATGACGGCATTAACTATGGCTACAGTGGCATTAGCATGTTTTCTTCCGTACGGAACCGACATTCTTCAACATACCTAAACGCCTTAGGTTTCCGCTCGCGAGGCACGAATTTAAATATTCGTTACCAAAATAATACCTTGTTAATGGATGCTTTGATGGGCATTAAATACAATATTGCTGAAAACAATCCAATGAAATTCGGCTTTGAGCGACAAGCAGCTGCTGGTAAATATCAGCTTTATCGTAACGAAAATGCTTTGCCGTTAGGATTTTTAGCAGACAAAGAGATTTACAATGTCCGGCAACCTCTCAATGATAATTTAGGTAGTCAAACAAATTTACTAAATGCTTTAGCCAATACCAATGAACGGTATTTTACCTTTTATCAACCAACGATGACGCTTCAAAATAACGTGACAATTACGCAAAATACAGCTGGCGTAACTTTTACGGAGAAACAACATAACGTAGCCAAAGAGATTTCTTATACAGTCAATGTGCCCGCCAATACGCAAGCTTATTTGAGTTTATTCCCAACGGATTTTGCTCAATTGGAAAGTTCCACTGCGACGGTCACCGTGAACGGCTCAAGTCAGCAATCACAAATTGGCATTACTGGCCAATATTATAATTTAGGCTACTATCCAAAAGATACAACTGTTAACTTCAAAGTAAGTTTTTATGGAACCAAAGCAGTAAGTTTTGTTCAGCCGCAAGTAGTTGGCTTAAATACCAATGCATTTGAAAAAGCCATTTCCGCCGTGCAAGAAAAAGGCGTTGATTTAACCACTGGCAAACGCTCTGCTTCAGGTACCTTTACCGCTGACAAAGATCAAGTACTCGTCACTACAATTCCTTATGACAAAGGTTGGCGTGTCAAAATTGATGGCAAAAAAGTTACCCCAAAAGCCTTTAAAGATGCCTTTCTAAGCGTTCCTGTCAGCGCTGGAACCCATACTATTCAGTTCTCTTATTTACCAGAAGGATTGATTCCTGGCATCGTGTTATTCGTTCTATGTACTGGTGGTTTCGTTGCCTACGTAACCTTGATTCCTGCTAGACGAAACCGTAAAAAAGAAGACAAATAAAAAATCTTTCACAAAAAACTAAGGGTTATTATTAAAATGACTCTTTATCAATAAGGTCTGATGAGTTGTGAAAAACAAAATCTGAGACAGAATGGGATTCATTCTGTCTCAGATTTTTTTGTTATAAATGATTTAGGCAGTTAAAATAGATATTCGTTTATTCTATGAAATATCTATGCTTTTTCAACTTTTTAGAGTCCTACTATTACAAGCTCTTATTTTACATTAAAAAATAAGATTTAATTCAAGAACAACATATGTCAAACTACTCTCTTTTTGACTAGATCATCTTAATATATCAATTATATCTTTTTCAGCTGCTTCTGAGGCAGGCATTACAGAAAACACTAGTCCAATAACTGAAGCAACACCAACCGCTAGTATAATAGTAAATAAATCAACTGATACGTGAACCTCTATCAAAGAGCCAATACCATAAGCAAAAATCATTCCTAATAAATAGCCAATTATTCCTCCAGAAATAGTTAAAATTAAACCTTCTAAAAGGAATTGTAACATAATAGATTTTCGAGTAGCTCCTAATGCTCTTCTTATACCAATTTCTTTTGTTCGCTCAGATACAGAGATGTACATCATATTCATGACCCCTACCCCCGCAATAAACAATGATATTCCTGCTACAGCTGTTATAAAATAAGTAATTGTACTGAGAATCTGACTAATTCCTTTCGTCAACATTGCTGTATCTATTACTTCATATTCTCCCAGATGTCTCAAACTACCCTTATCTTTTAATTGTTTTATTACTTTTGAAGTCACCTTATCGGGTTTAACTCCTTCTTTTAAGACTAATGTTAGAGAGGAAGTATTTTTATCTGATTTAAAATAATAGTGATACGTATCTTCTGGAATTTCAATATTTGTATTTGACAAGGAAAACAAATTATCTTGCTCTTCTCCAGGGAAAACCCCTACCACTTTAAATAATTCTTGCTCAATTTCAATTCCTTTACCCAATGCTCGTTCTAGTGTATTAAATAACTCTTTGGCTGTAAATGAATCAATTGTTGCTACTTTATTTAATAATCCACTATCTTGGCCTGTTAAATTTCTGCCAATAGAAACTTTTTTTCCTTCAGAATCTATAAGTTTAATCTGTTTATTTTTTTTATTTCCCCTAATAAACAAATCTTTGTAGATTTGCTCTTCATCAATTTTAGAATAGTCAGCTTTTTTTACCCCTTCTACATTTCTTATTGTAGATAAGTCTATATCTTGAAAGAATTTTGTATTTGTATCATATAAAGACGTATCACTCGGTGTAAAATTTAATTGAATTTCCACATCCTTAGAATCACTCTTAGTAAGATTTTTTATGGTGTCTTTCTCGAACCCTCTTCCAATAGCTAAAATTGTAATAACAGACGATATTCCTATAATAATTCCTACCATGGTTAATACACTACGTTTTCGATTATTTTTAATTGCTTTCCAAGCAGAACGCATGTTTACATAAAGATTCATTGCACCAACTCCTTATCTTCAATAATTGCACCGTCTCTAATAGTAAGCAACCGGTGACAATAAGGAACGACTTCAGGGTTGTGAGTAACCATAATAAGCGTTACGTCATCTTCTTTATTTAAAGTAGTAAAAAGTTGTATAATCTCCTCTGAGGTGTGTGTATCTAAAGCACCTGTCGGTTCATCTGCTATAATAAACTTAGGGTGATTAATCAATGCTCGGGCAATGGCCACCCGCTGCTGTTGGCCACCAGACAACTGCTTTGGGTATTTATATTCTTTTCCTTTTAAACCAACTCTATCCAATACGGAAAAAACTTTTTCTTTCGTTTTAAAAGGAGATACCCCATTATAAAGAAGAGGTAGTTCTACATTTTCATAAACTGTGTTGCTCTCAATCAAACTAAAGTTTTGGAAAATAAAGCCTACTGTTTGATTTCTGATTTTAGAAAGAATGTCATCTTCTGTATTAACCAAAGATCTGCCTTCAAACAAGTATTCTCCCTCAAATTTACGATCGATAAAGCCCAAAAGATTAATTAATGTCGATTTGCCAGATCCTGAAGGGCCCATGATCGCTATCATTTCACCTTTTTTGATGGATAACTGAATATCTTTTAATACATGAAGTGACTCCTCTTCATTTGTATAGTATTTATTTATCTTATTGAGTTCAATCATTGTTTCACCGTCACTTTTTGGCCATCTTTCAGACTAGTATCTGGGTTTTCAATAATTAAATCATTTTCCTTAAGTCCAGTCTTTACTATATATTTCTCATTATCTTCTTTTACTTCTATTTTCTTTTTAACAACTTCTCCTTCTCTATAAATAAAAACGAATACTTCATTATTATTTTCTTTAACTGTATTCTTTTTAGCCAACTCTAAATTATTCATTGGAACACTGATTTGGACATTATAGCCATAATGAATAGGTTCTTTAGGGCTAATTAAAAATGAGAATGTTGAAATTGTACTGTTTTTAGTTGATGATGTATTTTGTGCACTGACAGCCATATCTTCAGGTAATGCGTTAATTTCAGTAATTATTCCATCTGTTGCTTTTTCTTCATTGATTTGACTAATCGTTACATGTTGACCCACTTTTACTTTATTATAATCATATTCTGTGACAGAACCTTTTATAACTGTCTCCGGACTAACAATAGTCGCATATGGTACTGTTGCGTCTACTTTACCTTTATCGTTAGTATAGACAATTCCTTTGAATGGTGCTGTTACGGTAGTGGTAATTTTCTTTTTTGTCTGTTCAATAGTATTATTGGCACTGGATAAATCAACATTCGCCGCATCTAACGCTTGTTGTGCTTGTAAAACTGCCTCTTTTTGTGTATCTAATGCTTGTTGTATAGTTTCAATTTTATTATCAGATTCAGCTTTTTCGGTTTTTTTAATTTCATCATCCATTTTTTTATTTACAATGGTGGTTTGTTCATTTTTAGTAATAGTTAAGCGATTTTCTAATTCTTGTTGTTTTTGTGTTGCATTATCTAGATTTATTTGAGCATTTGTAACTGCCAGATTCAACTTTTCTAGAGATTGGGTCTGTTCTTCTGCTTGATCTTCAACAGTTGTATTTTGATAGATAGCAACTACATCATTTTCATTGATTTCTTGACCATTCTTCACGGAGATAGTATTGATTTTCCCAAGGGATTGATCAAAATTTAAATAACTAGTTGTTTTAGGTTGAACAATCCCTTTAAAAATTAAAGAGTCACTCTTCTTTACTGTAACCGTATTATATAAATCTTCTTTTTTTGAAGCAGTGAGATTTGATTTATAAATAATAATCCCACTAAATAATAGTATTCCACCTATGATACTTAATAAAAAAATTGTTTTAGTTAACTTTTTCAATAACGTTCTCTCCTATAATTATTGGTAATTTTAGCAATAACCTAAAAATAATAGTTGTAATTCCTATTACTAATCCCATAGATTGTATTTCTAAATCATTTATAAAATTAGCTGCTGTCAACAAAGAAAACATAATAGGACTGACTGTCCCTCCCAAATTTAAATAATGCAGAGATTTTTAGTGGGATTTGAACCTTGCTTATCTTTCTATATAAAATATAACAAAAGCGAGCAAAAAATTTGTTCAAAATAACGAGCACTTTCACTGGTATACTATTTATTTGATTATATATATTAACTAATTTTAAATTAGTTAAATTAGCATAAAGTTCTTTATTTAAAATAAAAGAAGTAATCAATTTTATAATTTTCAAAAAAATTCAGCCACTCTAAATATTAATTTTACAATATAACGCAATTTACTTCATAACATTCCTACAATTTATATTTTATATAATTAACGATCCTATATTAATTAAAAGCAATAGTAATTTTCCAAAAAACAACAATTTAGTTGCTCTTACATCCTTATTATTACTGTAAAACAACAATAAAAAAACTATCACTTCAATAATAGAAGTACTAATTGATAGCGGTAATCTATCAATTGTTACTATTTGAGAAATAACAATAACTAGTAGATTAACTAAGCTTACTGATAATAATAAACAGATAAATATATCTTGATCATAATTTTTTTTTAATCCAAAAATAATTAAAATAATTTTTAAGAGTATGAACGTAACAAAAAAAATAAACAAGTTAGCGATTATAACTACAACTATCATAAAGAAATTAAATTTTCCATTTGAAATATTTAATAGTTTTGATGACTCTTCAATCACTTCTAATAACTTATTATCTTTTTCTATTAGAGTAAAAAACACAAAAATATTTGAAACAATATATGGTATAAAAAATGCAATTATCGACCAGTTACTCTTCTTTGTATTCAATTAGCTCACCTTCTTCATCTAAGTTTATAACAAAATAGTTATACTTGTATTCTGATTCTAATTTGTTATGTGAAACTAAAATAACACAAGTTCCTTCTAAAATTAATTTATGACACTGTTCAAATAAGATATCTCTACCCTGCTTATCAATACTTGAAAATGTTTCATCTAAAATAACTAAATCCCAATGATTTTTCTCAAAAAGTAATGTACATGCTGCTTTCAATAGCATTCCTAGCGAGGCATTTTCTGCCAAAGTGGTTAATTGTTTATCATCATTGTAAAGCTTCTTTATTAACTCTATTTTCGTTGTGGTTAGCTCTAGTCCGTGAATAGAATAAAACAGCTCTATATTTTCTATTATAGTGAGGTAGTAATGACATAAAGACTGATCTGTCAGAAACAAATTTTTTTTATTGTTATGTTTAAAAGTCCCTATTGAAAAATATTCTATGTTTCCCAAACATCTCAAAAAAACACTTTTCCCACTTCCATTACTCCCTCTTAAAAAATACATACTATTTAAAAAACTTATATTAATAGCACTAAAAATAGTCTTTTCTTGATACACTTTTCCAACATTTTCTAATTCAATAACTGTTTTCATCCTATCATCCCTTCTATTATTCCTGAAATGCAAACCAATATGTAACTGAATATATATATTTTTTTATTTTGTTTAATAGCCTTAAAAACATCGATTACATTAAATCTTTTAAAAAATATAATACAACAGTTTAAAGATAAAAACATATACAGAAACATGTTCGGTAATTCTACAACTCCATGTTTAAACAATAATTTAAATGTTTCAAAGCTCCCTACGTTGTTAACAGATATCCAAACTTGAAAAGATATCATGAACAACTCGTATAAAATTAAAACAGGTACAATTGGAAATAACAGTATATATTGTACAAAGTTTCTAGTATTATTAGCAATGATCTCCAAGGAATAACTAACACCATATTTTACACTTTTAATACTAGCTTCATTAACTTCCGATGGAATATCAAATTGTTCAAATGTAAAATACACAAACATAAGATAAAGGATAGCTGCTAAAAAAAATAGTAAATATTCCTTTACCTTAAATTTATTGTCTTGCTTCATTTCAATCTTCAACTACTCTCTATTAAATATTTAATAATATACGATTTCCCTATTAAAGATAACAGAATAAAAATAAACAAAATATATTGAACAATAAAATTATTTTCTTTTTTTCTAGTTAAGATTCCTTTATTTTTTAATTGATAATATAAAAAACTAATACAGAAGATTACTATTGTTAAATATGTAAAATCAACCAAAAGAACTGCCAACTTTCGATTTCCACTAAAAATCAAAGAAATTATACCTATCATTATAAAAATCAAACATTTATGGAAATAACTCGATAAAAAATATACTTTATTTTTCTGTACCGATGAATTCTTAAAAAAATAAAATTCTGAACTTGTTCTATTTAAATTTTTAAAATACTTATCTGAAAGTAACTCCATATCTACCAAACTAAAAAAAATCAACAAACCTATGTTATCAAAGATAAGATCAACAAAATACGAATATACAATCAATGAACAACAAATAAATAAGTATTCAAAGTATTCTTTAATAGAAACTCTATTTAAATAAGTTATAAATAACTGTTTATACATATTTCTATGAGTAAATATTTTTTTCATCTTGATTTCCGCAGTATTCCGAACGTATTTAAGATTAAAACTTTTGAATTTTTTCCTAGTAAAAATATTAAAATACATAGATACTAACAGTAAAAGTACTAATAAGAGTAAAAGAACTGAAATTGAAAGAGTTTTGCCAAAGAGTAAACCCAGCAACATAATAATAAGACAAATGGAGATTAAAATCTTATACGTACGTTGCACTAATAATTGCATAAAAAAATATATCAATTGTATACAGAATGCTGACAATATGTTAATCATAAAAAATCCGTTCTTTATATTCAATATTATATTAAAAAAATTTATTAAGAAAAACATCGAAAATAAGGGATTATTTTTCTTACTCAAAAAAAGTATGTATGTCATAAATACCTTATTTGAGTAAAAATAGTTATAACTTGTCATTTGATTTAAATCTAACTCCGTTTTTGGCAAATTATAATTTAATAGCAAAAAATTTATTAAGATAATAGGAAGTAACGAATGAGTAAGATTGATTATAAAGAGCAGTAATACACTTATACATATATATATCGTTAGAAAGATTATTTTAAAAATATAGAAATTTTCAACAATTTGTACTTTTCTTTTAAAAATTTTTAAATAAATATTTCCCATTAATTACCCCTCCTATATTATTAACGGACAGCTTTAAAAGCTGTCCGTTAATAATATAATTTTTACCATGCAGTAGCGAATGCTTTTCCATATCTTTTCACAAAAGATTTTGCTGTAACTAAAATTGCTGCGCCAATACCTCCACCGCCAACAACAGCTGCAACTATCCCTACTACAGACCAAACAGAACCAGCGGCTGAAATAATATCAATTACTTTTTTAGCTGCATAGGTCGAAATACCTAATGTTGAGGTTAAGTGTGGTTGCGTCAAATTGATTACACAAACTACCATTACAAAAACTACACCCATGTACATTTTTTTACTAAATAACGAACTATCCAATTTCATTTTTTCACCCCCTTTCTTTCATGCTGTGTTTATGAAATTAGAAGCTTCTACCACCTCCACCAAAAATACTACCTAAATATTTATGAACAGTAGAAAACATATATAATCACCTCCACCTTTTATTAATAGTCCTGTACAATACATTTAATATCCAATTACCATACGCATTTTAGGACTTTGGATAAATCCTTTGTTACTCCAATTTATAGAAACGATCTATTCCAAAATGATAAAATTATAAGGAACTAATTCGTAACTACCGTTGATAAATTTTTGAAAATACAACTATTTTTACTTCATGATTTATTACTCACTTTTTACAATTGGTGTTTCTTAAAAATTTATTACTACATACGGGTAATATTTTTATATTATATACTATCTATTCTTATTGTTTTATAAACAACCTTTAATTATGTACTTAGCCAAAGTATTCCCGTGAATACTTAGCTTACAGTCTTATAAAATCATGTTCTTTCTGTTTATTAACATTACTAATCTACAAAATTTTATGGTAAATATATTTCAATCATAACTTTAATTAAATTCTAATTAAAAGCAAATCAAATGTCAACCTTTTTTTAACAAAGAGTTATATTTTTTTTATAACCATAATGTTTTTATAATTTTGAAATGTAAGTTATATTCTTTGATTAATAATTTGTGATAAATAAAAAAGTTAGACCAAAGTCTAACTTTTTTATTTATATTAGAGTTAAATTTCAGTCATTGCTTCTTCCACAAGCGAAACACTTTGATGTCTCCCTTTCGTAATCAACAAGGAAAGTTGCACAAAAGCAAAGAGTACACTGGTCCGCTTAGGATAAGCAAAATAACGTGGTTGCCAACTAGTGACATATTGTTCTTTGCGCTTGCGTGTATCTTGAAACGCATAAATTTGATAACTATACTTGTAAAAAATATTAACAAAGCGTTCTTTTAAGAAAGAGTACTTGCTCTCCCCTACGTTAGCCAACGGCGCCATCCCAATATCAATTAATTGATAGCCCTGCTGTTGATAGGTTTCAATAAAATGAGTGAACAAATATTCTCTAGTAAAAGCAGGTGCTTCTGAACGAATACGTAACAAATCATACGAAATACTTTTGCCTTTTTCCATTTCTTTTCCCGTAATGAAACCGATGACCGTTTGTTTCTGTCTCACCAAGCCCACGCTACTGCATTTCAAGTACTCGGGATCCAACCGTCCACCAATAAAGTAGCGCTCTTTTTGATTCTGGGACCAGTCTGCAGAAACTCGTTCTAACTCTTGATATAAGGCATCACTAATCGTTTCGGGATAAAATTCAAACTGAAAATCCGCTGCTTCTGCTGCTATTTTTTCAGTCACTGTTTCCGTCCAGGCTGTTTGATTCACTGTTGACGGCTCATCAAATTGAATCAAGCCTTCTTCCCCAACTTTCATAAATTCAAAGCCGCAATCGTGAAGATTCATAACATATTCTTCCGAAATACGATAAAAAACTAATTGATAGCCTAACAAATCAGCTTGATCCATAAACGCCAGTGTCGCCGCTGTCCATTTCTCTCGTTGCCCAATTGGATCCGCCAAGACAAAGCATTTATTAAACTTCATTTGAAACCCAAAAAGTACTTGATCTTCACCTTCTTCTTGGTAATAAAAATGACCATAATCCTTTAAATACAAAAATTGACTGCCTTCGTTGCCACCAAATTTTTCCAAAAAGCGTGTCAACCGCGCTTCCTCAAACCCCTCACCTAAAGTAACAGTTGTTTCGGCTAAATATTGATACAAAAAGAATAAACCAATCAAGGAAATACTTAATCCAATCAATCCGTTAAACCAAACATCATCTGACGGAAACAACAAAAAGTGATTGATAACTTGATTGCCACCAGCTGGTCGTGCGGCGTAATAGCCAGCAACCGCATAACCGATAAACAAGCAGCCAAACAAAATACTATCTACCGTTAAAGCGCCCCATGAATAAACAAACTTTTCACGATAAAATTCTTTACGAGCCAAAATAACCGCCAATAAAATAACAGCATAAACAGCAATCAACTGCCACGAAGTCGTTCGTGCCACCGTATTTACAATACAAAATCCTAGTAAAATAATTGTAGGCCAATAAGCTTTTTTCACTTTCATAGAAATGCCTCGAGCTAAACCTAATAACAAGAATCCTACAAATAAATTCAATGTTTGATCTAAAAAATTAAAAGAAAAGGGAAGTAACACTTGGAATAAACGACTGACATTCGACAAATTCGTCACAGTCGACAATAGAACCATCATAATTCCTGCAAAATATAACGCCGCCACCAAAATAAAATGCGCCACTTTTTGTGAAAATAACCGAGGTAAATTATCAAAAAATTGATTAACTTTCATGCCTGCTTGTTGCAAGAACAAAATAACTCCTGTCATAAAAGGCGTCACATAATAGAACAAACGATAATACAACAACCAGACGACCGCTTGTGATCGATCAATCCCTAATTGTGATAAACCCAATATCATTAAGACATCAAACGTTCCCATACCACCAGGAACCATAGTTAACATCCCGATTAACGTAGCGATAACAAACATTGGGTAAACAGAAACCATCGAAACTGGCACCTGCATCAAGCGACCTATCATTAAGAAAGCAAACATCCCACCTAGCCATTGACCTAATGAAGCGCCGAATAATAGGAGCACTGCTTTTGGAAAAAATGTTTTAAACAATGTTCGCCGTTTTAAATACGTGAAAAACCAGAGCGCTGGCGCAATCAGACTGCCCAATAATAACCAAACCCAATATTCACGAAAAACATTTTGGGTTCGAATAAAAAATAAATCAACAAACGCCACAAAAGATAAAATAGATAACCCTGAAATCAAGAACAGAGCAACTTTTGAGACCGTTGCTACAACCTTGCCCCGCGGTACATCTTTTCCGTAAAAATTAATCCGTAGCGTTGCCCCAACCACGCCGCCAAAACCCGCTAAGTTATTAATGGTATTAGTGACCCAAGCCGAAGTTAACCAATCCATTCGTTTCATTGGTGGCTTACCTTCTTTTTCCAATAATTTAACGACTACATAGTCATAAAGGAGCATCGGAATAACCCCTAATAGTCCTGCCAAGACCATACCAATTAAACGCCCCGTACTTTGTTGTTCCATCGTGGAAAAAATATCCGCCCAGGTCATGCCTTGAGCGATATGTGTCACTTGGTTAGCCACGAAAACTAATACAGAACCAAGAAAAATTAGTTTCAATAATAAACTGTGTTCTTTCAACCACTGCGTTAGTTGGCTAATATTTTTTTTCATCTTATAGCCTCTTTCATATCTCTTTTCTATTCATTTAACTTTCGTTTTATCGATTTTCTTCCATGGTAGCCTATTTGCTGAAAATTTTCCAGCACGGCTAGACATTTTGGCTGAATCGTATTGTTTTATTGAAAAAAAGAGTGAGAAAAAAATCTAAGACGATTTTTTTCTCACTCTTTTAACTGTATTTTTTACGCCACTACTTCTGCGATAATCTCAATCTCCACCAACACATCCATCGGTAATTTAGAGATTTCAATCGTTGTGCGTGCAGGATATTCCGCACTAAAATACTCAGCATAGACTTCATTGAATGCCGTGAAATCCGCCATATTTTGTAAATAGCATGTCGTTTTGATTACATGAGCAAAATCACTACCAGCTTCTGTTAAAATCCCTTGAATATTTTTCAGTACCTGATTGGTTTGTTCTTTAATCGTTGTACCAACCACCTTGCCTGTTTCAGGATCCAGTGGAATCTGACCAGAAGTAATCAATAAACCATTCACAATTTTTGCTTGTGAATATGGCCCAATTGCTTGTGGTGCTTGCTTTGTTTTAATTGTTTTCATTTCTTTTCCCCCAGTAAATGACAAGTTGTTACTTTTTGTTATTTTATTTGTTTCTATTTTTCCATTGTACTGCAACCATTTTCGGAATGCTATCTTTTCTCAATTATTCCCAAGCGCTGATGCTGTGCCATCCTTTTGTAAAACAGCTTCAAAACCTTGGCGCATCCTTTCAAGTCCCTCGTGTAGTTTTGCTTGCGAACAGCCAATATTTAACCGTAAAAATCGTTGCCCATTACCGCCATAAATCGAGCCGTCCATAATGGCGACTTTCCCCACAGAAACTAAAGCCTCTTGTAAGCGGGCCACATCTGGAACTGCCGCTGATACATCCAACCACATTAAGTAAGTTGCTTCCAGCTCCGTCACTTTAATTTTTGGCAAATATGTCTGTAAAAAATCATTCACGTAACGTTGGTTCTCCGCTAAATAATCATTCAACTCGTCAACCCAAGTACCACATTTTTGATAGGCCGTCATGGTTGCTAGCATTCCCAAAATACTTGTTGATGATAGACCATCGGCGTTTTTTAATTTGAGCTGAAAAGCGTCACGCAATTCGTTATCTGGAATTAGGGCGTAAGCAAAAATCAGCCCTGGAAAATTAAAGGTTTTCGTGCCACTGGTAATAATGGCAGATTTTTTATAATCAAATTGCGTAATTGGTCGATGAACATAGCCTTTATTAACGATATCCATATGAATTTCATCAGAAAGTAAAAACACATCATACTGTTGGCACAATGAAACTATTCGCTCTAATTCCCATTGCTCCCAAACACGTCCTGTTGGATTATGCGGGGAACATAAAAGCAAACAGCGATTTTCTGGTTGCGCTAGTTTTTTTTCTAAATCAATAAAATCAATGCTGTAGCGCTTCTCTTGATAAAGCAGTTCATTCGCCACTACTTGCCGCTTATTTTCCTGAATAACTTTAAAAAATGCATCATAGGCAGGTGTTTGTAAAATAATGCCCTCCCCTTCGTTAGTCAATAATTGAATCAAAGCAGAAATACCATAGATAACGGTCGGGGTATACATAATCCAGTGTTCTTCAATCTTCGTCTGGAATCTTGTCTGGTACCACGTTTGAATTGCTTCTTTTAATTGCGGATGGTTCCACCTCGTATAGCCAAATACTGGATGGTTCAAACGCTCCTGTAATGTTGCCAGAACTGCCTCTGGCACAGCAAAATCCGTATCGGAAATAGTGAAGGGAAGCAAGTCCGCTTCCCCAAATCGGTCTTCTACAAAATCCCACTGTGTACAATACGTTCCTCGTCGATCAATTGCTTTATCAAACGACACACTCTTCACCTTCTGTCTTTTTTCTAACCTAAAATCATCTCTAATTGATTACGGACCGTTGTCACTTTGGTTCCGATAATCACTTGTACATTCTGCGCATCTAAATGTACAACGCCTAAAGCCCCTAATTGCTTTAATTTGTCATCATCTACTTTATTAGCATCTGCTAACACTAAACGTAAACGCGTAATGCAATTATCAATAGCTTGAATATTCTCTTGCCCACCCAAAGCCGCTAAAATCCCAGGCGCATCATAGCCACCCGTTTTCTTATATTGAACTTCTTGATCGGTATATTCAGTCTCATCTAAGACCTTGTCTCGTCCAGGTGTTTTTAAATCAAAGGTTACAATGACTGTTTTAAAGACGAAATAATAAACAACAAACCAGATAGCGCCGACAATGAGAACCCACCACCATTTTGTATAAGTTCCTTGTAACAAGCCAAAAATAACAAAGTCCAGTAGCCCGCCATCAGTGTTCCCAATCACAACACCTAATAAAGCCATTACCATGAAACCTAGACCAGTCATAATGACATGAAACAGCCATAATAATGGACTAATAAATAAGAATAAAAATTCAATTGGTTCTGTAATGCCAGTGATAGCCGTAGCAATCACACCTGAAAGGAGTAAACCTTTAATCTTATGTCGATTCGCCGGAGCTGCAGTATGATACATCGCAAGTGCCGCCGCTGGTAAGCCAAAAATAAAGGTCGGCATTTTCCCTTGTGACAAGAAAGCTGTTGCGCTTGGTGAAATCGGTAAATTATTTTGCAATTCTGCATAGAAAATATTTAACGCACCAAACACTTCTTTGCCAGCCACCACCGCTGAACCCCCTGCTTCAGTAAAACGAATCATGGAAACCAAAATATGATGCAACCCAAACGGTAACAGTAGACGTTCCCCTGAACCAAACAGAAAAGGCCCAAAAATACCAGAACGTTGGATAAGTTGGCCAATCGCCATAATCATTAGCGCGAAAAGTGGCCAAACTAACGGAATTACTAAGCCCACGAAGGCCATCACTAATGAAGTAATAATTGGTACAAACCGTGCGCCAGAAAAAAAGGCAAAACTATCTGGTAGTTGCACCGTATAAAATCGATTATGCAACTTATATACAATAAGCCCAGCGATAATTCCACCAAGAACGCCCATTTCAATCGTTTGAATCCCAAAAACCATTCCTTGGCCGGCTTCCCGCAACTGCTCAGGATCCACGAGGCGATTCGTCTGCACTAAATAGAAATTAATCGCTAAATTCATCACCGTATAGCCTACGAAACCTGAAAACGCAGCAATTCCTTTTTCTTTCCGAACTAACCCCAACGGAATGGCCATTGCAAACATGACAGGTAAATAGGCAAACGCAAAACCACCAATTGTCGACATAAATTGGAAAATAATTTTCACTGCGGGCTTTCCTAAAAACGGGACCGTTTCAATCATTGATTCACTGGAAAAAGAACTTCCTAATCCCAACAAAATCCCCATAAAAGCTAATAAAGCCACTGGCAACATAAACGTTTTACCTAATCCTTGGAAAAACTCCCAGAAAGTCGCTTTCTTTTTCTTTACTGCCATTTCTTAACTCCTCCATTCATTCTTTACAAAACTAAAAATGATTGCGTTTACATTCATTGCCCTCATTATAACTAGCCCAAAACAAAGAAAAAAGAGGCTACACTCTTTCTGTATCCCCTTACATCATTTAGTATGGTGTTGCATAAAATTACCGCGGCTGCTTTGCCTCTGCATACATTAATAAAACCGTATCGAACAAACAAATGACAGCAATTCTTGAACTTAAATCTACGCGCTGATGATAACGTGTCGTCCCTTTGGCAAATAACGTCGTCGTCGACAATTTTTCCAAGGTGCTTCCTTTAGTCGAAATCAAACTAATCATCGGCACTTGCTGTTCCTGCGCTACACGTGCATACGCTAAAATCCCTTTAGTTTCTCCTGTATAACTGACAAAAATGGCTAAATCCTGTCCGTCCAGATTCTTAACTGCTGCCGCTTGTTCATCCCAATCAGATCGTGCATAGGCTTTTTTTCCTAAAAATGTTAGCTTTCGTGCAAAATCAGTACAAATAGGAAAACTGCCACCAACACCGAACACTTCAATCGTATTCGCACGCTCAATCATTTTAAGCATTTCCGCGACTTTGGCTTCATCCATTTGTTGAAAACTATCTTGCACATTGGCAATCAACTGTTGCGTAATAGCTTGAAAACTACGACTATCGCTTTCTGTGCTCTCGCTCTGCACCGATTGGACGATTGCGTATTTTAATTCTTGGAAGCCTCGATAACCTAAGTGTTTTGCTGTCCGAGAAATAGTGGCTGTTGAGACAAACAACGCCTGCGCCACCTCATAAATGGTTTGTGAACTAATTTCCGTCATATGCGTCAAAATATAATCCAGTACTTGATTTTCAATTTTACTTAAATGATTTCGTTTCTTTTCTAACAAAGCGATTAATCCCTCAGTCGACATCCAATCCCTCACTTTAAATCCTTTTTTATAATTATACACCAGAATATTCTGATTATTTCAATAAGAAAGTCCAAAATAACCAACAGCGGCTCCATCATTCGCCAGAGAAAAAAATCAGCCTTCCGATGGAGGTGCTTGTTGCGCTTTCTTGCTATACTCTGTATATAGAAAACAGGAAAAATTTGGAGGTAGTACGTATGAATAATCAACGACCAATGTTTATAAATATTCTTTTAGTGGTCCTTTTATTTTTAGTTGTCGGTTCACTCTTTAGTGCCGTTGTCGGTATCGTGGGAAGCTTATTGTGGCTAGCAGTAAAAATTTTAGTTCCCGTAGCGATTATCGTGTGGCTTGTTCGAACAATTTCGGGAAATAATGGCAACTGCCGCCGTCGTTATTAAAAAAAACAGGTTTTCCTTTTCGGAAAACCTGTTTTTTTTACTTCTTTTATCTAAAAGCATATACAATATTGCTAATACCAAACATCATAAAGTAGAAGCCAACTAAGAAGCTTAGAGTTAATGCTGAAGACAATGGATTAAATAATAACATTACACCTAAGATAATCCCTAAAACGTCAACAATTAATGTGAACCAGAAGTAACCTGTGCTTACTCGTTTAGCAAAATCTAAAGTAAATAAGCCGAAAATTGAGTCGAATAAAAACCAAATTGCAAAAACAAATGGTAACACAGCGACACCAATATTTAAGTTAAACAATAAGTAAACACCAATTAGGATATCAATAATCCCTAAGATGATTGGTGCATAAGCTTTGTAGCCTAGCAATTCTTTCATACGATTACGTACAAAAATTTCAAAAATCCCTTTAATAATAGCAAAAATCGCAAAAACCATCACAATGGCAATTAAATTACCGGCAGGATTTTGGAAAGAAATTAATGCAGTCAGAACAAATAGAATTCCTAATACTAATGAACCCCAGTCCATTCCATGATGTTGTCGTTGTTCCATGACACTCACTCCTCTATAAAATAATTTATTACACTTATTATGTTACTACTATTTTACAAGGTGTCAAATATTTTCATCGTGCTTTCTGAAAACCATTTCAATGATAACTCCATTAAAAACAACGTATCACTTGATTGTCTCTTTTTTGGTGCAAAATTGTGCCTTTTTTGTATAAATAAGTCCCTCGTTTTCCCACAAAAAAACCGCTACTTTTTCATCTAGTTTATAAAAAAGTAACAGTTATAAATTATTTTTTCTTTTTCCCAATCGAGAGAATCCCTCTTTTTATGACATCAAAGAAACTCAAAGATTGGACCATATGATCTGGGTCAACATATTCACGAATAGCTCGTAACACTCGCTTCGGCTCTTTTGAAGCAAACGTATACGTCCCATTTTTCTTGGTTTGAATCGCATAACGAGGAATCCATTTTCCTTTGAACATTACTGAAGCCAACACGTAATCGACTTCTTCCCACGGAATTTGGATAAACTTACGTGGATCTTTGGCATGGTAAAATTCAAACCCGCGGTCACCTATCATAATTTGTCCATAATCTGTTAATCCTGTAAATGCCGTCGCATCTATAACTAAATCAACTTTTGTGTTTAATGATTGTACCATGTTATCTGCTCCATTTCATTCGACTAATTCCTCTTTATTATACGTTTCTTTCCTGATCGAAACAAACAAAATTACATCTTTGTTTAAAAAAGCGGAAGAAAAGTTTCTCGACTTCTCTTCCGCTTTTTTTGATTAGAAGTAATAAACTTACCTCGTCATTCTTATAATAAGCCGATTAAGTGGCCGACAACGCCGACTACGAATAAACCAAGAATGATAACGATTGGGCTAACTTTTTTCTTCAATAACCACATACATAAGAATGTAAGTAGTAATGGTGCTAGACCTGGAATCAATTGATCTAAGTTATCTTGTAAAGTAGTAACTTTCGTTGGTGAAAGCGCCAAGCCTTGGTTCACTTGTTCAAAGGCTTTATGCATTCCTTCACCGCCAGCAGGAAGTTTATCCCACTCGATATAAGCACCTTTGTCTAACTTAACTTGTGAGACAATTGGTAAGAACTTAATCGATACCCAACGTTGAACTAATGCGGCCAGTACGAACATCCCTAAAATAGAAGCACCTTTTGTAATATCTTGTAGTAAACCACCTGAAAGGTCATCAGTAATTTTAGAACCTGCTTTGTAACCAAACTCTTGTGTATACCACATGAATGACCAACGAATTAAGTTCCAAGCAACGAAGAATAAGATTGGGCCTAAGATGTTACCACCCATTGCTAAGGAAGCACCTAAAGCGCCTAACATTGGACGAACAGTAAACCAGAAAACTGGGTCACCAACACCGGCTAAAGGACCCATCATCCCAACTTTAACCCCTTGAATCGCTACGTCATCAACTGGTGCGCCATTGGCACGTTCTTCTTCCAAAGCTAATGTTACACCAAGGATTGGTGAGGCAATGTATGGGTGTGTATTAAAGAACTCTAAGTGACGTTTTAACGCCGCTGAACGTTCTTCTTTCGTTTTATATAATTTTTTGATTGCTGGAATCATTGAGAATGCCCAACCGCCGTTTTGCATACGTTCATAGTTCCAAGAACCTTGGATAAATGTTGAACGCCAAGCTACAGCTAAACGATCTTTTTTAGTTAATTGAATTTTTTCTGCCATTTTCTTTGCTCCTCCTTCAGAATTAGTAGTCGTTTAAAATATCGCCTAATGGGTCGCCAGAGTTGCCTCCGCCATTTGAGTTAGAAGAACCACCCATTTTAGATAAGTTCAAGTAAATAAGAGCTAAAGCGACACCTAAAGCACCTAATGCGATTAATGTTAATTGAGAAATCGCTGCGACTACGAAACCGATAATGAAGAATGGCCATACTTCTTTTGTTGCCATCATGTTGATTACTAATGCATAACCTACGGCAACGACCATACCACCACCGATAGCCATACCATCAGTTAACCAAGCTGGCATTGATTCTAAGAAATTACGAACAGTGTCAGCAGGAATGAATAGTAACGCACCTGCTGGAATCGCAATACGAATACCTTGTAAACATACAGCGAAAATGTGTAACATTTCAACTTGTTTAATGTTGCCTTTTTCAGCAGCCGCATCCATCATGTGAACGATTGGAACCGCAACTGTCCGAACGATCATTGTTAAGAACAAACCTGCAACCGCTAAAGGAACTGCGATGGCAATCGCTGAAGGAACACCTTTAACACCTTGGCCACCTAAAACTAAAATAATTGCTGAGGCAACAGATGCTAAAGCGGCATCCGGTGCAACGGCAGCCCCGATGTTCGCCCAACCTAACGCGATCATTTGTAAAGTACCACCTAAAACAATTCCGGCTTCTAAATTACCAGTAACTAATCCGATTAATGTACATGCTACTAACGGTTGGTGGAATTGGAACTCATCCAAAATCCCTTCCATACCAGCTAGAAAGGCAACGAGTAAAACTAAAATAATTGATATAACAGACATGATAAGCCTCCTATTTTGATTTGTATTTGGCGAGTTACGCGTTTGCTAACTCATTTTTTGCTTTTTTCAAAATTTCGTCCATATTCGCTTTTGAATCATTTGGCACTTTACGCACATCAAATTTGATGCCTTTGGCTTTTAATTCATCAAACGTATCAACGTCTTCTTGACCCATTGATAATACTTTGCTTACAACGACTTTTCCAACAGAGTGAGCCATTGAACCAACGTTTACTTCTGGGATTTCTACGCCGCCTTCAACCACTTTTAAGACGTCTTCAGGATTTTCAAATAATAATAATGCTTTTGTATTGCCAAAACGTGGATCTTTCGCTACTTCAATCATTTTACTGATTGGAATAACATTGGCTTTTACTCCTGGAGGAGCTGCTTGTTCGATTAATTTCTTACGTAAGTCATCTTTTGCAACGGCATCAGAAACAACAATAATTCTGTTTGGTTGTGTTGCTTTTGTCCAAGCTGTTGCTACTTGACCATGTAATAAACGTGAATCAATACGTGCTAGCACAAATTTAATTTTGCCATCGCCAACAACTGTACCTGGTGGTAACGAACCTTTTGGCTGTGCATCTTCTGTCGCAGCAGCTTTTGGTGCTTCTGCTGGTTGTAACTCTTCTGGTTTAACTTTGACACCATCTTTTGCTGTTTCAAGAATGTGTGTCGCAATTTCTTGTGCTGATTCCATAGAGAAACGAGAAGCATATGCTTCAATAACCATTGGTAAGTTCATACCTGCAACGATTGCCCATTTGTCTTTATGATCTTCTAACAATGAGTTCGCTTGGTTAAATGGTGTTCCTCCCCATAGGTCAACTAAAAATAGTACTTCGTCTTGATTGTCAAACGATGCAATGGCTTCTTGCATTTTTGCTTTTACATCATCGGGACCTTCGCTAGGCATTAACGTAACTGCTTTTACATTTTCTTGTTCGCCAAAGATCATTGCACCAGATTGCAAGATCCCTTCAGCAAATTCACCGTGACTTGCTAGGATAATTCCTACCATTTTTATACCTCCTGTATAATTGATGTTTTTTTTCATGGTTGTACTGCTAAACGCTTTCACTTTTTGAAAAAAATCAGATAAATCAGATTCTGACAAAAATAAATGAAAAAATTTCAATAGTTCTTGATTTTTTTCAACATCAGCACTTGCCTTTATCAATACAGTTCATGAAGCAATGATGTTGGTCCTAGGCCACCACATCCTTTCAATGTCTTTCGTCTGTAAAAATTAACGTCAGCTGGCGTTATTTTCTTTGCTACGCTCTTTTTTCAGTAAATCCATCAAATTCACTTGGCTGTCTGCTGCGACTTTTCGAATTTCCAATTCAATACCTTGTTCATTTAAAAACAGAAATGCTTTTAAATCGTTGGCATCCACTGCGACTGCATTCGTAATCATTCGCTTGCCTGTGCTGAAACTCATTCCGCCAATATTCACAGAAGTTAGTTGTACACCGCCTTCGACCACTCGTTTCACGTCCAAAGGATTAGTGAATAACAACATGGCTCGAAACGAATCAAAACGAGGATCAGGGTAAACATCAATCATTTTTTGAACAGTGATGACATTTACTTTGACACCAGGTGGAGCAGCTTGAACTAACAAGGCTTTTCTCAAATTGTCATGAGCAACGGAATCACTAACCACTAAAATGCGATTAATGTTCGTCAATTTTGCCCAAACAGTTGCTACTTGGCCATGAATTAATCGATCATCAATTCGAGCTAAACGAATATCCATTACCATCGGGAATGCTCCTTTAAATTCATTTTTAAAGGTTAGGACCTTTGTCTTTTTACTTAAAAATTTTAGGTAAAAAGGGACACCTTATTATAAGCAAGTTTCGTGCCAACTTTAGTGTATCGGTTTGAAACCTAGAAAATTATAGGTTTTTTTAAGAAAATTAAAAAATCGATACACTAATAAATAGTGTATCGATTTTTCTGTATTAATCTAGTGTATCAATTTCGGTGATTTTATCTTCGATACACTGGGCATTTTTGACTAACTGTGCGATAAAATAAACTTCTTCTGCTGGAATATCCATATTAAGAGCTTCTTCCATAGTCTCAATTGAGGCCACAATCACTGGATAAATTGGCTCTTGAACCAATCGACCAAGTTCCTTTTCTGAAACCGTCAGTGTATCATTCCGTAAAATACGCTCCAACATGCCCGATGTGTGCATAATCAAATTGATGTAAAATGTGTACTCTTCTGGCATCGCTAATTGGGTTTGGATATTTTTAGCGAATGACCACAACAGATCAATGATTTTTTTTCCATTAATGAAAGTGAAACTTTGCTCCATATATTTTAGACAAATTTCTTTTGCTGCCGCTTCGTCCAACGGCTTATTCATTACTTCTTCTTTCCGCTCTGCTAGTAATTGCTGAATAATTTTTTCTGCTTCACCGGAAAAGAAATTTTCCATGGAAATATAAGGAACTCCAATTTTGGGATTGGTAATCCCAGTTGTCGCAATAATTTCATAGTCTTCTTGAATTTTAGGCAAGACTTCTTTCATATTTACAATGGACAAAGGAATCACTTCTAAATGCCAGTCTATTTGTGGCAAGACAGCTTCCTCAATAAGCTCTTTCATTCGGCGCGCAGTTCCTTCTCCAGAAGCGCAGATAGCAATAATTGCTCTTGTTTTCCAATTTTCAATGATTTGTTTCGTTTCACTTTGGCGAATATCGGCATAGCCATGAAAGTTTTTTAAAGACTCGTGAAGTGTTTCCAATTGCGTATCAATTAATGCGGTTTTGCGGGCCGCTTCAAGAACAATTGGCGTGGTCACCATGTCTACTGTCCGCACATCAATGCCTGTCTGGCGTACAATTTCTTCTGAAAAAGTACTTAATGAACCCATATCCACCAATAATAGTACGCCATTCTCTTCATTCACTTCACCAACTGCTTCAACGATTTTACGCAAAGCTTCTTTCGGTGGCATATCTAACGGCATATCCACAGCCTTCAAATTATCAACATTTAACAATTGAGAAACCACTTGTACCATACTGCTAGCGGTACTATTTCCGTGCGCAGCCACGACAATGCCAATCCGGCCAGCCTCAGGATTTTCTCTTAAAGAAATGAGCAAAACAGCTAAATAGTAACTTTCAGATTCGGGAATCTCCATCTGATAACTACTTTCAATAATATTTTTAATTTCTTTTGCTGTTTCAAACTCTGTTGGATAATCTAAAACCATATTTCGAATACTTTCATTTAAAGGATGCTTAGGATCTTTACCTAATTGGATGCGTTTCAAGAAAGAACTAATGTGTAAACTCATTGCATAAATAAAGTTGGGTTGAAACGAATACGATAACCGCTTCGCTGCAAAATTATAAATTTTCTTAGTGACATCAATAATTCGTTGGTCAACAATTTCAGCCAATTTATTTTCTGTATCAAAGGTGAATCCATAATCTTTGTAGAAAGATTTTAAATGAACATTGATATCCGTTGTAATAAAATTATTAATTAGTTCTTGGTCCAAGCCGTCTGCTTTTAAGAGAGCCGCTTTATCTCCAATAATCTCATATAGATTGTAAGGCAATTCATAGGCATCTGACTGAATAGCTACTAAAGATTCATTTGGTGATACCACTAATTGCGGTTCCAGATATTTCGATAACTCCGACAATACTTCTCGATTACTGGCAAGTTGCATAATGCCTTCTTTAATATTGTCCGTTAATTCGTCCATCGTAATCATTAATTCCTCTTGTTCCATCTGATTAAGGAACCCTCGCGCAGTCACAAGTTGCACATTCGATTTTAGCTGACCGACATTTCCATAAGAAACACTTCCAATTAACGCTTTGACCACATCTTCTGACAAAGAGATTCGCCGTTGAATCCGCGCTGCTTCCATTGAAACCATCACTTTTAGGAGGTCAATTTTTTCTTTCGCAGGACGGTCACTAAAGTTCGGTAATTGAATGATAATCGGAATGCGTCGCACAAAAGTATTCAATAAAGAAGAAGTAGGATTCTCCGTCGTAGCACAAATAATCCGAACATCCGCATGATGTGATTTCACTGTTTCACCTAAACGCGCGTACACGCCGTGATCCATAAAATAAAAAATCATTTCTTGTCCTTCGGGTGGTAACCGATGTACTTCATCTAAAAACAGAATGCTGCCATCTGCTTCATCAATAATCCCTTCTTTCGCTTTCGTAGCGCCTGTGAAGGCCCCTTCTACATACCCAAATAAATGCGACATCAAAAGTTCTGGATTATGCGCATAGTCTGCACAGTTAAACACCACAAACTCTTTTTCTTTGGCCACAATTTGGTTCAGCTTCGCAAATTGAAACATGGCATGAGCAAAATAAGTTTTCCCAGAACCTGTTGGTCCAGTAATTAAACAATTCAAGCCTTTTGGCGGATATAAAATCGCTGCTTTGGCTTGTTCAACCGGCGTTTTCATGCTTCCAGCTGAACCGATAATTTTTTTGAAAATATCTTCAACTTCTGGGGTTTTACTTGTCGTGACTACTGGTTCAACCAATGGTTCGATAAAAGTTTTTGTGGAGTGATCCATTGATTTTTCCCGATAACTTTTAACTGGCTTGGTTAATGGTCGATGCTGAAACGCCACCTGCGCGACATATTTTACTGGTCGACCAGATAATTTTTTCAAGCGCCCTTCACGAACGAGTTGATTCAAATCTTTACTAGCATTGGTCCGCTGAATGTTTAAACGTTCTGAAATTTCTTGTGTCGTGACTCCCGCATCACTTGTTAAGGTCATTGGCGTTAAATTCTTCGTTTGCTCTTTAACATATTGATAGATTTTTTCAATCCGCTTCATTTTTGATGGCTCCTTTAATCGATACACTAATTAATTTACATGATACAGTGTATCATTAAAAAAATACACTAAAAACCCTTTCATGAAAAAAATTTCTGTTTCACATGAAACATTTTAAAAAAGCGCCTTTTTTCTATAAAAAACCCACCTTTTTATTCGTTTCTGTAAAAAGATTGAAACTCCTTGAAAAAAGGTTCTGTAGCCGATATAATGCAGAGAGGTTCAAGAATATATTAAAAGCGAGGAAAACAATTGATTACTGTTAATGATGTAAGTTTACAATTTCCAGATCGTAAACTTTTTGAAGAAGTGAATATTAAATTTACTCCTGGCAACTGTTACGGCTTAATCGGCGCAAACGGTGCAGGAAAATCAACGTTTCTTAAAATTTTATCAGGTGAGATTCAACCGACAACTGGCGTGGTTTCAATGGGTCCTAATGAGCGACTAGCAACGCTGAAACAAAATCACTTTGACTACGAAGACTACACTGTTTTAGAAACTGTAATTATGGGACATAAACGTCTTTACGAAGTAATGAAAGAAAAAGATGCTATCTATATGAAAGAAGATTTTTCAGATGAAGATGGGATTCGTGCCGCAGAACTAGAAGGCGAATTTGCTGAACTTGACGGTTGGGAAGCAGAACCTGAAGCAGCTGTTTTACTCCAAGGGCTAAACATTCCAGAAGAATTACATGATCAAAAAATGAGCGAATTAACAGCTGGTCAAAAAGTCAAAGTATTATTAGCTCAATCTCTTTTTGGTAAACCAGATGTCTTACTATTAGACGAGCCGACAAATGGTTTAGATACCCGCTCAATCAATTGGTTAGAAGAATTTTTAATCAACTTTGAAAATACCGTTATCGTGGTTTCCCATGACCGTCATTTCCTAAACAAAGTCTGCACTCACATGGCAGATTTAGACTTTAGTAAAATCAAACTTTACGTTGGTAACTATGATTTCTGGTTGGAATCAAGCCAACTAGCGACAAAATTGCAAGCACAATCTAATGCCAAAAAAGAAGAACAAATCAAAGAATTACAAGACTTTATCGCTCGTTTTAGCGCCAATGCCTCAAAATCAAAACAAGCAACGTCTCGTAAAAAAATGTTAGATAAAATTACCTTAGATGACATTCAACCTTCCTCTCGTCGTTATCCATTCGTTGGTTTTACACCAGAACGTGAAATCGGCAATGACTTATTACAAGTTGAAAATGTCTCTGTAACGATTGATGGCAAAAAAATCTTAGACAATATCTCGTTCAACTTAACAAAAGATGATAAAGTGGCATTCATCGCTGACTCAGATATTACAACGACTACGTTATTCAAAGTGATTATGGGCGAAATTACTCCCGATACAGGTTCTGTTCGTTGGGGCGTTACAACTAGCCAAGCTTATTTACCAAAAGACAACAGCAAAGACTTTGAAGAGCCATTAACCATTTTAGATTGGTTACGTCAATTTGCTGGTAAAGAAGAAGATGACAATACGTTCTTACGTAGTTTCTTAGGTCGGATGTTATTCTCTGGTGAAGAGGTACTAAAACCAGTCAATGTTCTTTCCGGAGGCGAAAAAGTGCGTGTCATGCTTTCAAAATTAATGCTTTCCAAAGCCAATGTCTTAGTTTTAGATGATCCAACGAACCACTTAGACTTAGAATCAATCACTGCATTAAATGATGGGTTGATGGCTTTCACTGGTTCAATTCTTTTTGCTTCACATGACCACCAATTTATCCAAACATTAGCGAACCGAATTATTGCTGTTTCTGATAAAGGGGTCATTGATCGGGCAGAAACAACCTATGATGAATTCTTGGAAAACCCAGAAATTCAAAAACAAATGGACATTTTATTCAGTTCAGATTATTAAAAAATGAGGTCGGGACAGAAGCGTTTAACTCCGAGAACCAAGTAGGTACTGTTCAACATCTATTTACTTTGCAAATAGTGTTTCTCAGCAATAAGAAGGAATTTCCGAAAATTGTCATAAAACACAACGAGGAACGAGTTGATGTTGCATGATACCTACCCGGTGTTCTATAATTTTTGGAGACCAAGTAGGTATTGTTCATCATCGAATCACTACGTTCTTCGTGATTCTCAACAATTTCGGCTTATTTCCGAAGGACCTTCAACTCTTAGAGCTTTAGCTCTTAGAAGTTGTTGAGATCGGAGCAACGCGTAGTGTTGCTTCTGTTCCCGCCGTTTATCAATTTTTAAGCCTGGGACAAAAATCCAAAGTGATTTTTGTCCCAGGCTCATTTTTTATTTTCTTTTTTCACCAAAAGAAAACACAGCAATACAACCTATTCCAGTATGACTAGTAATGGTGGGGCCTAGAGGATAAATCAGTATCTCATTAACCTCTATTTCTTTTTCAATTAATTCTTTGACTTTTTCCGCGTCATCTTTCGTTCCCGCATATGCAATCAACAGTGTTTGTTTCATTGGCTCTACAATGCCTTGAATCGTTTCTTGCGCAATCTTTTGCAAGGACTTGTTTCGTCCACGAGTTTTACCAACGGATGCTAGTTTGCCTGCCGCATCCACGCGAATAATTGGTTTAATGTTCATTAAGCCACCAAGTGCTGCCGCTGTTTTAGAAATCCGTCCGCCACGTTCTAAATGTTTTAAATCATCTACCGTTACCCACGAGTGAAGTTTCATTTTTTGCTCTTCAAGATAGGCAACAACTTCTCCTAATGAATGACCATCTGTTTGTAATCGAATGGCTTCTCGGACTAACATCCCTTGACCTAAGCTAGCTGCTTTTGTGTCAATAATATGAATTTCTACATTATCATACTCTTCTTTTAACATCTCTACTGATTGCAACGCACTTTGATAAGAGCCACTTAACCCAGATGAAAAAGCTAAATAAATCACCGGTAACCCTTGCTCCACAAAAGGACGGAAAAATTCATTGTAGCGTCCTACATTAACTTGAGAGGTAGTGGGCATACTTCCATTTTTAATAGCCGTTAAGAAGTTCTGATAATCAAACGTTTCACCTAAATCATCGCGATATTCTTTCCCGTCAATTTGAATATTCATGCTAATAAAAGGTACTTGGTTTTCTTTTAAGTATGTATACGGCAAGTCACAACAAGAATCTGTCACTAATTGATAATTCACGGACAATTGCCCCCTTCATGTTTTCTTTTATTTTACCATAGTTTTTCATTTTTATATAAAATTAAAAAAGAACGTAAAGGCTGAACTGGCATAAGCCATCCTTTACGTTCCCTTAAAAATCTGCTTAAATTTGTGCCCAAACGCTTTCTAAAACGTTCGTTTGGTTACGGTCTGGACCTACAGAGAATGTTGAAATGCGCACACCAACTAATTCTGAAATCCGATGCACATAGTTACGAGCATTAGCTGGTAAATCAGCTAAAGTTTTGCAACCAGTGATATCTTCAGACCAACCTGGTAATTCTTCATAAACTGGTTTACAGCGGCTTAATTCTTTCAAGCTTGCTGGATAATGATAAATTAATTCACCATCAAGTTCATAAGCTGTACAAATTTTCACCGTTTCTAAGCCACTTAACACGTCAATCGAGTTTAATGACAAGTTTGTAATCCCTGATACACGTTTTGAATGACGCATAACTACTGAATCAAACCAACCGACACGACGCGGACGTCCTGTTGTTGTTCCGTATTCTTTACCGACACGACGAATGGTTTCTCCTGTTTCATCAAATAATTCTGTTGGGAATGGGCCGTCACCGACACGTGAAGTGTACGCTTTGCAGACACCAACCACTTTATTAATTTTTGATGGACCAACGCCACTACCGATAGTTACGCCACCAGCTACTGGATTAGAGGAAGTAACAAATGGATAGGTTCCTTGATCGATATCCAACATGACACCTTGTGCCCCTTCAAATAAAACCCGTTTTCCAGCATCTAATGCATCGTTTAAAATAACCGAAGTATCTGTAACATATTGTTTAATTTGTTGTCCGTATTCATAGTATTCTTCAAAAATATCATCAAATTCAATGGCTTCGCTATCAAACATTTTAACGAATTGACGATTTTTTTCTTCTAAGTTAATTTGCAAACGTTCCGCAAAAATTTCTTTATCCAATAAATCAGCGATACGGATTCCCACCCGTGCTGCTTTATCCATGTAGGCTGGGCCAATTCCTTTAATCGTTGTCCCAATCTTGTTTTCACCTTTTGCATCTTCTTGCAATTGATCCAATTTAATATGATACGGCAAAATGACATGAGCACGATCTGAAATACGTAAATTATCAGTGGCAACATTATTTTCTTTTAAATAAGCTAATTCTTTTACTAAAGATTTTGGATTCACAACTACGCCGTTACCAATTACACTAATTTTTTCTTTATAGAAAATCCCTGAAGGAATTAAATGTAATTTATACGTTACGCCGTCGAATTTAATGGTATGTCCGGCGTTATCTCCGCCTTGGTAACGAGCGATCACTTCTGCGTTTTCACTTAGAAAGTCTGTAATTTTTCCTTTACCTTCGTCGCCCCATTGCGTTCCAACAACTACTACTGATGACATTCGAACACCTCGTTCATAATTTTTTTGTCCTGAATCATTGTACCAGTAAAACCAGTCCCTTTCAAGGGTAAAAATCGAATATTCTTTCACAATAAAAAGCGTTTCTGTCAAAAATACGAACATTTTTAGCTATGTTTTTGTAAAATAATAAAATATACGAATATTGTTCGTGTTTTACTCTCTGATTTTAATCCCTTAATAAGCAAAAAAACGAACTCAAAAAATGAGTTCGTTTTTTAAAATTCTGTCCTCGGCGAAAGCGAAGAAAATTTATTATATTCTTTAATGAAAAGTAATTCGACCGTTCCACGCGCACCACTACGGTTTTTCTCAATGATGACTTCTACAACATTGTCAACTTCTGGTGGCTCATGATCGCCGTCTTCTCCTTCACCACGATCATAGTAATCATCACGATAAAGAAAGGCAACGATATCGGCATCTTGCTCAATGGAACCTGACTCACGAATATCACTTAACACAGGACGTTTATCTTGACGTTGTTCCACGCCACGAGAAAGCTGTGACAAAGCAATAACCGGGACTTTTAATTCTTTCGCTAATTTTTTTAATTGACGTGAAATATCAGAAACCTCCTGTTGGCGGTTCTCTTTTCCAGTTCCTTCAATCAATTGTAGGTAGTCGATCAAAATTAGACCTAGGTTGCCTTTTTCTTGTGCTAATTTACGACATTTCGCACGAATTTCGGTAATTTTAATCCCTGGTGTGTCATCAATATAGATATTCGCACGGGACAAACTACCCATCGCAATAATTAAGTTTTGCCATTCTTCTTCAGATAATTGCCCTGTTCTTAAATGGCTGGCCTCAATGGATCCTTCTGCACAAAGCATCCGGTTCACTAATGATTCTGCCCCCATTTCTAAACTAAAAATAGCGACAGCTTTATCTGTTTTGGTGCCGACATTTTGGGCAATATTTAATGCAAAAGCGGTTTTCCCTACCGCTGGACGGGCCGCTAAAATAATTAGCTCTTCCGCTTGCAAGCCAGCAGTCATTTTATCCAATGCTTGATAGCCTGTAGGTAAACCAGTAATCTCTTCATCATTTTGGTATAATTGGTCAATATTCGCAATAGTTGTATTTAGAACATCTGAAATTGATAAAAAGCCACTGCGATTCCGCTTTTCAGAGACTTCTAAAATGCTTCGTTCTGCATCATCCAAAATAGATTCAACATCTTCACCTTGCTCAAAGCCTTTAGTTACAATCTCTGTAGCGGTTTGGATTAAGTTGCGCAGCAACGATTTTTGTTCAACAATTTTTGCATAATAAATGACATTGGCAGCTGTCGGCACAGCTAAAGCTAAATCTGACAGATAACTTAGTCCACCAACATCTTCTAACAAATTCTCTTGTTCTAGGCGATCTTTGATTGTTACCACATCAATCGCTTCATTTCGGTCGCTTAAGGTCATCATCGTTTGGAAAATCAACTGATGACTACGACGATAGAAATCTTTAGGTTCCACATATTCCATCGCTTCTATTAGCACATCTGCATCTAAGAAAATAGAACCTAAAACGGCTTGTTCCGCTTCAATATTTTGTGGCGGTACCCTATCTTGCAATAATTCATTCATTTTGTTCTCTCCCACGATGTCTTACTTTCTGGTTCATTTAGTCTATCCATTTTAACACAATTTCATTAAAAAAAGTACATTTTTTCTCTGCTGATTTCTCTATTTTTAGTTCACTTTCCAATTTTTAAAAATATACAATTAATAAAAATATAATACTTTCATTAATTTAAAGTGTTGTGTATTTTATTTTTAAATATTATAAAAATAATTTGAGTAATTTATTTGGCATAAAAAAGAAGCCGGAGAAATCGGCTTCTTTTTTATCGATTGTATTATTCCGCTACGACATGAACCTTAATTTTCGCTGTAACTTCATGATGTAGTTTGACTGGTACGTTAGTGTAACCTAGAGAACGAATTGGGTTGGCTAATTCGATTTTGCGTTTATCCAATTTTACATTGTATTGTTTGTTTAAGGCTTCTGCAATTTGTTTTGAAGGAATTGAGCCAAATAAACGGCTGTCTTCTCCAGCTTTTGCCTTGATCTCTACAACAGTCTTTTCATCTTCTAAAAAGGCTTGCATTTCTTTTGCTTGTGCTAAAACTTCTGCTTCATGTTTTTCTTGGGCTTTCTTTTGACCCGCTAACGCACTCATGCTCCCTTTATTGGCTTCTTTCGCATAGCCGTTTTTAATTAAAAAGTTTTGGGCGTAACCAGTTGGCACTTCTTTTACGTCCCCTTTTTTTCCTTTTCCTTTAACGTCTTGTAAAAAAATGACTTTCATTTCCTTCACTCCTGTTCATACATTTCATTAATATTTTGACGAATTACATCAAGTAGTTGCTCTTTTACTTCTGCTACTGTTACGTTTGATAATTGTACTGCCGCATTAGTAAAGTGACCGCCACCACCTAAATTTTCCATAATAATTTGGACATTAATTGAACCATTACTCCGAGCACTAATGCCAATCTGTTGATCCGTCCGCTTGGTAATGACAAATGCTGCATTAATCCCTGCCATAGAAAGTAACGTGTCCGCTGTTTTGGCAGCTGTGACACTATCATATTCTTTGTCTTCACTCCCGGCAACAACGACGGTATCTTTTGTGACATATTCGCTTTTAGAGATTAAGTTGTTCATTTCCAGATAGCTTGTAAGATCAGAACTTAATAGATATTGTACTAAAGATGAGTCTGCTCCACAAGTTCGTAAATAACTAGCCACATCAAATGTTCGCGCCGTCGTTCGTGTATTGAAACTTTTCGTATCAACCACAATTCCCGCCAACATCATGGTTGCTTCAAAGGCCTGCAGTTTATTTGCGCTATTACTTTGGTATTCGATCAATTCTGTGACTAATTCTGAAGCAGAAGAGGCAGAAGATTCAATATAAGAAAGCAAGGGTTTTGCTGGAAATTCGTCTCCTCGTCGATGGTGATCAATGATTACTACTTTATCAAAACGCTCATAGAGCTCTTGTGAGATCGATAGAGACGGTTTATGGTAATCTACCATAACTAATAAGCTACTTTCTTTCTTGCGCTTCATGGCCTCTTTAGGACTAATAATGCGCTCTTCTAATTCTGGGTACTCTTTAATCGCCTCTAACACTCTTTTGACATCGGGAATGATTTCATTTTCATCTAAAACAATCCACGCTTTTCGATTATTAAACGAGGCTAAACGAGCAACACCAAATGCTGAACCTAACGCATCCATATCTGGATAACGATGGCCCATAATATAGATGTCAGCTGATTCCGCAATAATTCCCTTAATTGCCATGCTCATTGCGCGAGAACGTACTTGGGAACGTTTCGTCGTTACTGCCGTTTTTCCACCAAAAAATAACGGCTTCGCTTCATCTTTGGCTTCTTTTACAACCACTTGATCGCCGCCACGTACTAAAGCTGTATCTAGGTTTGTTTGAGCCGTGGTCCCGGTTTGATCTAAGGTTGGCCCCCCATAAGCAATCCCCATGCTTAACGTAATAGCTACTTCATGGTTAGCTGATTCCTTACGGATCGTATCCAAAATAGAAAATTTTTCGTCCATCATTTTTTGAATATCTTCCCATTGGGCAATGAAAAAATAACGTTCTGCGTTGATTCGCTTATAAAAAACTTTGTATTGGTCCATCCAATCAGAAACCATCGTCGTAATGAAACTATTCAAATAAGAAATTTCTTTCTCGTCCATTGTATCGGTGACATCATCATAATTATCGACAGACACAATGCCAATAGCCGTTTGCATTTCGACTTTTTCTTGATACAAATTACTTTCTTTAGTGATATCTTCAAAAGTAATTGTATGTTGTTCTTTATTGACGCTAAAGCGATAGGTATTTTCGTCAATCGTAAAAATATCTTGGTTTCGTTCTGCTAATTCTAAATAAGACGTAACTTGGCTAGCGGTTAACGTTAGCTGATTGTCTTTATTAAAAATAGAAGCAGCATAAGGATTAAGCCATTCTACCGCGCGTGTTTCCCCGTTATACGTAATAATCCCCACAGGTACTTCATTCACAACATAATCCAACGATTGTTCAGCAATGGAACTTGCTTCTTGAATCTTTTCTACGTTCGTAATTTCTACATCTCTAATCAACAGCCGAATAACCACTAAGAGAAAGATATCTAATGCGATAATTACCGCCAATAGCAGCCATTTATTTGTTAGTAAGAAATAGAGGAGAAATTCTACTAAGAGAAGACCCACAACAATTAAGAAACCGTTTTTTTGAATTCTCTTCTTTTGCATTTTTTTTGCCTCCAATCTTTCTGCAGACCTTTGAGGCGACTTGTTCCAACGAGCATATTGCTCTGGTGATTCACTAGTTATTTCATCCTTTATTTTATCACAAAACACTTCATTCTGCGAACCTTGTTATGTTTCACGTGAAACACTAGTCAAGATAAAAAAGAACCAAAGAGCAAGCTCTTTGGTTCTGAAAATTGTCATAAAATTATTGTTCGTCACTAACGAATGGTAATAATCCCATGATACGTGCGCGTTTAATAGCAATCGTTAATTTACGTTGGTTTTTAGCGCCAGTACCTGTAACACGACGTGGTAAAATTTTGCCACGTTCTGAAATGAATCGTTTTAACAATTCAGTATCTTTATAATCGATGTATTCGATGTGGTTTGCTGCGATGTAGTCGACTTTCCGACGTTTACGTCCGCCTCTTCTTTGTTGTGCCATTCTTGTTCCCTCCTATCAAATTCGTTTAGAATGGTAAATCATCATCTGAAATGTCGATAGATGAACCTGAGCCACCAAATGGATCAGAATCTTTATCGAAATCAGGCATACCGTTATTGTTTTGCGACTGAGAAGATGATGGATTGAAACTATTGTTGTTGTTATTAAATCCAGAACCGGCATTGTTATTACCAAAGCTACGATTTTGTGATTGATAACCATTTTCGTTGTTATTAAAGCTACCGCCGCCAGTTCCTCTTTGTTCTGAAGCAGAACGAGATTCTAACAATTGGAAGTTTTCACAAACCACTTCAGTTACGTAGACACGTTGACCTTGTTGGTTCTCGTAGTTACGAGTTTGAATTCTTCCGACAACACCTAATAATGTACCTTTACGGGCATAATTAGCCATTGTTTCTGCGGGTTTACGCCAAATCACACAGTTGATAAAGTCTGCTTCACGGTCACCATTTTGATTCGTAAAGTTACGGTTTACAGCAAGTGTAAAGGTCGCAACAGCTGAACCACTAGCGGTGTAACGTAAGTCAGGATCTTTTGTCAATCTTCCGACTAATACAACGTTATTAATCATTCAAAACATCTCCTTTCGTCAATAAATGTTTCATGTGAAACAAATTATGCTTCTACCTTCACGATCATATGACGGATAATATCGTCATTGATTTTTGCTAAACGATCAAACTCGTTGATTGCGCCAGCTGTTGATGGAGAAGTAACGTTAACGATATGATAGATGCCTTCACGGAATCCGTTCATTTCATATGCTAAGCGGCGTTTTTCCCAATCTTTAGATTCGATAACTTCTGCTCCGTTATCTTTTAAGATTGTGTCGAAACGTTCTACTAAAGCAGTTTTTGCTTCTTCATCAATGTTCGGACGAATAATGTACATGATTTCGTACTTCGTATCTTGACTCATTGATTTTCACCTCCCTATGGACTTCAAGGCTCTTAGTTGGCTAAGAGCAAGGAGAACATACCTAAAAAGGTAGTTCACAATCTCTAATTATATGCTAATTGATAGACAAAAGCAAGAAATAGTTTTGAAAAGCCCCAATAAAAAAGTTTCGCCAACTGGCGAAACTTTTTTATGTTATTCTTCTGTTTCTGATGTTGTTTCGTTTTCTGTTGTTTCTACAACTTCAACGATTTCTTCTTCCACTTCTTCTGGTTCTACAACAGCCATTGTTACCACTTTGGCACCATCTTCCATTCTCATTAAACGAACTCCTAATGTTGCGCGTCCTGTTTGAGAAACAGAATCTACGTTAAAGCGGATAATGACGCCTTTGTTCGTAATCAATAAGATATCTTCATCCCCATTGACCGTGGTTAAACCAGCTAATGGACCATTTTTCTCAGTGATATTTGCTGTCTTAATCCCTTTACCGCCACGTCCTTTAACTGGATATTCAGAAGCTTTTGTACGCTTACCATAACCATTTTCAGTAATGACTAGGACTTCTTTGTTTTCATCCAGAATCGCTGCGCCGACCACATAATCATTTTCGCGGAGACGGATTCCCCGAACGCCTGATGCTGTCCGGCCCATATCACGTACAGTATTTTCATCAAATGTGACAGAGTATCCTGCATGTGTTCCGATAATCATCTTCTGATTGCCATTAGTCGTTACCACGTTAACTAACTCATCATCTTCTTTTAAGCTAATGGCGATTAATCCATTACTACGGATATTAGAAAAGGCTGTTACGGCTGTCCGTTTGACGGTTCCTTTTAAGGTTGTGAAGAACAAGTATTTACCTGCTTCCGCTTTGCCCTCAACAGAAATAATCGCTTGAATTTTTTCTGCAGAATCAATTCCCAGTAAGTTAATCACTGGAATTCCTTTTGCTGTTCTACCGTATTCAGGGATTTCGTAACCTTTTGCTCGGTAAACTTTCCCAGTGTTCGTAAAGAATAATAACGTGTCGTGTGTTGAACAAGAAACTAGGTTTTTCACGAAATCATCATCGTGAACGCCCATCCCTTGGACACCACGTCCGCCACGGCGTTGCGCCCGGAATTCGGAGTTTGCCATCCGCTTAATGTAGCCGTTATTGGTTAACGTAATCACGACTTCTTCTTCTTCGATTAAATCTTCATCTTCAAGACTTAGGACTTCACCTACTAATAATTCTGTGCGTCGTGCATCACCAAATTTTGTGCGAACGTCATTTAACTCTGTTTTAATGATTTCAATGACACGTTCTGGGCGGGCTAAAATGTCCTCTAAGTCCGCAATGAATTTCAATAGCTCTTGATATTCATTTTCAATTTTGTCGCGTTCTAAGCCTGTTAAACGGCGTAAACGCATATCTAAAATCGCTTGCGCTTGACGATCTGAAAATTCAAAGCGTTCAATTAACGTTGCTTTTGCTTCGTCATCTGATTGTGACCCACGGATAATGGCAATGATTTCATCGATATGATCTAAGGCAATTCGTAGACCTTCTAAAATATGCGCCCGTGCTTCTGCTTTGTTTTTGTCAAAAATCGTCCGGCGAGTAATGACTTCTTTTTGGTGTTCGACGTAGTTTTCTAAAATACGTTTCAAGCTTAAAATTTTCGGTACGCCTTTTTCGATGGCTAACATGTTAAAACCAAAAGATGTTTGTAAGGCAGTCATTTTGTACAAGTTGTTTAACACAACAGAGGCACTCACATCTCGACGAACATCGATGACGATCCGCATGCCTTCACGAGAAGATTCATCCCGCAAATCAGTAATTCCTTCAATTCGTTTATCTCTGTGTAATTCAGAAATTCGTTCGATTAATTTGGCTTTATTCACCATATAAGGCAATTCAGTTACTAAAATACGTTCTTTTCCATTCGGCATTTCAGTCAATTCAACTTTTGCACGAACAGTAATCGAACCTTTCCCTGTTTCATATGCTCGGCGAATCCCTGATTTCCCCATCACTAAACCGCCTGTTGGAAAATCTGGTCCAGGTAACACTTCCATCAATTCATTCGTCGTTACATCAGGATTGTCCATCAATAAACTTGTTGCATCAATCACTTCACTTAAATTGTGTGGTGGAATATTTGTTGCCATCCCCACCGCAATCCCCGTTGTTCCGTTAACTAGTAAGTTTGGAAAACGAGCAGGTAAAACTACTGGTTCTTGTTCTGAATCATCATAGTTTCCTTGGAAATCGACTGTATTTTTGTTAATATCTCGTAGCATTTCTAAAGCAATTTTACTCATACGTGCTTCGGTATAACGCATAGCGGCAGCGCCGTCACCATCGACAGAACCGAAGTTTCCGTGGCCGTCAACTAACATAGCCCGATAACTAAAAGGTTGTGCCATCCGCACCATTGATTCGTAAATCGCACTGTCCCCATGGGGGTGATATTTACCCATAACATCCCCAACAATCCGGGCTGATTTTTTGTGTGGTTTATCAGGGGTTACCCCTAATTCGTTCATTCCATATAAGATTCGGCGATGAACAGGTTTTAAACCGTCACGAACATCAGGTAACGCGCGGGCTACGATAACACTCATTGCGTAGTCAATGAAAGATTCTTTCATTTCGCTGGTCAGATTGACGTCTTGAATGTTTTCTTTAATTTCTTCACTCATGAATTTTTTCCCCTCTAAATATATGTTCTAGCGTCTCTTACAACGTTGCGACACATTAAATATCCAAGTTTTTCACGTAATGGGCATTTTCTTCGATAAACGCACGACGTGGTTCCACACGATCGCCCATTAGCATTTCAAAAATTTGGTCAGCTTCAATGGCATCATCGACACTCACTCGCGCCATTAATCGTTTTTCTGGGTCCATTGTTGTTTCCCAAAGTTGGTGATCATCCATTTCACCCAACCCTTTGTAACGTTGAACACTTGGTTTTGGTGAAGCAGGTAATTCTTCTAACACTTTTGCTAGTTCCTCTTCAGCATGTTTGCCTGGTTGAACGTAGGTGATGTTTTTCCCTTGTTTCACACCATATAGTGGTGGTTGGGCAATATACACATAACCAGCTTCAACAATTGGCCGCATGAAGCGATAGAACAAGGTTAATAACAACGTTCGAATATGCGCACCATCGACATCGGCATCGGTCATAATCACTAGTTTGTGATAACGTGCTTTAGAAACATCGAAATCTTCGCCGAAGCCTGTTCCCATAGCTGTAAATAATGACCGAATTTCTTCATTGGCTAAAATTTTATCCATGCTGGCTTTCTCAACATTCAAGATTTTCCCACGAATTGGTAAAATGGCTTGGAATTCACGGCTACGGCCTTGTTTTGCTGAACCGCCGGCCGAGTCTCCTTCGACGATAAATAATTCGCATTTTTCCGGATCTTTACTTGAGCAATCAGCCAGCTTCCCTGGCAAGTTGCTAATTTCTAACGCGCCTTTACGACGGGTGACTTCACGGGCTCTTTTAGCGGCTAAACGAGCTTTTGAGGCCAACATACCTTTTTCGACAATTTGTTTGCCGACTGTTGGATTTTCCATTAAGAATTTTGTAAAGTATTCTGAGAATAAACGATCCGTGACGGTCCGTACTTCTGAGTTTCCTAATTTCGTTTTGGTTTGTCCTTCAAATTGAGGATCTGGATGTTTGATGGAAACCACTGCGGTTAAGCCTTCACGAACATCTTCCCCAGTTAATTTTTCATCGTTTTCTTTCATCAATTTTTGTTTACGTGCATAGTCATTAATCACACGTGTTAAAGAAGTTTTAAAACCAGATTCATGCGTTCCGCCTTCATAAGTATGAATATTGTTGGCAAAACTTAAAATATTTGAGTGGTAGCCATCTGTATACTGCATTGACACTTCCACTGTAATATCTTGTTGCTCTCCTTCAATGAAGATTGGCTCTGGGAAAATAACGTCTTTATTGGCATTTAAATGCTCAACATAACTCTTAATCCCGCCTTCATAGTGATACTCTTTTTTATCTTCTTGTCCTTCACGACGGTCTTCAATTGAAATGTGTAAGCCTCGATTTAAAAAGGCTAATTCACGAACCCGTGTTGCTAATTTATCAAAATCATAAACGGTTGTTTCTGTAAAAATTTCAGGATCTGGAATAAAGTGAACAGTGGTTCCGTGACGATCCGTTTCTTCGATAACTTTTAGGTCATCAACAACCGCACCACGACGATATTCTTGGTAATACACTTTGCCATCTTTATAAACACGAACATCTAAACTGGTCGATAAAGCATTAACAACAGAGGAACCAACACCGTGCAAGCCACCTGATACTTTATAGCCGCCACCGCCAAATTTCCCGCCGGCATGTAGCACTGTAAACACTGTTTCCACAGCTGGGCGACCTGTTTTGGCTTGAATCCCGACTGGAATTCCACGACCATCATCGATAACAGTAATACTATCGTCTGGTTCGATAATTACTTGAATTGATTTAGCAAATCCTGCTAAGGCTTCGTCGATAGAGTTGTCAACGATTTCCCATACTAAGTGGTGTAACCCTTCGCCACTAGTAGAGCCTATGTACATACCAGGACGTTTCCGGACAGCTTCTAAGCCCTCCAAAACTTGAATCTGACTAGCGTCATATTCTTGCGCACGTTCTCTCATGTTTTTTTCTTCTTCTGTCATGTCGCTGAATTCCTTTCTATCTTGCCTTGTTGAACATAAAAAATATCTGGTTCAACTGTTAGCTTGTCTTTTATGTGATCTAAACTAGTTGTCGTTAAGAACGTTTGAACTTTGCCTTCAATCGTTTCTAACAAGTGAATTTGACGTTCATTATCTAATTCACTCATGACATCATCTAGTAATAACACAGGATATTCTCCTGTTTCTGAATGCATCAAATCAATCTCTGCCAATTTAATACTTAAAGCTGTCGTTCGCTGTTGGCCTTGTGAGCCATACGTTTGAACATTTTGACCATTGACAATAAATAGCAAATCGTCACGATGAGGGCCTAAAAAAGTATTCGCTTTAAACAATTCACGCTTACGATTGTTCATTAATTGTTGGAGCAATTGATTTTGAAGTGCTTCTAAGGAAAGATCCGTGTTGTCAATTGGGATGCTTGATGCGTAGTCAATGGTGAGCGTTTCGCGTCCATGACTAATTTTTTGATGGAGTAAGTTTGCCCAGTGTTCTAATTTTTTAAGAAAACCTAACCGAGCGTATAGAACTTTCCCGCCAAATTCAGCTAGCTGCTCTGTCAAAATATCCAGATAAACAGTATCTGTTTGTTTCTTTTCAGCTAGTTGTTTTAGGTATTGGTTCCGTTGCTTTAAAACAGACTGATATTGGACAAGATCATAAAGATAAATAGGACTCACTTGTCCGAGTTCCATGTCAATAAATTTCCGGCGGACTTGAGGTGAGCCTTTCACCAAAGATAAATCTTCTGGGGCAAATAAAATAACATTCAGTTGCCCAATGTACGCACTGAGCCTTTTTTGCTCAATGTGATTAACCTTGGTTTTACGTCCTTTGTTGGAAATTAAAATTTCCAACGGCACGGTGCCTGTCTTTTTTTCAACCACACCGCTAATTTTAGCTGCTGCTTGTTCCCAGCCAATTAATTCTTTTTCATTGCTGGTTCGATGACTTCGTGTCATTGCTAGAACATAAATGCTTTCTAACAAGTTGGTTTTTCCTTGGGCGTTTTCGCCTAAAAAAAGATTTAACGTTTTTGGAAAATCTAAGCTGACTGTTTCATAATTACGATAATGCTGAAGTGTCAGCTCATTCAGCCGCATCGTCGGACTCGTTTCCGTTTTTCACCATAAAAAAAGTACCTTCTTCAGGTATCTCAATCATCATGCCCGCATAAAGTTTCCGTCCGCGACGATTTTCCAACTCGCCATCAACAAACACGCTATTATCTGCCAAATACCATTTGGCTTGGCCGCCACTACCAATGACGTTGATTTCTTTAAGAAACTGACCAAGCGTTATATACTCAGTTGCTAAAACAAACGTTTTTTTCAATGTGCATCCCTCTTTTTTCTAATACGTTCTCATATATATTATACCCTTTTTCATAAGAGAAAACAAATTTATCTGTCTAATTTTCATTCTAAGCAATTTTAATTCTAAATGACCGAAAATATTATTAGGATAAAAAAACTCTTAAAAAGCATTTTAAAACGGAAATTGATATTTTCTTGAGAAAAAAGGGGCCTGATTTGGCAGAAATGACGAGTAGCGTTTAACTAAAAAACAATTAGGGGTAACTCAAAGACAAACGAAGAGGGCGCGCAATGAAGAAAAGTAGCTTGTAGAGGTCTGAGCGTCGTTTTAAGCAACGTAAACTTCTTTCACTAGGAAATATTCATAAAAAAATGAACAGCCCTTAAACGAAAAATTAAAGGGCTTTTTTCTTTATCCACGAAAAAAAAGGCAGAATTTATTCGTCAAACGATAGTTCAAACATTCACAATCATATTAGCGTAAAAGCTATTCTAGTTTTAAAAAGCTTATCTAGCAGCGTTTATCGGCTTTAAATAGACGACAAAAAAGAACCTTCGGCGATCATAGTGATTTTCCGAAGGTCTTTTTTAAACATGATTAATTTGTACGAACCGGTGTAATTAGTTGAATGAAATCTAGTTCTGTTTCGGTTGGCTCCAATGTAAACGGACGAATTGGAGAAAGGAATTTCACGGTAATATTCATATCGCCAAACGCTCGCAACGCATCTTTCATATAATCTGGGTTGAAAGAAATATCCAACGCTTCACCAGAAACATTTTCATAGTTTAACGCTTCTTCGACTTTTCCAATTTCAGGTGAATTTCCATATAAAACAACAGAATCTGGTGAAATTGAAAGGCGAACAATATTGTTACGTCCTTCATGAGAAAGTAAAGAGGCACGTTCGATTGCTGAAAGCAATTCTGGTACATAAAATTCAATTTGCGTGTTATGGCTAGTTGGAATTAAACGGTTGGTATCAGGATAATTTCCTTCTAACAAACGAGAATAGAAGTACATTGTTTCTGTTTTAAATAGCACTTGGTTTTCCATAATGCTGATTTCAACCATTTCTTCTTCATTGGTTAATGAACGAGAAAGTTCAGTTAAACTTTTTCCTGGAATTACAATGTTAAAGTCTTCTACTCCTTGTTCTGTCGGGATCACACGTTGACTTAAACGATGTGAATCTGTCGCAACGGCAAGTAATTTTTGATTTTCTAAAATAAAGTGAACCCCAGTTAAAATTGGACGACTTTCGTGCATCGAGACAGCAAAACCTGTTTCACTAATAATTTTTGTCAATAAATGAACAGGTAATTTCATTTGGTTTTGAGTATCAATTACTGGTAAGTGCGGATAATTATCCGCATCTAATCCATTAACCGTAAAATCAGCTTTTCCTGAAGTAATTGCAACTTGATTGTTATCTAGAACTTCCATTGTGAACATATCTTCTGGTAATTTACGAATAATTTCGCCAAAGAAACGAGATTGTAAAACGATGCTACCTGTGCGTTCAATGGTCATTTGAGCTTTTTCATCGTCTTTACTTAAAAAACTTTCAATTGAAATATCCGCGTTACTCCCAGTAAGTGATAAGCCATCTTCTGATAACACAATTTTAACACCTGTTAAGATTGGAATCGTTGTTTTAGAAGAAATTGCTCGTTGAACAGTTTGTAATTCTTGTAAAAAGACACTTCGTTTGACCGTTAATTTCATAATGTAAACTCCTTTTTAAGTATTTTCAATACGTTCTAATTTTGTACGCCACTGTTTTGTATATTATATATAAATAAATAATAAAAGTAATAGGGCATGTTGATTCTGTGGAAAAGTCAAAAGAGCATTGATTTTACTAAGTTATCCACTTGTGTATAAGTTGTGGATAACTTTGTTCTTTTTTGTTTAGTTTTCCACATCCTAAGAGTTCAATAAATTTTTAATTTCACTGACTTCTTTTTGAATCGCTGGGTCTTTTTCCAATAATTGCTGAATCTTTTCGTGCGCATGAATCACCGTTGTATGATCTTTGCCGCCAAATTCGGCACCAATTTTTGGCAAGGAATTGTCGGTCATTTCTCTAGCAAGATACATTGAGATTTGACGAGGAACCACAATTGTTTTCACCCGTTTTTTCCCTTTTAAATCTTTAAGAGGCACATGATAATATTTGGATACTTCTTCTTGAATTTGTAAAATGGACAATTGATTTTTACTACCAACTGATTTTAGAGATTTCAAGGCGTCCGCCGCTAAACTAGTGGTAATATCTTCTCCATTAATAGTTGCAAAGGCTTGAACACGGACCAAAGCACCCTCTAATTCACGGATGTTGGAATCAATTTGACCAGCGATATAACTTAGTGTATCATCCGGAATTTCTAAACGCTCGGCATCTGCTTTTTTGCGCAAAATTGCAATCCGTGTTTCTAAATCAGGCGGGGTGATATCGACAGACAAACCCCAAGCAAAGCGAGAAACTAATCGTTCAGGTAATTTTGGAATATCATTCGGCGGGCGATCACTTGTTAAAACAATTTGTTTATTTTCATTGTAAAGATCGTTGAAGGTATGGAAAAATTCTTCCAATGTTGCTTCTTTTTCCGCCAAAAATTGAATATCATCGACTAATAATAAGTCAACATTGCGATATTCTTTCCGAAATTGTTCGGATGTCTTTGTTTGAATTGAGTTGATAAATTCATTCGTAAACGTTTCGCTACTAACATATTTGACTTTGGCATCTGGTTGATTCACTAACATTTGATGACCAATAGCATGCATCAAATGGGTTTTCCCTAACCCTACACCACCATAGAAGAAAAGGGGATTGTAAATCGAACCTGGATCCTCGGCAACAACAAGCGCTGCAGCATGAGCCATTTGGTTTCCTTTACCAATAACGAAGGTGTCGAAAGTGTACTTAGGATTAAGCATCGCTTTTTTACTTTGTTCACTAAAAACAACTTCTTCTTCGGCAGGTTCTTCGAGTTCTTGTGCCAGTGCTGCGTCTTTTTCATCGGCAACAACAAAATGGGGCATCACTTCTGCACCGGTCAATTTAAATCCAGTTTCGACAATTTTTGCCGAAAGATTTTTTTCCCAGTAATCACGATGAACTGCAGAAGGGACTTCTAGCCACAATTGATTGTTGTCTAATTTCAAAGGGCGTGTGGTTTTAATCCAAGCATCAAAACTTGGCGCCGACAAAATCGCTTGATAGGCTTCTTCAAGGCTATGCCAAAAACTTTCCACGTCGGGCAT